>JAABRM010000006.1 GCA_011390955.1 Oscillatoriales cyanobacterium | reverse complement strand
CAGACGGGAGCAGGGAATAATTGATAATTGATAATTGATAATTGATAATTGATAATTGATAATTGATAATTGATAATTGATAATTGTTTCCCCTACACCCCCCCACCCCGATGGCGGCCCCACACGCCACACACCGATGGCGGCTTCGATGGCGGCTTCGATGGCGGCTTGCCACCCCTCGATGGCGGCTTCCCATCCCTCCCACACTCCGGCAGCATCTCTCTTCTATGCATCTCTCTTAATGCCTGCCCACCCGAAGAATGTTAGGGGCTGTTGGATGGATTTTGGTAAATTGTATTAGCTTCAGGATGCGAATTAGCCATCAGCGGTGGTATTTCACAGAAAAATCACGCAGAAGAAACCGGATAGTTGCGTTTATTTTGACGGACTTGTTCCGCTTGGCTGAGGAGAGATTCAGCAAAAGCGATCGCCTCTCCCGCAGACTTGCCACCGGCAAGTTGGGCCAATTCTTCCCGACGTTGGTGATTGGCTAAAGGCTGAACTCGTACCACAGTCCGCTGTCCATTGTCATTGTCTGAATCGTCCCCTGGGTAATCTACGGAATCAGCGGTGATGATTTGTTTACGGACATGAAAATGATGATCCGCCATTGCGGCGACAATGGGTTGGTGGGTGACAAATAAGACTTGCTGCCGATGGCTGAGTTGGTGCAGTTTTTCCGCGATCGCCTGGGCAACTCTGCCGGAAACGCCGACATCAATTTCATCAAATACCAAGGTTGAGGATACCTCTACATCGATAAAACAAGCTTTTAGGGCTAAGAGAAAACGACTCATTTCACCCCCAGAGGCGGTTTCACTCAAGGGTTGCAAAGGTTCCCCCGGATTGGGACTAAATAAAAAAGTAATCCGATCGGCGCCGGTACTGGTAGGGGCGATCGGTGTAATCTCCACTTCAAAGCGGACTTTATCCATTGCCAAGGGTCGGAGTTCTTCCAAGAGGCGATCGCCGAGGTTTTTCGCCGCCACTCGACGCAAGTCGGTTAACTGGCTACAACGATTTTTCAGTTCCCGGTAAGCTTGTTCATAGACTTGCTCTAATTTTTCTAAAGATTCTTCACCACTGGTGATTGCCGCGAGTTCTGTTTCAATGCGGTGGTAATAGGCGATCGCTTCTGGCAAGGTGGGGCCATACTTGCGGCAAATCTTTTTCAGTTCATTAATTCGCTGTTCCACTTCTTCGAGACGGTCGGGATCCGCTTCCAAACTGGCACTATAGCGACTCATTTGCCGTCCCGCTTCCACCACATCGGTTAAGGCTTCTTTCACTAAATCCAAAACCGATTGTAATTCGGCATCATATTGCACCATGTCGGCGATCGTGGACTCCACTTGACCGAGGAGATCCGCTGCGGCTTCCGACCCGCGATCGTTTTGGTAAAGTGCTTGATAAACTTGATAACTTTGTTGTTGCAGTTCCACCACATGACTGAGACGCTGGCGTTCTTGTTCAAGCTGGTGCAATTCTTCCGGATCGGTTAAAGCAGCTTCACTGAGTTCTCTGACTTGATATTGCAGGACATCTAAGCGTTGTAACCGTTGTTGTTCTGATTTCCGCCGATTTTCTAAGGTTTCTTGACATTTGCTGTAATGGGTAAATGCTATTGCGACCGCTTGCCGTTGCTGAATTAAGTCGGCGCCCCCAAAAGCATCCAGCCAGTCTCGTTGTTTCGCGGGTTGCCCCAGTTGCACGGTTTGACCTTGGGCGGTAATTTCCACGAGGCGATCGCGCAAGGAATCCATCATTTTTCGATTCACCAAAATGCCGTTGAGTCGAGAACGACTCCGCATCGCCCCAGTTCGATTCATACTCAGATCCCGACTCGCTACCAACCACTTGCCATCTAGGGGATCGATTTCCTGTTCTCGTAACCATTCCGCCACCAATGGTGTCACCGCAAAAGTCGCCTCCACGAGCGATCGCTCTGTACCCGTGCGAATCATGCGTCCGCTAACTTTCCCCGCTAACGCCACATCCACCGCATCCAAAATAATTGATTTACCAGCGCCAGTTTCCCCGGTTAGGACATTAAGACCTTGACCAAATTCTAATTCCAGATGGTCAACTAAAGCCAAATTTTCAATTCGCAGGGACAGCAACATTAGATTTTTATTTAAGAGTAAAGGTGTAATCTTTAGAATTTAAAGGAAATCCCATTAAAATGCGTCGATTGGAGATAAATTGGGCTGATTAGATTCGAGTTACATCCACTGCAATGCTTGATTTATGGTTCTTTTTTTTCCAAATAACAGGTTGTTTTAAAAACCAGGTTTATCACTGACTGTCTGGTTATAAACCTGGTTTTTAATTGATGTTTATGCGAACATAATTATCAGATAAATTTGGGAAAACCCCGGTGGATCGGATAAATTTAATCAGGCTTGAACGAATGGTAAAAAAATACCCTAACCCAATCTTAATTCATCTCCTTTAAAAATGGGTTAAGTCTATTCCAGATTTTCCGAGTCTTCCTCATCGGGACAAAACTCTAAACGGAGTTGAATCTTGCCTTTGCGCCATTGCTTGCCGGGGCTGAGAACTTCACAATCGATTCCTTCGGAAAATAGACTTTCTTCTTCTAATTTACTATGAAGAATTGTCATAAATTCACTAACTTTGAAAGTGCATTGAAACATTAAGCTACTACCACTGGTAGAAATCACATCGCCTTCATGGAGGGCTTCAAATTTGTCTGCCATCATTATCTCCTTTATGGACTTATTTTTTCAAATTGACTGTTATTGGTTGTTTGTTGTTTGTTGTTGGTTGTTTGTTGTTCGTTGTTGGGTAGGGATTCTTTTGTTGGTTGTTCGTTGTTCGTTATTGGTTATTCGTTATTTGCCAGCCTTCTTGTCAGTAATATAACAGCCAACAACCAACAAATAACAAACAACCAACAACCAACAACAAATAAACGTTAGAAAAACCAACCGTAAGAGTGCAAACCTTTGCCCAAAAGATTGACCCCAAGATAGCAGATCCAAACGACCACAAAACCAGTGGCGGCTAAAATTGCTGGACGGCGACCTTGCCAACCCCGGGTAATCCGGGCATGAAGATAGGCGGCGAATACCAACCAGGTAATCAAGGCCCAAGTTTCTTTGGGATCCCAACTCCAGTAGGTGCCCCAAGCTTCATTGGCCCAAACTGCCCCGGCAATAATCCCAATGGTCAGCAGGGGAAATCCCAGACCAATGATCCGATAACTAATGTTATCCAGGGTTTCCGCAAGGCTGAGACGTTGCGGAGAGAGGGTGGTGGCTTCTGGGAATTGTCCGGCGGTTTTCACCTGCTTGGGTTCCAGGAGTGCCACGTTGGAGGAACTCCCAGGGCTGCCATTATTCTGGGTAAATCCGGCACCCCCGCCTTCGCGGGGGCAGGCTTCGGCGGTGGTCGTAGGGCTAAATTGATTGATTACTAAGGCGTCAGCCCCTAGTTGTAAGCGATTTTCTGAGTTGCGGTAGGCGCCGTTACCAATGGAACTGCCTCGGAGTTCCACCGCTTGTCCGCGAGTGACAATTAGGAAGGCGATCGCCAATACCGCACCCACCATCAGGGTGGAATAACTCAGCATCATCACGCTGACGTGCATCATCAGCCAGTTAGATTTTAAGGCTGGAACCAGGGGTTCAGCGGATTGCATTTGTGGGGGCAAGGTTAAAGCGGCAAAAGCGGTAATTCCCATTGCCACGGGTGCGGTAGCCACTCCCACCAAGCGGCTGCGGCTCATATTTTCCGCAATCAAATGCATGGTGGTAATGCCCCAAGCCAGGAAAAAGAGGGATTCATACAAGTTACTCAAGGGAAAGTAACCGGCTTCGATCCAACGGGCACCGAGTAAGGTGGCCATGCAGAGGTTGGCGATCGCCATGCCACTGGTTCCCAAACCCCAGAGCAAAGGAATCCCCGGAAAGGCAGCACCCACCCAATAAAGCATCATCGTCACCAGCAATACGGCAAATGCTGCATTGTCCAGATAATTCTGGAGTAACACCAAATTCATAAAAATTTCACCCCTTCAATGGTTTACCGTTAATTTTTCAGTTCTTTATATGGTATCCATTCTTGGGTTGTCCGCATCATCAGATTTATTGGTTTGTTCCTTGATGGTTATTTGTTATTGGTCAGTTATTTCTGAGCAAATATAAAAATACCAAGTAACCAACAACGAACAACGAACAACGAACAACCACCAACAACCAACAACCAACAACCAACAACCAACAACCAACAACCAACAACCAACAACCAACAACCAACAACCAACAACCAACAACCAACAACTACTTAGCTTTCGCGGGAGGTAAAGGCGCCGGTGTGCCAGCAGTTTTCAGCCGGACAAAAATCTCATACTGGGCGGTTCGAGGAGTTGTCGCCGCCGCAGTCACCCCAATAGAACGAATGCCGTTGACCATAGTTTTTTGGTCAGGAGGCAGTCTCAGCCAACTGGGAGGGTTTTGGTTAACGATCTGTTCCACATCAATGAAGAATTGACCATTGTTCGGAGATAGCTGGCTGGGAACCGCTTGTTGGAACTGCGGATTCATCCCCAGGGGATTGCTAGGTTTGGGCACAAATGTGCTACTCAGGGGGGCGCCAAAGGTTAAAAAGGCCAAATCACCATCAAGCCAGCCGTGGGTGATTTGTAAAGCGCCATATTCTGAGGTCCAATTCACGACGGGTTGTTCGCCAATTTTTCCTGGTTGGACTTTAAAGTTATATTCCTCGGCCATTACCCGATCGATCTGAGTGAGAATGGTTTCTGCGGCACGGCGATCGCTTGCTTTTACCATAAACACTAGGGCTGCCTGAAACGAAGAAACGTCATTGTTTTGACCAGCGGGAACTAAGCCCAGGGCGAATTCCCCCGCCATCCAATTCAATAAATCTTTCTCTAAATCTAATTTGGTGGTATTTTTAATCGCCGTGATAAACCAGTCAGGGTCGATCGGTGCCAGGGGATTAGTCCCGGCCCCTTGGGTATAGTCCTGCCATAACTGTTGTAAATTTGCCCCGGAAACGACCATTGAGGTTTCTGATGGTAGGCGGTTGAGGATGTTATCCCCAGGTTGGGGAATGAGATATTTGCGATCGCTGTCTGCTTTCAGCCACGCGACACTCTGAAACCGGATCCCTTCCGACTCCAGCATAATATTTGCGGCAATCCCCTGTTGTTGTTGGACGGCAGCTAAACTCTGGGGATTAGCCGATCGATCTAATCGCAACGCAGTGACACTGGCGGCGACGGGTATATTCACATAAAATTGAGCAAAGGCTCTGGAGTTGTCCAAGGTTCTCCAAGCTTGATTAAAACCAGATCGATCGCGCAGAGAATTTCCTTTTTTATAAGTGTCAATGGCACGGTTAATCGCCTCTGAACTATTGGCGATCGCCAAATATTTGCCATCGATCGCAGTAATTGAGTAATTTTCCGGGATTCGGTCAACGGTTTCTTTAATTTCAACTCCTTGATAAGTCCGGTCAACCCACTGAATTTGATGGACAGATTTCGGAGAGGCTAGAAATTCTTTAGCCCGCGCCGCATTAGCGATCGGCAGCAGCATCACCACCGATTGTTGCACTGAAGTTGCCGATCCCTGTGGTGGCGTCGATTCGTTTTCCTTTTCCTTTTCCTTTTCCGTCAAATTAAGACCCGGTGGCGGCAAAAAACCAATGGTGATTTCTCTGCCGACCCAAGGCTGCATATCTTCAGCATAGTTATAGCCGTTGGCGGTCAAAAAGCGATCGCGCAGTTCGGCCAATTTCCCATCAAATAGTTTTTGACTTTCTGGAGTGCCAAACTGACGGATTTTCGTCCATTCCCGCTCATCGGTAGTGACAGAAATCGCCATCAAAGTATTCTCAGGCAATAATTCACTTCCCCGTGGACCAAATCTTTGGGATTGTTTGTTCGTAATCCCCCAAAATGTGGCAACTCCGCCAATCAGCACCAGGGTAGCGGCCCCGGCAGCAATCATTATATTTCGTTTATCTTGTGAAATCATCACTTTCCTTCTCGGTTCAGGCTCAATTGCAAGTCGTGAAATAGCTTTGCTTTATGTTCTCAGGGATCGCATCCTTAAATCATGGCCGTCACGGGAGTTGACAGAGAAATCATCCGCAGATCGATCTACCGGCTTATATAAGGTATCTCGTTGTTGAGGCTGACGACCAATTGAAGCGATCGCCCCTTGTAAAGTTTCTGGTTCCAGACAAGTCCCCCCCATTGCCCCGGCCATCGTTGTAATATGTTCTTCCATCAAAGTGCCGCCAATATCATTACACCCCCAATTCAGCGCTTCCGTTGCCCCCGCTAAACCCAGTTTCACCCAACTGGGCTGATGATTGGGAATCCAATCACCCAGAAACATTCGGGCAACCGCCGTTAGGTGTAACGTATCGGCTAAAATTGGCTGGTCACGGCCAACCCGACGCCGCAAAGGCGCTGGGGCTTCTTGACCGACAAAAGGCAGCAAGATAAATTCCGTAATCCGCGCCGGGTAATTTCTTTCTATTGCCGTTTTTTGGAGCGATCGCAACTGGGCCAAATGGCTAACTTGCTGTTCTGGGGTTTCAATATGTCCACAAAGCATCGTACTGGTAGTGGGCATTCCCAGGCGATGGGCCGTACCCACAATCTCTAACCAAGTCTCAGTATTCAACTTTTCCGGACAAATCACCTGTCTGATGCGATCGTCGAGCACCTCTGCCGCAGTTCCTGGCATCGAACCCACCCCCGCATCCGCCAAAGCGCCAATCACCTGCTCATAAGTCAAACCATCCTCCCTAGCAATAAACTGCACTTCCTGGGGGGAAAAAGCATGAATATGTAAATCAGGAAAGCGATTTTTAATCGTTTGGACTAACTTGATGTAATAAGGTAAACTGGCGCCGCCAACCTTCGCCGCCGGATTTAACCCCCCTTGCATACAGATTTCCGTTGCCCCTCGCCTGACCCCTTCTGCCGCCTTTTGCTCGATTTGTTCCCAATCTAGCCAAAAAGCACCGGCTTCCCCCGCATCCCGCCGAAAAGCACAAAAGCTGCAATGTTGTTCGCAGATATTGGTAAAATTAATATTTCGGTTAATTACATAAGTCACCAAATCTCCAACTTGCTGGCTTCTTAGTTGATTAGCCGTTTCTTGAATCATCAAGTACACATCTGGATTCGTTACCTTGAGCAGTTGCACTGCTGCGGCCTCAGATAACTCATTACCAGCCCTTATCTTCTCAAGAAGTTGCTCAACAGTTATAGTAGTCACAGATCGCAATTAGGTGTAAGTCACTGGTTCTATTTTGACATTTTTTGGGGAAATTAATCGGACAGTTATTTATCTTTTTTTATTCCTTCGTTCATCAGTAAGTCCCTAACATTCGTAGGGTGGGCAAAAATATCCACCCTACCATATATTATGATGGTGAACTTTTGCCCACCCTACAATATAAATACTATTTCCTCTCTCTTTCGGTTAGGGTTTACTAAATTCATCTATCTTATGATTCAGCGGAAACATCCCATCCGAGAGTTTGAATTGAGTTCGGGGGCGATCGCTTATATAAAATAAAAATTTCAAATTTATAAGTAGTTGGGCAGAAATAAATGCACTACAGACCATATCAGAAGAAAAACTGTCATTCCCGCCCCACGCATTCGCGGGGGTAAACTCCGACGGGAATCCACAGCCTATCGGCGGGGAACGAAAAGTGCAATTAATTATGTTCACCTACTTAGAACTTGCGATCGCCAATCATCGTCAATCATCCGAAATCATCCTCAAGATTTGTTTGCACAAAAAATGGAACCAGCAAAAATGTCCGCTCAAGCATCTAACAATCAAGAATCTAACAATCAAGCATCTAACACTCAAGCATCTAACACGATATCCGCTCATCAGCCTCCCAAAATCTCAGTGGTTGTTCCCATTTACAATGAAGTAGACAGCATCCCCCGACTAATTGATGCCATATCCTCCACCCTCAAACCGACGAACATCACTTATGAAATTATTTGTGTGGATGATGGCTCAAAAGATGGCTCTAGAAAGCTGCTGAAAGAAATCGCCGAACAAAGAACCGATCTCCGAGCGGTTCTTTTACGACGCAACTATGGACAAACTCCAGCAATGGCCGCTGGATTTGAGTATGCTAGAGGCGAAATTATTGTCACAATGGATGGGGATTTGCAAAATGATCCCACAGATATTCCCAGAGCGATCGCCAAACTAGAAGAAGGCTATGATTTAGTCAGTGGTTGGCGGAAAAAAAGACAAGATGATGCCTTAACCAGACTCTTGCCTTCCAAAATTGCCAACTGGCTAATTGGGCAAGTCACTGGGGTTCAATTACACGACTATGGCTGCTCCCTAAAAGCTTATCGCAGTGAAATTGTTAGCGATCTTAACCTTTACGGTGAATTACATCGGTTTTTGCCCGTATTAGCATTTATTGAAGGTGCCAGAATTACGGAAATTCCCGTATTACATCATGCGCGACAGTATGGCACCAGCAAGTATGGACTCAGCCGAACTTTCCGGGTGATCATGGATTTAATGACCATCTTTTTTATGAAGAAGTTTTTAACCCGACCCATGCACGTTTTTGGCTTGTTTGGCATTATATCTATGTTTTTGGGTACGGCATTAGGTATGTATTTAACTTTCTTAAAACTGGGTTTAGGACAAGCGATCGGTCAACGACCTTTGCTCATGTTGGCCGTGCTTTTAGTGCTGACCGGAGTGCAGTTATTTTGTTTTGGAATATTATCAGAATTGATGATGCGAACTTACCATGAATCTCAAAATCGTCCGATTTATCGAGTTCGTGAAGTTATTGATTCAAAAGTGAAAAATTATCCCGCAGAAACTTAGAAAAAATTTCTAATTTCAGCGATAAAATTCTCTTGGCTATCAAAAAGGATTATGGGCGCAATGCTTGCGCCCTTGCACTATCCAGCCTGGAAGATATCGCCATTGTAGCAAGTTTGTTTTGAAATTGATCTAATTTTATCTAGATTATATCAGAGATTCAGGCTGATAAAATCTGGGATAAATTTTAGAGATAACTTGGGCTGATTTCCGATCGCAACCATACAGCAGATTCCATACTTATAAAGTGTGGTAGGGACACGGCTGGCCCAAGTCCCTACAAGGGTCGATCGATAAGTTGGTGTAATAACAGCAGAACTTGCTATATAAATCTTAATCTTTCATTATTTATTGCTTATGGTATGGGTTAAAGCAAGTCCTTAATATTTTAAAAATCAGGACTTTTTCAATGGAAAAACCTCAAAAATTATGCGAAGTTATGCTGATGGCCAGCAATTTATACCGGCTTACTGGCTGCGGTTTTCTTGTACGGTCAAGGTATAGCGTCCCCGTCCCCGATTATTTACCGTATTGGCTAAAATTCGATATTTGCCAGTGGTGGGTAAAGTAATCCGAATCGTAGAATTGGTGGTTTGAGAATTGCGATCGTCGTTTTCTTCTAGGGCTCGACCGTCGGGACCGATTAAGACCAAATAAGTATCAAAATCATTGCTATCCATGTTAATCGCGATCGCTTGACCGGCACGACCTTCAAATAGATAATCATCATATAAACTGCCATCAGAAGGGATAACCGCATCACCCACTCTGAGTTCTTCTTCTACTCGCAAAATCCACTGGTTGCCAATGGTGTTGGCTGATAAACGGTATGTGCCAAATTCTTGCCCTTGAGCGGAATTTGCCAATACAGTATAAGTTCCATTTTCCGGTAATGTCACCCGGATTTTGGCATTGCGGTTCTGCCCACCATCATCGTCTTGAGCCAGTTCTTGTCCGGTGGTATCGAGTAAGATTAAATAGCTATCAATATCATTACTACTCATTTCCAGAATGACTTCTTGACCCGCTTTGCCTTCAAATGTATAAATATCAAAAAAGCTCCTATCGACTGGTAAAACATTCGCATCTTGGCTCAGGCTTCGTTCAATCGGTGGCTGATTGAGGACTAAGGTTTCAGCAGGTTTCAGTGTCCGGGGTTGTGGCCGCCGCTGGGCGATTGACGGGGCATTTCCTTCTCTGACTGCGGTTAAAAAAGGCTGAATCCGGTTAGTGGAAATCGCAAAGCCAATGCCAATATTTCCGGTATTTTCTCTGGTGGTGAAAATAGCCGTGTTGACGCCAATTAATTCACCCCTAGAGTTGAGTAATGGCCCCCCAGAGTTCCCCGGATTTATGGCGGCGTCGGTTTGAATTAAACCTCTTTGTTGGTCAATTCGGCTAATAATTCCCGTGGTAAAAGTTCCCTGAAGACCGAAGGGATTGCCGATCGCAAATGCTCTTTGTCCCACTCGGACTGAGTTGAGATTGGCAATGGGAATTGTGGGCAAATTATTTTGATCCCGAATTTTCAGCACCGCTAGGTCTAAGCCATTGTCAGCGATGGCAATAATGTCCGCTCTAAACCTTCGGCGATCGGCCATCACCACGGTGACAACATTGGTTCTAGCATTGGCAATAACGTGAGCATTAGTTAATACCAAGCCATCTGGGGTAATAATACTGCCACTGCCTCGCGATCCACTGACGGAAATAGAAACCACCGCCGGACTGGCTTTTTCATACACTTCTATGTTGGTGATTTCATCACTGTTTTGGGCATGAGCAGGCAGGAGGCGAAACGGATGCTTTAAGGGAATGGCACCTGTTGTAATTGCTGCCGCTAACATTACGGATGTTGTTAAACGTAAAATCTGAGAATAGGAAGTCATAACTACATGATAAAAAGTGTTTAATTTTTTTGTTGTTTGTTGGCAAGTTGTTTGTTGGTTGTTGTTGGTTGGTTGGGGTGTAATTGATAATTGATAATTGATAATCGATAATCGATAATTGATAATTGATAATTGATAATCGATCGTGGTATTTAATTGTCAATTGTCAATTATCAATTGTTAATTGTTCTCCTCTGCCCCTCCGCACAAGAAGCTCCTCTGCACCCGATCGCTGCCTCACCACCACCAAGCGATCACCGAGGATCCATTGGCACATTTAAAGGTTTGCCAGACTGGTCATAGACTAAAATATCCCATTGGCCATTGGCACTGGATTCAAAGGCAATGGTACTGCCATCGGCACTAATGGTAGGATGGCGCACTTGGGCAGCGAGGTTTGCGGTGAGGTTTCTCAGTTGACGAGTTTCGCGATCGTAGAGGTAGATGTCGGTGTTGTCTTGTTGAATGCGAGTAAATACAATATAACGTCCGTCTTGAGAAACCCCTGGGTCAGAGGCGATCGCATCTAGGCTATTTAATCCCGGTAAATCAACCAAACGCCGACTTAATCCATCAAATAGATAAATATCTTGGCGTCCCAATCGGTCAGAGGCAAAGACAATATAACGTCCTGCCACTTGTGGGGTAAGTTCATCGAATTGCGAGTTTAATCCGCGTTCCGCGTCCCCCGACATCAAAGGAAAAATTGAGCATCCGGGGATAGATGGTGCAACTGCTTAAGATAGTTGCGATCGCGGGGGTAAGAAGGAATTTAAGGATTTTGGCGAATTTCATGGCAGGGGGGCAGGGGGGCAGGGGGGCTTCCGGAGCGGAGGAGCAGGGGAAAACAATTAACAATTGATAATTGATAATTGATAATTGACAATTAAATCAAATTAACAATTGATAATTGATAATTAAATCAAATTAACAATTGATAATTGATAATTAAATCAAATTAACAATTGATAATTGACAATTGACAATTAAATCAAATTAACAATTGATAATTGATGATTAAATAAAATTATCAATTATCAATTATCAATTATCAATTATCAATTATCAATTATCAATTATCAATTATCAATTACACCCCAACCAACAAACAACAAACAACAACCAACAAACAACAACCAACAAACAACAAACAACCAACAACCAACAACCAACAAATTTATGGAGTCAAAGAGGGGCCAAGGGGCACACCATCGAGTAAATCTAATTCTATATTTGGGCCTCGGTCAATTACTCCAATATCCCATTGACCGCGTAATCCATTTTCAAACACAATATAGCGACCATCGGGACTAATCCGAGGGTTGCGGATGCTGCCTTGATAGGCTTCATAAATAATGCGAGATTGCCGAATTAAGCGATCGTAAACAACGATCGCCGGTCTGCCTTGGTTACAGGTGAGGAAAGTAATATAACGAGCGGTATTACTGACACTTGGCCGAGAGGCGATCGCCTCTGGCTGGTTTAAACCCGGTAAATCTATAAATTGTCTTTCTTCTAAATCATACAACCACACATTATGACTACCACTGCGATTAGAAATAAAGGCTAAAAAACGACCATCCGCACTTAAAGCGGGATGTTGTTCCGTCGCCCGACTATTTAAAGAAGTTGGGCCAATCGGCACCGTAGTAGAAGTACAGCCACCAATCAACCCCGCTAAACTTACAGTGAAGCTGATGGTCAGCCAATGCCAGATTGTCAGGATAATACGAAAATTTTTCACGTTCAGGTTAGGCGGTGAATAATAAAACCGAACGATATCAGTAGGTTATTTTAACTTTCACGGCAGAGAAACTTCAAATAACCTACTGATGTTTGGTCAATTTTGTTTCATTAGTCATATTGATGGTAAAAATAGAAACTGGGGAAATCGTGAATTGCGATCGCATGGGATATTTTTTGCGGGCAAAATTAACAGAAAGCGAAAAGTAAAAACATCGTTGGCAAAATTCATTACTTTTGCCGGTTTTTCCCCAGGTTTCTTGACTCAATGCTATTTAGCCTATTTAGGCGATCGCCCGGTTAATTGTCAAATTGTCCAGCATTATCCCCCTCATCATCCCGTCGTGGATCGATGGGCTGATAATCCACATAATCCGTGGGGGTCGGATCGACATCCTCTTCAAAATCCCGCCGATTCATCGGGGGTTCTTCAGCCGGACGAGGTTTTCGGCGTCTTGACGGATCCTCTGGTCTGGGACTCGCCGTAGTAGAAGGACGACGGGAATAATAGGAAGTATCATCGGTTTCTACAGAAGCTTGCCATTCCTCAGTTCGGGGATTCATTGAAGGATCCGATGGTGGCCGACGGCGGGGTTGACGATCCGAGCTAGTGGGGCGATCGTAGTCACTGCTAGGGCGTCTACTGGTGCTAGTGCGGCTGGAAGATCGTCTAGGTACATCATCTTCATAATATGAACTGCGAGACGGACGACCCTCCTGGGTGCCTCGGATGCGACGCCGAGTAATTGCCACTTCCGCATCATAAGGTTCAATTTGATCCAATTCCGCATCGACTCGGTAAACATCGCTCACCGGACGGCGTTCATCAACGATGGGAGCTTGCCGTCTAGCTTGGGCAGTCGTCACTCCCCGTAAACGAATATTTTCAAAAGCAAAGAAAATCGCCGATCCACCCAGCAGAATTTGCCCAAACTGCATAATTGGATCGAAACGCCATCCATAAAAGAACAAAATCCCGCCACAGAGTAAGGCCACCGCAGCAAAAAACAGATCGTAATCTCGCGAGAGTTCTGGGCGCCAAGACCTGACGGCGTACAGCCCTACCCCGCCGATCGCCAGGGCAATGCCCACGATACTCGCTAAGTTAAGACTAAAATTTACCATTGTTTCTCTCCTGTACTTGTCATATCTTAGCGAGTGCCTGTTCAAATCAGAAACCCTTTTTTCCATCTCTAGGCTGATGCTCACAATTGCATCAGGTTAACGGAAAAATCGAGAAAACCTCAGACTAGGAGGCTTTGGGCAACAGAGCATGATGACGCTACCCAAAGAATCTAGCTGAGGTTTCTCAAAGCTTTACCCGATTTAAAACCGGCGCTCAATTTTATCTTTTTGGCTGAGGAATAGTAAAGCCACGGTTGCGGGGATTACCACAATCACCGTACCCCAAAGCAGACTCCAGAAAAAATTGGCCAATGAAGGTGTCATAGTTATTGATTCCTTAAGAGAGCGACTGATTTTTTTTAATTTTAGTTGAATGTTGCTCCATTGAGAAGTTTCTCTTACAGGACTTTCGTTCTCAGTTGTTGGTTGTTAGTTGTTGGTTGTTGGTTGTTGTTTGTTGTTTGTTGTTTGTTGCGTGTTATTTATTAGTTATTGACTCTTGGTTCTCGCTCCCCCGCACCTGAAGCACCTGAAGCACCTGAAGCACCTGAAGCACCTCTGCCGACGGCGGGCACCTCCGCCCCTCTGCCGCTAAATAACAAATAACCAACAACCAACCAACAACCAACAACACCCCCCCCAACCCCCCCCTTCAAGGGGGGGCAACTAACAACCAACAACCAATTTCATAAACGACTGAGTTTGATCATATAATTTTTAACAAAACTTAAAAGCTGCTGAAAAACCTATGACACCTGTAACAATAACTGGCTTAATCCTGGGGATTTTGTTCGCCCTGATGACCCTATTATTTATCTTTCGGATTGTGTTAACTTGGTATCCTCAAATTGATTTAAATCAGTTTCCTTTTAGTTTGGTGGCTTGGCCAACGGAGCCTTTTTTAGCGCCAACTAGAAAAATTATTCCCCCTTTAGGTGGTGTGGATATTAGTCCAGTGATTTGGGTGGGAATTTTTAGCTTGTTAAGAGAATTTCTCGTCGGTCAGCAAGGGCTGATTACGATGATGCATTAATGGGAATTACCCATTAATACTATATTATAAATCTCCAATAATTGCCGCTCGATTTAGCCCTAACGAGGCTTTATCTCTGATTGTTGGAGATGTCTATTAGACATCTGGCAAAATAACCGATCTATCCGTCCTGTTTGCCAGAATTGTCTAATAGAAAGATTGTAGAGGCTTTCGATATGGGGTAGTTTTGTAGCAGCAGTGATGTGATAATTTACCGGCGATCTCTTGATTATAATAATGAATAAAATTCCAGATATAGCAAGCAATCTGTGCAGGATTGCTATGTACCACATCGTCCTCAAGAGAAAATAAGAAGCGATCGCCCATTCAATTGCTTTCCAGACAAGGATTCTGTCCGTTTACCTACAGAAAGGTTATGTTTGAAACAGCGATCGCCCATTTTTATTTTTTTTACTAAAAATTCAAATAAATGTAAAAATATAGGTTACTCATTTTCCTACTAGGATAGATCCAATGAGTAACAATTGAGAAACACGATAGCGGTTCTAGACACATAAAAAAATCCCTAAAGCTTATAAGTAAAGCTTTAGGGAGAATGCGGATAGCGAGAATCGAACTCGCAAGGGTTTCCCCACACGCCCCTCAAGCGTGCGTGTCTACCAATTCCACCACATCCGCATGGCTTAAATACTATATCACATTAACTCAGTATAACGCAAGACTTTTTCTGAAAAAAATCTTAACTATTTCGTTCACCCCTCCTCCGCCCCGGAAGCCCCTCCGCTCCGGAAGCCGACGGCGGGCTCCGCCACTCCCCTGCCATGATAGGATAATCAGTCTGGCACTTTTATGAGCGAGGGGACAGTTACTAAATGAAATTTGACAAAATTCTCATCGCCAATCGAGGAGAAATCGCGCTTCGGATTCTTCGCAGTTGTGAGGAAATGGGAATTGCTACGGTTGCGGTTCACTCCACCATTGACCGTCAAGCGTTGCACGTTCAGTTGGCGGACGAAGCAATTTGCATCGGTGAACCACCAAGTGGTAAAAGCTATCTCAATATTCCCAATATTATTGCCGCCGCCTTAACCCATAACGTTTCGGCGATTCACCCTGGCTATGGCTTTTTGGCTGAAAATGCTCGGTTTGCGGAAATTTGCGCCGATCACCAAATTGCCTTTATTGGTCCTACTCCTGAAGCGATTATGGCAATGGGCGATAAATCCACCGCCAAGAAAACCATGCAAAAAGCCGGAGTTCCCACAGTTCCCGGTAGCCAGGGGTTACTCACGGATCTGGCGGAAGCGGAAGAACTGGCAAAAGACATTGGTTATCCAGTCATGCTGAAAGCGACCGCTGGGGGTGGTGGTCGAGGAATGCGTTTAGTCAAGTCTCCCGCCGAACTGGGTAAGTTATTTGCCGCCGCCCAAGGGGAGGCCCAAGCAGCGTTTGGCAATCCTGGGCTTTATATGGAAAAGTTTATCGATCGCCCTCGTCATATTGAATTTCAAATTCTCGCTGATAACTACGGCAATGTCATACACCTGGGGGAACGGGACTGTTCCATTCAGCGCCGACATCAGAAACTCCTGGAAGAAGCCCCTAGTCCAGCGTTAACGCCAAAATTACGGCAAAAAATGGGTCGGGCGGCGGTATTAGCGGCCAAATCTATTGGATATACAGGCGCCGGTACGGTGGAATTTCTCTTAGATAGTTCCGGTCATTTTTATTTTATGGAAATGAATACTCGGATTCAAGTAGAACACCCGGTTACAGAAGTAATTTCTGGATTTGATTTAATTGCCGAACAAATTCGCATTGCCCAAGGGGAAAAATTACAAATTACCCAAGACCAAGTAACCCTGACAGGTCATGCGATCGAATGTCGGATTAATGCCGAAGATCCCGATCGCAACTTCCGCCCCCATCCTGGAAGAATCACCGGTTTTTTACCACCGGGAGGGCCAGGAGTACGTTGGGATTCTCACGTTTACACCGACTATGAAATCCCCCCTTATTATGACTCTTTAATTGCCAAATTAATTGTCTGGGCACCCGATCGCCCTGCCGCAATTAAACGGATGAAACGCGCCTTAAGAGAATGTGCCATTACTGGATTACCCACAACCATTACATTTCATCAAAAAATTCTCGAAGATCCAGATTTTTTAGCCGGAGAAGTAAACACTAACTTTGTGGAAAACATGATGAATAAAAGTTAAGGGATTGCTAGAAAAAAATACCAGAATCGACGGAAAGGGTTGTGAAATTAATTTATAACCCTATTTTTTATTTTTATTGATTGTGATTAAAAATAACTTTCTTTATCTCCAATGTTTTTGCCAGAAACAGGGTATTAGACATCTGGCAAAAAAATAAGTAGGTGAACATAATTAATTGCACTTTTTGTTCCCCTGCGTAAATCTTTGGATTACCTCATATAGGAAGGAAAGAGGAGAGAGAATATCTTTCCTCTCTCCTCTTTCCTCTTTCCTCTTTCCTCTAATGGGGTCCGTGGTGAATTTATTTATGCACATCTACTGAGCATTTTATGCTGTTTTTAGCCAAAGATCCTGAAAATCCGCTATAACCGACTATCGGATATATTTAAGCAAAATATTATATTGTAGCATAAAATTATTTAGCAATAGGTCTATTGTCAAAATATCCCAAAATATCCGGATTTGGCAGGGTAGTCCCCGTAAATCACGGTTGATGGTGTCGGCAGATTTTCTAACTACCCGTGCGATCCTCTGGGTAAAGTACCTAGTGGCAATGGCGATCGCGACTCTACAGCAAGTCGAAAAGGGGCATGGTAATCGGCGATCGGGCTTTAGGTGGTTGTGTAGGTCAGCAAATATGTGTTTAATTCCCGAATCAAGGGCATCCTCTATATGAAACATCCGCAATCGATCTAAAGTGTACTCAGGCATCAATATTTGGGATTGGCTTAATTCATAGCCCACCATCTGACCAGGATTGTGCTGTACTTTAGGATGATGTGGCACGGAAAGACGACTGAAGTTATAATAACTAAGCTATCCATACCAATCGGTGATTTCTGAGGTAGTATGAGCGTAGCGTCTACTCGATATGCAAAAATCCTGTAAAATTAAGCTGATGCTTCATGGAGAGGCTAAAATAAAGACCGGAAACCATTGAGCATCTGCCCAAAAGCAACTCAGGAGTGAATTGATTTAACCATTATTTCAGGAAACCCTAACAGGCCACTGAAACATAATCTAGGTTAAAACTGACAAAGAGTGAAATAGCAGAGGAGATCCACTGCATTGACTGCCTCAATCAATCCTGGTTAGATTGAATCATCAGATATCTCCCGCAAGAAGATTGCGGAGATGACTGGTTGGCCAAGATCGGACGGCAAATATCAGGCGATCGTCAATGCTACTCTAGATTTCGGATATAGTGGAACATCCCTGTATATAAGCTCAGATATATCAGCCATTTTCAAAGTGGCAGGATTCAAAGACTACCAAACGCAGGTTAAGCGCCTAAGTGCGTTGTCACCTGACAAAAGCTAATGGTTCTTGCTAGAATCTAGCCAAGTAGACTGTTAGTCTCTCGATAAAAAAGGTGTGAGGACAAGAGGGAAAATGTCTAAAATCTTATGGAATTCTCTGTTGGTTAGCCCAGCACTGCTAGGGGCAACCTTATTAGTCTCATCTTCAGCTTATGCTGTTGGTGAAGCCCAGTCCAACTTAGGACAAACTGAAGCGGGTGAAACTCAAACCTCTCAAGTGCAACCAGTCACTTCTGTGTTTGCCTCCGAGGTAAATTTCCCCAGCCAACCAGAAATCATCGCTCAGGCTACTGAGACCCGCTCCAACGAGCAAAACGTCATCCAAAGACTGAATCAGTACAGCCGAGAAGGTTCTGCGAATACTTCAGCCGGTCAGCTTACTTCCGTGTCTCAGCTATCGGACGTAAGACCCACCGACTGGGCATTCCAAGCGCTACAGAACCTAGTGGAACGCTACGGTTGTATTGCCGGTTATCCTGATGGCACCTTCCGAGGTAGTCGGGCTCTGACTCGTTATGAATTCGCCGCTGGTTTAAACGCTTGTTTAGATCAGATTCAATTCTTGATCAGCCAAGTACAAGGGGAAGTTACTAGAGAAGACCTCCTCGCCATCCAAAGATTAATGGATGAATTTGCTGCTGAACTCGAATTGCTGCGCGGTCGAGTGAACGCCCTAGAAGTGCGTACCGCCGAACTCGAAGCCAATCAATTCTCCACCACTACCAAACTCTTTGGCGAATCTATCTTTGCCTTAGTTGCTGCTGATGGCGGTAGTGCCACTAACTCTGATGTCAACGGTGAATTTGCCCTAGGCACTCGGACTCGTCTGAATTTCGATACCAGTTTCTCCGGTCAAGACTTACTGCGGACTCGTCTGCAAGTCGCCACTCTGGACTCATTTGCCCAGAACAACACCTTCACCCCCGAAGGCGATTTGTTCTTTAATGCCGGACTTGACCAAGATGGCAGTACCACCTTTGGCTTGGACACCTTGCTGTACAGCACCAACCTGGGTCAAAAGACTCGGATTACCATCATGGCCAATGCCGGTGCCGCTGATGACTTCGCCAGCACCGTGGTCCCCTTAGATGGCGATGGTGGCAGTGGTGCAGTGTCTCGCTTTGGGACTCGCCCACCCATTTACAACCTGGTGACTGGTACTGGTATCGGCTTAACCCACGATGCGGGCAAAGCTGAATTCAGCTTTGGTTATTTGGCTGGTAATGACAACCTAGGAAATTCCGCCGCCAGCCCCATCTCCAAAAATGGTTTGTTTGATGGGCCTTACGGCGCTATGGCTCAGGTGGTATTCAAGCCCGTTGATGGTTTGAAAGTCGGTCTAACCTATATCAATGCCTACAACAAAGATACCCAGACTGGTAGCATTTTCGCCACCCCAGTTTCTTCCATTGGTTTCAGCACCGTCACCAACGCCTACGGACTTCAATTCGGCTACGAAAGTGCTGATATGCCGATTAAACTCGGTGGCTGGCTCGGCTACACCAATGCTCGCGTCTTAGAAGAAGGATTGAAAGGCGATATGGGTGCCTTCAACTGGGCTCTGACTTTAGGGGTCGATGCCGGCCCTCCGGGAAGCCAACTGGGTCTGATTGTGGGTATGGAACCCAAAGTCACCACAGGTGATGGAGTGTTAGCCGCTCTGGAAGATGCGAATACTTCGATCCACATTGAAGGTTTCTACGAATACCAACTGTCCAATAACATTTCCATTACTCCAGCCTTCGTTTGGTTGACTGCTCCGGATCACAACAGCAACAACGATGACCTGGTAATTGGCACTCTCAGAACTACCTTTAGATTCTAATTCTGAATCGGAACCAGGTCGCTTGCCCTGGTTTTAACCTAGTTTAAGTTAGTTCTAGCCCTGCAATTTGCAGGGCTTTTTTATTACTATCAATTAACTATCATAGGACTTACGCATTGACATTATATGTAGGGTGGGCATTGCCCACCGTTCAATATATATAGCGTATAAATCCGATCTTTGCGTAAGTCCTATATCAATTAAAATTCCTAAACCCCAGTGGAGAACCGGAGTATAATAATCAAGGAGCGGAGGAGCCCGCCGTCGGCAGGGGAGCAGGGGAGCGGGGGGGCGGGGGGGGGGGGGAGCGGGGGAGCAGGGGAGAACAATTATCAATTATCAATTATCAATTATCGATTATCAATTATCGATTATCAATTATCAATTACACCCCAACCAACAACACCCCCCCAACCCCCCCTTCAAGGGGGGGCAACCAACAACCAACAACCAACAACCAACAACCAACAACCAACCCCCCCTTCAAGGGGGGGCAACCAACAACCAACAACCAACAACCAACAACCAACAACAACCAACAACCAACAACCAATATGGAAATTACCTGTAAAACCGAATACGCACTTTTAGCTTTGTTAGAACTCACGGCTCATTATTATGACAGTGAACCTCGACAAATTAGGCAAATTGCTGCACAACAAAATATCCCTGACCGTTACTTAGAGCAGCTACTAGCTATGTTAAGGCGAGGTGGGTTGGTTCGCAGTCAACGAGGGGCAAGGGGGGGCTATCTTCTGGCTAGAGAACCCTGGAAAATTACTTTACTCGAAGTGGTGAGTTGTATTGAAGGATTAGATATCAGCAACCGTCCAGACAATATGAATCGAAAAACGATTGAAAGTATTTTAGTCCGAGAAGTCTGGCAAGAAGCCTGTGATGCTTATTTTGCGATTTTACAAAAGTATAATCTGCAAGATTTATGTAACCAGCGTAATGCTAGGCAGCAGTTGAATCTTATGTATTATATTTAGTTGTTGGTTGTTGGTTGGTGGTTATTTGTTGTTGGTTGTTGGTTGCCCCCCCTTGAAGGGGGGGTTGGGGGGGTGTTGGTTGTTGGTTGTTGGTTGTTGGTTGCCCCCCCTTGAAGGGGGGGTTGGGGGGGGTGTTGTTGGTTGGGGTGTAATTGATAATTGATAATTGATAATTGATAATTGATAATTGATAATTGATAATTAATCTATTTAATTGTCAATTGTCAATTGTCAATTGTTAATTATTTTCCCCTGCTCCTCTGCCCCTCCGCACCTCTGCACCCCTGCACCCCTGCACCCCTGCACCAGTGTTGTTGGTTGTTGGTTATTAGAGGAGGTGAATGATTCTGCAAAAAATTATTCCCAGGCATAGCCTGGGAATGAAGTTGAAAAGCTAATTGGTTAGACAATGGTTTGTTGGAATTGATTGACATATTTTTCAGATGACGGGAAAATAATCAGATCAATTCTTTCGCTAAATTCGCTAAATTCGCTAAATTAGTCGTCGTCTCGATTATTACCACCTCTTGCCGGGGCGAAGGTAATCGCACGAGTTCCGGTGTATTTATACACGAAAAACTGTACGAAGCTGATATTTTTCCGAGCAAGCCGGAATCCGAAACCATTATTCGCAAAGAACTTGGCAGACAGAGCTAAGAACCGCATACGAATTTCCGACAAACCATTGAAAATAGCCACTAATTCTTCAGCGGTGGCATAGCTGCCAAAAAATTCGGCAAAAGCTTCATTGTTGAATGCGCCGATTTCAAATACACCGGCTCTTCTCAAGGCGTTGATAAATGCTTCCATGGCCGCTTGTCTGTTGCCCTGAAGACCACGAGCCCGCTCGAAAATTAAGGTGGCAACCAATGTGTCACCGTCGATTCCTAATAGGCTGGCTAATTCACCGATAAATGCGGCATCCATACCTGTGGCAGTGGCATATTGCTGCGAAAGGCTGATGACTACGGCAACGGTTTCGGTGGAAGTGGTGGTTTCTGAGGTGACGCTGGTGGTCGCTTCTAAACCAGTAGTGGAGATGGGGACTGACTCCAACACTTCCGTTGAAATTTGGGTGGTAGTGCTGCCACTGTCCTCTACAGATGTAGAAACTTGAGTTGTTTCCTGAGTGGAACTGACTTCAGTTGTAGAAGTAGTTTCGGAGGTGGTAGTGGTTGTGGTTGTCCCCTCTTGAGTGGTAGTAGTAGTAGTGGTTGTGCTGGTTTCTGTCCCACCGAGAAGGTTCGTGAAATCTAATACGGTGGTCGTTGTGCCGACCGGGGAACTGGGACTTGTTGTGACTGGAGATAGAGTATTTTGTGCTTTGGCAGAGAGTGGAGCCGCGACTATGGCACCAAAAGCGGTGGTCGCTGCGACTAGGCTACCGATGACTAAGCTTTGTGGGGTTAAATTTTGTTGTTTTCCGTTCATAGTCCAAAAACCCGTGGTAAATCCCCTGATGTGTTGACATCAAGAGAGGAAGCTTGGCGGGCGATCGCGCTTCCTTTGTATAATGTATGCTTTGGCTGTAATTAGCATAGGTTTTTGATGTTTTTTGCTAATCTCACCGCTTTGGACGGCTCCTCTTCGCGAACGTACACCCTAATCACGCGAAATTTACACCCTTGAATGCCCCTATGTTAAAAAATTAGTTTGTTTTTTTCGCATCTAAGTTAGATTATAGCTTATTTTAGTTCAAATGCAAGTTAATAAATATTAAATTTCTACGGTTCTCCCGGATTATATTTTCATCAGATTTTACTGGACAGAATTGATAACCAGGGGACTTGACTAGGCCATGAGAGACAATTTCACCGAGCCAGTCATCGGCGAGATGCCAAAAAAAAGCTGACCAATTGATTTTGGTCAGCTTTTGATGAATTAAGTTTGGGGTTTACTGCCTACAGAATGCCCAGCTTTTCAGGATTTAGCCAAAGATTCTCTGAATCTTTAGTCATTATCATTATTGCTTCTTTGACGATTGAACAAGCCGGGAGCAATCACACCACCGGGTCCGGTGAAGCGAACGGAAGTAAATTTGTAGGTAACCACTTGAGCCAAGCTGATTTGGAAGTAGCGAGTGCGTGAAAATACTCGCGCCCGCCGAATGGGTAAACCGCCAAATCGGGTAAGACCCAAACGATAGAGCAAGGCCAACTGTTCTACCGATAAGGCGTTAAAGGCACTAATGGCGTCAGCAGCACTGGCAGCACCGGCAATCAGATTGATAAATGCTGGATTGCTGTAAGCGTCAAGGCCGAGTCCGGCTTGTGCTAATTTTGCCGCAAATGCTGCCAGGAAGCCCTCAGCCCCGGCACCAAAGCTGGCGATCGCAGCCTGCACCACAGGTAAAGCCATGTATTGTGCTGGAGTCAGACCCAATGCCGCTGCCTGCGCGTTAACGAAACCCTGACTCAGAGTGCCAAAGTTGGTTGGTGTCGGGGTTGGGGTTACTCCTGGGGTTTCACCTGGAGCGGGTGTCGGGGTTGGGGTTACTCCTGGGGTTTCACCTGGAGCGGGTGTCGGGGTTGGGGTTACGCCTGGGGTTGCTCCGTCCGGTGTCGGGGTTGGGGTTACGCCTGGGGTTGTTCCGTCAGGTGTCGGGGTTGGGGCTGGGGCTGGAGCCGGCGCCGGGGTTGGGGCTGGGGTTGGGGTGGGCGCCGGGGTGGGCGTCGGGGTTGGGGTCGGCGTTTCCACCGGGGTGCCACCCAGGTTAGGATTCAGTGGTAATGCGGGGACTGTGGGCGCCGGTGACACTGGAGAATCTGCTGCTTCAGCCGGGGCGCTGGGGACCACCACTGTGGCGATCGCGCTGGCTGCTGCCGCTAAACCGCCGATAATGACGCCTTTTGCGGGCGCTGTAAGATTTGAGAATCGCTGTTTTCCGTTCATTGTCCAAAAATACCGCTATGAATCCCTATATGATATAGGGAGGAAGCGAGGCGGGTGATAGCGCTTCCTGATTTACTTGTGAATTTGGTCTGCTGGTTGAAAAAGATCAGCCGTTAGACCGATTTGGACTACTCCTCTAAAGCTGTGGCAAACACTCGTGAGAGCGAAATACACACAGATCAATGCCCCTATATTAATGAAAAACGATCGGATTTGCAGCGATCGCTGCTTAATCTGGACTGACGACACCACCGCAGGATCCATTGGGGTATGCGATCGATTGCCTCTACCACAGATGAAAAATATTTTTCATAAGTTGTTTTGCTGAGAGACTTTCCAGGGCTGACAGCCGGAAAATCCAACCCAAGCAAGCATCAAAAGATGTTTTCTCTGCGATCGTAATGTTATCATTTCCTGATGAATGCGCCAGTCCTGTCCGGGGGAAGTCATGTCAATCAGGAGTTAAGCACCGTCTGTATATTGTGCATATTTTGCTCTTCTATGGGGGCAACCACTGGGGGACTGCCCCGATAAATGGCCTTTGTGCTTAAGTCCGATTAATCTCAGAGATTTTGTCTCCCCTTCTTGACATTGAGGCTGGAATCACTCCGGTGAACCCGTCAAAGATCGTGGGTTCGCGACCTTGACCCATAAGACACCGATCGCTGGATATCCTGTTTATGGGATATCTGTCGGTTGATCTTAGCAGTGGTTGGCGACTTTAATGAATTTAGTTGCGGGTTCACTGAGGGATGATTGTTATTTTTTTATAGTTGTTTTTTATTATACAGCAAAATGAATTTTAGTCAAAGGTGATGTCAAATGATGATGAGATAATTCTAAAATTTTTATGAATATAACTGGTTTGAAGGCCAGATTCCTGGTGCGCGACTATGGGGAATTTCGTCGCTCGATCCGACGATAGATCCGCCGAGCGATCGAATGGTTGAAAAGTCCATAAAAAAATAGCCTATCCCTGACAGGGATAGGCTGAGATAAAATTAATTAATCCTTGGGTCTGACACCCAAATATTAATTAATTTTCCGGTTAATTACTGTATGTGACTAGGTAAACTAGGTAAATTAGTCGTTGTTGCCTCTTTCCCGGTCAAAGTACCAGCGAATAGGCTGACCGCCACCGGGGCCGAGATTGCGAGTCCCAGTCAATTTGTACCGCACCATATCGCCAAGGGTAATCCGGAAATAACGAAGTTGTCTTTTACTGGAAAACTCTCGTGCCCGACGTAGTGGCCAGTTATCAAATATAGAAAAGCGATCGGAGGCACTAATCACTTCCACCGCAGGGGACTCAGGGGTAGGAGTCGTGGTTGGTTGAGTGGTCGCTCCTGGAGTTGGCGCTGGGGCTGGAGTGGGGGTTGTCCCTGGAGTGGGCGTCGGCGTTACGGTGGGCGCCGGGGTTGGGGTTACTGTCGGCACCGGGGCTGGAGTTGGGGTTTGGGTGGGCGCTGGAGTTGGGGTTTCCGTCGGCGCCGGGGTTGGGGCTGGGACTGGGGCTGGGGTTGGGGTGGGCGTTTCCGTCGGCGTTTCCGTCGGCGTGCCCCCTAGGATAGGATTTAATGGTTGTGTGGGGGTTGTCGGTGCCGGTGAAACCGGAGAATTTTGTGCTCCTGCCGGAGTAGTTGGCCCGACAACTGTGGCGATCGCGCTGGCAGCGGCGACTAAACCGCCGATTACCAAGTTTTTGACTGGCGCTTTGAGATTTGAGAATCGATTGTGTGCGTTCATAGTCCAAAATCCCGCAATAAACCCAATATGTTTGGGGAGGAAACGAGGCGGGTCGATAGCGTTTCCTATGGTCATTTCTGTCGGGCTTACTTGGACATTAGATGGCCAAATAATTCGACTGACGTGGACTAATTCCCTTCGCAAAAATAATAAACACTCGTTTTGAGAAAAATATAAAAGCCTTAATGACCCTATTGTTATTGGTTACTGGTTATTGGCTATTTAGTAGCATTAAGCTAATAACAAATAACTGATATAGGACTTACGCAAATCTAGGATTTAATCACTATATATATTGCATGGTGGGCAATGCCCATCCTACATATAGATTAGCTGCGTAAGTCCTGTGATAAATGAATCGCTGTCATTTATCATTTTCCAGAAAATCCCTATCACCCTATCTTTACCTTCATTACTTAGGGATAAGCTTCAGGAATATTGTGGATTTTTTTGGCTAACTATCTTTAGCGATCGAAAAAACCCCCCGGATCGAGTCAGCGATAGTCAGCAAATGTTGATTTGTGTGGCAATGCTGCGGCAAGTGAAATAAAAAATCGTGGGTGCGATCGAGCGACTAGCTGGTAGATACTGCGTCAAATTATTAAAACCTTAAAGGATAAGGTATTTGGCGTTTTTTACCTGATTAAAAATTAACTCACATCGCAGAATATTTCTTGAGTCAGGACTGATACCGTACAGGGTATCAGCATAAGCTGAAGATTCTGTTTTATTTTTAGCGAAAATATTTTCTATTTGGTGATTTATCGAGAGATTGAATTTAGTCGATGACTTGATCTGCTAATTTAATGGGATAAATCAATGAGATAAATTATCTCAAATAATCAATTTTTGGGGCGATTTAATCCCTGATTAACTCTTAAACCCGATGAAAATTTTCGGTAAATATTATTGGCTCAACATTATTGGGTCAACACTTGCGCCAATAAGTAGGTGAACATAATTAATTGCACTTTTCGTTCCCCCCCGATAGGGTTTGGATTCCCGTCGGAGTTTACCCCCGCGAAGGCCGCCATCGGCGGGAATGACAGTTTTTTTCTGATATGGTATGTGGTGCATTTATTTCTGCCCGTCTACTTATAGGGTTTAGTTTACCAGTATGGGGGAAAGGCAGGCCGAAGCCCACCCTAAAATTATGCTGGATCCGTCATTTTTTTGCGATCGGAATATCTCCTGGTTGGAATTGTCGCGGTCAAATTTTGGTAGATGATTTTATGTTCTTAAAAAGCAATGCTATAGACTAAACTAGCATTGAATCTCATCCCATCCCCGGCAGATCCGGTCACATCAATAAATGACGGCGTAAACACTAAAGGAACTTTTTTGAACGGAACCACCGATAATCCCAAGGTCAAGTCTTGACCAGTCCATTCGACAATGCCATTCATATTTTCTGACAAATTAACTGCCGCGCTGCCAAAGACATTAAACGGACTACCGCCCCAGTCATCAGTAGGGTTAAAATCATCTTCAAAACGGTAAATTCCATTCCCCAAACCTAAAGATAAGATCGCTAAACTAAAAGGTTCTTTGAGGTTAGGTTTGAGGGGCAGAAGTTTACTCGCTACCACATAGACACTTTCACCATTATCGCTGGCTCCCGATCGCCAAGTGACAATATTTTGGGCGCCAACAGCAATGCCAAAGTTATTCGGCAGGTTACGACTGACTTGGAGGCTCAGGGAGCCACCCCCAGCGTTATCTTTTTCTCCGAGATCGTTACTCCAGCCGGTAATTGCTACTGACGCATCCAAGCCTACTGCGGTTTCCGGGTCGCCCAAACCAATGCTGGCGGCAAAAGAAGCATCGGCGTTGCGAGTAAAACGAGTGCGGTGAACGAAGACGATCCCTGCGGAAGCTGTCCGCCAGTAGCCGCCAAAACCAATCGGGGTTTGAACGCTCACGGAGGGGGCTATACCGGCTCCGCCAATTTCTCTGGTGATTTTCCGCAACTGTGCTTGAGTAAAAGAGTCGAGCAATTGCAGTAAACCGAGTACCTGGGGGCCAGTGAGGATCACTTCATTGCGTCCCTGGGCTTGTAACTCTTCGAGAACCGGCAGCCATTTGTTAATTTCTGCCAGTTGTTCTGGGGAAATATTTTGATTTTTGGCGGCTTGCAAAAAGGCAATTAGCTCATCCAGTTCTTCGATGCTTAAAATTCGACCTGTAGGCAGGTTAGGCAGGGAACCTTCTAACTGAGCAATTTGTTGCGGGGTCAGAGAATTAAGTAAGTTGTTGACCCGTTCAACTTGGGATAGTGAGAGTTCGATCGCCCCTTGTCCTTGGAGTGCCTGCAATTCACTGATTAACCGTTGATTTTGCTGACGTTGATCGGCGGTTAAATCCAGTTTTTCCACCGCTTGGAGAATTGAGATTAAATCAGCTAACTCGGCGGCGGTTAAGCGATAATCTGATGCGGGTAAATCAACGACTTGATTTAAGCGTTCTTCTTCTTCGGGAGTCAAAGAATTGATAATTGCCTGGATTTCTCTGGCCCGTTCTCCGGTAATTAACACCTCCGCTTGCTCCGTAGCGGCTAGTTGTTCTAGTTCAGAAATCAGCGATTGAATAAGCTGGCTTTGTTGCGGTCTGAGTCTGAGTTCTTGTATTCCTTTTAATATTGATAGGGTGCTTTGGAGTTCTGCTTGGGTGAACACCGCAACTTCGACAGACTCTTCTCCCAAGGCGGCATCGATGCGTTCGATTTCCGCTTCGGTGAGGGATTCTAGTAAGGCTTGCACTTGCTCTAACTGCTGGGAGGACAGTTCCACCTGAGCCGCCCCTTGGGTTTGGAGTTGTTTTAGCTGGCGAATTAGAGTATTAATCTCTGTGGTTTGTTGGGGTCGGAGGCGTAATGCTTGAATTTGTTCGATCACTGAGAGCAGCAGTTGGAGTTCTTCTTGGGTGTATAGCTGTCCCTGCCCCCCTTGAGCCAGGGGTTGCAGCGCGATCGGTGAGGGTGATGTTGGTGAATTATTATTTTCCAGATTATTTTCTAGATTATTTTCTAGATTATTTTCCGGTTCGGAAAATTCAGCAGACCAAACGGCGGGTTTGACCCCCTCTAATTTGTCCGCATTCGCGAGACTTACGTCTGGCCGCAAAGCGATCGCCGCACTCACACAGGTAATAAAACCAAGACGTAAAGCAAACTGATTTAAACTCACGCAAAAAGCTCCCAATGCCTAGTTGATACAAATATCAATCATATAGCCACCCTGCTGGTTTTCCCACCGTATATTTATTGCTGGAGCAATTTTATTTTTCCCCAGATTCAGTCATGGGGGACAATGTTCTAGGTTCGCCAGACGGTTGAGGCTGCGGTCTTTGTTCCCGGCGGGTGAAAATTTAACTAAAACCGGGGAAATCCCTTGGCAATTGGTCGTCCAGGATACCCAAAACCAGCAAGTTATCATCAAATACTATTGTTTGTCTAATGTTTTATTTTTAATTTTTAATTTTTAATTTTTATTTTCAGATCGGTACAGATCGATCGCGCCCACTACGCAATGATTTCGATCGCTTCGCCGCAGCACCCAGCCGACCGATCTGGTAATGGGCGATCGAGGTTAACCAGGTACTTAGGAAACTGAATCGCACCCACAGTGATTTAATTCATGGCTAAATTTCCGGTCAAAGCTTTAGATGATGTAGATTTTTCTAATGATGAGTATGGATGCAATCTGATGATTAATTTTTAGCTATAAAATTGGCTTCAATATGGTTTTTTTTGGCTATATTTTTGAGACTTTTTGAGCAAAAGGTTTACTTTTTTGCATCAGAAATTACGCCATATTTGCGATATTTCCAGTTTCCGTAGGGATGAGAAAGCGGTGGTAATGGGTAAGTCCTGTCAATTTTTTCTAACTTTTGATTTCGAGAAGGTAAAGTCGCTGAATTTTTTCTATCTGGCGGAAAATTGATGACTTTTTGAGTATTTTTACTTAGGTAAGAATCATCAGTTAAGGAATTTGCGATCGCAGTGGAATTCCCAGAAATCAGGCGTGAAGTGACATTAGTTGTGATTGAAATCACTGACAAAAGCGATGTCAATCACACCAGATTGACGACTTGGATTACACGGTAATGGCGAAATAATCACCAGCAATCAATCGCTTATATCACAGCGTTAATGGCCTGATTTTCAGATAATGGTCAATACCAGGATAAATTTAGTTGGTGAACAAATATGCTTAAAAATCCCAGTGATATTAACAGCAAAACGGTTTTGAATTACTTACAAGATGGTCATCTAATGGCGATCGCCCCTGAATCAAAGGGAGGGTTAATTCTCTGTAAACGTTATCATGCGGAGTTAGTCGGACCCGGTGCGGCAGTGGGGGGAATCTTAGACGTAGACTGTACTCAAGTGATTACCATTGGGACGATATTTTTGAATGAGTTACGTTCTTATCCAGAAAGTCAACAAGCATTAGATACTCGACAACAGTGGATTCACTATCTGCAAGATTTAGTCAGATTTTCCGATCCTTTGATGCGATCGCAAAAAATTTTACATCTCTTGGATAATTTTTTTCAGAATGAACCGGGGATTTCTCGCCTCCCCGATGATGCATTAGCCATGTTAGCGGGAGTATTACCCAAAACCATCAACCTGGCTAGAAGATATCAAAATGTCATGGATCCCTACGCCGCCGATGGCAAAATCCAAAAAAAAGACTCTTATGAAAATTTCGGTTGTAATTTTCTACAGTCGCCTAAAACCTCTAGGAACTGATAGGATTTACCCATGAAATTTACTCAAAAATCCATCATCCTAGGGTGAGCAGACAATCTACTCGCCCTAATTATTTGACCATCGACTATATAGCGATCGGTGAAGCCATAATTACTGTCGTGGCGTCATGGCTTAATAAAGCGGTTCATACTCATATTCTTCTCCGGCAAAGGTGTAGGAACTGCCAATTGGGGACGGAGTACCAGGCTTTTCTGGTTCCGTCTTAGGAATGTCTTGACCAAAGTCTTCGTATTGCTCAAAAGTCTCTTGAATCATTGATGATTCTTCGGAATTTGAAGCAATAATATAATCTTGAAAATTCGCCCCCATTGGGTGCTCATAATCCACAGTAGTAGCAACCAGGGCTGTGTTAGCTCCAATGCCTCTAGTTTCCGGTTGAATTAATGGACAAAAAATCCCATGAGCATGAAACAGCGGGCCTTTTTGAGCAAAGGGTTGTTGGCGAAATTCTGCATAAGCTTTTTCTAATTCCACCGTAAACCCGCCAATGGCTTGTCCTCCTTTCACCATGCGGTAACAGTTGCCAAAACTCGCCCCAGCGACACCACTAATACTTAAGCGTAAGGGCGATTGGTGCAGGAATTTTTTGTCTCGTCCCACAAAGAAAATGAGATGACGGGTAAAGGTTTTAAATTTGAGGCGATCGGCCATAAATTCATCATAATGATCTATGAGTCGGCCAATGGTCGCACCAGTTTCCCTATTTTTAATGCAAACGGCACCGCGTCGCACAATCACCAGTCGTGGAGTGGTCGTGATATATAAAGGCTCCACATCTCCGGTGCTAAATTCATGGTCTACTTCCTGCCAATTCTCATCAGGAGTAAAACCAATGGCCTCCGCATTGTCCAGTTTAATAGCCAAACCATAACTGGTCAGTCCATCAGTCCCCGACAGAGGATTGATCATCAGACACCAGGGGAGCACTTCTGGAGGGGGGGCTTGAAATTTCTCATCTTCAAAATCAAAAGTTGCAGATGACTTCATATTTCTTGGCATAGTTGTTTATTGGTGATTTTACAGAAAACAATCAGTGGTCATCAGTGGTCAGGAGTGTACGTTGACTTTCCTTGACAGACAAGTAGATTGTGGCGCCAAGAGTGCAAAACCTTGGGAAGATTATTCTATCCCATTTGTACGGACCCGCGCATTCGGGGATTAGATTTGGGGGTTAACAAGAGAAATTATTGCCCGAATGCGTTCATCCTCTACGATGGCAGGGTCAGCCAGTGGAAGAGAAAAGATTTTTTCTGTTCTCTTCTAAACTCTAAGCTCTCGTGTCAAAATTCTCAGTGCAAAATCGTAAATTTTAGTGAAGTGATGACAACATGATTCAAACTTGGCAATCTGTAAATACTTTGACGGGTCATTCGGCGCCAGTGCTGGGGTTGGCTTTTAGTGCCGATGGTGAGACGATCGCCAGCAGTAGTATTGATGGCACGATCCAACTCTGGAATGCCAGAACCGGGAAAGAGGGTAAAACCCTAATTCACGAGGATTTTGTCAATGGGGTGGCTTTTTGTCCCGATGGTCATATTTTAGCCAGTGGTAGTACCGATACTACGGTGAAACTATGGGATCCGAAGACCGGGGAGGAGATCCAAACCCTGATGGGACATTCTAAACCTGTAGAAGCGGTGGCTTTTAGCAGCGATCGCGGCGATCGCCCAATTTTGGCCAGTGGGAGTTGGGATAAAACCATTAAATTATGGAATTGGGAAACCGGAGAGGTCATCTCAACCTTCACAGGTCATACCAAACCGATTTTATCTATTGCCATTAGTCCAGATGGAGAAATATTAGCCAGTGGCAGTTGGGATAAAACCATCAAACTTTGGCAGATCCGAACTGGTGAATTAATTACAACCATGACCGACCATTCTGCACCGATAGAATGTGTAGCTTTTAGCCCTATTTTATCGGCAAAAAAAATCGCAGCAGATTTTATCTTAGCCAGCGGGAGTTTAGATGGGACAATTAAATTTTGGCAAGGAAAAACTGGCAAATTAATCCAAAGTTTTACCGCTCATGCTGACGGAGTGCGGGGTTTAGCCTTTAGTCCTGATGGGGAAATATTCGCCAGTGCCAGTGTGGATAAAACCGTTAAAATATGGGATTTAACGGGTAAAAATATTGCTACTATTCCCGACAATAATTATGTTTTTGCCGTGGCATTTAGTCCTGATAGTAAAATATTAGCGATTGCCGGTGAGGGTAAAACGATTCAAGTCTTTCAAGCGGATTAATATCTGATAGCTGATGATATCTATAGGATTAAGGTGGGCAGAAGCCCACCCTAAGTTTATTGTTGATGGGTAAATCATAGGCAATTTTAATTAATATCTAATTCGCGGGTCAATATAGGCATTGATAATATCAATCACGATACTGGCGATCGCCACAATTGCGGCAAAAAATACCACAATTCCCTGAACTGTGGGATAATCTCGTAAAGAAATCGCCTCATATAATTTATTCCCCAAACCAGGCCAAGAAAAAGTCACCTCAGTTAATAGGGCACCGCCTAATAATGCTGCTAAGGTCAAACCCATCACCGTAATCACGGGAATTAGGGCATTTTTCAACGCATGACTGACTAAAATTTTACTTTCAGGAATGCCTCTGGCGCGGGCTGCTTCCACATAATCCGCTTTTAATGTTTGCTTGAGATTAACTCGGACAATCCGCTCAAAAATACCACTAATTAAAATACCCAAAGTTAAAGATGGCAAAGCCAGATAATGTAAAGTGGTAAAAAACTGACCTAAATTAAAACTTAATAAACTATCAATGGTATAAAGTCCCGTCGGCCCTTGGGGTGGAGTTTGGGCAATGGGAAACCGAGTCCCTAGGGGAAACCAACGTAATGTCACCCCAAAGATTAACTGCATCAGCATTCCCACCCAAAACGCGGGCAAAGAATAGGTGATAATCCCAAACAACCGTCCCCCAGCATCCCAACCCGTATTGGGACGAGAGGCAGAAAGCATTCCTACGCCAATTCCCACCACCAAGGCGATCGCCATGCTAAACACCGCAATTTCTAACGTAGCGGGAAAATATTGCTGAATAATTTGCCAAACGGACTGTCCGCGTGTGGTCAGGGAAGTGCCTAAGTCAAATTTCAACAAGTGACCCATATAGTTAAGGTACTGTTGCCAGAGGGGATCTCCGAGTCCCAACTGTTCTCGCAAGGCATTTTTAACCGCTTCTGGGGCTTTTGGGCCTAAAATGGCATCCACTGGATCGCCGGGAGTGGCACGAAGCAATAAAAATACTAAGGTGGTAATCGTCCATAACATCAGCGGCGCCAGCATGAGACGGATGATGATATAGGACTGGAGGGCTTTAGATCGAGACATGGGTGAGGGTTGAAGATGATTAAGAGAGTGTCAGAAAAATTATAAGATAAAAGATTTTGTTGCTAGAGAGATTTGGGAAATGACAGAAACCATCAAAAATTTAGCCACTGCGAGACTGATTGAACTGTTTTCCGCCATTCAGGGAGAAGGGCTGAATGTGGGGACTCGACAGATTTTTATTAGATTTGCAATTTGTGATTTACGGTGCCATTTCTGTGATAGCGCTCATACTTGGCAGCCTTCGGATACTTGTAGGATTGAACAGACCCCGGGAAAACGAGATTTTGTGACTTATGCTAATCCGGTTACTCAGTCTCAGTTGTTGGGGTGGGTGGAACAGCAAATGTTGCCACCAGGTTTACATGACAGTATTAGTTTGACCGGCGGCGAACCGTTGTTACACGCGCCGTTTTTACAGGAATTTTTGCCGGTGGTGAAGGAAAAGACTGGTTTACCGATTTATTTGGAAACTGGGGGGCATCGTCCCCAACAGTTAAGGATGATTTTAAAGGATTTGGATTTGGTGGGGATGGATTTGAAGTTGCCTAGTGTGAGTGGGGAAAATTGTTGGGCTGCCCATGAGGAGTTTTTGCAAGTTTGTGGGGATGGGGGCTTAGAGGTTTTTGTGAAAATTATTATTTCTCAAGATACGAATCTCGATGAGTTGATTCAAGCTAGGGATTTGGTGGCGGCGCAAAGTCCAATGATTCCAGTTTTTTTACAACCTGTGACTCCGTTGAAACCATCGGAGTCTATGGGAGGAAAACACGGTGAGCATTTATTGCCCCCGACGCCAGAACAGGTGCTTGAGTGGCAAGGGTTGATGAAACGCGAGTTGAAGCAGGTGCGGGTGGTGGCGCAAACTCATAAGATGATGAATCAGTTATAGATTTGTTGTTGGTTGGTGGTTGTTTGTTGGTGGTTGGTGGTTGGTGGTTGGTGGTTGGTGGTTGGTGGTTGTTTGTTGGTGGGTCTGAATAACGAATAACGAATAACGAATAACAAACAACGAATAACGAATAACAAACAACAAACAACAAACAACAAACAACAAACAACCAACAACAAATCACTAATGTTATCGAAAATTGATATGATGGATTGCTGCGGTGAAACTGTAGTATAATGTAGTATTAAATTTCTGTAGAAAATCAGAATTGTCATTACTACCATCAATTTTTGAGTTAAATTAAGTTGATCAGTCCCCGAAGTAGCGAAATAGCAGTAAGTCCGTTGATTCAGTCGGAAACCTTAGAACTCCTAGAATGGCCTCGCTTGTGCGAACATCTGGCCACGTTTGCCGCCACTAAGTTGGGCGCGATCGCGGCGCGTCAAATTCACATACCTACAAGTTTGGCCGAAACCGAGCAACTGTTGACGCAAACGAAGGAGGTTTACTATCTAGAAACCGCCTTGACGACCAGTTTGTCTTTTGAGGGGATTCACGATATTGGTGATTCTCTGGAAAGGGCACAGTTGCATGGGATCCTTAGCTGCGTGGAATTGTTGGCGATCGCCACCACTTTGGCGGGAATGCGTAACCTGCGGCGGATGATTGATAGCCAACCGAGTATCCCGGTTTTGAAAGAGTTGGTGGAAGATTTACGGACTTATCCCGAACTTGAGCAAGAGATTCACCATTGTATTGATGAACGGGCAGAAGTGGCCGATCGCGCTAGTCCTGAACTGGGCGCTATTCGCGGTCAACTGAAGCAAGTCCGCGATCGCATTTACCAAACGTTGCAACAGATTATGCAGCGCCAAACGCCATCGGCAATTCAGCAACAGCTAATTACCCAGCGGTCCGATCGCTTTGTGATTCCGGTAAAAGCGCCCCAAAAAGATTCGATTCCCGGCATTGTTCACGATAGTTCTACCACTGGCGCCACTCTCTACATCGAACCGAATGCGATCGTGGAGATGAATAATCGGCTGCGCGTGCTATTACGCCAAGAAAAAGCTGAGGAAGAAGCAATTCTGCGGGCTTTAACGGAAAAAGTGGCGGCGGTGAATGAAGATTTAGAGCGGTTATTGGCGATCGCTACTACCCTGGATTTAGCCACAGCCCGCGCCCGTTATAGCTACTGGCTGAAAGCAAACCCCCCTAGATTTATTAACCGCAGCGCCGCTGACTTGATTACCTTACGTCAACTGCGCCATCCGTTGCTAATTTGGCAACATCACCACGCCACTTGCTCTACTTGGGGAGACCCCAAGACCGCAGTGGCTCACGAACAAGGCCCCGCCGTGGTGCCGATTGATTTAATGATTTCGCCCCATATTCGGGTTGTCGCCATCACCGGCCCGAATACCGGGGGAAAAACTGTCACCCTGAAAACCCTGGGACTGGCGGCATTGATGGCTAAAATTGGCCTATTTATCCCCGCTAGAGAACCTGTGGAATTGCCCTGGTTTGACGAAGTGCTGGCAGATATTGGGGATGAACAGTCCCTAGAACAGAGTTTATCTACTTTTTCTGGACATATCCGCCGGATTACCCGGATTTTGGCGGCTATGAGTCAGGAAAGTTTGGTGTTGTTGGATGAAGTGGGCGCCGGGACTGACCCATCCGAAGGCAGTGCATTGGCGATCGCCTTGTTGCAACACCTGGCAGACTATGCGGGACTGACCGTGGCAACCACGCACTATGGCGAACTCAAAGCCTTGAAATATCAGGATGAACGGTTTGAAAATGCGGCGGTAGAATTTGATGATGTGAGTATTTCCCCTACTTATCGTCTGCTTTGGGGCATTCCGGGGCGATCGAATGCCCTGACCATTGCCAGTCGCTTGGGCTTAAGTTCAGAAATTATTGAGGTGGCGAAAACTCACGTGGCGCCGAGTGGCGGTGCGGAAATTAATCAGGTGATTGCCGGGTTGGAGTCCCAACGACGGCAACAAGAAACCAAAGCGAAAGAGGCAGCGGTATTATTGGCCCAGGCAGAAAAGCTGAATCAAGAAGTGTCTCGGGCTGCCCGGTCTTTGGAAGAACGAGAACAACTGCTGCGTCAGCAACAAGAACAAACCTTACTAAATGAGTTGGCCCAAGCGAAGGCGGAAATTGCCCAAGTGATTCGCCGTTTGCAAGAAGGGAATCAAACGGGTCAAGATGCTCAAGAAGCAACTAAGGCATTAAATGAAATTTCTGAGCAATATCTCCCGTCCCGGCAAGTCAAGGCTAAACCCAAACCCGGATATCAGCCCAAGGTGGGCGATCGCATTAGAATCCCGAAATTAGGCCAAACCGCTGAAGTTCTGGAAGTGTCCTTAGCAGATCAGGAGTTAATTGTCCGATTTGGCATTATGAAAATGACTGTGGCACTCACGGATATTGAATCCCTCAATGGGGAAAAAGTGGAACCGCCCCCAGTGAAAAATTTTGAACCAAAAATTTTAAAGGGGGCAAAAGTCACGGTTCCGGCAGCTACGGCTTCTGGATCGTCTTCTGTACCGACAATTAGAACTTCGCGGAATACCGTTGATTTGCGCGGACGCCGAGTGGCAGACGCGGAGATGGAATTAACACAGGCGATCGCTGCCCAAGTCCCGGTGGGCGGCGCTTTGTGGATTATTCACGGCAAAGGTACAGGTAAATTACGGGAAGGAGTTCATCAAATTTTAGACCAATCTCCGCAAATAAAAAATTATGAATTAGCTAAAGATAAAGATGGTGGATCTGGTGTCACAATTGCCTATCTAAAATAATAGTTATTAGTTATTGGTTGGTGGTTGTTTGTTCTTTGTTGGTTGTTGTTTGTTGTTGGTTATTAGTTGTTTGTTGTTAGTTGTTTGGGACATACATCAACCAACAATCAACAATCAACAATCAACAATCAACAATCAACAATCAACAATCAACAACCAACAACCAACAACCAACAAACAACAATCAACAAATAACTATTTATCCTTTTTCCAAAAAATTATCTTTCTTAATTCTCTTTATATGCTTTGGTCTAACTCAGTTTCTCGAAGGTACAGTTCTCCCACTTGCACGTTAGAAATTAGTCTGAAACACTCACCCTGGTCATTTTGGACTGGTGAATATCTCAGGAAATATATCCGATTTCAGCTAATATTCGATCGCCCACAATCTGCCAGTGAAAAATACTTAATTATTCGGGGCGATGGATTAACCCTCGAAGAGTTATATCAAGCAGTCAAGCAGTACAGTGAAGCGTTTTTTCATGGCGATTCGCGAGAGCGGATTCCTTGCGGGAATAGCACCCCAAGCATTATGGCGACGCAATTTCTGTTAGAAGATTCTTTAGAATCCCGTTTTCCTTCTGGGAGTAGAGTGCTGCAACCTCCCTTAGAGAATCAAGAAGTTTCTAGTATTTTAACTTTGAATCAGAATTCATCGATTCAGATTAAACCCCAAGGGTCTTTAACTCATCAATTAGATTTGGGTGTTTTAGCTACGGAAGCATCTAATCAGACGATTCAATTAGGCAATCTGCAATTATTAGATTTAGTTACCGCTTTAGAAGAATGTATGGTGGATTTAATGGCGATCGCCCCACCCCAACCGCCATTAAAACCCGTCTCTGGACATTTGCTGAAATGGATCCTGGGGGCGATCGCCTTTCTGATCCTGGGACTCACCGCAGCAACCACTACCAGAAGCGATCGGCGATCGGCACCCCCACCCCTGACTCAGCCAACCATACCGACGATCCGCCACAGTCAATCTAAATAAACAGAACTTATACCAAATCCGGTTGTCAAAACCCACTTATAAAGCAATCTGTCATTCCCGCCGATGGCGGCCTTCGCGGGGGTAAACTCCTGCGGGAATCCACAAGCTTTTTCGGGTATTACCATAGTCAGTCTATGAGAACCGAATTTGGTATTACCTAAAGTTACACCCGTTTTGCGATCGAACCTTGACAAAGCTAAGGGTGGGCAAAATTTTGCCCACCCTATTTATAGTGGCTAAAAATTTAAAAACACTACATATAGAGTCACAGACCAAGCGATCGGCAATTTTTCGATCGCCATCACCCCAAAAACTAAATTTTCTGAAAAAATTTTTTTAAAATAGGGGGTCAAACCCCTCATTAAGGTGCTATATTAAATTCAGTAGATGCACCCTGATTGCAAACGCCCCTTGTTTGGGCGTTTTTTTTTGGCTATTTTTCGGACGTGCTGGGAGCCAGCTAAAGGATCCAGTCGTAGGGTCGGCAAAATCTTGCCCACCCTTTTGTCTGGGGCAAAAAATAAATTTTCTGAAAAATTTTTGTCAATGAGGGGTCAAACCCCTCATTAATGTGCTATATTAAATTCAGTAGATTCACCCTGATTGCAAGCGCCCCTTGTTTGGGCGTTTTTTTTTGGGCTATTTTTCCCCTCACCCAGCTAGTCGTAGGGTGGGCAAAATCTTGCCCACCCTACGACTAATGACCAACAATTATCTAATGACCAATAAATAATAACAAATAACAAATAAACAACATAAAATTGGGTTTATGGGGTTTTTCTGCGGGGTTGAAATAATAGGATTATTCTTAAATTAGTCGCGCTAAATATAGCATTTTTTTGCCTATTTTTTGCTCTGATAATGCATCATTAAATTTGCTACAAATTTAATGTTAAATCATTAACAAATACAATAAAAATTATGCAGAATAACGGGATTATATCTTAATAATTTAGCGATTCCCTCGCCCGATCTGCGCTTGTCGGGCTTATGAGAGCAAAAATCGATTTAGCCTTGTAGCCATTTGCTATCATCGGTAAATGACGATACCTCGCGAATTAAACTGAATGTGAATCAAAGAATCCAGGAGAAACCATGACGATTCAGCTAACATTAGGAAATGATATCTTTGACGGCACTGAGAGTGACGACACAATTCTCGGTCTTGATGGTAATGACATTATCAGGGGACTAGAGGGTAATGACGTTACCTACGGAAATCAAGGCAACGATCAAATTTTTGGCGGCTTGGGTGACGATACCCTCTATGGCGGAAAAGAAGACGATATTGCTCAGGGGGGTGCTGGGAATGACTATGTATTTGGGGATTTGGGCAATGATACCCTTTGGGGCGATGATGGGGATGACTTGGTTTTCGGTGGACTCGGTAACGATCTAATTTATGGCAACCGAGGCAACGATGTCCTCTATGGCAACGAAGGAGACGATACATTATATGGTGGCAAAGAAAACGATACTCTGTTTGGTGCCAGTGGCAATGACTTTTTATCTGGAGACTTAGGCAACGATGTCCTCTTCGGAGATGAAGGTACAAACACCATTAGCGGCGGATTTGGTAACGATATCTTCGTCTTGCAAAGAAAATTTACGGCCACCAGCCTCGATCGCAGCGATGTGATTCTTGACTTTACCAAAGGTCAGGACAAAATCGGTTTAACCGGGGATCTAACTTTTGAAGAATTGGCCATTTATGGCGGTGTCCGCGAATATCTTGGGGACACGATTATTCAGGACAAAAATAGCGGGCGATTTTTTGCGGTCTTAAAAAATGTGGACAGCACCACCCTGACTGCCTCGGATTTTACCACCAATCTCACGCCTGTGGGTTCTCCAGATCCCGAACAAGTGGTCGATCCGACCGCAGGGGAAGATACTTTAAGCTTTGAGATAGAAGAGTTTGGCTTTGAAGAAGGCGGAACGACCGGCGCTATAACCATTACGGTGCAACGAGAAGGCCCTGCCCGTGGGATCGCACTGGTAGATTATGCTACGGTAGAAGGGACTGCCCGTGCTGGGTCTGATTTTCAAGCCACCGGCGGTAGTTTAATTTTTAACCCTGGTGAACGCACCCAGACTGTTACTGTGACGATTCTCGATGATTTAATCCGAGAATCAGAAGAGCGTTTTTTCTTAGAACTGCGTAATGCTGCCGGTTCAGCCATAATTGGCACTCCGGATCGGACTGCGGTTGTGATTGTCGATAATGATGATTTACCCCAGGTGCAGTACACCTCCAACAACTACACCGTGAACGAAACGGATGATCTAGCGACGATTACTGTGGCGGTGAATGGAGTTTCCGAAACTCCGTTTACGGTGGAGTATGGGACTAGAGATCGCACGGCTACTGCCGATCTGGATTATGTGGAAACATTCGGCACCCTGAATTTTATCCCCGGACAGACAATTCAGAGTTTCACGGTGCCAATTCTCCAGGATGATATTGACGACCCGAATGAGGCGATCGCCCTATTTTTAATTAATCCTTCCCGTGGTGCGACCCTCGGATCGCCAACCGACGCAATTTTGACCATTTTATAATGCTTAAACCGATGGGTTTAGCGATCTGAGAAACCGGGTTTTTGAGTATGTGGAATAAATGAGATAGTTTCTATGACCAAACCCGGTTTCCCATCAATTTTCCCAAAGGAAATGCTAATGTGAACCATCAAAATTCTCTATTATCTCTTTTCTATTATCTCTTCTCTGTTCTCTCTTCTCATGTCCTGATGTCCTGATGTTAAGGCAACAGGGAGTCAAGAACCGCTGATTGATTGATTTAGATTTATTAACAACGTCAAGAAATGAGAAAATTAATTTTATCAGCGTTGTAATGCACCATGAATCACCAACCGAAAATTATTGTCCTAGATGATGATCCCACTGGATCCCAAACCGTTCATAGTTGCTTGCTATTGATGCAATGGGATATCGAAACCTTACGCTTGGGGTTGCGGGACGAGTCGCCAATTTTCTTTGTCCTGACAAATACCCGATCGCTTACTCCCGAACAAGCGACCCAAGTCACCCGCGAAGTCTGCCAAAACCTCAAAGCCGCCCTCGCAGCGGAAAATATCCAAGAATGGCTGATTGTCAGTCGGTCTGACTCCACTTTGCGGGGGCATTATCCCGTGGAAACCGATGCGATCGCGGCAGAAGTTGGTCCATTTGACGCTCATTTTCTCACCCCAGCCTTTTTTGAAGGTGGCCGGGTGACTAAAAATAGTATCCATTATTTAATCATTGATGGGGTAGAAACTCCGGTTCATCAGACGGAATTTGCCCGCGACTCTGTATTTGGCTATCAATATAGTTATCTGCCCGATTATGTGGCAGAAAAAACCCAAGGTCGGATTAAATCTCACCAAGTAGAACGGTTTTTACTGGCAGATATTCGCGCCGGAAGTAAAGACCGACTGATGCAACTCACCGGCAACGTTTGCTGTGCGGTTGATGGGGAAAAACAAGCGGATTTAAATCTCTTTGCGGCGGATATTTTGACTGCTGCCGCTGAAGGTAAAAAATTTCTATTCCGCAGTGCCGCCAGTCTGCTAACTTCTCTAGCAAATCTCGGCCCGCAACCTATTCCCGCTGATGAAATGGCCAAATATGTTCGGGAAGGTAAACCGGGGGCAATTATTGTCGGTTCTCATGTGAAAAAAACCACCCAACAATTAGAAAATGTGCTGCAAGATTCTGGGGTGGTGGGAATTGAAGTGGATGTGGCTCATTTACTGGAAGATTCAGCAACCCAACGAGAAACTTTGCTAGGAAATACTTTAGCCAAAGTGCAATCAGTCCATGACTCAGGAAAAACTCCGGTAGTTTATACTTCACGGCAAGAATTAGTTTTTGATAGTACGGAAATTCGCTTACAATTTGGCTTGGCAGTTTCGGCACTTTTAATGGATATTGTCCGAGGTTTACCGGCAGATATCGGATTTTTAATTAGTAAAGGTGGGATTACTTCTAATGATGTTTTAAGCACTGGTTTAGCGTTGCGAACTGCCCGATTACTGGGTCAAGTTTTAGCCGGTTGTTCAATGGTACGGACTCCTGCTGACCATCCCCGTTTTCCTAATTTGCCGGTGGTTTTATTCCCCGGAAATGTGGGGGATGCTAAGGGCTTATTGACGGTTTATCAACGCTTAAGTCAGCACGTTTAGTAGTAAAATGTAGTAGTAAAAAGTAGGGTGGACTTTTTCCCCGCCCACCCTACATTTTACTATTTACAAAAATTTATAATAATTATTTATATTGTAGGGTGGGCAAAAGTCCACCATCATATATATATAGTAGGTTGGGTATTTTTGCCCACCATACGAATGTTAGGGGATGTTGGATGAATTTTTGTATGATATAACTCTACTAACTCATCAAATCCTGCCCCCGCGAATGGGGAGTTTAGTCCATTCAGCCTGAATTATTCACATAATGTCTAATGATAATTTAGCTAATAAAAGTTTAGAAATATTGCCAGAAATCGCCCTTTGTCAGTCAGCGGTAAAACTCCAGCCGAATTGCGCGGCTAATTATCTAAATCTGGCGAAAAGTTTAGCGGCACAAGGGAAAATTTTAGCCGCTATTCGGGCTAGTCATCAAGCGGTGATGATTGACCCTTATGTTTTAGAGGCTTATTTTAATTTAGGGCAATTTTTTAAACAAACCGAGGAATTTCATCAGGCGATCGCGGCTTATTTAGAAGTGTTAGGAATTCAACCAGATTATCTAGCCGCTTACTCGCAGTTAGCCCAAGTTCTTAGACAGATTGGTAGATGGCAAGATGCTTTTCTGTGCGATCGCTATTACTTGTCCATTGATTTCGTGAATAAATTCTATCCAAATCCTCGACCTTGGTCAATGCTTTCTGATTCTTATGATTGCCGAGAGGAAGTCAGCGGATGGCAAATTTATCCGCCCACAACCATCCAACTTTCACCCCCAAAAAATCTGGAATATCGGATATGTGAACAGTTTAAAATCACCAGCTTTGAGTATTTGCCCGCAGAAGTCGCGCTGTCCCAAAACGGCAGGGCTTGGGCTGATTATTATACCGTAGCTTTTCTCACCGCAAGGAATCAGTTAATCTCAGGATATTCTTGTGGCAGTTCGCCCATAATTGCCGCTTCCCAAAAATTACCATCTCCGCTAAAAATTTCGGGAACTGTTGCGTTTTTATCGGTTGGCTGGGGAACTACTTATTTTCATTGGATGACTGACCTATTGCCCCGCATAGAATTACTCCGTCTTAAGGGGATTAATTTCGCCAAAATTGATAAATTTGTCGTTAACCGTTGCCAGCTTCCTTATGAAAAAGCCACGTTAAATCACTTTGGCATTCCTGAAGATAAAATCATTGAAAGTCAGCAACATCCTCATGTTGAAGCTGAAAGATTAGTGATTGCTTATTTGCATTATCGAGGGGGAAACTGGGTAGGAAAATTTTTGAGGCAAGAATTTTTAACCAAATCTCTGAGTCAAGTCAAAAGTTCAGGCTATGACCGACTCTATATTAGCAGAAAATATGCCCAATATCGAAAAGTGATTAATGAAGCTGAATTAGTGAATTGCTTAAAGGCAAATTTTGGCTTTCACGTCGTTACGTTAGAAACCCTGTCTTTTGCGGAACAAGTCGCCATGATGTTCGGGGCTAAAGTCGCGATCGCCCCTCATGGGGCCGGACTCACGAATCTGGTATTTTGTAACCCTGGAACCAAAATTATTGAAATATTTTCGCCAGACTATATTAATAATTGCTACTGGTTACTCAGTCATCAAGTTAATATTGATTATTACTATTTATTGGGAGAATTATTGGCAGAGACTAATTTAGGTGATGAATCGCAAAATTATGATGAAAGTGAGGCCGCTAAACCGAATCAAGATCCAGACATTTTGGTGAATCTGGATAAGTTAGTTAAATTGCTAGAGTTTGCCCAAGTTTCTCCTATTTGAAAATGAACTAGAAATCAGGGGGCAGGGAAAAACAATTAACAATTGATAATTAACAATTGATAATTAATTCCCAAAAAATTATCAATTATCAATTATCAATTATCAATTATCAATTATCAATTATCAATTATCAATTATCAATTTATTCTGGAATCGGCACTTGACGCAAAAGTTGCTCCACAATGGTCTGAGCCCGACGCCCTCCGGTGGGAATCAAGCGGTGAGATAAGACATGGGGGGCGAGAAATTTTACATCGTCAGGGATGGCATAGTCTCGACCAGAAATAAAGGCGAGGGCTTGGGTGGCTTTTTGTAAGGCGACGGCGCCTCTAGGACTGACGCCCAAAGTAATTTGATCGCTGACTCGCGTTGCCCTTACTAAGTCGAGGATATATTTTTGTAATGAATTGTCTAGTCGCACTTGAGAGCATAATCGACATAATTCACTGACTTCTGACAATTCAATACAAGGCTGCAATTCTTCTACGGTGATATTCTCTTGCAGTCTTTGCAGCATTTGCAATTCTTCGGCTTCCGTGGGATAGCCCACAGAGAAAGACAAGGTAAACCGATCCATTTGCGCTTCTGGCAACGGAAATGTCCCTTGATATTCAATGGGGTTTTGGGTGGCAATGACAAAAAAAGGTTGCGGGACTGAACGCGAAACCCCATCAACAGTGACTTGCCTTTCCTCCATAACTTCGAGTAAAGCCGATTGCGTCCTGGGGGTCGCCCGGTTAATTTCATCGGCTAATAAGACATTGGCAAATACAGGACCGGGGAGAAATTCAAATTCTCCGGTGCGCGGACTCCAGATATTTGTGCCCGTGACATCGGTGGGCAATAAGTCGGGGGTGCATTGAATCCGCTTAAACTTACCGGCGATCGATCGCGCCAGGGATTTTGCGAGTAAAGTTTTACCCACACCGGGGACATCTTCGAGTAAAGCATGACCGCCGGAAAATAAGGCGACGAGTACCAGGCTTATGGGGTCGGCTTTGCCCACAATGGTTTTGCCGAGGTTTTCCCGAAGCTGTTGAATTCGTTCTCTCATAATTGGGATGTAGCTGACGCCAGAGATTTTGCTTGAATACAATCTAATTGAATCTGGGTTGTTAACCGATCCAGGGAAGCAAATTTTTGTTCGGGGCGCAAAAATTGCTCAATGTCTACGGTCAAGGTTTTCCCGTATAAATCCCCACTCCAATCTAAAAGATGAATTTCGACCGTAGGTGGTTGGCCCTGTGCCACGGTGGGACGACAGCCAATATTCATTACCCCCAGGTGATGCTTGGTGGGTTGGTCATCCCAAGTGACTCGGACGGCATAAACACCGTAGCGTGGTAAGAACTTATTGGGGGATAGTTGTAAATTGGCGGTGGGAAATCCCAGGGTTCTACCTAGTTGCTGCCCTTGAATCACTTCGCCAATGAGACGATAAGGACGACCATAAAGTTGATTGGCTTGGCGGATATCCCCTTGGCTGAGTGCTTGGCGAATGGCGGAACTACTAATGCGTAGTCCATCGATTTTGTTTAGGGGAACGATGTTAACGGTTACGCTGTATGGTTGAGCGATCGCCTTCAGGTCATCAGCGGTCCCCGATCGCCGATGGCCAAACCGAAAATCTTCCCCCACGCTAATGCAGCAAGCTTGTAACTGTTGAATCAGAATTTCCTCCACAAAGGCTTGTGGACTGAGGGCTGCCAGCTTTTGGTCAAACGGCAATAGGATTAGCTGTTGGACTCCCATCGTCTCTAAGTATTGGACTTTTTCTACTTGAGGCGTTAATAGGGATCTGGATTCACCGGAAAAAAACTCCTGGGGATGTGGATCGAAAGTCACCAAAGTGCTGTAGAAAGTGCTGTAGGGATGCTTTGCCCCGCCCCCAGATTCCCGGCTGTTGAGCAAGTCCAGCGATCGCTCAACCCACGGTGAGTCCGGCAAGATGGGGGCGATCGTCTTTTGGTGTCCTCGATGCAACCCATCAAAGTTTCCTAGCGCGATCGCTGTTGGAGTCAGAACTGTTGAGAGAGAAGAAGTAATCCACACTGTTTAGATATTAATTAGATGATCGATTATGATTAAATATCAATGGCCATTGTACCTATAAACAAGAAGAATAGAGAATTGTCGGAAATTCTCTATTCTGGATCTGAAAGTCACTTGCGGTATCTTTTTAGGTTGGGGACTCTGCCTCTGGAGAGGAAGGAGAATGCGGCGCAATTAATTGAATCGACAATCCCTCCCTGGCCATGAGAGAGTTGGGGAAATGCTGTGCTACTTGCTCTCCTACGTTATCCAAAAAGTCATCATTGTGCAGGGGGTCGTGGTGGAAAATCACCAGTCGTTTCACGTTCGCAGCCTTGGCCACTTTAACCGCTTCCTGCCAGGTGGAATGACCCCAGCCGACTTTACTGCTTCTTTGAGAGTGATATTCCTCATCAGTGTAGGTGGCATCATAAATCAGCACGTCAGCATTATGAGCGAGGAATAAAACATTGTCATCCAGCTTGTCTGGTAGATGTTCTGTATCCGTGACATAAGCTGCGGCGTAGCCGTTCCAACTGACTCGATAGCCGACCGCTTCTCCGGGATGGTTTAGCAGTGCGGTATTCACTTTTACCTCCCCAAATTCCAGGACATCGCCGATTTTGATATCGTGAAATTCTAGCTGGGCGGCCATGATCTGCAAGGGGACGGGAAAATTGGGATGAAGCATCTGGTCATTCAGTCGTTGCTCAATGGTAGAGCCATTGGGGGCGATCGCTCCATAAATGTGAAAGCGATTCCCAGGAATAAAAGCAGGGACAAAAAAAGGGAAGCCCTGAATATGATCCCAGTGAGAGTGAGTAAACAACAAATTGGCTTTGACGGGCATCTGACCGAGCAAGTATTGTCCCAACACTCTTAAGCCTGTACCGCCATCAAAAATTAAGCGTTGTCCACCCACCCGCATCTCGATGCATGGGGTATTGCCGCCATACCGGACGGTCTCTGCACCGGGACATGGTATGCTTCCTCGCACGCCCCAGAAGTGAATCGTAAATTGGTTGTCCATATTCTGCATGGGTGTGTATTTGCACTAGGTTGTGAATGCGGGTTAGTCATCACGTTTTTACATCGGCAGCAACCGTCTATGGGCCGATCGTTTAGTAGATTATCCACTTGCTAATCGATCGATCGACTTGCTCAGATATCCGCCACCTTTGTGAAATCACCTTAAATATATTCATATATTCAATGAAATTCGCGGGCTTTCTGAGTCAGTAAATACAGCGCCTCTGGTTAAGACCTGCCCGAATCTTATATGTTCAGGCTGATTTTTATAATTAGGAAGAACCCAAAAGGTGACGGTTCAAACGATAATCTGAACGACCCAATCAACCATTATATAAAGTTTTCAGCAGTTTTCATCTTCCTGCTACCGATCTCTAAAACTTACTCAAACTTAATTTTATGATGTTTAGTTCCTAGCTTGGATCTTCCAAGACCTTTCCATCACGCTTGCTTACACGGCTGAACTATCCGCGTTTTCTAAATTAATTGCCGCATTTAAGTCACGACAAGAGTGAGAGGTGACAGTTCGGACAATCATACTGTCGTTGCTTCAGTGGCATTTTTTGTCGGTGTCCGCAGTTGGAACAGACCTGCGAACTGGGATACCAGGGGTCAATCAGCGTTAATTTGCTCCCATACCACTCGCATTTGTACTCAAGCTGACGACGGAACTCATAAAACCCACCAGAGCGCGATCGCACCAGCCAGCTTGTGACTTTTGAGCATCCCTGACACATTTAAGTCTTCGATTTTTACTTCACCGTGGTTTTTGGCTAAGTAAGCTGTTAATTTGTGTAAATGGTCGGATCTAATATCGGCGATGCGTCGGTGGGCTTTAGCTAACTTAAGTTGAGTTTTTTCTCGGTTTTTACCTCCTTTTTGACGGCGACTTAGCTCTTTCTGGAGTTTGGCTAGTTTTTTCTTGGCATGACGATAAGTTTTCGGGTTGGGATAGGTTGTACCATCACTCAGGGTGGCCAGAGTTTTGATTCCTATGTCTACCCCAATCCGCTCTCTTACTTTGGGAGTGGCCTGGGGTTCCACATCAATTTTGAATGAAATATACCAGTCCCCGGCTCGTTTACTAATCGTGACGTTTTTGGGATTTACTGGAGGCAACTGTTCATGGCTTTTTACCCAACCAATCCGAGGTAGCTTCACCCAATAACCAGAAACTTTAATTCCTTCTAGGTAGAAACTATCCTTAACGTTCTTTTTCTTAAACTTGGGGAAACCTGTTCCTTTGACTTGCCAGACTCGCTTAAACGCTTTATTGAGGTTACGCAAAGCTTCTTGAGGGCTACATTTGGAGACTTCATCGTACCAAGGATTCTGACTTTTTACCTCGGCTACTAATCTTTTGTGTAAGTCTATGGCGGTCGGGAGTTTACCTCCGGCTTCATATATTTCCTTACAGGTAGCGAGTCCCCAATTCCAAGCGTGTCGAGCTACTCCTGCGTGTTTCGCCATGAGCGTTCGTTGTCGGTTATTTAAGTCTAGCTTGGTCTTAAAGCTTTTCACTGACTTTTTTTAACTCCTCAATAATCTTTTTGTTCTTGCTACTTCGACTCCCATAAAGACGAGCCGAAAACACGGCAATAATTTCTAAAACATCGTTGGCTAAGTCCTCCTCAAAACTTGCATCCTCACTCCGATTGATAATGACAATCTCTACACCAAACTGCTCACAGATGCTGAACACCAGTTCAGCCCCGAATCTCAGCAATCTATCCTTATGGGTCAGAACCAGTCTGTCGATTTCACCGGATGTGATTAACCTCAGAAGACGCTTTAACCCACGCTTACTGTAATTCATCCCAGAGCCTAAATCTTGGATAATTTCATGCTCCCAGCCATTTTGAGCGCAGAACAATTCAATAATTTCCTTTTGGCGTTCTAGGTCTTGTTTCTGGTCGTGACTACTGACTCGTGCATAACCGATTGTATAGGCTCTATGAGATTCAACATTCAGTAGTTGAGACATAGAGTATCTCCGATGACCGGACGCTGTACGCTCAGGGATTAATTTCCCTTCTGATTCCCAACGTCTTAATGTAGATGGTGATACTCCTTTAATTTTTGCTGCTTCGGAAATACTAAACTTACTCATAACCTTATGATAGCATACAAAATGAGTAAGTTTAACCAACTTTAGTCAGAAATTTAAACCCTGTCTCCAGCCCTAAACTTGATTCTAACCTTGGCATAGGATGAGTTGTCAATTTACCTCACCGAAAATGTTCTATTGGTTATTTGTTGTTGGTTATTGGTTATTCGTGATTAGGAGCCGCAGCTTTTATCATAACAAATAACCAATAACAAACAACTAATAACAAATAACCAATAACTATGAAACTGAACAAACGCGCACAGTATAGCGTTAAAGCCTTACTGGATTTGACTCTCCAGAAACATCTGGGGCCGTCGGCGACCAAAGCGATCGCTCATCGGCAAAAGATCCCCGCACCCTATCTAGAAAAGTTATTGATTCAAATGCGCCAGGGGGGTTTGGTGGAATCCGTCCGGGGCGCCCAAGGGGGCTATCAACTGGCCAAACCGCCTAGCAAAATTTCCCTCGGTCAGATTTTAGAAGCCGTGGGAGAAACTATTGAGCCTGATTTGAATTTGCCGCCACAAAGTAAACACGCCGAAGACTGGGTGACATTTACTTTGTGGCACCGACTGCACCAAAAGCTAAAAGAATCACTCTATAGTATTTCTCTTGAAGACTTATACTATGATGCTCGCAGTTGGCAGGCATCTCAGGGACAAGAAACAAATTTTATTATTTAATTTAAGTTTACGGGCAGAAATAAATGCACCACAGACCCCATGAGAAGAAAAACTGTCATTATGAGAAGAAAACCTGTCATTATGAGAAGAAAACCTGTCATTCCCGCCGATGGCGGCCTTCGCGGGGGTAAACTCCGACGGGAATCCAAGGATTTACGCGGGGGAACGAAAAGTGCAATTAATTATGTTCATCTACTTATGATGATTTAATTTTGGATTGCATGAACCAGGTATTTGCTGTTTTGTCTGTTTCCCTCTGGCTTTCGGATGGGGAAAAATCAACCATCTTGGTTTTAGCGATCGCCGCTTTCCTGGATTATCTGATTGGCGATCCTTGGGGTTGGCTCCACCCAGTTCAAGCGATCGGTTGGGGAATTTCTCGCTATAGTCAATTCGTCTTACAATGGTTTTCCCAACCGCAAATCCGCCGAGTTGCCGGAGTGGGGCTGGGCATTGGCGCGATCGCTTCTACGGGTTTCATTGCCGCAGGGATAATTCTCGTGGCGCGATCGCTTCATCCTGCCCTCGGTATCCTCTTAGAAACGATCCTCTTAGCAAGCTGTTTTGCCGGTCGGAGTTTACGCGCTGCCGCTGAAGATGTGCTGCAACCCCTGAAATCCGGGGATCTAACTCAAGCGCGGCAAAAATTAAGCCTTTATGTGGGACGAGATACAGAAAACCTGTCGGAAACCGAAATTCTCCGCGCAATTTTGGAAACCGCGAGCGAAAATGCCGTTGATGGGGTGATGGCACCGCTATTTTATGCGATCGTCGGCGCATCGATCCCCGCGATCGGGCCGGTTCCTGTCGCGATCGCCTACAAAGCTGCCAGCACCTTAGACTCAATGGTCGGCTACCGCGAAGAACCCTACAAAGACCTCGGCTGGTTTAGTGCCAAACTTGAAGACTTGCTCACCGGGCTGCCCTGTCGCTTAACCGTCATCACCATTGGCCTAATTTTTGGCAACCTGGGCAAAATCTGGTCAACCTGTCAAACGGACGCCACCAAAGACCCCAGCCCCAACGCCGGTTGGAGTGAATGCGCTTACGCCGTCACCTTGGGAGTCCAACTAGGGGGAACCAATTCTTATCGCGGCGCGATTAAACATAAACCATTACTAGGCCAACCAATCGATCAAATTTCCCCAGAAAAAATTCACCAAGCCTTAAAAATAACTCGTTATACTTTTCTCACTTGGTTAGCAATTTTCTGCCTAATTCGTACTGGTTTAACATGGGCGATCGGCTATTAACCGTCAACCCCATTTTATTTTTACATTCTCTTCTCTTTGTGTCCTCTGTGTCTCTGTGGTAAAAATCTCTCTAATTGGCAGCGGATATTGGCAGCGGATAGATAACGGATTGGCAGCGGATAGATAACGGATTGGCAGCGGATAGATAACGGATAAAAGAATTATCTCATGCATAAAATAGAATGATCCATCCGCTGCCAACCACTATTCTCAAATAAAATATAAGGGTTCATCCGCTGCCAATTATCTGTGGTGCGTTACGGCTGGAATTAAGGTTAATTGTTGTCCCCAAAGTTAATGGCCAGCCTAACACACCCTACCTAAAATTTTATTAAAATAGTAAGCTATTTGCTGTGGTGCGTTACGGCTGGAATTAAGGTTAATTGTTGTCCCCAAAGTTAATGGCCAGCCTAACACACCCTACCTAAAATTTTTCTCTAAAAATGCTTGACAATCTGTTAATAAATAGATAAGATATATTCATCGAAAGACTAATTCAGGTTCATTGGGGCCGGAAACACATCCAACAAGCCCAAACGATACCTGGGAGTACCCGGCCCGGAGTGGCAAAGAAAGTAAGAGCAAAAAGCCCCTACGCTCTCCGGGCCAGGTAAAATCCCTAACTCGTTTCCAAACTCACAAGGGGGAGCCCCGGTGAGGGGCTTCCTCCTGCCCAGAAATACCCAGAAACCGGGTTTCTTTTCGGGAAATCTATCATAGAAGAAAAGAAAGGGAGTCAAAATAAATGACAGCGGTCCAATCAATCACAACGGCAACAACATCCCTTTATGAACAAGATTTTTATCTGTGGCTACAGACAAATATCAACTTATTAAAAGAGGGAAATTTTGCCGAAATAGATTTAGAAAACTTGCTTGAGGAATTGGAAAGTATGGGGAAAAGCGATAAAAATGCTTTAAAAAGTAATTTAAAAATACTTTTAATGCACTTACTCAAGTATAAATATCAGAATAAAAAGCGCACAAATAGTTGGAATTACACTATCATAGAACATCGTCAACGCCTCCGAGATACATTCAAAAACAGTCCGAGTTTATATCGTTTTTTTGAAGATATTTTTAATGAATCCTATCAAGATGCGAGAGAACTAGCCGCCGGTGAAACGGGTTTATCCATCCAGATATTTCCCCCAGAGTCTCCCTTTAGTAAAGAAGAAGTGCTTAACCCTGATTTTTTACCGGCTGATGAGTGAGTTCTTGGTGGGGGTTCATGTGGTCCGGGTTTCTGTGGTGAAAATTACGGTTATCTGTTTTAAGCATAAAAGAAACCCGGTTTCTTAGTCTCAGCAGCTAACCTAGAAACCGGGTTTCTGTCGTGAAAATTAAAGTTATCGGTGGGTGGCATAAGAGAAACCCGGTTTCTAGGTCCTTGGTGGGGTTCAGAAACCGGGGTTTCTGTGGTGAAAATTACAGTTATCTGTGGGTGGCATAAAAGAAACCCGGTTTCTTAGTCTTAACTAATCTCAGACCGGAAAGCGATCGGCAAACTCAACAGTTACTTACCGGACAAATTTATAGAAATCAGGTATATATAGTAGGGTGCTCATCTAGTGGAAGCTTTTTTCAGAATTAATCAAATCAAACCAATTAGATGCCTTCGGTCTAACGGTGATTTTTTGGCAAAAACCAAACAAGGATTCAAATTATCATGTCTACAATCAATCACATTACCAACCCCAACTCATCCCAGGAAAAATATGGCGCCGGCGCCGCTGCCCACTAAGGTGGGCAGCGGCGCCGTGAGTTAGTCATTATTGACCCCAATGTTGACCAATGGCAAATCCTCGCGGAAGGAGTCCGTCCTGACTGCGAAATCCACATTCTCGACCCCAACCGGGATGGTATTGAGCAAATTACGGAAATCCTTACAGGGTTGCAGGGGAGCGGGGGATCCGCCATCGAGCGATATTTTTCTCCTCATCTCCTCTGCCCCCCTGCACCCCTGCCGATGGCGTGCCCCCCTGCAGATGGTGGGCACCCCTGCCGATGGCGGGCCTCCTCCCTCCACCTCATCTCCCACGGCGCCCCGGGCACCCTCTGCCTAGGCAACAGTACCCTAGAACTCAGCAACCTAGAAAAATATCGCTCCCAACTTCAACAATGGGGCACCTCACATCTATATATATATGGATGTCAAGTAGCTGCCGGTGATGCCGGAACCGAATTCCTGCAAAAACTACACCACATCACCCAAACCCCAATCTCCGCCAACCCTCACCCCACAGGCAACCCAGCCAAAGGTGGCACCTGGGAACTGCAACCCATCTTCCCCCCTACACCCTACACCCTACACCCTACACCCCTCTCCCCCCACACCCTCACCACCTACCCCCACACCCTCGGTTTCGGCACCCAAACCACCTTCGCTGCGGGAAGCCTTCCGAGTTCCGTCACCGTAGGAGACTTCAACGGCGATGGCAAACAGGACTTAGCGGTGGTAGTGAGGAGCAAAGTCTCAGTTCTGCTGGGGGACGGCAGTGGCGGTTTCAGCCCCCAAACCACCTTTGCCGTGGGAACCAGTCCGATTTCCGTCACCGTAGGAGACTTTAACGGCGATGGCAGCCAGGACTTGGCGATAGCGAACTCTTACCGTAGCAGCAACAACGTCTCGGTTCTGTTAGGGGACGGCAGTGGCGGTTTCGGCACCCAAACCACCTTCGCTGTGGGAACCGGTCCGTTTTCCGTCACCGTAGGAGACTTTGACAGCGATGGCAGCCCGGACTTGGCCGTAGCGAACTATGACAGCGACAACGTCTCAGTCCTGTTAGGGGACAACAGTGGCGGTTTCAGCACCCAAACCACCTTTGCTGCGGGAACCGGTCCGTTTTCCGTCACCGTAGGAGACTTTGACAGCGATGGCCAAGTGGACGACTTAGCGGTAGCGAACTCTAGCAGCGCCAACGTCTCAGTCCTGTTAGGGAACAACAGTGGCGGTTTCAGCCCCCAAACCACCTTTGCTGTGGGAACCGGTCCGTTTTCCGTCACCGTAGGAGACTTTGACAGCGATGGCAGCCCGGACTTGGCCGTAGCGAACCGTAACAGCAACAACGTCTCGGTTCTGTTAGGGAACAACAGTGGCGGTTTCAGCGCCCAAACCACCTTGGCTGTGGGAACCGGTCCGTTTTCCGTCACCGTAGGAGACTTTGACGGCGATGGCAGCCCGGACTTGGCCGTGGCGAACATTAGCAGCAACAACGTCTCAGTTCTGTTGAACACCCCTGTGGCGATAACCGCCGTTACCGCCACCACTGCTGATGGCAGCTACAAAGCAGGTGATACCATTGTTATTACCGCCGCCTTTGATGCGGCTGTTACAGTAACAGGCACTCCCCGCCTGCAACTAGAAACCGGCACCACCGACCAATATGCTACTTATGCCAGTGGTAGTGGCGGTACTACCCTCACTTTTAACTATGTAGTGCAAGCTGGGGATAGTTCTACGGACTTAGAATATCTTTCTACCACTGCCTTAGAACTGAATGGCGGGACAATTACAGCAGTAAGTGATGGTTGGGGTGCTAATTTAACCCTCCCTGCCTTGGGTTCTGCCAACTCCCTCGGTGGCAGCAAAGCCATAGTTATTGATAATATTGCCCCTACCTTATCTTCCGTTAGCATTGCTTCCAATAATGCCAACGACACGACTTTAGCCAAAGTCGGGGATACGGTTACGGTGACATTTACCGCTGATGAAACCCTCAACGGCACACCCACTGTGACTATTGGCGGTCAAACTGCTACGGTGACGAATACCAGTGGTAATACTTACACCGCCACTTATACCCTGACTGGCAGCGATACCGAAGGGTCGCAGGCAATCAGTATTGATTTCAGTGATGCTGCGGGCAATGCGGGAACGGCGGTAACGGCTACTACCGACTCCAGTATTGTCACTTTTGATGCCACTATCCCAACTGTCGCCCTAACTTCCGATGCAGCGGATACAGTTAATGCTGCTTTTACCGTTACTGCTACTTTCAGTGAAGCGGTGACTGGCTTTGCGGCAGCGGATATTACTGTAAGTGGTGGAACTGTTGGCAATCTTCAGACAGCGGATAACATTACTTACACCTTTGATGTGACTCCCACTGCTGATGGAGAAGTTACTGTCGATGTGGCAGCGGATGTGGCAGCGGATGATGCTGGCAATAATAATACTGTCGCAACTCAGTTAAGTCGGACTGCGGATATTACTGCCCCCGAGTCTCCTATTATCGGCACTACTGGCACAACTGATGACAATACTCCCGATATTACTGGGACGGCAGAAGCAGGCAGCGTAGTAGAGATATTCCAAAATGGCACAAGTATCGGTACTGCCACTGCTGATGCTGATGGCAATTGGACATTTACTCTGGCTACTGCCATAGACGATGACACTTATGAGTTTACTGCCACGGCTACTGATGCAGTGGGGAATACTTCTGCTGCATCCGCTGCCAGTAGCTTAATCGTTGATACGTCTGATGACGAACCAACAGACCAGCAAGTTGACACTGATGTTGACACTGATGTTGACACTGATATATTGCCCGTTGCCCCGGCCCCAACCAGTGAAATTCCCCCATTCACAGGTCTGAGTAATGTTCTGGCATCCGATGACACCACTGACACCACCGACGGTGACAGTTCTGCAACTAACGAAAGCACCTCCTTGCCGGAACCTCCGCCAATTCCGCCTTTCCCCATGGTAGATTTAGTCAATATTTCCTTCACTGCTGTGGGAACTGATGAGGCCGATAATATTGATGGTCAAACTACTGATGATGTCATTAGTGGTCTAAATAGCAACGACTATATCCGAGGTCTAGAAGGTAACGATGCCCTGTTTGGCAACGAAGGTAATGATGAAATTTATGGCAACCAAGGGGCAGACTTGCTCAATGGCAACGAAGGGGCTGACATTATATATAGTGGCCAAGGTAACGATATTGCTTTCGGCGGTCAAGACAACGACCTAATTTATGGCGACCTGGGCAGCGATTCTCTGTCCGGTGATTTAGGAGATGATAGCCTGTTTGGTGGCCCATCCAACCCGGATTTAGTCTCTGGTGATGGCGGTGATTTGCTGTTGGGTGGTGATGGCAATGATTATCTCCAAGGAAATATGGGGAATGACTCCATTTCCGGTGGCAATGATAATGATACCGCCCGTGGTGGTCAAGGTGATGACCTAATTCATGGGGATGCCGGAGACGATGTTTTATATGGCGATAAGGGCAATGATAGCCTCGCCGGTGGCACCGGAAATGATGTGGTTTATGGCGGCGAAGGAAATGATTTCCTTTGGGGACAAGATGGGGATGATTTCCTCTATGGAGATGCCGGAGATGATACCCTAATTGGTAATGCCGGTAAGGATTATTTTGTCCTGCAATCCAGTTTTGGTTCGGATACGATTCTGGACTTTACTGATGGAACTGACCTGATTGGTTTAGCCAGTGGTTTAACTTTTGAACAGTTAAGTGTTACTGGCAGTAATGGGAATACTTTGATTGCCAGTGGTAATGAGTTGTTAGCCACATTAACGGGGGTTGATGTTGGTTTGATTACTAGCGCTGATTTCACTTTGATGGTGTAAAGGAATAAGCCCAGAAACCGGGTTTCTGTTGTGAAAATCACAGTTATCTGTGGGACACAAATAAGAAACCCGGTTTCTTAGTCTTTGTGTCCTTTGTGTCTTTGTGGTAAAAATAAACTACAAAAACACAAAAACCACGAAAAATATCTCTTTGTGTCCTCTGTGTCTCTGTGGTAAAATTATCTCTAAAAAAGCTTGACAATCTGTTAATAAATGGATAAGATATAAGTATCAAAAATAATTCAGGTTCATTGGGGCCGGAAACACATCCAACAAGCCCAAGAAAGAAGAAAGAGGAAAGAGGAAAGAGGAAAGAGGAAAGAGTCCTCTCTTTTCTCCCCTCTATGCATCTCTCCTCGTTATGGGGGCTTCCTCCTGCCCAGAAATACTTAGAAACTAAAAAACGAGAAACCGGGTTTCTGTGGTGAAGATTAAGGTTATCTGTTTTAAGCATAAAAGAAACCCGGTTTCTGGGTCCTGGCAGATCGCCTAGAAACCGGGTTTCTGTTGTGGGTATCAAAAGTTATCTGTTTTCAGCGAAAAAGAAACCCGGTTTCTTAGTCTTCACAGATCGCCCTAAAAACCGGTTTTTTTTGAATTGATTTAAACAATTTTTAATGTTATCTTTAATTTTTCATAAGCTAAAATCCTCTGATTTAGATTATGGTTACTTTTGGTCTTGAAGGCGATCCGAATTAAAATCGTTGATTTATGGTTGCGATCGTGCAATAATGACGGTTTACTTAAGTGATAGAATGATGTTTTGGCATCTAACTTTCCATGTCTATTCAAGTTATCGAGATTCTCTCTGCTGAAGAAATCCGGCGTACCCTGACTCGCATCGCTTCGCAAATCATCGAAAAATCAGGGGATTTATCCCATTTGGTGCTGTTAGGTCTTCGCACCAGAGGTGTCCCCCTGGCTTACGAATTAGCCAGCTATATTCAAGCTTTGGAAAATATTCAAGTCCCAGTCGGGGCTTTGGATATCACTTTTTATCGGGATGACCTGCAAGATTTGGGCATGAGAACTCCTGGTAAGTCGGAAATTCCTTTTGACTTGACGGGCAAAAATGTGGTGATTGTGGATGATGTGATTTACAAGGGTCGCACTATTCGCGCTGCTTTAAATGCGGTTAATGATTATGGCAGACCAAGGGTGATTCGTTTGGCGGTGTTGGTAGACCGAGGACACCGCGAATTGCCGATTCATCCTGATTTTACGGGCAAAACCTTGCCCACTGCTGCGGAAGAACAAGTGAAAGTTTATGTGAATGATGTGGATGGTCGGGATGCGGTGGAGTTGCTGAAAACCGTCGATCCTTAGTTTTAGTCGGATAGTAGCTTAATAGGTAGGTGGGACGGATTCTCTGAACCGTTCAGATCGGTTTGGGGTTTTGAGTTATCCGGAATCTTGTTTAAGTTTATATATCAAGTTTTTTTGATATATATGGTTAAGAGTTCTCATACCAAATCCGCTTTTCCAGTAGGGGAGAGCAAGCGAATCGCCCGTAGAATCCCTTAAAGCGCTGACTGATGGATTCCCGCATTCGCGGGAATGACATCTGAAGAATCGCCCGTAGAATCCCTTAAAGCGCTGACTGGTGGATTCCCGCATTCGCGGGAATGACATCTGAAGAATCGCCCGTAGAATCCCTTAAAGCGCTGACTGATGGATTCCCGCATTCGCGGGAATGACATCTGAAGAATCGCCCGTAGAATCCCTTAAAGCGCTGACTGGTGGATTCCCGCATTCGCGGGAATGACATCTGAAGAATCGCCCGTAGAATCCCTTAAAGCGCTGACTGGTGGATTCCCGCATTCGCGGGAATGACATCTGAAGAATCGCCCCGACAATCCCCTAAAGCGCTGACTGATGGATTCCCGCATTCGCGGGAATGACATCTGAAGAATCGCTTGTACGGGGGAATCGAATTTGGTATCACATGATATTTGGTAAAGGACAATAGTTATGAGTTATTTAGGTAAAATCTCTCTGAAGTCGGTTAAATCAATTTTATTTAGTATTGGAGTAGGAGTTGTACTGACATCTTGTAGTCAGCCTCCGACGCCAAAGGCGATCGCTATTGATGGATCCAGCACGGTTTACCCGATTACCAAGGCAGCGGTAGAGCAATTTCAAGCCAGTCAACAGCCTTCTGTAGATATTTCTGTGGAGTTTTCCGGCACCAGCGGCGGCTTTAACAAGTTTTGTCAAGGAAAAACGGACATCAGCGGCGCTTCCCGTCCGATTAAAGCTACGGAGATGACCGAATGCAGTGAGAATAACATCTCTTATATTGAGTTACCGATCGCTTTTGATGCCTTGACGGTGGTGGTGAATCCCCGAAATAACTGGATCGACAGCATGACCACGGAAGAGTTGAAAAAAATCTGGGCACCGGGAGCACAAGGCAAAATTAACCGCTGGAGTCAAGTTCGCCCGGGGTTGCCGGATAGACCGCTGAATTTGTTCGGGGCTGATGCGCTGTCGGGAACTTTTGACTATTTTACGGAAGCCCTGATGGGTAAAGCGGGAGAAAGTCGTAAGGACTATGTTGCCAATGAGGATGATGAGTTAACGGTGCAAGGGGTGCGTCAAGACCCGAATGCGATCGGTTATTTTGGTTTGTCTTATTATGAAACCCACAAGAACGAGTTAAAAGCTTTGGCGATCGACAGTGGCAAAGGTCAAGGGGCGGTGCTGCCTTCTCTGGAAACCGTTAGTGATGCCACCTATCAACCTTTTGCTCGACCTTTATTTATTTATGTCAATCTCCAGAAGGCACAAGAAAACCCAGCGCTGCAAGATTTTGTGGACTTTTTTCTTAAACAAGCCCCAGAGATTGTCACCGCTGTTGACTATATTCCTTTAACTCAGGAGTCTTATAAAATTAACCTGGTTACTTTACATAAAGGCGAAGTGGGAACGGTTTTTGAAGGTCGATCCCAGTTTGACCTCACTTTAGCGGATTTGCAGCGCAAACAAGCCAAAGTCCATGTTGAAGCCGACTCAAACAAGTAGTTAAAAGCGATCGCCAGTGTTTAATGACAGGGAACAGGCAACAGGGAACAGGCAACAGGGAAGGGTGTAATTGTCAATTATCAATTAACAATTGATAATTGACAATTAAACAGAATTATCAATTATCAATTATCAATTATCAATTATCAATTATCCATTATCCATTTTTTTTAGATAGGCTTTAAGCTACGATGGGAAATTGATGATTTCTTGATTTCTAATCCTACGCCATGAACGCCCCAATTAATCTAGCCACAGAAACTCAGAACCGGAAAGCCGATCATATTCGAGTCTGTCTTGATGAAGATGTGCAATTTCGGCAAACGACTACGGGTTTAGAACGTTATCGGTTTATTCACGCTTGTTTGCCGGAATTGGATCTCGCTGAGATCGATTTGAGTACGGAGTTTTTGGGTAAACCTTTGGGGGCGCCCCTGCTGATTTCTTCTATGACTGGGGGGACAGAGTTGGCAAAAACGATTAATTATCGTTTGGCTGAGGTGGCGCAACAATATAAACTGGCGATGGGAGTGGGTTCGCAGCGGGTGGCGGTGGAAAACCCGGAAGTTGAGGATACTTTTGCGGTGCGATCGCTTGCTCCAGATATTTTGCTATTTGCCAATTTGGGCGCGGTGCAACTGAATTATACTTATGGCTTGGAACAATGTCAGCGGGTGGTAGACCGGCTGGAAGCTGACGCTTTGATTTTGCACCTGAACCCGTTACAAGAAGCGGTGCAAACTAAAGGCGATCGCAATTTTCACGGATTGCTTGACAAAATAGAAAAATTATGCTATAGGCTGCCAGTGCCGGTGATTGCCAAAGAAGTGGGCAATGGCATTTCTGGGGCAATGGCACAAAGATTAATTGATGCGGGGGTAAGCGCGATCGATGTGGCGGGGGCTGGTGGCACCTCTTGGGCAAAAGTGGAAGGGGAACGAGCCAAAGATCCTAGGCAGGGGCGGTTAGGTCAAACTTTTGCCGATTGGGGATTACCCACGAGTGACTGTATTATGGGGGTAAGAGCGAACGCGCCGAAAATTCCCCTGATTGCCTCTGGGGGGTTGCGGAATGGATTAGATGTGGCCAAATGTCTGGCTTTGGGGGCGGATATTGCCGGGTTAGCATGGCCATTTTTGCAAGCAGCAGCGGACTCGGACAAAGCTGTGGCTGAATTAGCGGACATATTAATCGAAGAAATCGCCATAGTTTTATTCTGTACTGGCAACGCTACGATCGCTGACTTGAAACAATCAAACGCTCTGGAAAAAATAAAATAGTTATTCGTTGTTGGTTGTTAGTTGTTGGTTGTTAGTTGTTAGTTGTTAGTTGTTAGTTGTTGGTTGTTAGTTGTTAGTTGTTAGTTGTTAGTTGTTCGTTGTTCAACAAACAACAATCAACAAACAACAATCAACCAAGAACAAACAACAATCAACAAACAACAATCAACAAACAACAATCAACCAAGAACAATCAACCAAGAACAACCAACAATCAACAATCAACAATCAACAATCAACAATCAACAAATAACAATCAACCAATAAAAAATTATGCGTGATTTTCTGAAATATACTTTTGCTAATATCGTCGGTACTCTGATTACCATTGGCGTCTTGGGGACGGTGGGGATTGGTAGCTTAATTTTTTTGCTGGTTAGTGCGGTTTCTTCCAAAGATACCGCTGGCCCGAAAGTAGAAAACGAGTCCGTCTTGGTATTTGACTTGTCGGTGGCGATCGCGGATACCAAGCCTGCGTCGAGCACGGCGGAAGCCTTATCAAGAGCTTTGTCTGATAACGAGAGCCCCAGTACCATGACTCTCCGCACGGTGTTAGATGCGATCGAAACCGCCGCCACTGACGATCGGATTGTGGCCTTGTACTTACAAGGAACCACTGGCACCACACCGAATGATTATGCGACCCTGAAAGAAGTTCGGCAGGCGCTGGAAGAGTTTAAAGCCGCCGGGAAAAAGATTGTGGCTTACGATCTTGACTGGACGGAACGGGAGTATTACCTCGGTTCCCTGGCGGATCCGATTTTGATGAATCCTTTGGGGGTGATGGAAATTAATGGCTTGGCCTCCGAGGGGACATTTTTTGCCGGGGCTTTGCAAAGGTTGGGGGTGGGGGTGCAAGTGACCCGCGTGGGCAAGTATAAATCGGCGGCAGAACCGTTTTTGTTAAATCAGCGATCGCCGGAAAGTCAACAACAAACCCAGCAACTCCTGAACGATCTATGGGGCAATTTTGTGGCTGCGGTAGTTGAATCCCGTGATTTCAACCAAACACAGTTGCAACAATGGGTGAATACGCAAGGAATTTTCACCGCCACCGAAGCTCTGAACAATGGCTTTGTGGATAAGTTGACCCATTTCGATCAAGTGGTGGAAGAACTCAAAGGGCTAAGTAATAGTAAGGAAGACGAACGCACTTTCAAACAGATGAGTTTACCGACTTATGCCAAGGTTGCCGAAGCGAATAAGCAACTGCCTGCGGTGCGTCAGTCCAAAAATCAGGTGGCAGTTTTATATGCAGAAGGGGAAATTGTTAGTGGTTATGGGAGTCCCACTCAAATTGGGGGCGATCGCCTCGCCAAAGAACTGCGGGATCTGCGTTTAGACGATAGCGTCAAAGCGATCGTTATGCGGGTGAATAGTCCCGGTGGTAGTGCGACGGCTTCTGATGTAATCCGACGAGAAGTTGAGCTTACTCGTGAGGTCAAGCCCGTGGTAATTTCAATGGGCAATGTAGCCGCTTCCGGGGGTTATTGGATTTCCACTTATGGCAGCCGAATTTTTGCGGAAGCAAACACGATTACAGGTTCAATTGGGGTGTTTGGGGTGCTGTTGAATGTGCAGCAATTAGCCAATAGAAATGGGATTACTTGGGATGTGGTGAAAACCAATCCTTTGGCGGATTTAGAAACGATTACTCGCCCGAAAACTCCCGCAGAACTGGCGAGAATTCAGTCCATAGTGGATCTGATTTATGAGGAATTCCTCACGATTGTGTCCGATAGCCGGAATATGTCGAAAGATCGAGTTCAGGCGATCGCCCAAGGAAGAGTCTGGTCGGGACAAGAAGCCAAAAAAATTGGTTTAGTGGATGAAATTGGCGGTCTGAATCAGGCGATATCTGCTGCTGCGGAACTAGCAAAACTTGGGGATGATTGGCAACTGAAAGAATATCCCAAACAACGCAGTTGGGAAGAGGTTTTTGTGGAAAGACTGATCGGATCTCGTGTGGCGGCTAATCATACACCGCTCGATCCTTTAACGGCACAACTGCAAAATCTCAAAGAAGATTTAGAGATTTTGCGAAATTTCAACGATCCAATGGGGGCTTATACTCGTTTGCCCTTAAATTTAAGAATTGATTAACCGGAAGATCCTCCCCCAACCACGATCCAGCAGATATAAAAAACCAGAATTAAACAGCCAGAATTTAGGGACAATTTATCTTTATAAGAGCAGTTGTCCCTACAGGAATGAGGGGTACGATATAGCGATTATTTTCGTTCGGGAAGTACAGAGGTTTTCTGGATTCCCGTCTGCACGGGAATGACAGTTTTTTTGTACTTCATAACTATGACAATTGCTATAATGGGTGCGATTCGCGGTAGCGATCCGCTTCGCGGAATCGCGCCTCAATATTCCGATGAATATCCACATTGGTTCACTGGTTTAAATATGACAAGATGAGTGACTTTTGGGATCGATCGTGGGTATTAGTCGGGGGAGTTTCACTGTAAAAGTTGTTCCTACTCCTACTTCACTTTCTAAGCATATCTCACCGCCGTGCAATTCTACAGCCCGCTTGACAATAACTAAACCCAAGCCAGTTCCGGCAGTTTTACCCGTATTTTTAGCCCGGTGAAAAGGTTGAAATAGGGTTTCCATATCGTCAGCGGGAATGCCAATGCCGCGATCGGTGATGCTAAAAATAACTTGGCGATCGTCTCCAGAAAATTCACAACAGATCGTCGAAGTATTTGGCGCATATTTCACCGCATTTAACAATAAATTGACTAAAATTTGCCTTAAGCAGGCGGGATCTGCCACAATCGCCTTGCTCCCCCAATGGTTAGTAAAAATAAATTGATGGGAAGACCCGGTGATTTGTTGCACATCTTGCCAGACTTCTTGACAAAAGTTGGGGAAATTCACCCAAACGGGCTCTAATTGATGACTAAAATCGGCTTTACCGATCGCCAAAAATCCTTCGATCAAATCAGCAGTATTTTTTACGGTATCGGTAATTTTTTGAAAATATTTATGTCTTTGAGCTTTGGTCATTTTTTGACCATGCAGTTTGAGGAGATCGTTGGTTGCGGCAATCACCGTTAGGGAGGAGCGGAACTCGTGACAAGCCATAGAAAGCATTTCCGTGGTGATGGGTTGTAATTCACAGGTGGGGAAGATGCTTTTTTCACTCTTTTGGGGCGGTTCAATTTCCGTCACGGTCCCCTGATAACTTAATAACTTTCCCGTGGTGCGATCGCAGAAAGCTTGAGCATTTTCTGACACCCAAACCGTTGTGCCATCAAAGCAGTTAATCTCCGAGACAAAATTATGCACCACCTGTTTTTCCTCTAACATTTGCATCATAAGAAGATAGCGATCGGGATTTACATAGAGTTGATTTCCCAGGTGTCTGACCGTCGAGATTAATTCTTGGGGTGAATGGTATCGATATATTTTAGCCAAGGTTTGATTGGCCTTGAGATAACGTCCATCAGGAGTCGCATAAAATACACCGAGGCTGGCATTTTCCAGGAATCGATCTTCTGGACAAACAAGGGTTTGCTGCTCAGATTCCCGGATGTTAAAGGATAGAGAGTTGGGAATAGTTGCCATAAGTCTTCTTAAGCTAAAGAGCTAGTAATAATTGATTGCCGATCGGTAGGAATTTTTCTATTTAGGATTTTTTTCGGGTAAAAATACTTGGGGAAAAACCTACGCCAGCAATTCTCTTGCGTGGCTGTTTATGACCTAGGTTTCTATATCAATAGAGCCGCTCCTTTTAATATATGAGTAGTTTTTTTCCTTAAAGAGTATCCTCAATTACAAAAACATCTATTTTTTGAAAAGAATTTTAATTTATCATGTTAAGATTTACGGAAAAATGTTCCGACTAGGAAATGCGATCGCTTCTCTACAAAATTTCTGGCTTGGGGCAAGCGATCGCATCTATCTTCAGACCACCACACTTGTGACATTTTTATGTCAACGTCCCATCAATTTTACCAAACCAATGCCACTAAAATAAAGACCTAACACAGCCCCGGCTAATAAACTTTGAGTCAGTGGATCTGTGGAGGGAGTTAAAACTCCCCCTAAGATTGCGGCACCCAAGATGACATATCGCCAGCCAGAATACATTTGCTGAGAAGAAACAATCCCCAGCAAACCAAGCAAACCTTGAATCACTGGAATTTGAAATGCTAATCCTGTAGAGAATAGTAATAATAACACAAATTTAAAGTATTTGTCAATCGACCACATTTGGTCTACAACTCCAGAACCATATGTAATAAAAAAGTTGAGAGCCGCAGGGATCAAGGCAATATAGGCAAAAACTAACCCCGCAACGAAAAGAATGCTGGAGCCAAACACAATTGGGCCGAGAAAACTCCGTTCCCGGCGAGTTAATCCGGGCAGAACAAATTGTATAATGTGGTACAAAATTACCGGACTGGCAACTAATAAACCACTATAACCAGCGACTTGAATGGTGACAAAGAAATATTCTCCAGGCGCTAATTGGAGAAACTTAGCCCCTTGAGCGGGTACTTCCAAAAGTTGGACAATCGGTTTGACAAAGAAAAAGCAACCGATAATCCCCAGGAAAACCGCGATCAGGGAATAAAATATCCGCATTCGCAGTTCTTCCAGATGATCGAAAAGCGACATTTCCACATCATCCGGGAGTTCATCGAGGTCATCCTCCTCTAATTCAGGCGGATTTTGGCCAGCGGGGTTATAGAGTTGGGGCCGATCTGCCTGGGTGATTGTTTCCAAGTCTGGGGTAGGTGTCATAACTTCAGTCGTTGAGTGCTTGTTAGTGTTTTGCAGATTATTTGCTGATTATGTTTATGATGCCCGATTTTGGGGGTTAATTCGGGTATGGTTGGGTGACTTGACCCCCAAAAGCATCCGCTTTGTTACAAATTTTTATCCGAGAGTGAACCAGAACAGGATATATTAAGGGCGATTCGCGTAGCGATCCGCTTCGCGGAATCGCCTCTCCAGTCATAAAGGAATTAATCGTCGCATTGCCGGAAAAATCATTGGTGAAATCATCATCTCCCCCTACGAAAATCCTTGCAGTTGTCAACGGCAAAGGTGGTGTGGGCAAAACAACAACCGCCGTCAACCTCGCCGCGACTTTTTCTGAAAAAAAACGCATTCTTTTAGTGGATGCGGATCCCCAGGGTTCCGCCTCTTGGTGGCACCAACGCAGTGAAGCAAAATTAAGTTTCGATCTCTGTCAAGAGATCGATCCCAAAATGTTGGGACGGTTACGCAATGTCGAGGGCTACGATCTGACGATCGTGGATACTCCCCCGGCCCTGCGTTCCGAAGCTTTAGCCGCAGCGATCGCTTCGGCGGATTACCTGATTTTACCGACCCCCCCAGCGCCAATGGACTTAACGGTATTAATTGAAACCGTCCGAGAAGCCGTGATGCCCGTGGGAGTTGAGTATCGGGTTTTACTTACTCGTGTAGATTCTCGCAGTTTAAAAGAAGCGATCGAAGCCCAAAACACCCTGATGGAATTGGGCATTCCCGTTTGCCATGCTTTTGTCAGGAGCTACAAAGCCCATGAACGGGCTGCCCTCGAAGGCGTACCGATTAATCAATGGCGCGGCAAAAATGCTAATGAAGCAACCGCTGATTACCGTCGTGTCTGTAATGAAATCCTGCGGGATTGGAGGAATTAATGCCCAAAAAACGTCTGACAGATTTACTCCGAGAAGAAGCGGAAAAAAGTTCCGAATTAGCCCCCAATTCACCAGTCAATCCGACTGAATCAACCGATGATTTGCCGGATTCATCTTCGGAGGAGTCAAGCCCAAATATCCCCGAACCTGCGGCGGTGAGCGAATCCGATTCGGGTAGCGTTTCCGCGTCAGCGGATCGCGCCGAATTGTCATCAGTCACTTTAACAGAACTGCAAGCTGCCTTGCAATTAGAAAGAACTACGGTAGAAAAGTTAGAAATTCAGCTAAAAGAAGCGGAAAAACTAAGAGATGATTTAGCCAAAGCCCAGGAAAATTTGCAGGCCGATTTGCAAGCATCTCAAACCGCAATTAAGCAAGTTGAGGCGGATGTTAAAAAAGCCAATCAGCGTTATGAGAAGCTGGCAAAAACTCACGCCGATGTGACAAATGAGTTGCAAGACCAGAAACAACTGGTAAAAAAACTGCAAACTGATTTAAAAAATAGTGAAAAAACTCAGGAGCGGTTGAAAAGTGAACTAGAAACTGCGAGCAATACCGCTCGGAGCTTTGCCGAAGAAAATCAAAGCTTACAGGAGCAGTTAGCGGCTTTACAGCAAGAGAATCAAGCCTTAAAACATCAAGGTGGGCGATTACTTTATCAACTAGATAATTCAATTCTGTCAAAAGATAAGTTTTTGTATAATCCCTTATCGGATGAAGATATTGGGTGGTTTGATTAAAAATGTTATGGGTTTTTGGTTGTTGGTTGGTTGTTGGTGGTTGTTGGTTGTTGGTTGGTGGTTGGTGGTTGTTGGTTGTTGGTTTTTTATTCGTGCTTAAACAATGCTAATAACAGTTATAACAACGAGATAATATTTAACCAATAACGAAAACGAACAACTAAGTAGGTGAACATAATTAATTGCACTTTTCGTTCTCCGCCGATAGGCTTTGGATTCCCGCCTATAGCGCTAACGCCCCAGGCTTCGAAGGACGCGGGAAGGACAGTTTTTCTTCTGATATGGTCTGTAGTGCATTTATTTCTGCCCACCTACTTAACAAAAAAATCCCTACCCACCAACAAACAACAAACAACCACCAACAAACAACAAACAACAACCAACCACCAACAAACAACAAACAACCACCAACAAACAACAAACAACAAACAACCACCAACAAACAACCACCAACAAACAACCAGTAATTATTAATCAGGATGGGTGGCACATCGATCGAGGGGTGACAAAGGTAAGGTGACAATAAATGTCGAACCCTGGTTCAGGTGAGTTTCCACCGCGATCGCCCCATGATGCAGTTCCACACATTGCTTGACAATGGATAAACCTAAACCTGTACCGGGAATATCACCCACATTACTAGAGCGATGGAATGATTCAAACAAATGCTCCAAATCAGCACGAGGAATCCCAATTCCTGGGTCAGTGATTTTAAAGACTAATTGTTCGCTTTGACAATTTACCTGCACAGAAATTGTCCCCCCAGTGGGAGAATATTTAATGGCATTCGTAAGTAAATTTGAGAGAATGTGGCGCAGTAAGTAGCTATCAACACAGACGGGTTGATGAGAATCTCCATCATATTTTAAAATCAGGTTGTAGCGATCGCCTGCGATAAATTGAATATTATCAATTAAATTAATACAAAAGCCTTCTAAATAAATGGGAGACGGTTCAAAAGCCAGACTGCCTTTTTCGACTTTACTCAGAGTCAAAATATCATCCAAAAGCTTGAGCATTTCGTCAACGGAAGTTTGAATTTGTTGGGCATGGCGTTGTTTTTTGGCTTCGGTTAACTTTTCTGAATAAAATTCGAGTAATTGGGCTAAATTTTTAATGGCCGTCAAGGGGGTGCGAAATTCGTGAGCCGCTATAGAAACCAGTTCAGACTTTTGTCTTTTTTCCGCTTCGGCTTTCTGTTTGGCGGCTTCTAGTTCTTTTTCTACCTGGTGTTTCCGCAGGGCAACTTGAATCGTGGCATAGAGGTCTTTGGGTTGAAACGGCTTGAGAATATAACCAAAGGGGTCAGTCATGGCTGCCCGACCGACGGTTTCTCGATCCGCATAAGCGGTGAGAAAGACAACCGGAATCGAGAACCGACGGCGAATTTCTTCCGCAGCGTCGATGCCATCGATTTCTCCGGGCATGACAATATCCATCAAGACCAAATCTGGTTGAGTCAGGGCAGTTTTTTCAATGCCTTCTTCGCCGGATGTCGCGATCGCCACCACCTCATAGTTCAATTTTTTTAAACTATTAGACAGTTGTCGCGCCACAATAATTTCATCTTCGACGATCAGTAGTTTTATCGGTTGTTGGTTGCCGGAATCCTCTTGGGCATAAATTTGCGATAATTGACCCGGTTGCATGGGATTTTTTGTTATTTTTTTGCCAGGGTTTTCGTTGTTCATATTTGCGATCGGTAAATTTAAATTCTTTGACGATATTTCAATTCAGAAAAGATTAGAGTAAATTGGGTTCCATTGTTTAAATTTATGGCTAAATTACCTCTCAGTTGTTGGGTCAAGTCGTGAATCAAGGTCAATCCTAAAGATTTTGTTTCTTTAAAATTCATATTGGCGGGCAAGCCGATGCCATTGTCAGAAACTTTTAACATAATTTTTGGCTCTTGGCAACTGGTTTGATTCAGGTTCGGTGCAGTTTCTGGTGACTGATAATGCAGTTCAATGTAAATTTTTCCTTGCAAGGGTTCCGGAAAAGCGTGTTTGATCGAATTCGTAATCAATTCATTAAGCAGCAGTCCGCAGGGGATCGCGGTTTCCAAGTTCAGAAAAACAGGTGCGAGATTAAAGTCAAGGGTAATCCGATCGTAATCCGTGCTTTGGGCAAATAATATATTAGTCGCTAACCGTTCAATATAGTCACTAAAATCAACTTGGGCTAAGGTTTCTGACTGATAAAGAGTTTCGTGGATTAATGACATCGCTAATAGGCGATGTTTACTATCCTCTAACTTTTCTATAATTTCCGGTTCTTGAATATATTCAGCTTGTAAATCTAGCAGAGAAGAAACGATTTGTAAATTATTTTTTACCCGATGATGAATTTCTTTCAACAGCACTTCTTTTTCTTTTAAGGAAGCTTGAATCTTGGCTTCGGCTTGTTTGCGTTCAGTGATATCTTCTAATTGGGCAACATAGTGCATGGGGGAACCTTTGGCATCTCTAATTAAAGCGACGCGAATGATCCCCTGGATTTTGGTGCTATCTTGCCGCTTATAACAGTTTTCTAGCTGAAAACTTCTCACTTCTCCAGCCAGAAGTTTTTGATAATAGTTCTCCTGGAGTTGTAAATCATTGGTTGCGGTAATATGCTTCCAAGACATTTGCTTTAAGTCTTGAGAAGAATATCCTAAAATTTGGCTAAATGCCGGATTAAAATGGAGAAATTTTCCCGATAAGTCGCAGGTGACAATCCCAATGGGCGCTTGTTCTAAGGTCAGTCTTAATAGCTTTTCTCGCTGGCGGAGTTGTCCTTGAGTTTTTCTTAAGCTTTGCTCAATAGATTTGAGTTGAGTAATATCCCTAGCCACGCCTAAAATTTGACAAATTTTGCCTAAATTGTCTCGCAGTGGGACTAATAAGGTATCCAGCCATAATTTGCCGCCGTTATAGACGAGTTCATCTTCGACGCGAACCGACGCATTTAAGCCAAATACTTGTTTAATGCTAGATTCCAGGTGTTTGAATTGATAAATAATCGTAATTTCTGCTAATTCTAGTTCGATGGTGCTTGGTTTTTCAATGCCTAAGAGTTCGGCGCCAAAAGAGTTGATATAGGCGAGGTTGCGATCGCTATTTAAAATAAAGATTAAATCCTGGGAAGATTCCGCTAAGGTGCGATATCTTTCTTCACTCTCCCGCAAGCGCGACTCCGCTAAAGAGCGATCGCTGATATTCCGCAGTGAAGCTAAGTAAACTAATTGATTCTGCCACTCAATTTGTTCGGTTCTCATTTCCACGGTGATATAAGTGCCATTTTTTTGGGGCAGATATATTTCACAGATTTCTTTTTTTGAATTGGGAATGCCAAAGTGGAGATTCAGTAGTTCTTCATGGTTCAGATTAAATAAATTTTCGGCGGCAGAATTGGCAAATAACACAATGCCATCTTGATTGAGAATTAATACTCCATCGGCAATTTTATTAATCATCTGATGCCACTGGGCTTCTGAGGCTGGGGGTTCCCCACTCAACTGGGCTACTCCATAAAAGCGCCGATCGGGGCCGAGAGAGATCCGCCACGATAACATTCGCCAACTTCCGTCTAGATGTCGCCAGCGATTCTGCAACGTACAGATTTCCCCGGTTTTACCTTCGCGAACCAGAGATTGTAGGCGATCGCGCCATTCCCGCATCGAAGCGGAATCCATCCACTGGATCCAGGGTTCTGATTCCAAAACTTCTCGTTTCCAACCTAGCAATGTTTCCCAGTTATCACTCACTTTTGCACAACTGTCTAGATCCTCAAAAACACATAAGTAGGCTGGATCGATCGGAAAAAATGCTTGGATTTCCGTTTGAATTGGTGTAAATTGAGCGAACAAATTTTTCCACCCCCTGAGATTTGCCACTTTTCTGAGCCAGAGCGATCGCTTTTGTGCTTCTCGATCCACAATCCCCAGAGCGATCGGCTCTTAGATGTTTATCCTGTTTTACTGAATAAATTACTTGAATTATACCATTTTTGGCTTAAATCATTCCAAGACGATCGATCCCCGATTCAATTCAACATTTTTATTCTCGGTTATTTTTGGCGAATATGCGGTTAAATTTATAAAATTTAACTCATCAAAATCCGGTTTTTTTGCCGCCAACCTCATACATTAATTCTGCTTGTTTTTTTCCATGTTCGGTGTTTATTATCAAAAATCAAATACGGTTTTCAAAACCCGTCTATAAAGCCATATAGCGGTTATTATCAGGATAAATTACAGAGGTTTTATGGATTCCCGCATTCGCGGGAATGACAAGTTTTTTTGTACTTCATAAGTCTGACAATTGCTGCTATAAAATAAACGTTTTTTTGCCGCAAAAAAACGTTTATTTTATTTAAAAATTTATATAAAATTTAAATTTGAGCAAATAAATTATTGGATATTTTAATATTAAAGCATCATTCATAACATACAGCAGATTCCATACTTATGAAGTGTGGTAGGGACACGGCATTGCCGTGTCCCTACAAGGCTCGATCGATAAGTTGGTGTACTTCATAACAGCAGAAATTGCTGTAAAAAAACCGTTTTTTTATGTTATGGCTGTCGAGCGAATAGTGAAAATTTGTGGGATTTTGTAGGATTTTGTCGGAAATTGTGGGAAATTGTGGGATTTTGTAGGAAATTGTAGGAAATTGTAGGAAATTGTAGGAAATTGTCGGAAATTGTCGGAAATTGTGGGAAATTGTAGGAAATTGTCGGAAATTGTAGGAAATTGTGGGAAATTGTAGGAAATTGTGGGAAATTGTGGCGGTGATTTAGGGAACAACTTCTGTCACCACATTTCCCCCAGTCATCACAAAGGTTTGCTCTGTAAGTTTACCAAAAGCTTTAGATCCACGGAGGGTTAAAGATGGGTTAGCTTGTTGATAAATCACATTTCCTTCCGCTTCCATTTCTTCTTTAGGAATGTACCAAATCATAAGGTTAGCTTGCAAATCAAACGGCTTTTGCGGATTGCCCTTTGCTTTAACATTGCCCTTCACCGTCAAAATTTCCGTGGGTAAATCTAGCACTCCTTCATTTCCCGTCAGGGTAAATTGTCGATCGCGGTGAAAGGCTTGTAAGGGTTTTTCTGATGTCACCGTTTGTGCCGTTAAACTCCAAGTGAGTAAATCACTCTGAACATTCAGAGGAGGTCTGGCAAGAGTCAGTTGGACATTATTTTCCAATTTCGCTATTTTCGTTGACAAATTATATTCGCCGCGATCGCTCACACTGCGATCGCTGGGGGGACAATTGGCGGGAGAATTGCACGGGTAACGGTCAAATTCTACCGGGCGATCGCTCTTAACTAATTGTTGAGGAATTTGCCAAACCAGGGCTTCACTCCGCATTTGAAATACGGGATCTTTAGTGGTTGCCACCACATCACCCTGCAAATCTACCTGGTTAGTTTTGGTTTGAATTTGCCCTTCATTGGCAGAAATTTCGATTTGGGTATGGGTGCCGATTAATTGGCGCACAATTAATAAGTTTTTTTTAGGAAACCATTCCAATTCTTGACCCCGGAGCACGGCTCCACTTTCTGGGTCAGTGGCCACAATATCTTCTTGGAGGAGAATTTTTTCGCCATTTTGATGGACTTCCCCTTTTTTTGCGGAAATCTTGTAGAGTAACTTGCCATCTTGGAAAAGTTCTCCTTCGGGAAGTTCCACGTTAACAATTTGTTTTTCATTCCGGTACTTAGCCACGGGCGATCGCAAAGTCCAGACCTTTTCCCCGGCTTCATTCACCTGATCTAAGGTGACATCTTTAAAAGTTAAACTGCGATCTAACTTTTCCTCAGTTCCATTGTTGGTGGAGGAGTTGGGGTTCTGAGATCCACAGCCGCTGACCCCCAACAAACCAACCAACAAGAAACCCTGAAAAATCAATAAACAACCCAATTGAGCGATCGGTTTCGTCATCAAAAGCAAATCAGCGCACACTTTCAAGGGCAAACCAGTGGTGCGTCGATCGACTTTTGACATTGATTTTTCAGAGTGAATTAGCAACTTGCTTATCGTTCCTCTCTTTCATCCATCATACTCAAACTGGAGAGCGGACGGTAAGTATAGGTGTTATGACTGCGAGGGGTTTTTTGAATATCCTCTTTCACTGATTCTAGATCGATATAGCGATCGGCCACATTAATCAAACTATCACTGGTCATCGAGCGTAAACTCACCACTTCCACTCGGACACCGCGATAGCTGACCGCATCCACCGCATAAGCCAAATCGCCATCCCCACTGACTAAAACCGCCGTATCATAAGAGCCCACCAAAGCCATCATATCCACGGCAATTTCCACATCCAAGTTAGCCTTTTTCGACCCATCAGGAAGTTGGACTAAATCTTTAGCAATCACTCGATAGCCATTCCGCCGCATCCACAGCAAGAAACCTTGTTGTTTTTCATTGGTGCGGTCTACTCCGGTATAGAAAAAGGAGCGGAGTAGTCGCGAACCAGCGGTTAAACGACACAAAAGCTTGGTGTAGTCTATTTCAATGCCTAGCTGTAAAGCCGCATAGAATAAATTAGATCCATCAATAAAAATCGCCACCCGTCCGCGATTTTCTAAGACTCGTTCAGCGCTGAATATACTTTCCGTTTCAGGATGATGATTCAACATTGTTATTATTCCTCTTTTGTTATGATAAAAAAAATGAATCTGGGCAAATTTTCATTGCTGTAAATTCCGATAATTTACGAGAATCTAGGCAAAATCAATCTAAACCAATTCAAAATTGAGCATCGCCAATATCGCTTAAACCTTCACAGGTTAAACCGATGTTTCGACAATTCGCTCCAATTTTTGAAACACAGGTTGGGGTTTTGCCAACGTTTGGTTAGGTGGCAAAACTCCCCATTTCCCATGATTAGAAAAGCCCACAGATTCATCAATGAATATGGCATTAAAATCAATTGAAAATCCTAACTGCTGATAAATCGCTGTACTAATCTGGGGAATGATTGGCGACAAAAGATAAGCCGCTAATCGGACGGACTCCAAAACCGTATAGATTACTTCATCAACGGCTTTTTGTTCGCCTTGTTTATACAGACTCCAAGGAGCTTGTTCATCGATATATTTATTTCCCGAACGGATCAAAGTTAAGATTTGTTCGCAGGCTTGACTAAAAGCTAAAGCTTCATAACTTTGAGCGACTCCTGTACCTAAATTAACTCCGAGGGACTTTAAAGGATGATCCAGAGAAATGGCATCAGGGGCGATCGCTGGTACGATACCTTGACAGTATTTTTTCGCCATACCGAGGGTGCGATTGAGCAAATTGCCCAAATCATTGGCTAGATCGGCATTGAGCACATTAATAAATCGCTCTTCATTAAAATCGCCATCTTTGCCAAACTCAATTTCTTTGAGAAAATAATACCGTACCGCATCAGCGCCATATTTTTCGACTAACTGAAACGGATCCACCGTATTGCCCAGAGTTTTGCCCATTTTCTGACCATCTTTGGTTAAAAAACCATGTCCAAAAACATAGCCAGGAACCGGCACATCAGCGGACATTAACATCGCTGGCCAATAAACCGCATGAAATCGCAAAATATCTTTGCCAATCAGGTGAATATTAATTGGCCACCACTTAGAGAGGGCATTTTCTAAAGTGGGTTCATCATTAGGATCTAATAAGGCCGTCACATACCCTAAGAGGGCATCAAACCAAACATAAAGAGTATGGCTGGGATCGGTGGGGACTGGAAAGCCCCAGTCCAGATTCACGCGAGAAATTGAGAAGTCTTGCAATCCTCGGCTGACAAAGTTGAGCACTTCATTCCGACGGGTTTCGGGTTGGATAAAATCCGGTCGGTCTTGATAGAGAGTTTCTAGTTGACTTTGGTATTTGGACAGACGAAAGAAATAGTTTTGCTCATCTCGCCATTCAGCTTTTCGGTTAGAGTGCAGGGGGCACAGATGACCGGGTAAAAGATCCCGTTCCTCTTTGAATTCTTCACAAGAGACGCAGTACCAACCTTGTTGCTGACTCAGGTAGATGTCGCCTTTGTCCCAAACCCGGCCAAAGAATTGTTTGACGATCTTTTCGTGAACTGGCGCAGTTGTCCGACTAAATCTATCGTAGCGAATATTTAGTCGATCCCAAAGGTCGAGAAATTTTTGCACAGTTTGGTCGCAATGTTCTTGGGGCGATCGCCCATTACTTTCAGCGGTGCGCTGAATTTTCTGGCCATGTTCATCGCTGCCCGTAATCATTAGCACTGCATGACCGCGCAGACGCTCAAATCTTGACCTCGCATCAGCAGCCATAGTGGTATAGGCACTGCCAATATGAGGCACATCATTCACATAATACAGAGGGGTCGTGATGGCAAAAGTTTTTTTCTGTGTCTGGTGAGAGTTCATGGATTAGGTTAATAAATATCTCCATTGGGAATGGAGTTAGTAAAATCATTTGATTGGTGTCAGCTTGTCCGGGTCAGGGTGAGAACGACAAACCTCTCCCTGGCAAAAAGTCCTGATTCTCGCGATCGCGCTCAGTTCTGCTTCAGAAATATCCTAGGCAGTCAGGTTTTCTGGTGTTTAATTTTCTGGTTTCCCTCTACGGACAAGCTGGCTTTTTTTGTGAGAGTTAGAACCCAAATAACCAGTTTCCTATATAGATGGTTTTTGAGTCAATGATTGCTCCCGATGAATCAGTCCCCGTGGACATTAGCAACGGGTAAGGATTCTTTTGACGAGCGGTTTTGGCCGAATGCTGACGGCTCTCGATCTTCTCTCGATCTTCTATTTTAAAGGGTATTTAACCATTTATTACGCATCAAAATCGATCGGGTATTTTCTTTCCTTGATTCGCTCGGCCTTTATTTATAAAGGTTTAATAAAGGTTTACATTTTGTAAATCTTGTTTAAAATCAGGATTTTTTAACTTTTCGCTTAGGCAAACCCTTGCTTTTTCCGCCGATCCCCCGGACAAATTGACCCATGACATTGACCCATGATAAAGATGACCCTGGATTCAATTTTAGGATTCACATACATGATTCACCACGGTTATACCAGGTTTTTTGCCCTCGGTTAGGGCATTGTCTGCTTTACCTCAGCTTTTTCTGGCTGAAGTGGGGAGTTTTTCCTCGGTCATTTCCTTACCGTACAAGAATGTGCATCTGGGACTCAAACACCTCCATTAATGTCAATTGCTCACAAATTGTAAAGATTTATTACAATTTAGATCGAGTCAATATCATATCAGATCCATTCCTCGATCTGAAAAAATCACGGTATCTTTTAACCGCCCAAGGGCAGGTTGTCGCGGTGTACTGGTGTCGATCGGGCGAAATCGCCCTGGCATCCCGTGGTCTTCGATCCGCAAATCACCGTTCTGAAACTAGGGATTTACTCAAAATCCGCTAAATTCTGCCTCGATCTTCCTTTATTTGGCCATTATCTAGCTCTAACCATGTTGAGATTGAAACAAAAAATTCATTGGCGCACCCCCCACCCCCCCCAACCCGACAAACCCTTATTCATATTTTTCCCCGGAATGGATGGCACCGGATCTCTTCTGCGCCATCAGATCGAAACCTTTAACCTAGGGGCAGCCTTTGACATTCGCTGTTTAACCATTCCTCCCGATGATTTATCCACCTGGCAACAACTCACCCACTCCGTAATTACCTTACTCCGGCAAGAAATTCGCCTAAACCAGCGTCCGGTGTATCTTTGTGGCGAATCCTTTGGCGGCTGTTTAGCCTTACAAGTGGCCATTGGCGTCCCAGAGTTACTCCACCGGATCATCCTAGTCAACCCCGCTTCTTGTTTTAGTCAACAAGCTTGGCTCAAGTGGGGTTCTTATGTACCGGGCTGGGTGCCCACCCCCATCTATCAATTTGGCGTGGTCGGTTTTTTACCCTTTTTAGGCTCATTAGGTCGCATGGCCGCCAGAGAAAGTCAAGACCTGTTGACCGCCATGCAATCCGTCAGCCACTTATCGAGTACCTGGCGATTAAATTTACTCCGAGAGTTTGAAATTCATCCCCATCAACTGGCGCAAATTTCTCACCCTACCCTCGCGATCGCCAGTACCGACGATTTATTATTGCCGTCCGTGAGTGAATCCCAGAGATTAATTCAATTCATGCCCAATGCTCAAAGATTGCTCCTGAAAAATAGCGGTCATGCCTGCTTATTGGAAACGGAGATTAATTTAATGCAGATTTTGCAGGATCGGGATTTTTTGCCGAAAACTCAGGGCAAAACTCCGGCCAAAACTCAGGGCAAAACTCCGGCCAAAACTCAGGGCAAAACTCCGGCCAAAACTCAGGGCAAAACTCCGGCTAATTTATCTGTGGCTTGATTGGTTATTTGTCCTATTTATGGAGTCCTATTTATGGAGTCCTAGTTATGGGCAATGTAACATTAAAAGTCGTGCCCGCGTCTATTTGACTTTCTAGAGTGATTTCCCCACCGTGGAGTTCCACACATTTTTTCACAATCATTAACCCTAAGCCAGTACCAGGAATATCTCGGACATTGCTGGCTCGGTGGAAGGATTGAAACAGATTGTTTTGCTCCTCTGGAGGGATTCCCATGCCTCGATCTTTGACCGAAAAAAGCACCCGGTCATCTTGACAATCTAAGTGCAAAGAAATCAGGCTATTTGGGGGGGAATATTTACAGGCATTAGACAATAAATTTAGGAGGCATTGTCGCAGCAGTTTTTCATCCAGAACCACTGGAATATTGCGATCGCCGTGAATAAATTTAAATTCATGTTGGTGGCGATCGCTAATTTTTACCTCCGCCAAAACATCTAAACAAACCCGATTTAAATCCATTAAACTTGGTTCAAAGTCTATATTACCCAGTTCTAATTTACTCAGTTCTAAAACATCATCTAACATTTCCGTAACTTTACTAATTGCCGAATGAATATACTCAAAATATTGTTGTTTCTGCTCTTCGGAGCAGTTATTTCCTTTAAATTCTAATAATTCTACGGTTGATTGAATCGTGGTTAAAGGCAACCGAAAATCATGGGAAATCATGGACAAAAATTGAGTTTTTAGCTGATTAATATCGCTTTCTTTTTTCAGTAGTTCCCGGATGGAATTTTCCGCCTGATGGCGTTGAATGGCAATTTCTATGGTTGTTTTTAACTCCCGGTCTTGAAAGGGCTTTAACAAATAACCAAAGGGTTCGGTTGCCTTAGCTCGTTCAATAGTATTTTGATCCGCATAAGCAGTCAGAAAAACTACCGGAATTTGTTGATTAGACCGAATTTGCTGCGCCGCATCTACCCCATCTATTTCCCCTTGTAAATTAATATCCATCAACACAATATCGGGATGAGTGGTCGCCGCTTTTTCAATAGCATCGTGACCGGAGGGGACAATGGCAGTCACTTCATAGCCCAAATTGGTTAAAGCATCCGCCATATCTTCAGCAATAATCATTTCGTCTTCTACAATCAGAATCTTGGTCGGACTCATGGGGTTAAATCCTTTTTTGATACTTGGGTTCGATAAACGTTAAGGAAAACAGGGTGCCATCAGTGAGGTCAACTGCTACAGTTGCGCCTAATTGCTGGGATAAAGTCCGAACTAATCTTAATCCGAGAGACCGAGTATTTTCCCAATCTATATTCGGCGGCAAACCAATCCCATTATCACCAACCTTTAAGATATAGCAGTTGTCAACATTTACATCTAGCTCAATGTAGATTTTTCCCGATCGCTTATCGGGAAATGCGTACTTAAGCGCATTAGATACCAGTTCATTAATAATTAAACCACAAGGGAGGGCGGCATCAAGACTCAGAGAGATTTGCGGCACCTTGACTTCTAGCTGAATATGGCGGGGAGTCATACCATAGCTGCGGTACAAATGTGAGGTTAAGTTCTGGATGTATTCCCCACAATTAATCCGGGCTAAATCCGCTGACTGATAGAGTTTTTCGTGAATCAAAGCCATTGAATGGATCCGACTTTGGCTTTCTTGGAATATTTCCAAAATTTCCGGGTCAGTAATCGACCGAGACTGCATTTTGAGTAAACTAGAAATGACTTGCAGGTTATTTTTGACTCGGTGATGAATTTCTTTGAGCAAAACCTCTTTTTCCCGCAAGGAAGCCTGAATTTTATCTTCGGCTTGTTTCCGTTCGGTAATATCAATGCCGATTAATACCGCAGCGGTGCCTTGTTGATACTTGTTGATCACCATTAAGTAAGTTTTCTCGTTTTGATTAATTCCCGAAGTCACTTCTTTGGTGGCTTCCTCTTGCTGGGAGGCAAAAAATTCGGTGATAAACTGAGAAAATTCTGGGCTAGTACCAAGAAAACCAATTTGTTGGCCAATAAATTGTTCGGGAGGTAAGCCATAAACAGCCGCGAGTTGTTGATTGACGCCAATATATGTTAAATCAGAACTAATTAAGGAAACAAACCCTGGGACGGCATCCCAAACCGCCTGAAGTTTATCTTTGGCAACTTGCAAAGCGGCTTCCGCTTGTTTGCGATCGCTAATATCAGCCCAGTAGCCAATAATTTCTAAGGGTTGATTCTGTTCATCGCGGATCAACTTTTGTTCGTCTCTGACCCAAATATAGCTGCCATTGGCATGAAGAAATCGATATTCTTGGGCGTCAGATTCTTTGTCTAATAACCGAGAAGAAGCCACAGAAATTACTTTAGCGTCTTCTGGGTGAACGTGGTCGATCCAAAAATTTGCATCAGTGAAAAAGTTACTGGCGGCATATCCAAATAAGGCCAGAACATTTTCACTCATAAAGTTAATATTATAGTCATCGGATGCTTGCCGCGAGTAAATCACCGCTGGGTTTGATGCCACCAAATAACGCAGCCTTTCTTGACTCAGGCGTAAAAAAGATTTCGCTTCTTGAATTTCGGTGATATCATGGTGAATACTGAGAAAATGAGAGAGTTTTTTCTCACTATCATAAATTGGAGAAATACTCAGTTTATTCCAGAATATTGTCCCGTCAGGGCGATAATTTTGGATCGCCACACTACAGGGGTTCTGTTCTCGGACTGCGGCTGGTAATTGTGGGGGTGCATTGCCGTGAATCCATTCTGGATGTTTGCCTTGATTTTCTTGCAACCACCAGCAGCTTTCTCCTAAGATATTACTGGCTAAATAGCCGGTAATTTTCTCAAAGGCAGCATTGACATAAATAATCGGCAGGGTGGGATATCTGGCATCACAAATGACGATGCCGTTATTACTCGCGGTGATGGCGCGATATTGCATCCGCAACGCTTCGCGATATTGCATCCGCAACGCTTCGCGAACGCGCAATCGTAAACACTCTTCTACCTGTTTCCATTCACTAATATCTTCAACAATAGCCAATCCTAAAATGGGCTTTTGGCTGCGATCGCTAATTCTGGTACAAGTTAAATCACATTGAATAATTTCCCCGGTTTTTTTCAGGTAACGTTTTCCCAATTTATAACTGATAATTTCTCCGGTTTTTAACCTAGATAATTCCCTGATTTCTTCGTCTAAATCTTGATAATGAGTGATATCGGCTACGGTTAACTCTTTAATTTCTGTTTCGTGGTAGCCCAGCATTTCACAAAATTTAGGATTAGCCGTAATCCAGGTTAAATTTTCCAAGTCAAAGGTAGCCATGCCAATGGGAGAAGCCGTAAAAATTGTCCGGTATTTTTCTTCACTTGTTTCTACGGAAGCCAGTAATTTTTGGCGTTCTTTTTCCGCTTTTTGCCGTTGCATTTCTGCGGCTGCGCGTAAGGCAAAGATATTTAAAATTACCTGAGTTTGTCGATTGATAAATATCGGCTTTTGACTTAAAGCACATAAATTTCCAATAGGGTTTCCTGCTGTATCAACCAGTCGGATGCCTAAGTAACTGCAAGCGCCCATTTTTTGGATGTTCTGGTTATGGGGAAAAACTTCTAGCAGTCCATCGGCACAATAATATTGACCTTGTTTTAAGGAAATTTCACAGGGACTATTGGCTAAATTAACCTCAAATAATTCACCGGGGCGATCGTCTATCCAAGCCGCAATTATTTTAAGTTTTTGCGGACTTAAATCCATTAGTTCCCCAACAAATACATAATGAACGTCTAAAGCCACTGCCAAATGACGCACCAAGGAAACAAAGAAGGCTTCACCAGTCACAGAAGCGGTTTCTCGGATCAGATTTTCAATCGCCTCTTCTTGGTAAAACCGGGGATTGATATCGCGGGAAATGCCCCGATAACCGCGCAGAATTGCCGAACTTTTTCCGGCTTCTGCTTGGGTTTCGATGATGGGAATTCCGCTGCTTTCTAGCATCATATATTGACCGTTTTTGTGGCGACTTCGGTGTTCTAAACAGGTAAAAGGTAACTGTTTTCCCGCAAGAGAACCCCAAATTTCTGCTACCCGGAAAGCATCTGGCGAACACATGAAATCAAAGGGAGTTTTGCCAATTAATTCTTCTGGTTCGTAACCGAGAATGTTTCTAATGTTAGGACTGATGTAAGTATAGGCTCCATTGCGATCGATTTCCCAAATTAAATCAGTGTTGCTTTCGACTAAATCCCGAAAAAATAATTCATCGGCAACATGATAATTATTTCCTGCTTGGCGATCGCTAATTTTTTTCACCGTGGTCAGGCGTTGTCTGCCGCCGATCGCAGAATTGCCTCTGGGAAAAGTTGCCGGGGGGGTGATTTTATCCTGGAATAACTGTTGCACCTTAGCGCTTAACTGGGGTATTTGTGCGGTCAATAAATAATCCGCTGCCCCTTGTTTCATGCAGTTGACCGCGAATTCCACCGAGGGATGGTCGCTAATAATAATTAGGGGAATTTGATAATTTTTTTGATGCAGAATTTCTAGGGCCCGCAAAGGGTCTAAGGTGATGGGTCGATCTGGATTTTTTGGTGTTAAGGGTTCTAAACTTTGCCAAATATGCAAAATCAGATCCCAGCCGCGATCGAGTTGGGCGCTATACTCTGACTCGGTTTCTACGGTCTGCGAGTCGGGGATAAATCCAGCTTCTTGCAACTGACCCAACAGGAGACTTGTGTCAGTGAGAGGGTTTTGGATGATTAGGATGGGCAGGAGACGAGACATGATCTCTTCCTCAATGTGGGAATTATTGCCATTGGGCGATCGCACAGGGTTTTTCTATGATGGCTGTTCGATCGCTGCTTTTTATTGTCCCTGACAAGTTGCCCATACGCTAGAGTTTTAGATTAAACTCATAGAATTGGTAGCAAATATACTCGATCCAATTAGTTTAGATCGTCAAAGTCAACCGATCGAACAGAGGAAACGGGAATGTCGATCTTCTCTGTGCTATCTGCTCTCGGTTCTATTCTACAACCGCCCATCCCCTTTTCCAACTAAAATATAGGAGAAGGGGGAAATGAAAAAAAGCCCCGGGGCTGAAGAAATTATCGGCGTTCTTGCCCTAAATTTGGAGCATATTTCTATAAAAAATAGTATTTATATTGTAGGGTGGGCAAAAATTCACCATCATATATGGTAGGGTGCGTAAAATTTTTTGCCCACCCTACGAATCTAGAAAAAATAGTGGCGAAATCGGACATGAAGATAAAAAAACGGTAAAATTAAGATCGAAATGCGATCGATGCCCCTTTTAAAGACCTAAGACCTAAGACCAAAGACCTCAGATATAGGTAAAACAATCATGCAGACACTTCAGACAGAAATTGAAGCGATTCGGAATCAGATTTATCGACTCCAAAAAGAACGTTCTCGAATAAAAATTCCGGCGATCGCCCCTGTGAATGATTCCCCAGAAGCGATTTCTGATGCTTATCGGACTCAGGCGAGAGAAACTGCGGGAATTTCCGCCGAAATGAAAGGAATTGATGATGCGATCGCGGCTTTACAAAAACAATTAAACCAAAAACAGCAGCAACTCCAACAACAAAAAGCTGATGGTCGGAATCCGATTTTACAAGAATTAGAATCTAGTCAAGCCCAAGCCAAACTTCATGCCCAACGCATCAATGAGTTAGCGGCAGAATTGGCCGAAGAAGTAAAGGCATTGAAGGCGATCGCTGATGAAATTAGTCCGAGTTATTGGCAAGTTTATTTAAAACCATTTATTACCGGATTTCACAGTATTTCTGTCCCCTTTGTGCGGTCAGATGGCCAAGTTTGGACGATTGTCAATCGGCGAGTATAATTTAATCAAAATCGGCATATTTTCCGCAGAAGAAACCGGGTTTCTGGGTTCATACCGGGGCGATATTTTAGGCGCATACAAGAAACCCGGTTTCTGAAACCGTAATTTTTTTTACGGGAAGGCTTTGCCCTGACTAATCAGAAAAATGGTGTAAAGAATGGGGTTTTTCCAGACCAAATGCGGTCATAAGTTGCCGATCGCCCATAATTTTTTCGGCAATTCCATCGGCAACAATTTTTCCTGCGGCCATCAAAATGACGCGATCGCAGACTTCTAAAATCATTTCCAAATCGTGAGAGGAAATTAACATAGTTTCTGGAGAAGCTTGCAAAAATTGAATCAGCCTTCGTCGGGCTAAAGCATCTAAATTCGCGCTAGGTTCGTCATAAATTACTAACTGCGGTTGCATGGCTAAAACACCAGCGATCGCCACCATACGTTTTTCCCCTCCAGACAAATGATGGGGAGGACGGGGGGCTAATTCTTGCACTCCGGTTAAACTTAAAGCCCGGTCAACTCTTTGGTTAACTTCTTCGGGAGAAAGTCCCATATTTTCTGGGCCAAATGCCACATCTTCCCACACCGAAGCACAGAATAATTGATCGTTAGGATTTTGAAACACTAAGCCAATTTCTGAACGAAACTCACCGGGAATTACAGGTTTGTCAAATAGACTGATTTCTCCCGTAGCGGGTAAAATCCCACAAATAGATAAAAATAACGTGGTTTTTCCGGCGCCATTTGGCCCGATAATCCCCACTCGTTCTCCCGGTACAATGGTTAAATTAATTTCTTTTAAAGTTCCGGCACGATCTGAGTAAGAAAAATTCACATTTTTGAGGGCGATCGCGGTTTTTACCGTTTCCCGTTTACCCGAAATTCTTTCCAATTGACTTGTCATAGATTTTGCTACTTATGCCCTGGGATTGATTCGCTAATTTTTTGATTATAACGAATATTTGCTGAAAATACCTGATAGCTTATAGCTGATTCCTGATGGCTATAATAAAATTTCGGCGCCGATTAAGCTGATGGCGATAATAACAGAAATGGATAAGGCGATCGCGCTAAATTTATCCGGGAAAATTTTCTGTTTAATCCCTAGGGATGGGTGGGTTAAATTTTGGTCAATCTTGTGGTTAATCTTGCCATAGCCTCGCAGACGCATAGCATTATAGACCTGTTCTGACTGTTCATAACTGCGGACCAATAAAGTGCCCATCACCGACGCAAAAATTCGCAAATTTCTCCGGGTCAGATTACGCGGTTTAAAACCCCGCAACCGTAAAGCAATGGTTAGAGTTTGCACTTGTTGCCCCAATTCAAAAATATAACGATAAGAGAGTAGGGTCATATCTGCCAAAATAGGAGATAAACCAAGCGATCGCATCGCCTTAATTGTGGTCAAAAAAGAACAAGTACCAAACAACACCAAAGAAATAGTCATAATTGCCACAAACCGACTGGCAATTAACAGCATCGCCAAACAACCTTCTTGGCGTAAAGTTAGAAAAGTCCATTCCCCAATTGCCCATTGACCAATCACCGTTTCCCCAGAAACAAATGGCAGCAAAAATACCACACCCAGCAGAAAAAAGCCAGGGTAACGTAACCGAGTTTGCCAAAAAGAATCAGGCAGGTGAGACAGCCGATAAACGATCGCCGTAATCAGCAAAATTACCGGCAATAAAATTAACTGTTCAACCCCAGCAAAAGCAATCATTAATAAACCCAAGCCGATTAATTTACTCTCTGGTTGCCACCGATGGATTGGCGAAGTTAAATGGGCATATTCATCAAGGTTAAATTTCATCGTTTAATGGCATCCTGCTTGCTACTTCACCTTTAATTAACTCTGGTTTGACTCGTTGCAAAAACATCACCAACATCGCCGTAAAAATTCCCTCAATCATAATCAAAGGAATATGACTCAGCATCAGTCCATAAAGGGCAGATCGCTCATTCAGGTTATCCAATTCAGCGGGTAAATTGCTAATCACTAAACTAAAAAAAACCATCAAAGCCAGTCCTAAACCAATCGCCCCCGACAGAAAAGCAAAAATGCTAGTAACAACCGGCTTTTTCTCCCCAAATAAATAGCGTAGCTGAAAAATATGATAAGCTAAAATAGCCGGAATTCCCATCATACTGGCATTAACTCCCAACGTGGTTAAACCCCCATGTCCAAACATTTGGGCTTGGAAAAATAAGCCAATCAAAATCGCGGGAAAGGCATAATATCCCAGAATCGTGCCTAACAGTCCATTCAGAACAAAATGAACACTCGCGGGAGGAATAGGAATACTAATTCCCGAAGCCACAAAAAAGGCAGCGGTCAATAAAGACGCTTTGGGAATTCCTTGTTGGGGATTTTTTTGCCGATTAATTTGCCGCAAAGAATACCAAGTCGCTAAACCAGCGATCGCATAGCCACCAATACAAACTTTAGCTGGGAGAATCCCATCCGCAATATGCATAATATTCCCAAAAAATAGTAAACATTAGTAAACCAAAAACAATCAGCAATATTTGACCATCGGTAAATAGATCGTAAGTAGACGTGCATAAATAAATAAGAGCACAGACCCCATTAGATGCAAAAGCTGTCATTCCCGCGAAAGCGGGAATCCAAGGATTTACGTCGGAGAACGAAAAATGCAATTAATTATGTTCACCTACTTATTAATGTTGCTGTTCCAGAGATTTCCGGGAAAAGAACAAAGCAGTTCCCACAAATCCCCAACCCACGGAAATAATCATTAAACCTTTCTGCATCGGAGTATAATTTTGACTATAATTTTGACTAGAAACTGACTGATTTTCAGCATTGGGTTCATTATGGTTAATCGAACTTGGGGAATTAACCCCAGGAATAGCCCCAGGAATACTAATAATATCCCCATGACCCGCTTGCCGAACTTTTACTTCCCAATTGCCAATTTTAGTCGGTTCAGGGACAAAAATAAACCTGCCATTTTCATCAGTAGTTCCTGTTAACCACGGAGTAGCCGGATCGTCCGGGGCATAAATTGTTACTTGAGCATTTGACATAGGTTGACCGCTATCATAAGTAGCATTAATTTGCAGGGCATTGGTGGATTTATATTCAATATTTGCCCCATGCGCGATCGCACCACCAGGGCAAATAACCACCCCCAGTAAACTTAATCCAATCAACCAATTTATCTTTTTAATCATAACATTCTCCTGGGATTAATATTGTAATATTGTACTAATATTGTAGGGTGGGCAAAAGCCCTAATCAAATCCAGCGGATAAATCCGATAGATAATTTTGCCCACCTTACTTGCTCTATTATAATTTTCGTTTGGTTATTTTCCGGTCAACAATTCGTGACAATGACCTTCTCCCACATGACCCAAACTCGGTAAAATCCCTTTTAGTTTCTCATAATCTGCTGAATTCAGTTTAGCCTTCAAACTGGTCAAATCCGCCTCAATTTGATTATTTGCCGCAATATTTGCCAGAGGAGAAAACCCTAAAGACCCGGTATTAATCTCATCATCCGGGGGACTTTCTCCATCCCCAAATAAATGATCGAAATGAAACGTTGCTTCTAAATCAGCCTTTCCACCGGGTGATAAAATTCCCTTGCGTTCTTCCCCCACAAAATCACCACATTTAAAAGCTAACTCTTGGTTAATCTTCAGATTAAAGTTAATTGTTTCACCTTCTTTAATCGCTTTACCAATTAAAACTAATGGATAACCTTGATTCGGTTCGCTATTTCCGGGAGTCATTTTCCAAGAAAGCGCATTATATCGACCAGCTTTTGCCGGAACTTCCGCCACTAAAATCGGTTCAGCATTTTCATCTCCTGCTGCCAAATCAACAGTTTTCATTGAGACAAGATTCAGCGTTTCTTGCGCCTGAATTTCACCCCCTTTATGAGCATCATAAGGGGGATCCGTTTGATAAGCCTTCACCTCTGCTAAATTCACATAAATATGATCAAAAGAAATTTGCCAACCATCTTTAGACACAAAACCTTGCCTGACAAAATCTTCTCCATTAGCCCTTAATTGTAGAGTTCCTTCCCCACTGGGGTCTTGGTTATTGGACTCATTTGCCACGGGACTATTAGAACAGCTAAACAGGGGCAATAAGCTAAACCCAAGAATTGCTGGGATAATCAAAGACGTTTTTTTCATGTTGACTTACCTATGGGTGTTTTTTCCCTGCGGACAATTGCAGCTAATTGCTGGGAAAAAATTTCTGCCGATTATCGTTACATCCAGATTAAGTTAACCGCTGATTGGCAGTTTTTTCAATCCCCACCCAGGGCATTTTTGGTAAAAAATATCAAAGTAGCGATCGCATTTACTGGATTCAAATATGGTTCAAGATTATACTAGGTCAGGGTTCTGGCTAAATCCTTGAGAATTGTTTAAATTTTGCCACCGACAAAAAATTGACAAAAAAACCCGGTTTGCCAATAAACCGGGTTTCTGGTATTCCCGATCAAATTCACTAGCCTTCGGGGTTAAATCTGGCTAACAACTCTTCTCGATTAAGTTGCATAATCAGTTGAGTTATTTCCAGGGCAGATAGTTGAATTAACGGCTCAATAATTTGGGATAACTCCCGATCTATTGTGCCAAACTTCACTTGAAGCATGGTTTCAACCATCAGCCGTTGCCCTTGTTGAACTCCTTGTTGGTTAGCGATTTCTAGTCGTTGCAAATACATGGGCGATAGTTCCATAATTAACTCCCGATCTTCTCGATCCAAATCTTGACGTGCGTCTAAAATTGTTTTTAAGTTATAAAGCAATTCTAGCGCAGCCAATCGATATGGATTATCTTCCGACAATTCTCTCAAAGACGCGATCGCCTGTTTTTGCACCGTACCCTTGCCCAAAATTCTCAACCACAAGGTTTCCGGGGTATTGGGCAATTGGTGAATCACCACGATCGCCGTGTTAAGCAAAGGGGCGAGAAAATAAATCCCACTGGTCCATCCTGGCGCCGTCACAGCCCGAAAACCGTCCAGCAGTTGCGGAGAAGCGGTTGGGGAAAGAATCCAAAGTCGGGGTAATTCAGACTCACTAATTCGGGTATTTTCCCGACTAGCCTGTCTTTCTAACTCTGCCTGCAAATCGTACAACTTGCCCAAACAACTCCGAACTTCTTTAGGCTGGACAGCATTGCGGAAAGGTTCAAAAATTGCTGCTGTCGTTGCCAATTTTCCCAATAATCCCAGTTCGGATAACTCCGTCGGATTCGGCGACCTTGGGGAAAACTGGACATCAACTTGTCGCACTTCCGAACCAATATCTCGGCTGGTTTCCACCGTGCCAAAGGGGGTTAATAACTCTTTCAGATATTGTTTAGCAAATTGGTCATAGATAAATCGAGTCATCTGAAAAAACTATCACTAAATCAGATATATTTATTATACTATATTTAGCGGTTAACTAACAGAATTAATTGCCAAACCCAGAAACCGGGTTTCTTCTCCGCATCCCACCGATAACTTCTAATATTCACAACAGAAACCCGGTTTCTATACCCCCACCATCAACCCCAAAACCCCCAGAAACCGGGTTTCTTCTCCGCATTCCATTGATAACTTCTAATATTCACGACAGAAACCCGGTTTCTATACCCCCACCATCAACCCCAAAACCCCAAAACCCCAGAAACCGGGTTTCTTTTTCGCATCCCACAGATAACTTCTAATATTCACAACAGAAACCCGGTTTCTATACCCCCACAGATAACCCCAGAAACCGGGTTTCTTCTCCGCATCCCACAGTGCTGCATGGTGGGTATCATTTTTGTTGGCTAACGCCACCCAAACGCCGGTATCAACAATAATCATTCTAGATTTCCCAGTTCTTGACTTAAAATCGCCTCGGAGTCTTCGGCCAAATTGGGTTCAGCTTCAATGCAACCCACAAAGCCAATTTTAGTAAATTTTTCCAGATGGTTATTACTTTGCATAACTTGCTGATAATAAGAGTCCAATGCTGAGTCTAAAATTTGCTCTAGGCTTTGTTTGGTTTGGTTTTGAATTAAAGCCAGTTTTTCCGCCTGCTTTTGAGTGAGTTGAGTAGTCATTTCTATTTGTGCCTATTTTTGACTATTTTATTTCAGGATAGCGGTTGGCAGCGGATGGGTTGAAACCCAGAGCCCCAGAAACCGGGTTTCTTTTTCGCATCCCACCGATAACCCCTGATACCCATAACAGAAACCCGGTTTCTAGAACCCCACCATCAACCCCAGAACGGTTGGCAGGGGATGGGTTGTTCTATTTTATTTGGGGATAAAAGTTTACCTTTGTAGATTGGGTTTTGTTTCTCAACCCAACCTACGAATCTGCTTAGGCATTTCATGGAGTAGGGGGATTTTTGTATTCAGAAATCATCAATTCGATCGCAGAGGTAAGGGCAGGAATCTCTTTCTGGCAAATATTAAAGATTTCTGTTGCATCAAGGTCGAAATAATGATGTGACAGAATATCTCTCACCCCCTTCGCTCCCTTCCAGTCGATGGAGTTGTAGCGCTGCAACAGCAAACCTTGGGTGTCTCGATCGATTTTTTTCAAGTTTTCACCGATCGCAATTAACATCATCCCAATTCCGTCCAGCATATCCAATCCGCGATCGCTATCCAGAAAATCATCAGGAGATTCAATCCCGGAAAATCTCCGATTAATTCGTTCTAAAGCGGCTTCAATTTGGAGCAACTTTTCATAAATTAGAGATTGGTCAGACATAGATAGCCTCGCGGTCAATTCGGCATTTTAAGTAAGGGTTCATCCGCTCTCGATAACGCACTAAATCAACTGTTTTACCCAGATTTTTTTCGATTTCTGCCTTAATATGAACTATCATAAATAGATTAGGTTCTTCCATTTCCAAAACCACATCCACATCGCTGCTATCTGTGGCTTCATTTCTAGCAAAAGACCCAAAAATCCCTAACCTAATCACCCCATATTTGTCTTTTAATATTGGTTTGAGTTGACCCAGGACTTCTAAAACTTTCCCGCGTTCGATCGCGCATGAATTCATATCTTAACCTCAAAAACAGATAAATAAGAAATCGGGTTTCTGGGACAATCTTTATTTACCCCTGTAGGGGCGAAGCATGACCGCAGACACTCCCAGAAACCGGGTTTCTTTTTCGCATCCCACAGATAACCCCTGATACCCACAGCAGAAACCCGGTTTCTAGAGCCCCACTTAAGGCATAATCAGAGAAATCGCTTGACTGCGGAACTTCCGATAAATCAGAAAATCACTATCTAAAGTCAATATCTCACTAGCGGGATTTAATTCAGCCATTCTGACTAAACAAGCATCCGCTAGAGACATGGGTACAGACTGATAGCGTTGCATCAATTCGTCAATTTCTCTGAGTTCATCCTCTAACCTAAAGGCAATTTTAATCACCCCTTTGCGGAGTAATGATAGAATCCCAGCTTGACCACCATAGACGGTTTTTACCAAAAAACAAGACTCAGTAATCACCGCTTCACAAGTCAACAGGGGATGCTCAAGCTGACTCCATTCCTGTTTCGCCCAGTTATGAAAGCGATCGTTTCGGTCAATTAAAGCAACTAACGGCCCCGCATCTAAAATTACCTGACGCTTCATTGTACTGGATGCCTTTTCAATTCTTGTTTTTTCATGGATAAATCCCCCGGTCCTTCAATACATCCCACCAAATCTCCCGCAGCTTCCAATGCGGACATGGGACGACCATCAGGATGCAGGAATTTTTCAGTGGGTGCATCTTTCTGGAGGAGAAACTCAATAAAATCCAAAACTTGTTGCTGTCGCTGACTGGATAAATCTTGCATCTTCGCGGCGATCGTTTCGGCTAAATTTAGGGCTGATTTCATAGTGATTGTCCCAATTGGCGATAATTTCATTATATATAACCTATATATCCCAGAACCCCAGAAACCGGGTTTATGCATCCGCATCCCACCGATAACCCCTGATACCCACAACATTGGTCCCGGTTTCTATACCCCCACGGATAACCCCAGAACCCCAGAACCCCAGAAACCGGGTTTATGCATCCGCATCCCACCGATAACCTCTGATACCCACAACATTGGTCCCGGTTTCTCGACCCCCACCATCAACCCCAGAACCCCAGAACCCCAGAAACCGGGTTTCTGAGGGCGCATTCCACAGATAACCCCTGATACCCACAGCAGAAACCCGGTTTCTAGACCCCCACGGATAACCCCAGAACCCCAGAAACCCAGAAACCGGGTTTCTGAGGGCGCATTCCACCGTTAACCCCTGATACCCACAACTTGGGTCCCGGTTTCTATACCCCCACGAAAGAGGGTTGATGGGAAAGATTCTGGGATAACCGTTGGCAGCGGATGGGTTGACTATTTGATTCTGGGATAACCGTTGGCAGCGAATGGGTTGACTATTTTATTTCAGGATATCGGCCACCTGTTTACCTCTCGACCCCACCCAAGAAACCGGGTTTCTGCGATCGCCCTTTGAATTTATAATTTTTCCGCTCAACTAGAAAATCACACAAGAAAAAACTGCCTTGGTCACGCAATCAGCTTAACAGTAGCATTTTAGATAATAGCTCAGTAATTTTTGCTGAACAACTACGGACTTGAGAAAATCGCTCCCAAGGATTAAGGGTTAATCCGTTCAATTGGTATCACTAAAGTCCCTCAACAATCGCTTTAGGGTTTAATGCTATCGACAGTTGCTTGAACTTCAGAAACTACATTTTCTGGCAGCGGGATATAGCCCAGGTCTTTACTAACCTTTTGACCCTCAGTCAATGACCATTTAATCACGTCCTTCAATGCTTGAGCTTTTTGCGAATTATCATAAGTTTTGTAAGCTAATAGCCAAGTATAGGTGACAATCGGATATGAATCGAACCCGTCGGGATCGGTAATAAAGGCAACTAAATTATCCGGTAACTCGACTGCGGCTAAAGTTTTTGATGCGGATTCAAGCGTAAAAAAAACAAAATTGCCAGATTTATTTTCTAAAGCAGCCATTGGTAAGTTATTTAATTGAGCATAACCCCATTCCACATAACCGATCGCCCCTTGGTTTTGTTTAATTTGTGCAGTAACACCTTCATTCCCTTTAGCATTAATGCCAACAGGCCAATTTACAGTTTTCCCTTCTCCCGGTCCGGCTTTCCATTCTGGACTAATTGCGGTTAAATGCTTGGTAAAAGTCTTAGTAGTAGCACTCCCATCAGAGCGATAAACTACTTGAATCGGCTGATTTAACAAAGCCAGATTTGGGTTATGTGCTACAATTGCTGGGTCATTCCACTGAGTAATTTTTCCCAAGAAAATATCAACATATGCTTGCCGAGAAAGTTTCAGATTATTAATACCGGGTAAATTGTAAGCCAAAACAATACTTCCAGCAGTCATAGGCAGCATGACCACCCCTTTACTCACCTGAGCAATTTCTTCTGGTTTCATCGGTTCATCACTGGCACCAAAATCAACAGTGCCAGAGGTAAATTGCTTGACCCCGGCGCCACTACCAACGGATTGATAACTAATTTGGATATTAGGATTCAGTTCGTTATACTCCTTAAACCAACGCTGATATAAAGGAGCGGGAAAACTTGCACCGGCGCCACTTAGGGAAATAGTCTCTTGATTAGCCTCTTCTTCATTTTTTGAAGGCTTTTGCTCATTCTCTCTTCGGCTTGAAGGACTTGGAGGGGGATTGTTGTCGCTTGTCCCTCGATTTGAATCGCTTGAAGGACTTTGGGGAGAATCTAAAGCAATAAAAGGTTCAGTCGCACCTAAAAAAGTCGCAATGGGAATCCCCAAATTCCAGCCAATTTTATTTCCCCGATCGTCCCTATCTCCTCGACCGTGAATCCCGATCGCCTCTCCTCGCTGATTCAGCACCGGCCCACCGCTCATTCCCGGCTGAGTAATATTATTGTAAGTTAAGCCATAGCCGCGATCTTGTTTTCCGGTACTGGTAATTTTGCCTTCTGTAAACGTTTGCTGACGAATTGGTTTAGCCGCTGTCGGTGCGGGAAACCCTGCCACATAAACCGTTTGCCCTTGCTCCACTTTCTCCGAGTCGCCCCACTTGGCCAGCTTATAATCCTTCTGACTGGTAAAAGCCAACACCGCCAAATCCACCCCTGGCACCGGAATTTTCGGCTGACTTGCCTCGTATCGACTTCCATCTGGGGTAAAAATAAAACAATTCAGTGGAGAATCAGTCACCCCATGAGATACCGTCAACACCGAATAAGTATTTCCCTCGCGCTGGTACATCACCCCGGAACCGGACGCGCAATTATCAATCTTTACCGTAATTTCCTCGGCTTTTTTACTGATGATTGTCGGAGGCAAAGGCATCCACCACGCACCTAGCCCCACCACAACCAAAAAAACAGACCCTAAAAACATTCTTTGACGATTCATCATCAGCGCATACCAAGAAACCGGGTTTACCTCGTTCCTAGGCTCTGCCTGGGAACGCAAGCCTAGAGGCTCTGCCTCCAGATCATATTACTTCGTTTGGAGCCTGGGAACGAGGATAAAGTACATGAGGATACAGGAGGCAGAGCCTCCAAGAAGGCATTCCCAGGCAGAGCCTGGGAACGAGGAGATGGAGCCTGGGAACGAGGATAAAGTACATGAGGATACAGGAGGCAGAGCCTCCAAGAAGGCATTCCCAGGCAGAGCCAGGGAACGAGGGGAACGAGGGGATGGCTGGAGCCTGGGAACGAGGAGATGGCTGGAGCCTGGGAACGAGGGGAAAAAACCCGGTTTCTGAAACCCCACGAGATGACCAAGAAACCGGGTTTCTGCGACAATTTTGGCATCATAACCAAAATTTGGGCGAGAAACCGGGTTTCTGAAATGGCAGGACACGGCAATGCCGTGTCCCTACGGGGATAATGCTTGTAGGGACACGGCATTGCCGTGTCCTCTGCCTGCGACAATTTTGGCATCAAAACTGGAATTTCGGCGAAAAACCCGGTTTCTGAACCGACCCGAAGTCTACCATTCCTTCTGAACGTCACTTACCCCAAGATTCACCAAACTTTTCACCGAAATTGCACTCGGAGGGGCACTTTCATTAATTGGCGTACCTTGTTGGGAAAAATTAATCAACTTAGCCAGAGTTTGCTGTGGGTCTGCTTCATTATGCTGACTCATGGTAAACAGGATATTCCGATCGTTACAAACTTCTGACTGCGACTTCACCGCACAAGCCACCACTTTACTATTTACGATTCCAGTCTTCAAATCCAAATTCGCCAACTTGCCGCCATTACTCGCCACCGCAACAGTAAACCGTTGCGTCACCTCGCGACACCGTTTTTCTGGCGTCCAATTGTCCCCAAACTCCTCGCTATTCCAAGTAAACAAAGGACTCTTGGCACGAATCACCGCATTAGAATTGGGACTCTCACTTTCCGCAAAAGTCTTCCACTGCCCTTCCTCTTCCACGCAAACAAAGGTAGTCGGCGCCTCCGGTTCTGCCGCATTGGTTGCCGTTGCCGGAGTTTCAGCGGTGGTCGATGGCGCTTTACTGGTAAAAGTCGCCAAACCATAACCAAAACCGATCGCCGCTGCGACGACCAGGACTGGAATCAAAGATTTAGGATTCATGGTTTTACCTGCCCTCTATGGTTGGTTATCGTTAGTTAAAAATATCGGATAAAAATAGCTACAACATATATCGCTCAAATCTCGGTTAAATATATAAATTCGTCAGATTAAATTATTGGGTAATTTACCTCGTTCCCAGGCTCCTGCCTTGAAAATATTGTCAGAAAAGAAACGTAGGGTGGGCAGGGTGACACCTTGACAAGGAAAGTTAACTTCTGGGTTCACCCCTGCCCACCGCTCAACATACGAGAAACGTAGAAACGTAGGGTGGGCAGGATAACGAAGGAGTTATTCATTTTCATTCAAGGCGGTGAATTGCTTTCATCCCGACTGCCTCCAGATATCCAGAACATAAATAAACACTATATCCAGAATGCAAATAAACATTTGCTCTTAGTCAGCGCTCAATTCCCAGGAGGCAGAGCCTCCCGGAAGGCATTCCCAGCCAGAGACTGGGAACGAGAGTAAATCTAGCGGTAAACGTTATCTCTATATGCAGGGGTAATTCGCGAATTACCCCTGCATAAGCGGCGTTACAGCGATTACTACAAACTTTCTTTGATTATGCCAAAATAAAATAAGCGGGCGCAACCATTGCGTAAGCGGGCGCTTTTCCGTAGCGCCCCTACTGTAATTATTTTGTAGAATTATGCCCCCAGTGCATCCCTTATATATGATAGCCGGACAAATTCTTGGCGGACATTACCAAGTCGAAAAATTCCTGGGCAAAGGTGGATTTGGCGAAACTTATCTAGCGCGAGATACCCATTTGCCCGATCGCCCATATCGGATTGTAAAGAAACTTAAACCCCAATCTACTGAGCCCTTCGTATTACAAGCGGCGAAAGATTTATTTGAAAGAGAAGCGCAAGTTCTGTATAAACTCGGAGAACCTTCTGAAGTCCCTCGGCAAATCCCCAAATTATTCGCCCACTTTGAGGAAAACCAAGAATTTTATCTAGTTCAAGAATATATTGAAGGCCATGATTTAACCGAGGAAATCCCGCCGCAAAATAGGAACAAACTCAGTGAACCAGAAGCAACCCAACTATTACGAGAAATCCTAGAAGCCCTAGAAATTCTCCACCAAAAAGACATCATTCATCGAGATATCAAACCCGCGAATATTCGTCGCCGTAAGAGTGACGGAAAAATCGTCCTAATTGACTTTGGGGCAGTCAAACAAATTGCCACAAAACCCACCACCAGCCAACAGGGAACAACTAGCTTTACCTTGCCCATTGGTACGCCCGGATATATGCCCGACGAACAAGGAAAAGGCTATCCCAATCTTTCCAGCGATATTTATGCAGTGGGAATGCTGGCAATTCAAGCCTTAACCGGACTACCGCCCCACCAATTACCTCGCGACCCCAACAGCTTAGAAATTATCTGGCAAAATCAAGCTTCTGTCAGTGCCGAATTAGCGGCAATTTTAAATAAAATGGTGGCCTATAATTCGGCCAATCGTTATAAAAATGCTCCCGAAGCTTTATCAGCAATAAATCCAACTATTATACCGACAATAAAGCCAATTATCAATGGGGTAAATCCGCCAAATTTGTTAGGAATTTACTTATCAGTATTCATCACAATAATTATTGGCATAATCCTGGGGCTATTTTTGGCATATTTTACCGTAAATATTAACCGATATCTGCCCAGCACCCCAGCAATTCCTAGTGAAAAAAAGTAAGTTTAAGTTGTTGAATTTTTGATGATAAAATAGCTTACTTACTAAGTACAATTGCGAGATAATTTTTGAAATTATTGACAATTAAACTAAGCGGTAAACAATCAGCTAAAAATGCAATTTCATTGAGGAATTATTAAGGAGAATAAACCAATGACTCAGACACCAAATCATAAAATAGACTGGCAGTTGATTGTTGGGATTATGAGCTTAATCATCGCAATTATTACCGGAGTTCCTAGTGTTTATGAATTTGCCGAAAAACAAGGACTTTTGCCTGAGATTAACCCACAAATTAACCAGACGGCCAAAAAGCCGTTTATATTTTAATCATTGCCTGTCTGCAACCGAGTTTATTTGCTAGTATTTTAGCCAAAATCATCAAAGAAGAAACCGGGTTTCTTTTCCGCATCCCACAGATAACCCCTGATACCGACAACAGAAACCCGGTTTCTATACCCCCACCATCAACCCCAGACAATTAGCGATCGCCTGCCAAGATTTGATATTGCTGTTCAATTAATTGACAAAGTAACTCCAAAGGATTCTCTATATCATCAGGGAACCGAGAATTATCCTCCAGAGGTTCTGCCACTTCCATCCAATCAGTATCTTCACTTAATGCTTCCCCCAGATTATGTTTAGAACACCATTTACCAATAGTGTGGGCAATGGGGAAAAAATCATCATCATTAAATTCTGCTAAATCTTGTTTCAAAGCCGGTAAATCTTGCCATGAAGTTGGTAAAAATATGGCAGGTTTTTCTTGCAGCCATTTCATAAACACCAAAATCATTAAAATCGGTTCCATAAGATAAGCTAATCCTGGGAATAGTCTGAATTCACCTTTTCAGTAAAAAGCGATCGCTATTCCTGAATCAGAAAAGCGATCGCCAAAAAATCAACCAAGAGTAGAAATGTTAAGAATCGTTTTCCAACCGGGAAAATCGCCGCGAAATTTGAGCGAGATTACATGGGATGGAACAGTAAGTCTGGGAAAAAGCGGTTGAATTCAATCAAAATTCCCGCAGTAATAAACATCCAAATGGCTAACACAACTGGAGCCGTAGACAGATACTTGAGCAAATCTTGCATGAGGGCTTCTCCAAATTTCAGAGTGGATTTGTTAAATCATAGCTGAGTCATTGACTAATTAATGCAATTTGCTCAATGACCATCATCTAATGGGATTAACGGGGGGAAACAGTAATCTCATTATCTTTGGCAAACATGGCGCCACTGGTCATTTCGCCTAAAGCGGCGATCGGCCAAGCAGCGGCACCGAGAGAGCATTTAATCGCCAAAGGAATGTCGATAATGACTTCTTTTTCCTCGGCATTGCCTTCTTTTTTGATGGCTTGGAGATAAGAACGACCAGCCCAACCAATGTAACCAGCAATATAGAGAAATAGAATGCTAGGAATCAGAAATTCACCAGCATGAGCTAAATTCCCATCCGCAATTAAGTGAGGTAAACCCTCTTCGCCACACAACAGTGACCCATACTGTTCAAAGCGGGCTTTGGCTTGGGGAGTGGTGGCACCTTTCGCCCGTTGGATAAATGCAGCATTGTCAGCACAAGGGGTCAGATTAGCATAATCGGCTGAAGCAATGGGAGCGAAACTAAACCAGAGGCAAACCGCCAAGATGAGCGCTAAGAATTTTCTCATTGAGATTGTTACCTTTTGTTACGGAATAATAAGTTGTGTTACAAAATGTGCAGACCTACTGAAATCAGCGTTATTCCCACAATTGGAAACCGATTGTACCCTGCACTGTTAACCCATTAAAATTTAAGCTACTACAAATGGGCAACATATCAAGCCAAATTAGCAGATAATGGCACAAGTTTTAGCAATCGAAACAAGTTGTGATGAAACTTCCGTGGCAATTGTTAAGAATTGTCAAGTTTTAAGTAATGTCGTCACATCCCAAATTTCTCAGCATCAAGTCTATGGTGGAGTGGTGCCAGAGGTGGCATCCCGATGCCATTTAGAGACGGTGAATCAGGCGATCGCCCAAGCATTCGGCGATGCCCAAACCGACTGGGGGGCGATCGACGGCATTGCCGCCACCTGTACCCCCGGTCTAGTGGGGGCGTTATTGGTGGGGTTAACCGCCGGAAAAACCCTGGCTATGTTATATGAGAAGCCATTTTTAGGCATTCACCACCTAGAAGGGCATATTCATGCTTCCTACCTCGCCGAACCGGAGTTACAGCCCCCATTTCTCTGTCTGTTGGTTTCTGGAGGTCACACCAGCCTAATTTATGTGAAAGATTGTGGGACTTATCAAAGCCTGGGGCAAACTCGTGATGATGCAGCGGGAGAAGCCTTTGATAAAGTCGCCAGATTATTAAATTTGGGCTACCCAGGGGGGCCGGCGATCGACAAAATTGCCCGATCCGGCAATCCCAAGGCGTTTGCTTTACCGGAAGGAAAAATATCTTTGCCAGAAGGGGGATATCATCCTTATGATTCCAGTTTTAGCGGCTTAAAAACCGCTGTGATGCGATTGGTGGAAAAATTACAGGCAGAACCGGGGGAAATGCCGATCGCCGATTTAGCGGCCAGTTTCCAAGCTACGGTAGCCAAATCTTTGACGAAACGGGCGATCGCCTGTGCCACAGATTACGGACTGGATACCATTGTGGTCGGGGGTGGCGTTGCCGCCAACAGTAGCTTACGCAGTCACTTACAAACCGCAGCGATCGCGCATAATTTGCGGGTAATTTTTCCCCCATTGAAATACTGCACCGACAACGCGGCGATGATTGGTTGTGCGGCAGCCGCCCACCTAAACCGGGGTCATCATTCCCCCTTAACTTTGGGGGCAAAATCCCGGATGGCGATCGCGGACGTAATGAATCTTTACCAAGACCAGTCCTACAAATGAGTTTTCAGGCGATCGCGAATTTGGTCAGCCACAAAATCCGGCTGTTCGACCATAGACAAATGACCGCAATTGGGAATAGAAATCACATTCTCGTGACAGCCGCCGAACAGATAGTGAAAACTGGCCAAATGTCTCACATATCTGGGTTCCATCACTTGATCTTGCTCCCCCGCCAAAAAATAAACCGGCTGCTTTAGCTGAGAAACCAACTGGGGGAGTCGATGGACTTCCGCCTCCGTAGTGGAATCGAGCAAAGTGCCCCTCGCGGCTTCCGGGTCAGCACTGACAAAATCAATCAGTCTTTGCCGACCCCAGCAACGGTCCACTGGACGGGCCACACTCTCCCGGCTAAACAACCAATCCAGCCAAGGTAAATAGCACAACCAACGGGGGCGCAGTTTCACCAACTGCTCCCCGACAGAACGAAACCGTTCAAACTCTTCTTTGATATAAATTCCCCCACCGGAATTAATGCAAATGATCCCTTTCACCTGTTCCGGCAAACTTACCCCAGTCCAGAGAGCGATCGCCCCTCCCAAAGAGTGACCAATTAACCACGCATGGCCAATGCCCAACTTATCCAACAAAATGCCCAAATCTTTAGCATAAGCAGCGGGAGTATAGTCACGGTGAAATTCCGTTGGCGAATCCCCAGGGGGTTGAGAATCACCAAATCCGCGTAAATCATACGTCAGACATTGATACTCAGGAGAAAGGCGAGAAATCAAGGGTTGCCAATATTGACGGCTGAGAAGCCAGCCGTGGATAAACACCAAAACAACGGGAGAATCGGTGGGAGTTGTTAAATCGTAAGCGTGACCAACGCCGAGAATATCAATCCTAGCCATAATCTTATTTTATCCTGAACGGTTCTCAGATTGGTCAATTTATGGTTATTTGTTGTTTGTTGGCAAGTTATTTGTTGGCAAGTTATTTGTTAGTTTTGCTCTAAACCAAATAACGAATAACAGACAACAGATAACAGATAAATATATTATACATTAAAATCGTCTCCCTAAAAGGCGATCGCGCACCCCTTCGGCAATTTTTTGTCCCAGATAATCGGGAATCAAACTTTCATTCGGGCCGAGCAGGTAGAGAATCAAACGGGTGCGCCCTCTCCAGAAAAACAAATTCACATTCACCACCAGTAAATCTTCCTGCCAAATCGCGTACATCACCTTATAGAACAAACCGGGCTGGTTTTCCGCTTCAATCAACAGCGCGGGGAGATGGAACACTTGATCCACATAAAACTCTGTCACCACATCCTTCAAACCCGCGTCTAGATTAAATTCCACTGCCAGCATTTCTTCAACTTCAAAATAACCCGCTAAAGCTTCTCGAATAGCGCGAGCCACATTGTCTGAAGTTTGTTCCTTCAAAGGCTTGCCCCCACGGGACAAGACCATATTGATAAACACCAGCATCGGCGGATAAATTTGGCCATGCAAATTCAGATTATGAATCGTCAACCCGTATGCTGCCAGCACGCCAAAAATATCACTCAGGAGAAAAGACTGATTGCGATAAGCAAAATACAAGACCGTTTTATTACCTTCCGGTCTGAGGTCGATGACTGCTTGCCTAGTTTTGTAAAGTTGGTAAGCCAGCTTCAGATTTTGAAGTTGGGTTTCATTGTTCACAAATTGTTCGTAAAACTGGGGAAACGCTCGATTAAAGCGCTTCAGAAGTTCCAGTGTCGAGGATTTTAAACCCGTTGCCATAGTTGGGGGGAAATGTTAGTTGCCCGATCAACAACAGATAAAAGGTAGCAGCCTTGTGTTTTGTACAGAAGACTCAAAAGCATACCTGTTGTCTTATTTTTAACTGATTAGAGGGTATTCCAGGATGTCAAACCACTCAGTTATTGCTTTCCTACCCCAGTCCAGCACAGTCGGCCTTTCCAGTCTGCTCTTCCTAGTCGGCTCTTTTTTTGGGATGCCTAGCCCGAAACGCTATTTAATCCGATCCAGCAGCGGGTGCCAACTCAGCCCGATCCAAAAGCATAAAAGAATATTGATGAAAATTTTCCACCACAATATCGGCACCCATCCAAGAACACCATAGCGTATTCTTGCCCCAGAGAGCGATTTTTCGCTACCCGCCCCCGCAAAATATTAATAAATTTTATCTATAAACTTAATTGGTATAAAAAAATATACACTAATGTCAGCGGCATCCGAGAAAAAAATTCCGATCTCAGCCAAAGAGATTTTACAGTCAAAGACTTTTTTGGTAAGCTGTCGATGATTTGTTAGACTTGGAAAAACATATTGAGCGATCGCCGGAAAGAGTCCAGTTGTGTGGCGCCACTTGGTCACCAATTAACTCTAACAAGACCCAATTTTCATGGTCGAGAGGCGATCTTCTTCGTGGAGGGATCCTATGAGTGCGAATCGGTTAACCTCCCCAATGTCTGCGGATCCTGTAATGGGATCGAAATCGTCCATCTTATTTAAACAAAGAACCAAGCCTGCATGGGTTTTTGGAAAAACTTATTTACCACGCCAGAATCGGCCACAGCCAACATAGAGTCAATGGATCTGTATGTCCCGAATGGGGCAATCAATCCCCTTGACAGTAACATTCGCATTTATTTCAGTACAGATCGACAGATTGACCTCTACGAACTTGAAGAACTTTGTGATGCGGTTGGTTGGGCCCGTCGTCCTTTGCGTAAAGTCAAAAAAGCGATTCAGTATAGTTTTCTGGTAGTTTCCTTATGGGAAGTGCGAGGAAACCGGCGCCGGCTGATTGGCTTCGCCAGGGCTACTTCCGACCATGCGTTTAATGCCACAATTTGGGATGTCGTCGTTCTGCCGAAATATCAAGGCAAAGGTCTGGGTAAAGCTTTAATGGATTACACCATTCAAAAGCTGCGTCGAGAAGATATTAGTAATATCACCCTTTTTGCCGATCCCCAAGTGGTTGATTTTTACCGTGTGTTAGGGTTTATTCCCGATCCAGAAGGGATTAAAGGAATGTTTTGGTATCCTAACAATTAACCTCAGTTATCGACCCAACAATCAATTAGGAGGACTTTATTTATATCCCCTAGTCATTCCTAATGAATCTTCCATCAAAACCGATCCAAAAATCTCATTATATTGTCTAGCAAAATCACTTTTTAATTGGGTTGAGTTGAAGAGCGGTTTTTGCTAGATTCACCCTAAAATAGCTTCAGAAGCTTCAGAAAAATTCAACTCTATAATTAAAAGTATATTTTTTTTATTGTAATATTTTTAAATTAATTAGATCAATTTCCAAGAAATACAATAATAAATTTGCTGAGTTTTTTAACTCACAATGATGAATATAAAATCCCATAATAATCGTTTTTATATAGTTTTTATATAGTTTTTATGTGGGTTCTATGTGGGTTCTATGTGGGATTTATGATATGTTTTTATCCCATTTCTAATTTACAAATAGACAACATTAGGGGCGCAAGCATTGCGCCCCTACAAGCTTCTGGTGATTTATCTGTAGGGGCGCAATGCTTGCGCCCAAATTCGCCTCGAAATCGTAGCAATAATTTTTGAAATTGGTATTATTTGTTGTCCACCAATGTCAAAGGCATTTTTTTGCATGATTTATGTGGCTTAATGAAAAAATCAAAAGGTCAATTGTTTACGGTTAAATTGAGTGAGTCAATTCTTAGAACCAAACCCACCCAAATTAAACCCAAGTCCCTGAAAGAAAATGTTGTTATTTATGTTATTTAAGTTTGAGAGAAGCAGCGATCGCCGATTCTAGTTCGGTCTGACTCAACTCAGTAATAATAAAAACTTCTTGCACCGTTTTGCCTTGCCGAGCAATCACTTTAAAACCACCGCGAATCGGTACAGAGATTTTTAAAGTCATCTTCGGACAATGACCTTTTGCCCGACCAATCACTCCGGGAGTAATGGTGTTTACCCCTTCGTAAAGGGCTAATCTTTCCAGAATGGCAATCAACCCAGGTATGTGGGTTGAGTGATTAAAAACGATGCGACCACCAGAGGGCTTGCCCATAGATTTTTTCCCAAATTCACCAGTAATTTAATTTATGGAATTGGGGCTACCATCTTGGTTTTGGCGACAAAAAGACCGCACCCCTTTGGTGGCGATCGCCCCGTTTTCTGTCCTGATTGGTCTAATTATGCGGTTTCCAAAGGCGCCATCGTCAAACCAGCACGACTAAGTTGCTGATGATAGAGTTCTGCGGGTTCTTGTGGCCCGACCCACACAATTGCCTGACCTTCAAAGTGAACTTGATTAGTCAATCCCCAAGCGCGATCGCTAGTCATGCCGGGAATATATTTCATCAAGCATTCTGCCACGTGCTGAAACGTATTAAAATCATCGTTGAGCACAATTACCTTGTAATTCGGATAAGGTTTCCGGGTAACTTGATTAGTCGGTTTCGGAGCGACAGTCGGTGCTGTAGCCATAGAACTGATCGATATGAGATTTCTTGTCGCACTATTCGATTTATTGTAACAATTGCCAGCCACATCATCCCATGTTTTACCCTGGGGCGATCGCTTCCAAGCGCCTAATTTATCCTTAATGGCTGATTCAGAGGCGATCGCTGGGGAATTTATCACTAGGGTCAAAAATTTTTGGTGATTATACATTTAGTGGTCATTTTTGTCAACCTTTCACATAGACATAAAGAGGATGCGTCAGTCCTGTCAAAAAAAATCGATAATTTTGCTCAACTTTTGACTTTTTCTAGAGGTCAAACAGGCAAATTTTTCCGGGGTTTAAAACTCTCAATTTGACGCAGTTTCTCATAGAGTTCTTGTTCCTCAGCGGTCAAATTCTTGGGAATGGCAATCTGAATTTCGACCAGTTGATCGCCCCGTTCGCCTTTCCCGGTGGGATAGCCTTTGTTCGCCAACCGTAACCGCTTCCCATGAGTCAGTCCCGGAGGCACGGTCATTTGTACCAATCCGTCCAAAGTAGGAACTTCCACCGCCCCACCGAGTACCGCTTCACTGGGAGTCACCGGCACCTGACAGCTAATATCCGCCCCTTCTAACTTAAAAAACGGATGGGGCGCCACTTGAATTTTCAAATAGAGGTCGCCACCACTAATGCCTTGACCTCTCAGACGGAGACGTTGCCCGGTAATCATGCCTGCGGGCATATCCACTTCCAGCGATCGCCCATCTTCCAAGCGAATGCGTTCATGTCCACCCAGATAAGCCTTTTCCAAAGGCAAAGTCAGTCGCGCCTCAATATCGCGAGGCGGGGTAGTAGAACCAACGGTTCGCGCCGTCTTAGTTCGACCTGGGGTAAAATCCGTTTGAGAAGGCCGATCCGGCGTCTGTTGGATTCTCTCCTGGGTTCTGCCATAGCTAGTCCCGGTGGCATTCGCGGCTTCGGCTTGTTTCTGCTGATGTCCCAACAGAGTTTCCACAAAGCTATTAAAATCGGGAAATTGACTCGGATCGATGTCCGAGCGAGTCCCATTGCGGGCATTCCAAGTTTTGACTCTGGGGGTTTTACCCTTAAATCCTTTCTGCTGCCAGAAGCGACTGAACTGGTCATATTGAGAACGCTTATTGGGATCTGACAAGACCTCATAAGCTTCGCCAATATCTTTAAATTTTTCTTCAGCCACCTTGTCACCGGGATTTAAATCCGGGTGATATTGCCGCGCTAACCGGCGGTACATTTTCTTAATCTCATCACTCGAGGCATCTCTGGGAACTCCCAGAATCTCGTAATAGTTCCGAAAGTTCTGCATCAATCAATGTTAGATATTAGATTTTGAATTGGAGAGTTAATCATTTATCAGTGTTCCCGTCTGGATATTTTCATCTAGAAACCGGGTTTCTTTTCCAGAGCAAAATGTTAACTATGTTATTTGGAATAGAAACCCGGTTGCTGCGAAATCAATTAGCAAAGCACCAGGGCTACTACCGATTTCCAGAGCACCGAGGAGACAATGCTTGCGGGTCATCCGATGGGATTTTCTTGAGGGCGAATCTGAATTTTACAACCAATCATCATCTTCATCCCCCCAATCTTCATCCTGATAAGGATTATTGTAACGAACTGACTCATTGACGCCAGAGCGTCCCCGTTGACGATAACTCCGATCGGATTCATAGCGATCGCTCCCCGGACGGTCTGCCATTGGGCGATCGCCTCTGGGACGGTCTGCTATTGGGCGGTCGGCGCCATAGCGATCGCCTCTGGGACGGTCTGCGATTGGGCGGTCGGCGCCATAGCGATCGCTACCCGGACGGTCTGCTATTGGGCGATCGCCTCTGGGACGGTCTGCGATTGGGCGGTCGGCGCCATAGCGATCGCTACCCGGAAGGTCGGCTCTGGGACGGTCTGCCATTGGGCGATCCATTCCATAGCGATCGCTAGAAATAGAATAAGATCCCGGTTCATTCCAAGAACTACGAGAATATTCTCTGTAGCTTGCCCCACCTGCGTCTATTTCATAATCATCATAAGAGTTCCTTTTCCGGGAGCGTTCCGGTTCATCCCCAGAGAATGCGCGTCGCACCGACCCGAAGAAATCATCCTCATCTCCCTCCTCACGCGATCGCTGATAAACCTCTCGATTCAACTCATAGATCGCATCTTGTAAATCCGACTGGGCTAAATCCATCCCGCGCTCATCATTGCGCTGCAAACTTTCACGCAACTCACGAATCAAAGCCTCAATCCGGGGGCGATAAGCACTGACAAATTGAATCCCATAATCCAGAGTCGCCTCCCGTAATTGCCGTTCCGCACTCAAGATTAACCCTTCAATGCGATTGCGCTTTTCCACTCGTTCGCGGCGTTCTCGGTCAGTTTGGGCAAACTCCTCCGCATCCTGAATCATCCGATTCACTTCTTCCTCACTCAGAGTCGAAGCCCCTTGAATCACCACACTTTGCTCGCGACCAGTCATTCGGTCCAGGGCGCTGACCTGCAAAATTCCATTAGCGTCAATATCAAACGCCACTTGAATTTGTGGCACCCCCCGTGGCGCCGGAGGAATCCCGGTTAACTTAAAGCGACCCAAAGACTTATTATCGGTCGCCATCTCCCGTTCTCCCTGTAAAACATGAACCTCCACCAAAGTTTGATTATTTTCGGCGGTGGAAAAGATATCAGAACGGCGCACGGGAATCGTTGTATTGCGGGGAATCAATTTTTTCATCACCCCACCAATGGTTTCTAACCCCAAAGATAAAGGAGTCACATCCAATAGCAACACATCTCTGACTTCACCGCCGAGAATTCCCGCTTGAATTGCCGCACCAACGGCCACCACTTCATCGGGGTTAACGTTTTGATTCGGTTCGAGATCGATTAAGCTGCGGACTAGCTGCTGAACCAAAGGAATTCGGGTCGATCCGCCGACTAATACCACTTCATCAATTTGCGACTGACTCAGACCCGCATCCGCCAGCGCTCGTTTCACCGGACGACGTAAGCGATTAATCAAATCCCCGCATAATCCTTCAAACTCTGCCCGGGTTAATCGGGTTTCTAAATGTTTGGGGCCTTCGGCGGTGGCGGTAATAAAAGGTAAATTAATCTCGGTGGCAGGAACCCCACTGAGTTCAATTTTGGCTTTTTCCGCCGCTTCCATCAGCCGTTGCAGGGCTTGGCGATCGCGCCGCAAATCTATCTCTTCCGTCGCCAAAAACTTGGACGCCAACCAATCAACAATCTGCTTATCAAAATCATTCCCACCTAACTGAGTATCCCCAGCGGTAGATTTCACCTCAAACACCCCATCCCCGACTTCCAGAATCGACACATCAAAAGTGCCGCCTCCCAGGTCAAACACCAAAATCGTCTGACTCTCGTTGCGATCCAATCCATAAGCTAAAGAAGCAGCGGTCGGTTCATTGAGAATGCGTTTAACTTCCAGACCGGCGATGCGTCCCGCATCCCTGGTCGCTTGACGTTGAGAATCATTAAAATAGGCGGGCACCGTAATCACCGCCCCTGTCACGGGTTCCCCCAAATAGCGACTAGCTTCATCTGCCAGCTTTCTGAGCACCATCGCCGAAATTTCCTCTGGGGCAAAGTCCCGCTCTAGTCGAGGACATTTGATCCGAATATTATTTTGTTCATCGCGGCGAATCGTATAAGGAACTCGCTTAGAATCGCCAGAAAGTTCTGCATATTTCCGACCCATGAAGCGCTTAAACCCATAAAAGGTATTTTGGGGATTGAGAACTGCTTGCCGTCTGGCCAACTGTCCCACCAGGCGCTCCCCGTCTTTACTAAAGGCAACCACGGAAGGGGTCGTCCGCATTCCTTCGGAATTTGCGATTACCACTGGCTTACCGCCTTCCATTACTGCCACTACTGAGTTGGTTGTTCCCAAGTCAATGCCGACTACCTTTCCCATGTCGTTCTAATTACCTTTTACTGTTTCCTAAACGTTCGGAGCGCGATCGCATCGTCAGAATGCGTTGCACATCAATTTTATTTTTGTCTGGCTACATTTAGCGCCTAGACATCGAACCGATCCGCGAATTCTGAAGCTACCAGTAGATCCATAAAACTCGCGAGCGATTTTTTATAGACGCTTATTTGATGATTATTGTATCGTGCCTTAGAAGTGTCATTGATTTCAAGAAGTGGACTCTTGAGAGACGAGGCAGTCATCTGTACGGCGATCGCTACCTAACTTTACCCAACATGGTGGGTAATTCCTACTTCCTGGCCATGTCCTCCCTAGGATCTAAAAGACTCTCAGCCACTAACGTGACCCAAAATCCCCGCCCGGGCGATGTTTTAGAGGTCGTTACACCTAATAGGGAGAGGTTTTATCCCACCTTTCCCCCATAGATAGTACCTAAATCTGAAAGTAAGCGTAAGTTTTTTAGCCATCATCTAGCTATTTCATTGGCTGCGTAAACCGCATGATTTCTTCCCCCGGCAAAAACCAGCGTTAAATCTTGCTTTAAATCCTTTAATTAGGATAATTTTTCCCCAGATGCGGTTTAGCTGTATAAACATTACTTTAATATTGCCTCCTGGATTTGCTCAAAATCAAATAATTATTCAGGAGAAGGTTTACTATGAATAAATTTATAGTAAACCTTATACATTCACTGCCTCTCAATTATTAAAGGCTAATTCATCATCGCCTAAAATAGAAAATATACTTCCCTAATTTTTCTGAAATAAATCCCGACCCATCTATTGGATAAATTCGTTAAGTTTTCAGTAATTGCTTAATGGTTTTCATCAGTTCTACCGGACGAAATGGTTTAGCAATATAAGCATCAGCGCCCTGTTTCATTCCCCAATATCGATCGAAATCTTCACCTTTACTGGTACACATAATTACGGGGACATCTTTAGATATTGGGTTATTCTTAATCCAACGACACAGTTCGTAACCATTCATCTCCGGCATCACAATATCCGTCACCACTAAATCTGGTACTTGCGCCTGAATTTTGTCTTGAGCTTCGGTGCCGTTAATCGCCTCAATGACATTTAATCCACCTTTTTTCAAGATTCCTGATACCATTTCCCGTACCGTTGCACTATCGTCAACAATCAGAATTGTACTCATTGCTTGCTCCTTAATTCCTGCTCGTTTTTATCAAAATTAAACCCGCTCGAAAATGTGTCATTTTTGCCTCATATTTTCAATGCCCTGCGCTTACTTAATCATGTATTTTCAGATTTTTGGTAAGCCAAGGGCTTTCGGTTACTGAGTGATTACCATCGCTCCGAGTTTTCTCGACCATCAGACTTATTTGACTTCAGCCTGACGGTTACTTCGGATCTGGGATCCCTGACTCAATGACTATTGCTGTGATTTTTGATATTTTTCCTGGGCAATCATTGGAAAGATATTTTCTCCTTTTTGTTGCATTAAATTAGTGATAGAGCGGGCTTAATGTTAAACCTAGTCTGAATTCATTGTCCTATTTTTTATTTTAAAAATCAAATAAAATAATAAAATTTTATAAAAAATAAATGTTGAAAATTATTGAATAGTACCACCGTAAAGCCCTAGGGCAAGGGAACCATCGGCAATCGCGATCGCAAGATGTTAGTCAAACTATCTGGATCGCGAACAACAAATGATTTTTGATTGTCCTCCCTGGTTTTCTCTGTGTTTTCAGGATTCAATATATTTCTTCAGATCGCCTAGATTATGTTTGTTTCAGATGCGGGCTTCTCGATGAATCAAAGTCTCCAGAAAAGACATTATGGTGGTTCACCTTCACCCATTGATGTGGATCCTCAAAAAGGCACAAAAGCGATTCTGAGATTACCAAAATCAGCGCCAGACTAGGAGTCACGATGCTCCACGCTCAGACCACAGACTCAGGAATCTAGGCAGATATCGACCAATTCAATGACTAACCAAAGTCGATGGCTTCATCGGAGTCGGAAAGGAGTTTTTGTAGCGGGTCAAGGTTTCCTGATGATGGGGCATCATTTTAGCGATCGTCATGGAAGCAAAGGAATTTCGGTTAATTGAGACGATCTTGGAGCAATGCCCGAAAATTTGATGCTTAATATAAGTTTTAGTTTAGTCATCGGTGGATATTTAACTGCTAGTATCCATTGAAAATCAATTATTTCAGGCGATCGTGACTCGATTTGGGTAAAATTGCATCGCAGCCGGATCAATAAAAGTGTATCAGTGATTCAAAAAAATCGGCGATCGTTTTGAAGCAGATCGTCTCCGACCGGGCGATCGCCTCTACCAAAATGACCGAGGCAGCGATTGATGGATCCCCAATAGGTCAGAACCAGTCCGCATCCGCCGGCATGACTTGGACTAAAATCACGCCGCCCCCCTGACGATGGATCTGTCCCCAGACTGCCGCAAATCGGTTCCCCGTAGGCTTGACTCCGGTTGATTTTGCGTCAGGCTCAGATGAATTGAGGAAAATCCTGAAGAAATCTGCAAAATGTAACGGATTGTAACATATAATAAAAACCGGAAAAATTAAAAAAATTTAAAAGGCATTACCATCACATGCGAGTTGCGATCGCGGGAGCAGGGTTAGCAGGACTTTCCTGCGCTAAATATCTCACAGACGCCGGTCATACACCGATTGTCCTGGAACGACGAGACGTATTAGGCGGCAAAGTCGCGGCCTGGAAGGACTCTGATGGCGACTGGTATGAAACTGGTCTACATATCTTCTTCGGGGCCTATCCGAATATGTTGCAGCTATTTAAAGAGCTCGACATTGAAGACCGGCTGCAATGGAAAGAGCATACCATGATTTTCAATCAGCCGGAGAAGCCAGGAACTTACTCTCGGTTTGACTTCCCGGATATTCCGGCACCCCTAAATGGGGTGATGGCGATTCTCAAAAACAACGATATGCTCACCTGGCCAGAAAAAATTAGCTTTGGCATCGGTCTGATTCCAGCGATGATTCAGGGACAGAAGTATGTCGAGGAGATGGACAAATACACTTTCTCCGAATGGTTGAAAAAACACAACGTGCCGCCCCGGGTAGAGACAGAAGTCTTTATTGCCATGTCCAAGGCACTGAATTTTATCAACCCAGATGAAATTTCCGCCACGGTCATCCTCACAGCGCTCAATCGCTTTCTTCAAGAAAAAAATGGCTCTAAGATGGCCTTTTTAGACGGATCCCCCACAGAAAGACTCTGCGAGCCTCTGGTGGACTACATTACCCAGCGGGGCGGGGAAGTGCATTTAAACGCACCCATCAAGCAGTTTTTACTCAATGACGATGGCACAGTGCGAGCCTTCGAGATGAGAGGCTTGAATGGTGCAGCGGATTATCAGGTGACGGCTGACCTGTATGTGTCGGCGATGCCGGTGGATCCGCTAAAAGTGATGCTGCCAGAACCGTGGCGGGGGATGGAGTTTTTCCAAAAGCTGGATGGTTTAGAAGGAGTGCCGGTAATCAACCTGCATCTCTGGTTTGACCGCAAGCTGACGGATATCGATCATTTGTTATTTTCGCGATCGCCCCTACTGAGTGTCTATGCGGACATGAGCAACACTTGCCGAGGCTATGAAAATCCAGACCGATCCATGCTCGAACTGGTCTTAGCCCCAGCCAAAGATTGGATTAGTAAAACCGATCGAGAAATTGTTGATGCCACCATCGCCGAACTGGAAAAATTATTTCCAGATCACTTTGGGGGAGAAAAACCGGCGCAATTATTGAAATATCATGTAGTGAAAACTCCCCGTTCAGTGTACAAAGCCACGGCGGGACGACAAGCGCATCGTCCTTCCCAGGTGACACCGATTGGGAATTTCTATTTAACCGGCGATTACACCATGCAACGTTACCTCGCCAGTATGGAAGGGGCGGTACTTTCTGGTAAGCTAACAGCGCAGGCAATTTCCAGCGTTCAGCAACCGACGGTTAACCACCCTAGATCCGCTGATGACGATCGCCCATCAGGATCCGATAGTCAATCCTTAGTGGTCAATCGTTAAATATTGATTGTTGGTCGTTGACTGTGTACTGTTAAAAGTCAAGCGTTAATAGTCTACCGATCGCGGATCATCGACAACGGACAAATAGAGACGCCATAATCAAGCGTCTCTTTCATAGCTGATAGCCTTCATCCTTCCAGCCTGCAATCAATGCTCCAACTGTCTCAAAGCCCTCGCATGAAAACTCTGGCTGCCCGAGAGGACGCCTACGAACTCTGTCGTCAAATTACCCAGACCTACGCCAAAACGTTTTATCTGGGTACTTTGCTGATGTCAGAGTCGAAACGCCGAGCCATTTGGGCCATATACGCTTGGTGTCGTCGTACTGATGAACTGGTGGACGGTCCAAGGTCGCGATTAACCACCCCCGAAACCCTTGACCAATGGGAACACCAGTTAGAATCTGTCTTTGCTGGCGATCCGGTAGAAGACACCGATGTGGCCCTAGTCGATACTCTAGAACGCTTTCAGATCGAGATTCAACCCTTTCGGGATATGATTGCGGGGATGCGGATGGATCTGTCCCGCAGTCGCTACCAGACTTTTGAAGATTTGGAACTCTACTGTTACCGGGTGGCCGGGACAGTGGGATTAATGTCCCTGCCGGTCATGGGGTTGGATTCTTCGCCTCGAGAGGCGCCCTGGTCTGGGAGCAAGGAACTGTCTAATCCCGCTGAACGGGCGATCGCTCTGGGGATTGCCAATCAACTCACGAATATCCTGCGAGATGTGGGAGAAGATGCTCGCCGTGGTCGCATCTATCTGCCTCTGGAGGAGTTAGCTTTATTTAACTACACAGAGCAGGATTTATTGAATGGTGTAGTTGACGATCGTTGGCGGGAATTGATGCGGTTTCAAATTCAACGAGCTCGCAAGTTCTACGTTGAAGCCGAAAAGGGGATTAGTTCCCTTAGTCGGGATGCTCGTTGGCCGGTTTGGTCAGCGACCATGCTTTATAGCAAGATTCTTGATGCGATTGAAAAGAATCAGTATGACGTTTTTCGTCAGCGAGCCTTTGTGGCCACTCCCGGTAAAATTACTTGTTTACCCGTGGCTTGGTTAAGAGCGCAAGCGCTCTAAGGTTCCAAATGGTTCGCTCGATCTCGTACTTTCTCAAATCCGAGGGGCGGGTTTTCCGGTAGCACTTTACTTTAGAGTCGCGACAAGAAAACCACCAAAATCCCTCAATTTTATCGGCAAACTTGTCCTGCTTCAGGATGTTTTTATCATCATCACAAAAGTAGCGCGAAATCACCTAAGTCTTTGAACAGTCTTAGCTGATTTCGCGCTAATTATTTTCGTTAATAAATCCCTGAATCACGGGAAAATTATCATCGCGATCGCCGGCCAAGATCCGATGAATCTTGGCCGTTAGAAAACTTAGGGGTTTGTTGCTTGAGCAGCTAACATTTTTTTGAGTTTTTCTAGGTCAGCAGCCCAACGGGGATCCGGCTGAATGGCTTCAGGTTCAGCGGAGGCTTGAGTATTGCGCCGATTTTTGTTGTTATTTCCTCCGCGACGAGAAGAAGAGGAAGCCGAAGAAGAAGAAGAAGGAGAAGAACTTGTCGCGGCCTTATTAGTAGTAGGACGTGGCGCCGGTTCTTCTGATTCTGTTTCATTCTTTTTCTTCGCACGAGGTAATGCCTTTTCAATTTTTAGGGCACTGTCTTGAAAGATATGCCCGTTAAATTGTTCGATAATTTTATCGGCTTCTTCATCGTTTTTCACGGTGACAAAACCGAAGCCACGACATTTACCTGTTTTGCGGTCTTTAATGACCTTAGTGGTGACAGCAGTGCCGCAATCTGCAAAAACTGCCTCTAACTCTTGGCGTTCTATTTCTTTGGGCAAATTGCCAACATAAAGACGAATTGACATAAAAGTTATCTCCTTTGCTTGGATTTTGATTGATTTCGGGAAAAAACTTTAACAATTACTGGGATGTAAGTCAGTGAATTTAGTCCTTTTTCTTGTAAAAATTTCCCATACACAGTAACCCCGCTTATATATAAAAACATAAGGGGGATACTTTTCGCAAGTGGCGAATTTTTCTGGTTGTAATAATAGTTACAGGTTTTATAGACAAATATTACACTTGCCCGCTCCAACCATTTTGTAAGGTGTCACCCTTACTGGGGGTACTACTACCCCCTGTATCCCCTCAGCAAAAGCGTTGGGGAATGCTTTTCGGATGATATTTAACGAACCATTCACGTCGGCATTAATTAAAGTCCCATTTCCTGACCGAAACAGTCCTCGATGGATTCTTCTGCCTTGATACACTTCTTGTTTGCACAAAGGTTCTTGGTCAAGAAACGAACACTTCGAGGTGTATTCTTCTGTAACCAATACGACCTTAATGCCGACTAATTGAGCTTTATAAGTCAACATCTGAATAAATCTGGCATGAGGAATTGACACCATATTTTGATTGGTTCTTTTGCCCAAGTTAATGCCAGTTTTCCAATGGTCATTTTTACCAATCACCAAGGTCTCGATTGAGTTAGCGACAAGATGATCGATTAGCCAACGACTCGCATTATGTAGATAATTATCTATCTTACAGTTTCGTTTATGGGTGAGCCGACTTATTTGATGAGATGTTTTCTGTTTGGGGGCTAATAATGATTGTAGAGCCGCCCGCTTCTTATGAAAATAAGCATTGATTGATTTTAGGGGTTTTCCATTGATGATTAATGGTTGAAAATCTTGTTTATTGGCCGTGACTGTGGCCAGATTATTTAAACCAATATCAATCCCCGCAATGCCCCCTGATTTATTAGTCTTTACAGGGTTTTCCGGGGCTGAGTAAACGACTTCTATTTGATAATGTGCCAAGCCGGGGACGATTCTTACTTGACAAACATCTTTGACCTGAGTTGTCAAGACGATTTGAGTTTTAGACAGATGAATCAAGCCTCTCTTTAATGCCGTTTGACTGACAGCTTGACCCGTATAAGTGACGACGTTTCGCCCCAGGGTTTTATGTTTATACTTGGGAATTTGAGGCCGAGATTGAAATTTTTCTGGATGTTTTTTGTATTCTTGGTTAGCGCTTAAAAAAGATTGCCAACTTTCATGCAATCGTAATAACACTTGCTGCGACACCTTGGCAGGTAAGGCGATATAATCTGGAGTCCCTTGGCATCTTTTTTGGATAGAGTAGTAGTTCAGGTATTCTCCAGTGGCAAAGAATTGTTGACGAATCATATAATTGGCATAGTTAAACAAATTTTTAGACAGAAAGCACAAATAGTCTGCCTCTTTGAACAGATAGTGATTTTTGCTAATTATATGTTTTTCTACAAGTTGCATGACTGGTTTATGATTAAGGTGACATCGCCAGTGATTTAAGTGAGATATGCCCAAACATAATGTCTATATATTACCATACATGACTATATCTGGCTAGATTTTTATTGAAACTTTACAATACATTGAAAATTAAACGATCGCCAAATTTCAGTGCTCGATCTACTTGAATTCACTCTGGCTCATTACCTGCTGGTTAAAGGGCAATATGCGGACTTCAGAATAGGAGAGAGTTGGGTGACACTTCACTATTCACTGATTTGGTGACACACCAGTTATTTTAGCCGTCAGGTTCTAATTAACCTATTCGTTGCTTCCATAGATGCTGGTGTATGAAATCCATTTTGATGAGCCAATAGACTTGTGTAATTATAACAGAAATGAGCCGAATTTTTGTCAGAATTTTTTCGTTCATTTTTCGCGGGTGCTTTTCAGCTTTTCAACCTAGAATAAGTTTCGCCATCAAGTTAAGTCGTGCAATCGTTACCAGACTTGAGAGCCAGAGAAGCAACGGTGTTGTCCTCTTTGTGTTTGATCCAGTTAAAAAAATGATGCAATAATGTTTAGGCTTCACAAAAGTCTGATGAAATTTTTTCGCGGTTTAATCATAAATCACTGCAACCCAAAATTTTTGTTAGCTAGGGCTTTAGCTATACTTTGCTTAGTCACTTAGCCTTTTCGGTTAATGATGGTTGATGGATAATTTCGTTAACGATCTGACGAAAGGCGTGCATTTGACCATCTTTAAACTTATCACATTATTTGGCGAGTTTTTTAGAGATGATGAAGATTTTTTGCCTGGACTTTGAAAAAACTTAGACTTTATGAGGGTACAAACCCAACGGATTGCTTAATTTCTCATGGTCTGTTTGCGGGTCAACCGCTATGCTGCTTGCTCGATCGCGCTTTGGATATGTGAGAGGCCAGTCTTTTATGGTTAAGAACCCCGATCGGTGTTTTGGCATAGCTGAATCAATCGTGGGATCCCGAATTCGCTCCAGCAGCTTTGATTTCCCTGCTCCTGCATCGGGGATTTAGGTTGGCGGAAATTTTGTAAAAAATTGTAACACTTTTTGAGGAAAATTTTATTTTTTTTCTCCATGCAGCGGATCGATCCGCTGGATCGGGATTAGGGTGTGCCTCCTTGCAGGTTGAGATAAACGCCCCAAAGAGCAGCGATCGCCGCTAAAACCGTAGACCAAATCGGATGTCCACATTGGAAGGAAAGCTGCGGTCGTTGTCTGTCACTGGTCGGTGCGATGGTTTCCACGTCCACCCAGACGGTGGCGCCTCGGCGAAACCAGCCGGTGATTTTTACCTGAGAACCCACCAGGTCAATGGGACGATTTTGCAACGGCCAAAGATAGGCAAATGGGCCTAATTTGGAGAAACAGTGCAATTTGATCGGTCCCTCGGATGATTGCAAGATTAAATCTTGAGCTAAAGCATTGCTAATCCCAGAACGCCCCAATAATTTCCCTTCTAGGTAAATGGGTTGACTATCGATGGGTAAGCTGGTGGGATTAGTCAGTAGTTCTGATAATTCAGGGACGGAAGATGTGGGTGGGGGTAGATCGGGAAAGAATTGATTAATCCGCAGTAAGATTCCCATACTGATGCCAATGGGCAGACAACTAAGTAGAATTGCCCGATCGCCCCATAGCCAGGTGACTTGCTCTATGCCCAAAATCCCACCGATTCCACCAATTGCCCAAAAACCTAAGCCGATCGCCAAACCCAAGGGTAAGCCAAAAAAGGGGATGACTTGGAGGATAAACCTTTGAATTGCGGATTTTTCCAGTTTGCCTTTGGGGGGAGCCACAAAATCTAACTCCGGTTCTAGCTGCCAAAACTTAGCATATAACGAAAGAATATAGAGGCGATCGCCCAATAATAAATGAGAATTATTCAGGGTCATCCAGGGGCGCCAAGGGTTAGACCGATCCCATGCGAGCAGATTTTCCCAAGTAGGGACACGGCATGCCGTGTCCCTACCGGCACAACTGCCGAATGTCAAGGCTTGTCGGACACCCACTGGGGTCAGCAGTTCCCATCCTTCTAATAACCCACTGGTTTCTCCGACGGTTTGAATATTTTCTGCCATACCGATGGCAATTTTTAATAAAGCTCTGGATAAGCCGTTGGGGTTGCCGGTGAGTTGGGCCGCTGCGCGATCGCTGTGATAAAGTCGCAACCGGGAAAGCCACAACACTGGCCAACGCAATAACCAATACAACCCATAAGCGACGGAAGAAATTAGGGTGGCACAGACCGTCATAAAGTGACCTTGAGAGGTGGAGACTTTTTCCCAGGTTTGACCATCCTTAGCCACTTGGAGATAGATACTGTAAGGAATCTGTAACAATAACATGGCCAAGGACATCAGGGGTAAAGTGCCACTGAGAATATGTCCTAATTCCCCGGCATAGATGGCGGCAATTTCATCGGGTTCTAGTTTTTCTAATAGTCCCCGACTGACGAAAATTCGCGCAAACCGGGGTAAGCAACCTAATGAGATGGCCATTGGTGCATCGGTGGGTAATAGCCCCAGCTTGCATTGGGGAATATTTTGCTGGCGGGAAAACTGAAGCAGTAATTTGGAGGCTTCGGGACTGCGATCGCTTAAAGTTTTCCAGGACAACGGTTGCAGACCGTAGCACTTTTCCAGCAGTAAATCCATCAACCAGGGAGATGCCATGAATAACCCGATTAGACCGAGCAACACTGTCCAAGTCTGGTCTTGATAAAACCATTGCACTGGCGAAAGCAACGGCATTTGGGATAAAGCTTGATTAATGTTCAGCACGGAAAACTCGACGAATTGGACCATGAGCCAAAATAGGGCGATCGCCGTGGTGAATTGCACCAGAAACAGTTGCCCTTGCTTCACTGGCTTCATTTTGCGCCAATTTTTTGCCCGTCCTGCTTGCCGCCAAGTAATTTCAGGGCTGGGGATGGGGGCTGGGGGCTGAGTTGGGGTCGGACTCGGATCCGCCGTCGGCGAATCCGATCCGTTTTGCATAAATCTGGGTTGCTGGGGAATTGGTGCCGCCGGTCGTGCCTGGGGCGGCGGGGGCGCCACAACCGATCCTAGTTCCCAGGCTCCAGCCTGGGAACGAGGCGGCATATTCACCTTTGGCGGTAGGGGCGGTTTGGCCGGTCTTACCCCATGCGATAATCCTTGCCCCTTGGGTAAAGGAGATTTTGGCGGCGGTGGCGGTTTGGGAGGTCGCTTAACCCCGGACTCTGGGTTTTTAGGGGGCTGATTTGCTGTGGTGGGTTGAGATTTAGTGATTTTTCCCGAATTTGCCGGTCTGGGTAGGTTGGTGGGTTGCGGTGGTTTAGGGGTTACTGGCGCCGGAGATAAGGGGACAAAACCTGTCGGGTCTGCGGTGGGTGACGGGTTGACTGGGTTATTTGCTGGACTATTTGCCGGACTCTCAAAAGGCATAAAACCTGTGGGGTCATTGATTAAGCCCGGATTCTTGTTTCCTGAATTGGGTGACGGGGGGGATGCCGCTACGACATCCTGAGATGGGCTTAATTCCCGTAACTTGGCCATTGCCCATTTTTTCGCTGGGGCATTGGTGGTCGATTGGGTGTGAATCAGGGTTTGACAAAGTTGGCAAGCTCGATCGCGATCGCCTATCTGCTGATAAGCTTGCACCAAAGCGATCTGCGCCCGTAATCTTGTGGACTCGTGCAGTTCTGCTTCACAGATATTTTCTAAAGTGGCGATCGCGGTTTGGTAATCTCCTTGTTTTAAGGCTGCCAAACCAATCTCTAGATTAGAGTTGCCCATGATGATTACGTTTCAGAATAATTAACAATTGATAATTAACAATTGTTAATTAAGAAATCATCAATTATCTTAATTATCAATTATCAATTATCAATTGTCAACTTACAAAGATTCTGGTTCTTGACCGGCCACCACTGGGGCTGTGGCATTCAGCTTCAGTTCTGGATGGTCGCCTTGAACTTGATGTAAATTCCATTCGTTTTTAAACAGTAGCACGGGACGCCCCCAACTGTCTTTGACGGTGACAGTGTTAAACAAACGACCGACTTTATTTAAGGCTTCCCAACCATCAGCTACCCAACGGGCTACGGTAAAGGGCAACATTTCGATTCTGGTTTCGACCCCATATTCATTTTCCAGTCGAAACTGCACCACTTCAAATTGTAGTTGACCCACTGCCGCTAAAATAGGATCCCTTTTGGATTCGTCGGCAGAATACATAATTTGTACGGCGCCTTCTTCTCTCAATTCTGAGACCCCTTTGCGGAATTGCTTGAATTTAGAGGGGTTGGGATTTTTTAAATAGGCAAAGAGTTCGGGAGAGAAACAGGGGATCCCTTCGTATTCCAATTTTTCTCCATTATATATAGTGTCACCAATGGCAAACATTCCCGGATTGTTCAGACCAATGGCATCCCCCGCATAAGCGACTTCGATGGATTCTCGGTCTTGGGCAAAGAGTTTCTGGGGACGAGATAACCGAATGCTTTTGCCGGTGCGAGCATGACTGACGGTCATGTCTTTTTCAAATTTGCCGGTACAGACCCGCACGAAGGCCACGCGATCGCGATGTTTGGGATCCATATTAGCTTGGAGTTTAAAGACAAAGCCGGTAAAGTTCGGGTGAGTGGGGGGAACATCCCCAAGACTACTCCGACGTACCGTTGGTTTAAGGGCATATTCTAGAAAATTATCTAAAAAAAGCTTCACCCCAAAATTGGTGACAGCACTGCCAAAGAAGACCGGAGTCATTTTGCCCGCATGAACCGCTTGCAGATCCAGTTCTGTTCCTAGTTCTTCGAGAAGTTCCAGTTCTTCTTTCAGTTGGTAATACAAGTCTTGTTCTAAGAGGTCTTCAATGCGCGGATCGCCGAGGTCGATTACGGTATCCTGGGCTTTTTTGCTGCCGTGGGCGGTGCGTTCAAATAAGTGAATCTGCCGACGCAGGCGATCGTAGACTCCTTTGAAGCGATCGCCCATACCAATTGGCCAGTTTACCGGATAGGTACTCATCCCCAGTTCTTTCTCAATTTCGTCCAGGAGTTCCAGAGGTTCCCTAGTCGGTCGATCCAGCTTATTCATAAAAGTGAAAATGGGAATTTCTCGCATCCGACAGACTTCAAACAGTTTCCGGGTCTGGGGTTCCAGCCCTTTAGCGGCATCTTCCAGCATCACCGCATTATCCGCAGCGGCCAAAGTCCGGTAAGTATCTTCACTAAAATCTTGGTGTCCGGGAGTATCCAGCAGATTTATATAATAGTTTTGATATTCAAACTGCAAAACTGTGGAGGTAATGGAAATTCCCCGTTGCTGCTCCATTGCCATCCAGTCTGAGGTAGCTTGCCGCTGGGCGCGTTTCGCTTTCACGGCTCCCGCTTCATTAATTGCCCCTCCGTAAAGCAACAGCTTTTCCGTTAGAGTCGTTTTACCGGCGTCGGGGTGGGAAATAATGGCAAAGTTGCGGCGTCTTTCTACTTCTTGTGCTATTTCTGTAATCAGTTCTTGGGTCATGCGGATACCTAGCTGGACATGGAGCATTACGCTATTTAAATTTTAGCAAAATTTTGCTTTTAGGTAAAATAAATTTTTGGCAAATTTGCGGAAATGTTGTTGGTTGTTGGTTGTTGGTTGTTGGTTGTTGGTTGGGGAAAGGGGAACAGTTATCAGGGAATGGGGAACGGGGAAAGTGAAAAGTTAAAAGTGAAAAGTTAAAAGTGAAACGAAATATCACTATTCACTATTCACTATTCACTATTCACTCTCTCCTCTGCTCCTCTGCACCTCTGCACCTCTGCACCTCTGCACCTCTGCTCCTCTGCTCCTCTGCTCCTCTGCTGATGGCGGGCAGATGGTGGGCACCACCGTTCCCTGTTCCCTGTTGCCTGTTGTTGGGTAGGGATTCTTTTAATCAACCAAGAACAATCAACTTTCCAACAATCAACTTTCCAACAATCAACCAAGAACAATCAACTTTCCAACAATCAACAAACAACAAATAACATCTGTTGATGCTAAAATTCAAGGCGGCGCTGTGACAATTATGCTGGAGCATCCATGAATATCATTACCACAGAAATCCCAGATGTATTTATTATTGAACCAAAAGTTTTTGGGGACGATCGCGGATTTTTTTTTGAAAGCTTCAATGAGCGAGTGTTTGCGGAAACAACGGGCATTAAGACTCAGTTTGTCCAAGATAATCACTCGCGATCGGGCAAAAACGTCTTGCGGGGACTGCACTACCAAATTCAACAAACCCAAGGCAAATTACTCCGAGTGGTTGCCGGTGAGATATTTGATATTGCCGTAGATATTAGAAAAAGTTCTCCCACCTTTGGTCAATGGGTCGGTTGTCTACTGAGTGGGGAAAATAAACGGCAATTTTGGGTGCCACCGGGTTTTGCCCACGGCTTTTTAGTGGTTTCCGACTCGGCAGATGTGTTGTACAAAGCCACGGACTACTACGCCCCCCAGTACGATCGCTGTATTCTCTGGAATGACCCTGATATTGGCATTGAATGGCCGTTAAATGGTGCCGAGCCAATTTTATCGGCGAAAGACCAAGCCGGTCAACGGTTAAATTCTGCGGAGGTGTTCCCATAAGTCACGGAATAACCGATATGGACTGCTACGGTAAGGACGAATAAGCAACAATTAACAAACAAACCGGGACAGAAATGAAAATTTTACTCGCTGGGATTAACGGTCAACTTGGCCAAGAATTACACCCGATGTTGGTGAAATTGGGGGATGTCACCTGGGTCGATCGCGAAACCCTGGATTTGTCGCAACCAGACATGATTCGTCAGGTCATCGGTGAGGTCAAACCGGATTCGATCGTCAATGCCTGCGCTTATACCGCAGTGGACAAGGCGGAAAGTGAACCGGATCTGGCGATGGCGGTGAATGGCTCTGGGGTGGGGATTTTAGCAGAAGAAGCCCTCAAACTGGGCGCCCGGTTAATTCATGTTTCTACGGACTATGTGTTTGATGGCAGCCAAAGTCATCCCTACCAGGAAACGGATCCGACTAATCCCATTGGGGTTTATGGTCGGTCTAAATTAGCGGGAGAAGAAGCGATTCAGCAAGTGGGGGGCGACTATATTATTGTCAGAACCGCTTGGGTCTATGGTGTCGGCGGAGTTGGCAATTTTGTTAAGACTATGCTGCGTTTGGGCAGTAGTCGGGACGAGTTGCGGGTGGTGACGGATCAAGTGGGGAGTCCCACTTGGACGAAGGATTTGGCTGAGGCGATCGTCTGTATGGTTCAAAATTCCCCAGAATCCGGGATTTACCACTATACCAATAGTGGGGTTTGTAGCTGGTATGATTTCGCGATCGCCATCTTTGAAGAAGCCGCAGCCCTGGGTTTTCCCCTGCAAGTGCAACGGGTGGTGCCCATTACCACCGCTGAATATCCCACTCCGGCAAAACGTCCCGCTTATTCCGTTCTCTCTCATCGCAAAATCTCTGCTGTTATGGGTACTCATCCCCCCCATTGGCGGCAATCATTGCGTCTTATGCTGAAAGATTATCAAGATAATTAACAATTGATAATTGTTGTTGGTTGTTGGTTGTTGGTTGTTGGTTGTTGGTTGTTCTTTGTGGGTAAAGAATTAACAAACAACTTGCCAACAATCAACAACCAACAACCAACAAGCTGTTTATACTCTTTATTTTGGCAAAAAACATGAAAGCAATCATTCTTTCTGGGGGCAAAGGCACCCGGTTAAGACCGCTGACTTATTCTGGGGCAAAACAACTGGTGCCCGTGGCGAATAAACCGATTCTTTGGTATGGAATTGAAAGCATTGTTGCCGCTGGAATTACGGACATTGGGATTATTATTAGTCCCGAAACAGGAGAAGAAGTTAAACAGGTGACTGGGAATGGCGATCGCTTTGGCGCCCAGATTACTTATATTCTCCAAGAACAACCCGCAGGATTGGCTCATGCAGTCAAAATCGCCCAACCTTTCTTAGGTGATTCTCCTTTTATTATGTATCTGGGGGATAACATTATTGAAGGAAAAGTTGACTCGTTTTTGACCCAGTTCGATCGGCAAAATCTTGATGCTTTAATCCTGCTGCGGGCAGTGTCTAATCCCAGCGCCTTTGGGGTGGCTAAAGTAGATGAAAAAGGTCGAGTTTTACAGTTAATCGAAAAGCCCAAAGATCCCCCGTCTAATTTAGCACTGGTCGGGGTTTATTTATTTTCTAATGCTATCCATGAGGCGATCGCGCAAATCAAACCTTCTGCCCGGGGTGAATTAGAAATTACCGATGCAATCCAGCGGTTAATTGACCTAGAAAAACCTGTAGAAGCTTGTACATTACAAGGTTGGTGGCTGGATACCGGGAAAAAAGATGACCTCCTGGAAGCCAATAGAATTATTCTCGATACGCAAATTACTCCTTCTGTAGAAGGGGAAGTAGATGACCGGAGTCAAGTAATTGGCCGGGTAAAAATTGGCGCTGGAACTAAAGTAATCAATTCTTCCATCCGAGGCCCAGCAATTATTGGCGAAAATTGTTATTTAGAAAACTGTTTTATCGGTCCTTATAGCAGTATCGCCAATGAAGCAACCTTAATTGATGCTGACCTAGAACATAGCGTTATTTTACGCGGGGCAAAAATTGAGGGAATTCAGCAACGTTTAGTCGATAGTGTGATTGGTCGTCGAGCCAATTTAACCGTCGCTTCTCGCCGTCCCAAAGCCTTACGATTTATGATTGGCGATGACTCTCAAATTGAGTTGTTTTAATTGTTGATTGTTGTTGGTTGATTGTTGTTGGTTGATTGTTGTTGGTTGATTGTTCCTCGTTCCCAGGCTGAGCCTGGGAATGCCTTCCTGGAGGCTCTGCCTCCCGATCTTCAAGGCATAATTCCCTTGACATAATTTATGACTGAAACTCAGGCTAAATCCAAACCATTTATCTACTTTTTGACCGTTAACTATTACTCATCAAAGTTAATTACCAATCTTTTAAAATCCCTGGAAACACAAGCCAAAATCCCCTATAAGCTAATTATCGTAAATAATTCCCCGGATGATGCAGAAATTGAAGCATTAGATCGGGAAAAAACGGTAATTTTGCAGGCTGGGGAAAATCTAGGATTTGGTAAAGGGTGTAATTTAGGCATCCACTGGGTTTATGACCAAGACCCAGAAGCAATTCTCTGGCTGATTAATCCCGATACCCTGATGCTGACGGATTCTTTGGCAAAAGTGCCGGACTTTTTTAGCAATCATCCCGAAGTTTCTATTTTAGGCACAATGGTTTATGAACCCAGTGGGGATGTTTGGTTTGGGGGTGGGGAATTTAATCGCTATACTGGGTCGATTCTTATTAAAGATAATTTATTTTTGCATAATCCTGATGCTGAATATATTTCTTGTGCTTGGGTGACAGGCTGTAGTTTTTTACTGAATTTAAAGAACTTTGAAACTTGTCCCGAATTTGACCCAGAGTATTTTCTATATTACGAGGATTTTGATTTTTGTCAGCGGTATGCTCAAAAAGGTCATATCATTGCCATGACGAATCATCTGGCGGTGTTTCACCAACCCTCGCAAATTACTAATAAAAATTTATTCCATAAGTATTATCATAGTACCTATAGTTATTTATTCACGATTAAAAAGTATTGTCATCCAGTCGTTTTCTGGTTGAGATTGGTCAGATTAGGGTTAAATGGTCTATGGTTTTTGCTGCGCGATCGCCCAGTTGGGTTAGGTAAAATTAAGGGAATTTTGAGTATTTGTAGGGTGCGTTAGGCGGCCAAAATATTTGATATAAAACAAGTAACATGATTATCCGCCGTAACGCACCTGTAATCCGCTGGATTCAACATGATGCTTGGTGCGTTACGGGGCGAATTTTAATAGTTGACTTCCGCTGAAAATTGTCTCGCCCCTAACACACCCTACCCCGGCTTTATGTTTTTTTGTCGAGAAGCATTAGTTGTAGGGTGCGTTAGGCGGCCAAAATATTTGATATAAAACAAGTAACATGATTATCCGCCGTAACGCACCTGTAATCCGCTGGATTCAACATGATGCTTGGTGCGTTACGGGGCGAATTTTAATAGTTGACTTCCGCTGAAAATTGTCTCGCCCCTAACACACCCTACCCCGGCTTTATGTTTTTTTGTCGAGAAGCATTAGTTGTAGGGTGCGTTAGGCGGCCAAAATATTTGATATAAAACAAGTAACATGATTATCCGCCGTAACGCACCTGTAATCCGCTGGATTCAACATTATGCTTGGTGCGTTACGGGGCGAATTTTAATAGTTGACTTCCGCTGAAAATTGTCTCGCCCCTAACACACCCTACCCCGGCTTTATGTTTTTTTGTCGAGAAGATTATCCAAGCAATTAAGATTCAGGAGTGCGAATTCTCACGCGACCTGGAGATGCAGTAACGATCGCACCTGAGTGCAATTCTTCTGCATACAGACTGAGGATCTCTAAACAAACGGTTGCTTGTTGTTTAGCCGCTAGGTTAACCAACCTGATAATCCCACAATGAGGAGTGCCGCGAACGATCGCTAATTCACCGAAATCTTTATCTAACGTGACTAAAATACGACCTTGATTGTAAGCTTGAGCGATAATTTCATCATCTCCGGGATCTTCCGACCAATTGCCAGACCAGACAACATCATAACCGCGATCGGCTAGTTCTGTTAGAGTACCACCCCAAACGCAGGTATCGAGTAATATTTTCATCTATATTTTCATCGACTGGTTTCTATTAACAAAGGTTCGACTCGTTCGTGACTTACCAGTTTGTAAGCATAGAGTAAACAAGCCTGTATATCTTCTAGTTCTAGCCAGGGGTAGCCTGCCAAAATAATTTCTGGTGTATCCCCAGCGGCCAACATTCCTAAAATATGTTCCACCGCGATCCGCCGTCCTCGAATAATCGGTTTCCCGTTGAAGATTTTCGGATCTATGGTAATTCTTTCTAACAGTTGTTTTGCTTCCATTTGTCTTGAATTTTAAAGGGGTTATATTGCGCGATTCCCTCCGGGCGGATCGCTTGAGCGAATCGCATTTTAGTCGGAAATCAAAGCAGCCACGGAAATTTTGACATCGGGAAATGCTAAGGGGGTAATTTCACCTGCGGTTAAGGTCATTTTTGAGGCATATTCCCCATGTCTGGGTTCGCGAAATACGATGAGTTCTCCACGCTTTAAATTCACTAACCAATATTCAGGAATTCCCGCTTCAGCATAGATACGATATTTTAAGGTTGAGTCTTTTTCTAAGCTGCTATTGGCATATTCAATCAACCAAAAAATATTTTCAGGATAGGGATGGTGGTTGAGATATTCTCGTCCCAAGCGTTGCACAATAGCAATGTCTGGTTCTGGTTCGGAGTCGTTGGGCAATGTGATGGGTTTAGCTGGACTGACTAAGGCGCGATCGCCCAGTAAACGGGTCAAATACTCGCCAGCCGTTCGACTATAGTAAGCATGAGGTTCACCTTCTGGGGACATTTCTACAATTTCTCCATTGAGTAGTTCCACGGGGCGATCGTCGAGTAAGCCAGTTTCGACGATCTGGTGGTAGTCTTCCATTGTCCATTTGGCCAAAGATATAGTCATGTTCGTTAACCATTGGAGTGGGTATTAATAATATAGCAGTCTAGGGGGCAAAGATGTATCCCATGAATCGTTTCTTTATTACATTAATTCGCGCAATCTAAGGGTAAATCCAGGCACGGATTTAAATCCGTGGCTACAAGAACCAAGTCCGCTTTCTGGCGGACTAAAAACAATATAACGGAGGATGGTAGATGAAACTACTGGAGAAATTTCTGGGTAAATTCCAGGATTTTTTCTGCATTGTTAATCTGCTCTTGGGATTGGGCGATCGTTACAGCATTTAATTCTCCATAATCGCCAGTATTTCTTAAATCTTGGGCATCAATTACCAGACGATGAAATTCCTTCGGAACTATACCGCTTTTGACAAATTCCCGGCCAAAAGCAGAAATCACGGCTGCATGACTCGAAAATGATAAATCTTTCTGTAAAAGAATGGCTTCAACAGCATAAAACATACTGTAATAAGCGCGAGATGCCGCATAATCTGGAAATTGATTAGTTTGGAGAATTTTGGCTGCTTCTAAGCTGGTGATAGATTTTTGCAGTAAGTTTTCTTGTTCTGGAGTCAAAATGTAATTCCCTCTTTTCTGATATTGAGCAGTAATGGAGTATTGGCTGTAGAGAATTTTTCCGAATCCATAAATAGACGACTGATTGTGAGGTCATATTGCAGAGATAAGTCAGAAATCAAATGTCCCGTTCGTTTGATTTCTTCCCCCGGATTAACTTGACCTTTGAGGATAATCAGTACATCAATATCGGAATTTTCTGTGGCCGTTCCCCGCGCTTGAGAACCAAATAAAATTAGGCGATCGAGTCGAGATCCATATAATTCTAATAAATCCGATCGCAGTTGCTTTAGCAGGATTTGTAATTGTTCGGACATAGGGCGTAATCACAAATAATTAATTTACAGTAAAATATCCACTACACATAATTAGCAGTTAATCATTAAATATAATCGCCTCCTACCCCAAAATCAACCAGGCAAGCTTTTTACATCAGCCAATGGCCAAGGGGTAATATTAATTTACCACAAATCTATCCCATAAATCGTTTCTTTATTCCATTAATTCGCGCACTTTCTCTAAGGGTAAATCCAGCACTTCGGCAATTTGTTCGGCGCTTAAACCCAGTTGGATTAATTTGGATAAACTACTTAATTTGGTTTCGTATAAAAGAGTTTCAAAGGCGCGATCGCGAAGCGTTGCGGATGCAACATCGCGAAGGGGTTCCGATGCGCGATCGCGAAGCGTCCGGGAATCGCCACTGGTTTTTGTCTTTTCTTGAATTAAATCTTGATTTCCCGCATCTTCATTTTCTAATCTTGGGCGATCGGAATTAGGACAAAGATTAATATTACCAACACGAACACGATTTCCAATGAGAGTAGACTGATAATTTGCGAATCCTAACCGTTGAACTGTAGCGCAAAAATTCGACCTATTAACATCTTCCCCAAAAGTCTTTGACAGAACTTGCCAAAGTTTATAGGCTTCATCTTTAACATGACCTTTGGTGCATTTATACTGTTTGGCAATTTCGGGATACTTTTGACCATTGAGCACTCCCTTCAAAATTTCCATTTGCAGACTATCAAGGTGTTTCCTGGTTTGTTTAAAGACCAACTCATCAATTGACTGCAACACAGTTTCCCAGTCCATTCCTTTATGATGACTCCTCTGAAATTTTACTCGCCATTATCCGCCATTATCCGTCATTATCCGCCCGCTTAACATTTTGTAATAAAAGTCCCGTCTTTATCAGTCTTTTTCCGTCCTTTTCCGACTTGTCGATTGTGTCTGTGCCAGATGACAATATGGATTATGTGAGCGTATAGCATCTTTCAATCAGACAGATAATTAATCTGTCATTATTTTTGATTGTTGATGCAGAAATCCAAGGAAAATCCAGAATATCAGTAAATATAGATTGCTTTGAGGATAATCCGATGAAAGTAAATCAATCCAAATTATGGGCGATCGCATTCCTGACGGCTCCCTTGATTTTCATGCAGAATTTAGTTTTAGCCCAGGTAGCCCCTCGATCGGAATTAAACGGCCAACCAATTAACATACCCAGTGACTATGTTGGCGATTTTTGCATTGTTTTAGGGCCGATCACTCAACATGCAGATGTTATCATTGATTGGGGTGCTTTTACAGGACAGAGAAGAATTGAACCCGATCGCAATCTACCTGACAGTCACATTTATGGGGTCGATGTCAATGCCAGAGGTGGTAACATAACTGACGCGATGCTTTATACGAGTTGGGGAGTGACGTATAAAGATTCAGAAGAAACGCAATATCCACAAGTAATACTGAGAGGCTGCGGCGACACTGATTATAAAATTCGTAACCCCTTTCTTCTTGACTGGAGGAGGCGGTAATTGAACTTGCCTAATCTCATGTGTTTATCAAATGCGATGCTTGGTTAATACTAAACAAGACTAAATGATACCCCGATCGCCCTCACGCCTCTGAGTCATATTCTTGTTTAGCAACCAATAAAAAAGCAATATCGCCTTTTATTTTTATGTGCCTAAATTATAAATTTAGGTAGTTGTTATTAGGCGCTGAATTAAGCTAATTATTTTCAATAAATAAATTAACTTCAGCGCCATAACGCCCCTATTACAGTAGTTTAAGTAGAGTTATGGTGACATTAGGCGGTGATATTTGCGGAAAACAAACAATCTCTAATTTCGCCGTGATGCACCAAATTATAGGCATTATAATCGATACATTTTCGCGTCCTATTCCGATGAGTTTAATTCTAGCAATTTGATGTAAATTGGTGCGTTACGGCGCGATTGTAAATTATTGGTTTAAGTTTGAAATTATTTCGCGCCTAACACACCCTACGCTTAATTATTTAATTTAGCTAGAGGTAGGGTGCGTTAGGCGGCGATAATATTTGGCGGAAAATAAATAATCTCTAAGTCCGCCGTAACGCACCAAATCATCGGCATAATCATCGATCCATTATCGAAAAGTTTTATCGATTAAATTATCGGATTAATATTATATAATATGGTGCGTTACGGCGCGATTGGAAATTCTTGGGTTAAGTTTAAGATTATTTCGCGCCTAACACACCCTACGCTGAATTATCGCATTTAGTTTTAGCAGGAAACATGGTGCGTTACGGCGCGATTTTCAAGGGTCGTTTTGAGTTAAAGATAGTCTCGCGCCTAACACACCCTACCCTTAATTGTGAGCGATCGCCTGATGATATAATTCAATCAAAGCTTAATCAAAGCCCAAAGTTTTACTATGAAAACATTAACTAGAATTACTCTTAATCCCCAAGTTATGGGTGGTAAACCTTGCATTCGAGGGATGAGAGTAACCGTAGGAGCGATCGTTGGTCTGATGGCCTCCGGTCATACCCCCGCTGACATTTTGAAAGCCTACCCTTATTTAGAAGAAGCCGATATATATGAAGCCCTAGCTTATGCAGCTTGGCGAGTAGAAGAACAAGAATTATTCTTGTAGAGACTGAAACTCATGGTCACGCTAAAATAGGAGCGTAGTGCGATCCAAAATGCGTATTATCAGCCGCAAAGCAATCAGAGAGTTTTGGGAAAAAAATTCAGAAGCTCAATTTGGACTTCTGCTTTGGTATGAGCGCGTTTCCGATGCTGAATTTAGCCACTTTAGTCAGGTTCGGCAAATCTTTCCCTCAGCCGACTTGGTAGGTAATTTTACGGTGTTTAATATTAGCGGCAACCGCTATCGGTTAATCACCTATATTGATTATGAGTATAAGATGGTGTTTATCCGTTCCGTCCTCACCCATGCCGAATACGATAAGGAGAAATGGAAAAATGACGACTGGTTTAAAACCACCTAGCAGCTACTATCTAGAACTGATCGTAAATTTTCCCCCTCGTCCGATCGCCAATCAAGCAGAGTATGAAGCCACTCAAGCCCAAATTAACAAAATATTAGAGCGATCTAACTTGACTGAAGACGATCGCGCTTATCTGAAGATTTTGGGACTGACGATTTACGATTACGAAGAAAAACACGAACAACTGCCGATTTTAAGCGGGGTTGAGTTAATTCATGCGTTACTGGAAGAATCTAACCTAACTCTGCAAGATTTAGTCCCAGTTTTAGGCAATGAAAGCCTTGTTCAAGCAATCATTAAGGGAGAACAACCTTTAAATTCCGAATACATTGAGAAGCTTTCCTCATTTTTCGGAATTCCCGGCGATCTTTTTTTAAAATAAACGCGATCGCCTCTTTTACCCAAAGCTAAGAAACCGGGTTTTTTCCATAACTTTTGTTAGTTAATCGCTGCGGTGAGATAAAAACCCGGTTTCTGAACCAAACATCACTGGGTTGCTTGTTTCTGAGGTGGATTTGCGCGGTAAGCGAAGCTATGCCGTCAGGCTTATCGCCATGCAACACAATTCACAGGCACTAATATAATTCACAGGCACTAATATATCTTTTAAACTATGATATATTAAAAATTGTTGGATGTGGCGTTTTCCATGACATCAGTAAGAGTAGCCCGGATCCGACATTTTCTTTTTGAAATGGCGCTAATCAGCATTAATATTAGAGAGGCAATTAAATGAAAGTAGAGTCAATTCATATTGAAAACTTCAAGCGGTTTAAAGATTTAGATATCTCTTTCAAAAATGACATCTTGGATGAAGTGAGCGATCGCTATCTGATTCTCGGTGATAACGGCACAGGAAAAACCACTCTTTTACAGGCGATCGCCTTACCATTAGCATTTGCCACAGGTCGAATTCGAGATATCCACGATTTTGACTGGATTGGTTTTCTTCCCGGTCGCTATTGGAAATGGGGAACTCCCAGAATTGAAATGCAAGTTTTATTTGAAGAAGAAGAATTAAACACAACTCGCGAATTGGCGCGGAGATGGTACGATGCCCAACCACCAGAGTTCAAAGAAATGCGTGAATTTGATGAACCTGGAGATAGCAAAAGAGTTCGCCTCGTGTTAAGCGGTGATTTTTGGAAAGCGGGAGATACTCCCGCAGAACGTGCCCAATTTAGGGGCAGATATTATGCTCAATGGTTTATTAGAAGGGGCGATCAATCTGTCCGACAATATTTTGCCAAACTTCCTGGGATTTTTTGGTTCGATCAATTGCGTAACTTAGGATACCATTCCAACCAAAGTAGTACCGAAGATAACACGAAAGAACGCAGTAGCGAAACTTCTTTTGATGCTGGGGTCGGGCGGTTGCGACAATATTTAATCGATTGGCGTCGTCACCAAGAGTTAGGGATTGGCGATCGGGAAAATAGCTATCTTTTACAGATAGAAAGACTGTATAAAAAAGTGTTTCCCGATCGCTCCTTCTCCGGGTTAGAAACACTTCCCAGTCAAGAGTCGCCTACGGTCGATGAAACTTATTTTCTGATCGATGATGGTTACAGAACCTATGATATTGCAGAAATGTCAGCCGGAGAGCAGTCTGTTTTTCCCTTGTTGTACGAATTTGTCAGACAACAGATTGCTTATTCTGTGGTTTTGATTGATGAAATTGACCTAAATTTACATCCTCCCGCTGCTCAATATTTTGTATCTCAGTTGATGAAAATTGAGCCAACCTGCCAGTTTATTATCACCACTCACTCTGAGTCGGTCAGCAATATCGTAGGAGAAAGTGAAACCTACCGTTTGCCTGGAGGATCGCTATGTCTGTAACAGTTCTCTACTGTGAAGGAAATTCTAAAAGCATTGATATTAGAGTAATTCGTCAATTGCTGCCCAAATGTGAAATTCGCCCCCTGGGAGGAAAAACCTCAAGCTTTCTCAGCAGTATTATTGCCGATCGCCGCAGAAATCCTAATTTAGCTTGCCTTGTAGATAGGGATTTTGATTGTCAAGATTTGCCAAAATATAATCAACCCGTTCAATGTATTTATCAGCAGGTTTGGGTTGGCTGGACTTGGGAAAGAAAAGAAATTGAAAACTATTTAATCGATCCGGTGGTTGTCCAAACAGCATTGGATAAAAAAGCGCCCGATCGCCATGAATATAAGATGGCTTTAGACCGGGCAGCCGAAAATATTTCCGCATACTCAGCCGCGAGAACCGCTTTAGCTTGTGAAAATTTTAAGAATTTTTGGGGTGAAGAAGTGAGAGAGGGACATTTTTTTCCCCGTTCAGTGGGAAAAAAATCCTGCCAAGACAAAATTGCCGAAATTGTTCGAGAATATCGCCATAATCGCATTGTATCAGAAGAAGATGTTCAAAATAAATTTCAGAACTTACTCCCTCGATTTCGCCGAGGAGGATACCGTTTTACAGACTATCTCAGCTATTTTGCTGGGAAAGATTTACTCTATGAGATGAGAGAACCACTTCGTCAGTTTGGATTTGAAGATTCCTCCAATAAAAAACAGCCAGAGGAAGTTTTTGTGGAAAGGATTCTCAGTCGAATTGAGCGCATAGACAAGGTATGGGAATGGTTGCCGGAATGGGAATATTTACGTCAGTTGATTTCCGAGACTAATTTTTGAAACCCAGAAACCGGGTTTTTTTGATAAATGTATGCTCGTCAACCGAGATATTGGATAAAAACCCGGTTTCTCTACCAAACAGCGATCGCCTCTTTTCCCCAAAGCAAAGAAACCGTTTTTTTTGATAAATGAAATGAAACAGAGCAAAAATTTTACGTCGGTGTACTTTTAAAGAGGCAAGCATGAATCGTTGCAGAAAACCCTAACTGAAATGAGTGGAATTAACCGCGAACTAATTCTTGATACTAAACATATTGCCAAACATCTTCCCGATACTCTGCCAATGCAAAAGCTACTTAAGCAGCAAGGCAGTGCTCATATATTTAAGGATGAAGAAACCATGAAAATAGTAGCTCAAGCCATTATAGAAAATGGAGAGCTTACTGGAACCATTCGTGGACATGAACGCTATGGACTATATTTTCCTGAAGCAATTGGCTACAGAATTAGCGAAGATGGTAGTAGAATCCCGCTTTACTATGGTGAAATGAAGGTTAAAGGAGACAAGTATCATGTTATCCCCCGCAAAAGACCTAGCCGATAACTGGGAATTTACAGAACTGTGGGTCGATCCTACGGCTTCCCCCCCTTATGTCCTGATTTTACTCAGCGACAAATCCGGCATCAGTTGTGTTTACGATCCGGCTGAAAATTATCAGGTAGTATTTTCCAGTTCTACCTACGAAGAAGCAAAGTTATGGTTACTTGAAGACGAATATGAACGAGTTGAAAGCCGGATAAAATCTGAACAAGTAGCATAATTATTTAAAGAGCGATTCCCGTCTCTGGATCCGCTAAGTGGAATCGCCTCTTTTCCCACAAGGAGAGAACCGGTTTTTTTCGATAAGAGATAAAAACCCGGTTTCTCTACCAAACAGCGATCGCCTTTCAGTTTTCATTATGGTCAAAAATATCGTCATATTTCTTCATTATTGGCGTTTTTTGTGATAATATAAACATAAAATTTATGCTGTGAAAGCGCTTACTACAACCCGATCGCGATCGCCCAGAAGTCATGCTAAAAAATCATAATCTATTGATAAATTTATCGTTTATGATTCCCCAGCCTACGGGAATTACCACTTATGCTAAAAATATGATTCCCTATTTAAGGGAGTTAAATCCTACTTTGTTACTATCCGAAACAATTCCGGGCTATGAATGCTATCAAGTACCGCATAATTTAACCCCTGATTATGGGAAAAAAGGACATTTATCCCGGATTCTCTGGACTCAATTTAAACTGCCACAAATTTACCAAGAGTTAAACGCTAAGTTATTATTTTCCCCGGTGACAGAAGCGCCGTTATTTTCCCCTTGTCGGTCGGTGGTGATGGTGCATGATTTTATTCCTTTGCGGTTTCCCAATTGGCGATCGCCTCTCACCTATTATCACCGTTATTATATTCCGTTGGTGCTTCAGCAAGCGGTGCATATTGTTTGTAATTCCCAAGCAACTGCCCAAGATATTATTAAATATTGTCAAGTTTATCCAGAAAAAATTACCCCAATTCCTCTGGGTTACGATGCGGAACACTTTCGGTTTTTAGATTTACCGAATAAAAATTATTTCCTTTATATTGGTCGATGCGATCCGTATAAAAATCTGCATCGTTTAATCGCCGCTTTTGCCGGTTTACCCAAGGTTTCTGATTATGAATTATGGTTAGCGGGAACACCAGATCCTCGCTATACTCCCCAGCTAAAAGCACAGGTAGAAGAGTTGGGTTTAACTCAGCAAGTAAAATTTTTAGAATATGTGCCTTTTGCCCAATTGCCTATATTAATTAATCAGGCGATCGCCCTAGTTTTTCCCAGTCTTTGGGAAGGCTTTGGGTTGCCAGTTCTGGAAGCAATGGCTTGTGGGACTCCGGCGATCGCTTCTAACCTTTCTTCCTTACCGGAAGTAGTGGGCAATGCTGGTTTGTTAATAAATCCTGACAATACGGCAGAAATTACGGAGGCGATGAATCTTGTGGCAACGGATACAAAATTGCGCGGTCAGTTGCGCGAACTTAGTTTAAATCGGGCGACTGAATTTAGTTGGGCAAAAACTGGGGCAGCAACCGCCAAGGTTTTGCAACAATATATATAGACACAATTTGACACTTTTTGGCAAATTGGCAACTCTAAAAGCAGTAATTCAGTCAAAATTAAAGTATTTAAATTTAAACCAGACTGGAGAAACCCGGTTTTTCCTTCAAGATCCAGGGTTTTGCTCGGAAGTTGCCAGTTGCTGGTTTCTCCCTCAGTTTCTCCGTCAGGTTGATGACTCCGCTTTTCCGGATCGGCAATTTGCCGATGGATTATGTAGAAGCGGAGATGAAAATGTTATTCTCCACATTGTGTGTGTTTGTGTGGAGTGGAAAAAACTATGGTGACATCAAAAATTTGGTATCAAGGTTCTAGAGATGCAACCGCGAATTTATCGTTAGTGCCGCCAATAAGTGAGGCGATCGCTACCCCCGTGGAACTCCATGAGGTTCTCCAGAGAGGGAAAGCACTGGATTTACCGAACAGTCCTCTATTTGGCACTGATGGCATTCGTGGTAAAGTTGGCGATTTTCTCACGGCAGAATTAGCCCTGCACGCGGGATTTTGGGCAGGGCAAGTGTTGAAGTCTTTGTCAACATTCCATCAAAACTCCCCTGGGCCGATTATTTTAGGCCAAGATTCGCGAAATTCTAGCGATATGTTGGCAATGGCCCTATCTGCCGGTTTGACTTCTGCTGGACTGGATGTGTGGAATTTGGGCTTATGTCCAACTCCTTGCGTGGCTTATCTGACCAGTATTTCTGAGGCGATCGGCGGGGTGATGATTTCTGCCAGCCATAATCCACCGGGAGATAATGGGATTAAGTTTTTTGGTTTGGATGGGACAAAGCTTTCCGGGGCTGTTCAAGCCCAAATTGAAGCGGGAATCCGAGGTCAGTCCGATTTATCTGGCTTAAGCAATGATTGGGGACATCATTACTATCGCCCAGAATTGGTTGAGGATTATGTTGCGTCGTTGCAGCGTTCTCTCGGACATAGTGACGAGTTACAGCCGTTACTGGGATTGCGGATTGTTTTGGATTTAGCTTGGGGCGCTGCGTCTCAATTGGGACCCGCTGTGTTTGAGGCGATGGGCGCTCTGGTAATTGCGCTACACGATCGCCCCGATGGCGATCGCATTAATGTGAATTGTGGTTCTACCCATCTGCGACAGTTAGAAATGGCGGTGAAAGACTATGGCGCCGATATGGGTTTTGCCTTTGATGGGGACGCCGATCGCTCTCTGGCGGTGGATAACCAAGGGCGCCCCATCGATGGCGACTATATTCTCTATCTGTGGGGCAAAAAACTCCGGGAAATGGGTCAACTTCCCGGTGATACCATTGTCGCCACGGTGATGTCGAACTTAGGGTTTGAGCGAGCTTGGGAAAAACTCGGTGGTAAGCTAATTCGCACGAACGTGGGCGATCAATATGTCCATGCGGAAATGCAGCGATCGGGTGCTAAGTTGGGTGGCGAGCAGTCCGGCCATATTATTTGCCCTCACTACAGTATTACCGGCGATGGCTTGATGACTGCATTACAGATTGCTATTTTGGTGAAAGAAAGTGGCCGGTCTTTGGCGGAATTACGGGATGAGAGTTTCCAAACCTATCCCCAACTGTTACGCAATGTCCGGGTGGAAGACCGCGATCGCCGTCTCAGTTGGCACCAATGTGCCCCAGTCCAAGAAGCGATCGCCGAAGCAGAAACAGCAATGGGCGATCGGGGTCGGGTATTAGTCCGCGCTTCCGGTACGGAACCCCTGATCCGAGTCATGGTAGAAGCCGCCACCGAAGAAATGGCCGAATATTGGACAGAACATCTGGTGCAATTGGTGCAGACCTATTTAGCGGCATAAGGAAGAAGCAGAGGGGCGGAGGGGCAGAGGGGCGGGGGAGCGGAGGGGCAGAGGAGCGGGGGAGCAGAGGAGCAGAGGGGAGAGTGAATAATTGATAATTGATAATTGATAATTGATAATTGATAATTATGTTTAATTGTCAATTATCAATTGTTAATTGTTAATTGTTTTCCCCTGCACCCCTGCTCCCCTGCACCTCTTCCCCTCTTCCCCCGCTCCCGAAAGATCCCCCAAGCGATCGCCATTTCTGAATAAATTAAAGAATTGCCTCTGATGCTGAAATCTAAAAAAAATCTAAAAAAAAAATCAAGCATAAATCGGAAAGCTCAGAATTGGCACAAGTTGATACTCCAATTCTGAGCAAAAAAGAACTGACCATCCAAAAGAAAAAAACCCAAAAGTCTCGCAAAGAAGCCATATCCGCGATCGCCACTTATGGCGGACTAGCTTTGTTCGTTGGCATTGGGCTATTTTTCGCCGCTGGAGCGAAAATTGCCATTGCTGGAGGGGGTGGCATTGCGGTCTTAGCCCTTTGCTATAAATATCCCCGGCAAGGGTTATGGGCATTTATGATTTATATGCCCTTTTCTGGCACAATTACTTACTGGATCGGTGGGGGAAATGCCATCTTTCAACTGGCGAAAGATGGGTTTTTTATTCCAGCAGCGATCGCCTTAGCACTGATCTGCAACAAAAAAAAATTACCCCTCACCATTCCCAAACAATGGATGCCCAGCTTCAGCATTTTACTGGGAATAGCCTTACTGACCTTGTTATTTGTCAACGGCTCTTTACAAATGACCCCACCTCCACCGAATTATTCGGGGCCATATAAACCCTTTTTACAAGGAATTCTTGGGTTAAAAGTATTAATCGGATATGTACCATTAATTCCCTGTGCTTACTACCTAATTCGCCATAAAAAAGATTTACTCTTTTGTGGTCGGCTACACGCGGTTCTGGCAATTATTTGTTGTGGCTTGGGCGTGCTGCAATATTTTTTACTATATACGGGAAAATGTCAGGGCACCAGGGGCTTAGTGGGAGATGACTTGTTTAAAGCCACTTTAGATGCCAAATGTCTGGTGGGAGGGTCTTTAGTTTATAGTCCCGAAGTGAACATGGTACGTTTACCTGGCACTTTTGTTGCTCCCTGGCAATGGGCTTGGTTCTTAATTAGTAATGCGGTGTTTAGTTTTGCCCCAGCCTTTAATGAAACCTCCAGATTTTGGCGAATTGTTGGTTTATTATCGATGGCATTAGTCTTTGTCAATGCGGTAATTTCTGGACAAAGAATTGCCTTAGCTTTGGTGCCAGCTTTAACGGTAATTCTCTTACTGCTAACCGGACAAGTGGCTAATTTACAAAGATTTGTGCCCATTGCCGTAGGTTTGGCATTAGTTCTCGTGATTGGGGCAGCATCAAATCCCGCAATTGTTGAAGAGCGAGTCAATAGTTTTGTTAGTCGCTGGCAAGCCTCTCCGCCCCAAGAATTTATTGTTAATCAATTCCATGAAAGTCATCGGTTTCTGAGAGGAAGTATTTTGGGTAAAGGAGTGGGCAAGGCTACCAATTCTACGCGGGTATTTGGGGATGCCCAATTAATCGAAACATTTTATCCCAAATTACTCTATGAACTGGGTTATCCAGGAATGTTTGCTTTTCTGGCAACTGCGTTACATTTGACTTTTATTACCTTCAAGGCTTACCGTTCGGTGAAAGATAAACATTTACGCGGTTATGGGGCGAGTTTTTGGGTGTTTATTTTGTTTATCAGTGTGAATACTTATTACTACCCTTTGGATGTGGATCCAGTGGCGGTTTATTACTGGTTTCTCGCGGGGGTGATTTTGAAATTACCGGACATTGAACGCCAGGAAGAAGAAAAAAAACTCGCTGCCGAATTAACTCCCGAAGAGGTGAAAAAACGACAGCGAAAAATGCAACATTTATATGTGGAACCGATTTAAATATTGACAATTAATACCATTTACAAAAATTCATCCCACAGCCCCTAACATTCGTAGGGTGGGCAAAAATATTCACCCCACCTTACCATATATGATGGTGGATTTTTGCCCACCATACAATATAAATACTTATTGTTGTATAAATTTTTGTAAGTGGTATAACAATGAAAACAGAAAACAGAAAACAGAAAACAGAAAACAGAAAAGAGGATAGAGAAAAGAGAGACTCTATCCTCTATCCTCTATCCTCTCTTATGATTTGGGGTAATTGTCAATTGTTAATTGTCAATTGTTAATTTCTATGCGATCGGGGGTTCTGGATCTGGTGGTTCTTCGGTGATGCCATAGATGGAGTTGTACATCCGCACATATTGTTTGGCGGATTTTGTCCAACTAAAATCTTCGCGCATTCCCCGTTGTTGGAGTTTTTGCCACTCGTCCTTGTAACGGAAACCTTCATAGGCTCGCACCATACAGGTGAATAGGTCTAAGGGTTCATAGCGATCGAAGCAGAAACCCGTCCCAGACCCTTCATGGTTGGCGTAACCGGGAATACTGAAAGAAACCGTATCCACTAAACCGCCAGTCCGACGCACGATGGGGACGCAGCCATAGCGCATGGCCAGCATTTGGCTGATGCCGCAAGGTTCAAAGCGGCTGGGCATTAAGAAAGCGTCGGCCCCGCCATAAATTCGCCGAGCCAGATTGTCGTTATATAGCAAGTAGGTGGCCATGCGACCGGGATAACGGGTGGCGAGTTGCCACATCGCGGTTTCATAGTAGCGATCGCCCGTACCTAGTAAGACGAATTGGGCATCGGTATAGGCCATAAAGCGATCGAGGATTTGTAAAGCCAAATCAATCCCTTTCTGTTCGACCAACCGAGTCACCATGCCAATTAAAAAGGCACCCTTGTTGACTTCTAGACCGACTTCTTCTTGCAAGGCCACCTTATTGGCTTGACGTTTCTCAATGGTATCGGCAGTGAAAGTCTGTTTCAGGCTCACATCCGTGGCTGGATCGTAACTTTCTGTATCAATTCCATTGAGAATGCCCCAGCTTTTCTCACTGATAAAAGAGAGCAATCCTTCAATTGTTTCCCCATATTCAGGGGTACGGATTTGTGCGGCGTAGGTGGGAGACACGGTGTTGACGCGATTGGCAAACTGCACCGCCGCAGCCATAGTGTTATGGCCTTGCATATACCAAGGACACCAGGTAATTTTCTCTAAGTACCAGCGCCACGGCCCTTGATAGGCCAGGTTATGAATGGTGAAAACCGTGGTGATATCCGGAGACTGGTTCATCCAAACGGGAATCATGCCGGTGTGCCAGTCGTGGCAATGGATGATGTCCGGTTTCCAATGGTTCCAGGCAAATTCCGCCGCCCCATTGGAAAATAGGGTGAACCGCCAGTCTTCGTCATCGCCGGAGTAAATCCGCCGGGGCCAGAAACTGGGATGACCAAACAAATAGAGTGGTACATCGGTTCCCGGAAACGCCGTTTCATACACGGCGAAGTTTTCAAACATGGCATATCCCCACCAAATCGGATCTTTGGGGACTTCCACTTTATCGGGCATAAACCCGTAGTAGGGCATGAATACTCGGACATCATGGCCCATGCGTCGGAGGTATTTTGGGAGGGCGCCTACAACATCACCCATCCCACCAACTTTGGCCAGGGGTGCCGCTTCTGCGGCCACAAATAATATTCGCATCTGAGTTTTTGCTTTCCCTGAAATGGTTAGCTAGGGTCATCATACTCGTTGAGGATCGCTGATGAATCAGATTTCAGCGCGATCGCCCAAAATTCTTTTTGCTGACTTAGTTTGCTGACTTAGATTGCTGACTTAGATTGCCTACTTAGAAATAAAGTGAACCCAGAAGCTGCCATCAGGCATACAAACGTTGCGAATTAAGTTATAGGAGTAGAGGAGATAGTTGCCCGGTAGGTCGGTGCGATAGCCGCTGGAAAACCATTCTCCGTAGGGGTCGTGAACATAGAAGCCGGAAGGAGTATAGCCAACCAGGACGACAATATGACCAAAGGCGGTAAAGTAGCCATGAGTCACCGCTGGATTTCCGGCAGCTAACCAGTCTTTGACTTCCTCAATAGTGGCATTTTCTTTAAAAGTATCCTTGCCGCCATAATCTCGCACAATCCGCGCCAAATCGTAGGGGTTGTGACGGCTGTAGCCTTTATTCAAGGCATATTCATACAGTTCATCCTCATATTGGCCGATATTATCTCGCCGAGGAATGCCCACATACTGCATACACATGGCCAGGGAAGTCACATTACAAGACCCGGTGGGATTATAGTAGTTATCTAGTTGAGATTTGTAAGGAACATTCAGTTTGACGGTTTGGGGTTTGATGACCGGATAAACTCGTTTATTCCCTTCAAAAATTTCCGCGTGGGGACCAAAAACGTACCAAACTTTTGAGCCTTTAAAAGAGTCACTTCTCAGGGTAATTCTGATGTGATCCCGCTCGACTTCATAGTTATTCAGTTTAAAGGATCTGCCATCAGAAATTGCTTCTTTTTCCGCATCGGATAATTGAGTGGATTGAATCGGTCGGGATTTAAAAACAGTCGGTCTGGTGGTGTACAGGTTTGGGGCATCCGCAGCCAAACTGTCGCGAGTGGCTTCGAGCAGAGCTTTGGCGGTTTTCGCTCCTAAAAAGTTAGGTTCCCCACAGTTCATCAGTTCTTGAAACCGCTTTAGAGATCCGGTGGAAACTGGGCCAAATATTCCGTCTACAGGGGGGGCAAGTAAGCCTAAGTCAATTAGGCGAGTTTGAATCTGTTTCGTGAGTTCACTATCCGCCGCGATCGCGTTTACATCATATTTTCTCTGGGTGCCTAAAAAATCTTCTAGTTTCATAGATTTTTCCTTGTTTTCTGTGTTTTCTGTAGAAGTTTTCAGATTTGAACTATCTTGTTGAGAATTTTCCTGCTGACTAATATACTGCAATAGGTCGCGATCGCGTTTCAGCCATCCTTCCAGAAATATTTGCTGCGAGGGACTTTTCTCAACCCGCTGGTAACGATAAGCTATCCGATTTTCACAATAGCGCTTCGCCGTTGCCAGATTATTATTTTGAGCCAGTGCGCTTTCGGTGGCTGACCCAAAATTACCATTGATTGCCACACCGAGGGTTTCTTGCAAAAATTCAATGCTACCCCGAACGCTAAAATTGACGGCGGTATCGAAGTGAGCGATCGCCAACGGCAGACACATTAATTCTGCGTGGCAACGTTGCCAAAATAATTCTCGATAAACTTGTTCAACTTCTGCCTCAGTAATCTCACTCACCGATGCCAAAGATAAGCCTTTCCCTTGGCGATAAGTATCGTAAGTATTTTGACTAATGCCTCGATTCACCACCCCAGCTAGATCCTGGGAATGTCCCTGACCCCCTTCCCATTTTAGGGTAAATGCCAGCGCCAAGTAAAACGGATCTTTTTGTGTCATGGTTTGAAGATGATTGCGATCGTCTCCTCTGTTCAATATATCGCTTTAGTGGCGCGATCGCGATCGCGCCTGCGGATTTTCCCAGAGAATCGTTTATGCTTTTCTTTTTTATCCTGGGATCTGTATATGCACAGAGGAAGCAGCAGATATGTCTATTGAGGATTGCCAAAAAAACTTTTCCGGGGTTAACGATCCGCTCTCACCGTTATAAAAACTTAAACTTTCTTAAAAAATGTTTAAGTTTTCGGTTGGCTTATTTTAAAATGAGTTAGAGATATTCCCCAGGATAGGAAAGAAGTCCAGAGGATTTTGATTGATTAATCCCATCGTCAAATTATTTTTTTATAGCGATCGCCATAAATCAACGTTTTTAAAAGATATATATAAGGCAAAAAAAATATTTTTATTAGATGTATCCTGAAATTACCTGCCTCAACCGCCAGGAAATCATCAAACAATAAGTATCCGATTATTTTTTGAAAAAAAGCTAAAACAATATGTTCTTTACCATAAATCATTGTTTATTCTCATGTTAAGGTGAGAAAGCTTAAGCATAAATTCATTATTTTTTGGATAAGTTGAATTTGTTTAAAACTTAGAGGTAAACAAACCAAAAATAATTAGGTTGATTAAATAAAATTTTTTATTGTCTAGTTTTTTTTGAGTTAAATTCATTTAAATATCTGTTGGTTGTTTAAATAAAACATTAGGGATCGCGAATAAACAACTTTTATCGCCCAAAAATTGCCTTTTTTAGGGGATTGAATTAAATAATATTAAATAAAAATAATTTTTTATCAGAAATGTGGGCAAACATAAAATGGATTGCTAAAATAAGCTATTCAGTTTTTAATTAAAATCAATTTTGTATGAAAGCTTTATTGCTTTATCCTCTTTTTCCTAAAACTTTTTGGTCTTATCATGCATTTATGAAAATGCTAGGACTCAAAGCATCAATTCCCCCGTTAGGCATTATTACTGTTGCCGCTTTATTACCCCAAGACTGGGAAATCCGGTTTTGCGATCGCAATGTTCAAGCCGAAACCGATCGAGACTGGGAATGGTGTGATTTAGTGATTCTTTCGGCAATGTTAGCCCAGAAAGACGATTTTCTCGCTCAAATAAAAAAAGCAGTGCAACTAGGCAAAAAGGTTGCTGTGGGTGGGCCTTATCCTACTTCACTTCCCGATCCGGCACTGGCAGCAGGTGCGAATTATTTGATTTTAGATGAAGGAGAGATTACCATTTCCCAATTCCTTGATGCCATTAATTCCGGTCAAGAACAAGGAATTTTTCGGGCTTCAGAAAAACCTGATATAAGCCAAAGCCCTCCACCTCGTTTCGATCTGCTGAAACGAGAAGATTACCTAATGATGGCAGTTCAATTTTCGCGGGGTTGTCCCTTTCAATGTGAATTTTGCGATATTACCAACCTTTACGGACGCAAATCACGAACCAAAGACCCTAGTCAAACCTTAGCCGAATTACAAATTCTCTATGATTTAGGTTGGCGCGGTTCAGTTTTCATAGTTGATGATAATTTTATCGGGAATACTCGTAATGTCAAACGATTATTAAGGGAGTTAATTCCCTGGATGGAAGAACGGCATTATCCTTTCACTTTTATGACAGAAGCTTCTGTGAATTTATCAGAAGATACTGAATTGCTTGATTTAATGGTCAAAGCGGGTTTCTATGCGGTATTTCTGGGGATTGAAACACCGGATCGGGATAGCTTAGAACTCACGCTGAAGTTTCAAAATACTCGTCATTCTCTCGTCGATGCCTGTCAAATTATTAATGACGCAGGTTTACTCATTTATGCCGGATTTATCCTGGGTTTTGATGGCGAACGCAAGGATGCGGGCGATCGCATTCAAGCCTTTGTCGAAGCCACCAATATTCCCCAACCAATGCTAGGGATTTTACAAGCGATACCCAATACTGCCTTGTGGCAACGCCTCAAAAAAGAACAACGCCTCCTAGAAGGAACAGGAGGAGAAGAATTTGGGGATCAAAATACCCTGATGAATTTTAAACCCACTCGTCCCCTTGCTGAGATTGCTCACGAGTATATTGAAGCAATTTGGACATTATACGATCCGCAAAACTATTTAAAACGTTGTTTTGAACAATGTCTTAAAATCAAAACCAATCCTCTGCTACACCAACCCATGTATATTCCTAAACGTAAATTACTGGTATTCATGGCGCGATTACTATGGCGACAAGGTTGGCAAAGCCCAGAAATTCGCAGTCAGTTTTGGCAACAACTCTGGCAAATTCTCCAGCAAAAGCCTCAATTGCTGAATATCTATTTAGGATTATGTGGTGCCGGAGAGCATTTCTGGGAATATCGTATTTTAGCCAGGGAAAGAATTACTCAGCAGTTGGGTTTTGATCCTTTAACTCTTCAAGCCGTGACAAGTCATTTACCATCGCCAGTCTATGAGTTTAATTAGTCATGGTCATTTCAAATAAGTAGGTGAACATAATTAATTGCACTTTTCGTTCCCCGACGTAAATCCTTGGATTCCCGCTATAAGCGGGAATCCATCAGCATTTTAGGGGATTTTCGGGGCAAGTTTCTTTCCCCGCCCGTAATGAAAAGCGGATTTGGTATTAACTATCCCAAAGCAGGTGGAAATGCCCCAAATATTTCCATAATTAGAAATATTTTAGGATAATCAGAGGAGATAATTCCGCATAATTTTATATGTTTGAGACGAATTGCCGATATCGTTACTGGCTTTGCGCCAAAATCCAGGGGCGATCGCGGTTTAATGTGCGGTTCAATGTATTGTGTTAACTCTAAGCAATACAATGAAAAAAAAACGGAAAAAATAGCGACGGTTCCTATAATATACGAAAAACAATTACCATGTTTTTTGTCATAGTTTCATCTCATTTCTCCAAGGTTAAGGACTGGTATTTTCTTCCAGTTATAACTGCAATGGTAGAGTCACAGTAAACGTAGTCCCAACGCCAATTTCACTTTCCACAGAAATATGGCCTCCGTGCATTTCCACACTGCGTTTCACAATGGTCAAACCTAGTCCAGTGCCAGAGATAATGCCAACATTTTGACAGCGATGGAATGATTCAAAAAGGTGAGGTAGATCGTCAGATGGAATGCCAATTCCATTATCTTTAATGAGAAAAACTACTTCGGTAAATTTCCAGATAAACTCCAGATAAATTAAGCCATTACTTGGCGAATATTTAATCGCATTTGAGAGTAAATTTACTAATATTTGCCGTAATAACTTTTCATCAAAAAAGCCGATATAATTATTAAGCTTTAAGGGATTTTCATCTGGTAGGCTGATTTCCTTAAGATCGAAAATAATTTGATTTGTTTTATTGAAACTAAATTCAATTTCTTTAATTATTTTTTCGCAGAACTCAACTAGATCGATATCGGTGGGATTAAACATGACTTTATTAGCTTCGTGCCGACCAATCACTAAGACATCTTCTAATAATTCGTTCATGGTATTTGAAGCACTTTGAATCCGCTCAATATATTGGAGCTTTTTTTCGGTGCTGGCCGTTTCTAGGTAATATTCTAATAAGTCTGCCGCCGAAAGAATCGAGGTTAAGGGATTTCTGAATTCATGGGAAACCATTGAAACAAAGCGACTTCTCAGTTCTGAAAGTTCTTTTTCTTTGTGCAGAGCTTTGAGGGTTTCTTCTTCCGCTCGTTTGCGCTCGGTGATGTCTTGAGCAACCGCTTGAAAACCTAGTAATATTTTTTGGTCGTCAAAAATAGCCCGATCGCTCCACTGTAACCAGCGAATTTTGCCATTTTTTAAGACGATCTGGCTTTCGTGAATCATCACGGGATATTGGATAATATCTCGCTCCAAGTCAGGAATGAATGGGACGAGAGAATTATTCAAGGCTTCGGCACGGTTAATGCCAAAATAACGGCAATAAGCCTCATTGACAAAAGTCAGTTTGCCATCAGGGTTGAACCGACAAATCAGTTCGGTTTGGTCTTCCACAATGGCGCGATAATGCGCCTCACTTTTGCGGAGTTCTTCCTCGGTCAGCCAGCGATCGAAATGCAGGGAAAATGCGGCGGCAGCGGCTCGCAAAATCTCCATTTCTGAGGAACTCAATGAGTAATTTTGATGTTTAAATTCAAACCCAATCCAGCCAAATAGTTGAGCATCTACAATTAAAGGTAAAATTAATATTGCCGAAATCCCCAAAGCCGCCAAAGCATCTTGCTCGGAGAGAGGCAAGTCAGCCACTTTATCCGTAATAATTTGGCCTTGTTCTAACATTTCTAGCCAGTTAGGGAAAAGTTGAGTTTTGAGGGGCGATAAGACGGAATCACGCTCTGGTGGGTCTGTAGAGAGATTTTCCTGATTTTCACGCCATTCCCCTTGTAGTAAGGTTTTCCGGCTACCGTCTGAGTCGGAATACCAGCGACAAACATAAACTTGACTGGCGCCGACGATTTTTCCCAAAGTGGCGATCGCTTGGTTGTATAAAATACAGTGACCATTACAGGCCAATAACAAATTTTGCACTTCCACTAAGGCCGCTAAATACTGATTGGTGTGGGCCATTTGCTGGGTTAACCGACGCGATCGCAAACCGGCTCGCATTCGGGCTAATAATTCTTCTGCCTCAATGGGTTTCGAGAGAAACTCATCAGCCCCCGCATCTAAACCTTTGACGCGATCGTCCACATCTTCCCGCGCTGTCAGTAAAATAAAAAAGGCTGTGGCCAAATCGGGATCCGCATTCACTTGACGGCAGACTTCTAGACCGTCAAGACCGGGCATCATCCAATCACAAACGATCGCGTCCGGGTGCTGTTGCTTGGCCACTTCCAGTCCCGTTTGTCCATCGGTTGCGGTGCTGACTTGATGTCCTTCCCTTTCCAGTAAGTGCACCAACACTAATTGGACTGTAATATCATCATCAATCACTAGGATTTTAGCCATAATTTTTGGAGAATCTTTCCCTCATCATCATTGCGACAAATTATTTTATGATTATTCACAGGTCGCACTGAAACTGTTAACCTTAATCTTAACCTTAATTATATATAAATTTGTCGATTTTTTAGATATGCGTTGTCAAAATTAACTTTATTCTTCTGTGACTAGAACTCCTTTACAATAGTTTACCACAATAACTCAAATAACTGAGATATAAAATAGTCTAACCAACGCCTGATTTTGGGGGTGATTTTTAAAAGAAATAGCTGTCTCATCTATAAGTATGGTTAAAGTCAAGCAAAAAAGGTATTGAGGACAAAATTAGCATGAATAGCCAATTAAATCGCCGCAAATTTATTTTGTACGCATCAGCATCCCTATCCAGCAGCTTCTTATTAAAAGGTTGCGAGAGTCGCTCATCAAAGGTTGGTGATTCTAAACAGACCATTCAAGTCGGGATCCTTCATTCTCTAACGGGCACAATGGCCATTAGTGAAAAAAGTGTTGTAGATGCGGAACAACTGGCGATCGCGGAAATCAATGCAACGGGGGGAGTCCTGGGTAAACAAATCGAACCCATTATAGAAGACGGAGCCTCGGACTGGCCTACTTTCGCGGCCAAAGCCCGCAAATTGATTGCTCAAGATCGAGTGGTCACGGTCTTTGGCTGTTGGACTTCTGCCAGTCGTAAAGCCGTTTTGCCAATTTTTGAGGAAACAAATCATCTCCTGTGGTATCCGGTACAATATGAAGGACAAGAATGTTCTCAAAATATATTTTATACCGGCGCTGCCCCGAATCAACAAATTGAACCCGCTGTTGACTGGTTACTCAAAAATAAAGGTAAAAAATTTTTCTTAGTGGGTTCCGATTATATTTTTCCCCAAACCGCGAATCAAATTATTAAAGCACAGTTAGCGGTGGCAGGGGGGGAAACCGTCGGGGAAGAGTACCTGCTCCTGGGTAGCACCGAAGTGACATCAATCATTGACAAAATTAAACTAGCCCTGCCTGATGGCGGGGTAATTTTTAACTCTCTGAATGGAGATAGTAATGTCGCCTTTTTTCAAGCCCTGAAAAATGCTGGGTTAACCCCGGATAAATATCCCACGATGTCCGTGAGTATTGGCGAAACGGAAATCAAAGCGATCGGGCCGCAATATCTCACCGGACACTATGCTGCTTGGAACTATTTTCAAACTATAAATAGTTCAGAAAATCAAAACTTTGTGCAAAAGTTTCAAGCCAAGTATGGGTCAGATCGAGTAGTTAACGATCCCATGCAATCCGCTTATATTATGGTTTATTTGTGGAAACAAGCAGTGGAAACAGCCGGAAATCCTAGTAATGTAACCGCAGTTAGAGCGGCTGCCTTGGGTCAAACATTAAGTGCTCCTGAAGGTATGGTGAGGTTGGAAAATAATCATCACTTGTCCAAAACTGTGCGAATTGGTCGGGTGAGAGATGATGGCTTATTTGAGATTATTTATGCCACAGAAAAACCCGTGTTGCCAAGTCCGTGGAATCAATTTATTCCCGAAACAAAAAATTATGGTTGTGATTGGTCTAATCCGCAAAAAGGGGGGAAATATAAAATGTAATGACCGTGGTAATTATCATGGTTTATTTTTCCTTTTTTATTGTTTATTTTTTTCTCTATGATGGCGAAAGCAGAGCGATATTCAGAGCAAAATTACCCAAGAGAACCACAGCAGTTTCTACCATACCAACAATTTTTGTCCTCTATCCCAGCCGCGATCGCTTGGGTAAACTGTGAAGGCAAGATTTTGGCAGTTACTCAGCTTTGGCTCAAGGATTATAACCTAGAACATGACGAAATTATCAGTCAAGTTTACGAGCAATTACCAATTTTGCTGCCGCCCAATTGGGTGGCGATTAAAGAACAATGTTTAGCTGGGGAAACTTTAACCAGTGAAGTTGCCGAATGGGTGAAAGCTGATGGCAGCATTCATTCGGTAATTTGGCAAGTTTGTCCTTGGTACGATCGCACGGGGGAAATTGGTGGATTAATCATTCAAACTACCTGTTTGCCCATAGAAAAATTAACCCCTGCCCCCGGAAAATTCCCAGGGATAGTTACTCCAGAATCTAAATCATTATTAGCCCAAGAGCGATCGCTCCTCGAAGCGATTTTGCGATATATGCCCGTGGGGGCGATCGTTGCGGAAGCCCCTTCGGGGCGGCTGATTTGGCGCAACCAACAAGCCAAACAAATTTCTGGCACTCTTTTTTCTGGCAATCTTTTTTTAGATACCACAAACATTGAAGACTATTCTCAGTGGCGGGGTTTTCATCCAGATGGAAGTTTGTATCAACCGCAAGAATGGCCGATTATCCGTTCTATTACCACGGGAGAAGCGATCAAAGCCGAGGAAATTGTCATTGAATATGAGGATCGAACTCCCGGAACCCTGCTGATGAGTTCCGCCCCGATTCGCAATTTCGATGGCACGATTATTGGCGGAGTTTCTATGTTTTGGGACATTACCGAACGCAAGCAAACGGAACAAAAAATTCGCGATATGAACCAGGAGTTAGAACAGCGGGTTCAAGAACGCACGGCCCAACTGGAAGCGACTAATCGCGAACTCGAAGCTTTTTCCTATTCGGTTTCTCACGATTTGCGGGCTCCTCTGCGCGGTATTGATGGATTTAGTAAGGCTTTATTAATGTTTTATGAAGATCGATTAGATGACCGGGCAAAACATTATTTAAATCGGATTAGAGCGAATAGCTTGCGGATGGCAGAATTGATTGACGATCTGTTGAGTCTTTCCCGACTCACCCGGAGTCAGATGCAGCGGACTCAAGTGGATTTAAGTGCGATCGCTTCAGAAATTATGGCCGACCTATACCAAAATGCCCCGGAAAGAAATGTTAAATTTACCAGCACTCCGCTCCCGATCGCCATTGGGGATAAGCGACTGTTGCGAATTGTCCTGGAAAATTTACTGAATAATGCTTGGAAGTACACTTGCCGACAACCGACAGCAGAAATTTCTTTTGGCGCGATCGAAAATTCTCATGGAAAATTAGCCTATTTTGTTCAAGATAACGGCGCCGGATTTGATATGACATCTGCCAACAAATTATTTGGTGCTTTTCAGCGACTCCATTCTGAGGAGGAATTTCCCGGTACTGGTATCGGACTAGCCACGGTGAAGCGGATTATCCACAAACATGGCGGGCAAGTTTGGGCGGAAAGTGCCGCCAATCAAGGGGCTACTTTTTATTTTACTTTATCCTAGGCGGACGCGATCGCCTGACTCATTGGTTGATAGGGGCAATCGATCGATTGCCTCTATTAATGCCTCTATTAAATAGAAGTGATAAATAGAAGTGATGTGTCAGTGCTTGACCGTGGATTACGGAAAATTTACGCAATTTTACGGATGGTAAGGATAAAAATTACGCCACGTAGGGGCATACCGAGAATGTCGATTCAGGTGTGGTTGATATCCAGTGATGGCTCATCCGGGGAAAACACTGAGCCATAAACATTTTATGTGATAATTTTATGAATATTTTATTTAGCAATCTGTAAAAATATAGAGGCTTTCGCTCGAACAATCATCTTTTCCTCAAAATTGCTTAAAAAGCATTAGGTAAGCGAGGAAATTTATGGCAACCCCAAAAAAAATACTGAGCGATCGATATCACACAGTACCTCTAGGTTCACTCACGATTTTTTCCTGATTTATCACCGACTCCCTGTCTCGGCGATCGCTGCATAACTAAATTTTTCCTCGTAAAATTAAGATAATTAGTCAAAAGTTAATTACTGAACCGATTTGGCAAAGATAATCCCTTAAAATTTTGGTTATTATTTGGTTAAAAGGGCGATATAAGTCTGATGACGATCGCCCAAGAAAACTCGGATTCAGTATTGCTTATGATTGTTACATTTTTTCATAAAAACCTCAACGCAGCCAATCACAAATAATTGTCAATCGGCTAAATTAGCCTTCTGGGGTGGATGACTGACTAGATGGTTTTTACAAAAGTTCACATTGTTTCCAGGGAAAGATGACCATGAAACCGACCATTTTGTTGGTAGAAGATAACCCCGATGATTGCGAATTAGCTGAATTAGCTTTTCAAGAAAGTGGTTTATTGCCGGAAGTGACGATCGCCCGTAATGGGGAGGAAGCACTCAATTATTTATTTTCTCAAAATGAGTCGGGTTCATGCGATCGCCCAGTCATCCCTTCCCTGGTTTTACTCGATTTAAAACTCCCCAAAATCAATGGTTTTGAAGTATTGCGCCGTTTGCGGGCGAACCCTGACACCCGATTTGTGCCGGTGGTGGTGATGACCACCTCTGGGGAACCGGAAGACCTGATTAATAGTTATCATCTAGGATGTAATAGTTATATCCGCAAACCCGTTGATTTTACTCAGTTTCAAGCCACAATTCGGCAATTGGCGATTTATTGGTTAATTTTCAATGAAGCGCCCATCCCTTCCACCTAATTTGTCTAGAAAATTTGACATTTTCTCTAGCTTGGTTTACTAATTTAAGTATTATTTAATGATTGCCGGTGACAACCGATCGATCGCTGATTTCTGCCGCATCCGCGATCGATCTCCACCGCTTCAGCGATCCAATTAACCCGCTATGACAAAATTCTATGACATCGGGTGATTTCCTTCATCAGTCAATTCAGTTAATCTTGAGTAAATCTTGAGAAAATATTGAGAAAATATTGATTGTCTAAGTAAATTTACTGTGGTATGATGGTTTTTTATAGAACCGATAAAATTTAATTAAAACTTAATTATTACTAATTTAAACGAATCAATACCCAGCGTTAACGAATCGTCGGTAATCTATATCTGGAAATCATCGGCGGAAATCACACATATCGAGAAGCCAAACATCAAGCGCAAAAAGCTAATTTGAATTGCTTGAGCAATCTCATGGGTAAATCTGACCAGTTAAATCTGACTCGTTTAATCTGACCCGTTTAATCTGACCAGTGAATATAGTGATCTGTGACACAGTTTTTTGGCACGGGTCTGTGTAGATTGAAGTTTAGTAGAATTTTTGGCTACTCGTCCCAAATCGCCGATCGTTCTGTCCAGAAAAGGCCAACCTGGGTGCCATCTTAATTAAATGTTTTCTAAGTATTATCGAGTTATCGAAAATTGATATGCGTAAATCCCTGAGAGTTTTGATTCTGGAAGATTCACCAGATGATGCTGAATTGCTGACGATCGCGCTTCAGCAAGGTGGATATGACTTGATCTATGAACGGGTGGATAATGCGATCGCTATGACCAAAGCCCTGAAAATGCAGCCGTGGGATATTGTTTTAGCTGACTATTCTATGCCCCACCTCAATGTATTTTCGGCCTTACGATTATTGCGCGAACGAGAATTAGATGTCCCGTTTATTATTATATCTGGCAAGGTAAGCGAGGAAATCGTGGTGGCGGCAATGAAAGCCGGGGCCCATGATTGTATGTTAAAAGATAAGCTGACTCGACTGATTCCCGTGATCGATCGCGAGTTAAAAGAAGCAGAACTGCGAGCCGAACGCCGACAAGCGATCGCTAAATTAGAGTATTTAACTTTATATGATAATCTCACAGGTTTACCCAACACCAACTTATTTTTGGAACACCTGACTCAGTTAATTAAACAGCGGCAAACGGCGGCTATTTGTAACGTAATTCCGCTCCATTGTTCTCCTGATAAATCTGATTATTTAGACAGCCCACCCGGATTAGAAAATCAGCCCACGGGTGGCTTTGCTATTTTATATCTTGATTTAGACCGTTACCAAATTATTAAATATAGCCTGGGTCATGTGCTGGCGGATCAATTGGTGGCAGCGACCGCCCGCCGCTTAAAAAATTGTCTGGGCAATGATATAGAAATTGCCCGGATTGGCGCTGATGAATTTGCGATTTTACTGCCTAATATTCAAGAGGTTAGTGAGGCGATCGCCGTCGCAGATCGGATTCATCAAGCAATGGAAGCGCCTTTTCACCTGAGCGATCGCCCGATGGTATTTTCTAGTGCCAGTATTGGCATTGTAATGAGCCATATCGGTTATCAAACCCCAGAGAAATTCCTCACCGCAGCGGATACGGCGATGCATCATGCCAAGCTGCAAGGACAGGGAAAAACCGCGCTATTTGAGCCACAAATGCAAAGCAGCGCCATTGAATCGCTCCAGTTACAAGTGGATTTGCAAAATGCCATTCAATTGGAAAACCTTCATTTAAATTATCAGCCGATTGTTTGCTTAAAAACCGGCGAACTTAAAGGTTTTGAAGCTTTAGTGCGCTGGAAACATCCCCGACTGGGGATGATTCCTCCGAATAAGTTTATTCATATAGCTGAAGAAACTGGGTTGATTATTCCCCTGGGTAAATGGGTGTTAGCGGAAGTTTGCCGTCAGTTAAATCTATGGCAGAAAAAATTCCCCATCGCCGAATCAATGACGATTAGTGTCAATCTTTCCGCAATTCAACTGGCTGACCCCGATTGGTTATTACAAATTGATGATTTTTTAGCCGGATATGCTTTAAAAGGAGCCAATCTCAAGTTAGAAATTACTGAAAGTGTGCTGATGGAGAATGCCGGACGCGCTACGGCGATTTTGGAACAGTTAAAAGCAAAACAAATTCAAGTCTCCATTGATGATTTTGGCACCGGCTATTCTTCTTTAAGTTATCTCCATTATTTACCGATTGATACCCTGAAAATTGACCGTTCTTTCGTGAGTAATATGGAAGTCCAGCCGAAAAATGCCACCCTGGTTAAGTCCATTGTGACTTTAGCTCATAGTCTGGGATTGGATGTGATTGCGGAAGGGGTGGAAACCCCTAAACAAATGGCGATTTTGCGATCGCTCGGTTGTGAATATGGACAAGGTTATTTATTTTCTCGGCCAATGGATCCAGAGGCGATCGATTTTTTATTGAATAATTTGCCGGATCAAAGCCAGCAGTGGCAAAAGTCTTCTTAATTTGTTGGTTGTTGGTTGTTGGTTGTTGGTTGTTGATTGTTGATTGTTGATTGTTGATTGTTGATTGTTGATTGTTGATTGTTGCTGGTTATTTGCTATTTGTTCTGCTCCTCTGCTCCCCTGCTCCTCTGCTCCTCTGCCCCTCTGCGCCTCTGCGCCTCTGCGCCTCTGCGCCTCTGCTCCCTGTTGGTTGTTGATTGTTGATTGTTGGGTAGGGATTCTTTGCTTGGAGAAAGGGGAAGGGGCAAAACAACTAACAACTAACAACTAACAACTAACAACTAACAACTAACAACTAACAACTAACAACTAACAACTAACAACTAACAACTAACAACCAACAACCAACAACTAACAACTAACAACTAACGAATCGCTCTTATTGACAATAAATCCGATCGCCTCTTCGTTATTGCTAGTATTTATTATTAAGGGTATATGCTTTAGTCCCATTTGGCACCCCACTCAACGGCACACATAAGCATTTATACTTAAATCTTAGGCCGGTGGATAAGGGAATTTACGGACTAAAAAACTCCCAAAATCCCTGTTTATCAGTGGTTTTGGGAGTTTTTTTATATAGGTTAACTGGGATTATGGAAAAATCCTGAAAAAAGTATTGACATTTATTGACAAAAATTTTAATGTAAGTTTTATGCGGTTATTGCAAAAAATAGTCAATAAAAGAAAGGATGAATAGATGAAATTTAACCATGCTGCCATGAATCTGAATTGTCCTTGCTGCGCTGGAAAGCTATTACAACATATCGATCGCCACGGTTTGTACTGGTATTGTCTCGATTGCCGTCAAGCGATGCCCAGTGTGTTGTTGACTCAGCAGCGATCGCAACCCTAGCAATTTCTGTTGAGCAATTTCTGTTGAGTTTGACTCAGTATTTTTAAACCCAGGAGCCAGAATTCATGTATATCATGGATCCCCCCGATGACCGGAAAATTCTCTGCAACTATTTTAATCCCACCACTGAATTGCAAATTCTCCAACTGAGCAACAGTCCGACCAATAATGAAGAGGTTATTTGCCCAAATGAGCGCTGTTTTTTTGAAGCGAATCCCGATTCAGTTCTAAAAGTTTATCGTCAAACTTTTACGGGACGGAAAGATTTAGTGGATTGTCTGCGTTGTCAATATTTAAAGGTTTTAAATTCTATTGATTCTGCCAAAACTGCTCTGTAGCGACTAAAACCGCGATCGCATCGATATCGGTATATTTTTCGCTGACGATTTCGGCAATTTCTGAGGATTGGCAATGGTTTCCTGGCATCGGCAGAACAGACAACCGCTGTAGTATGCCTTGATGGAGCGGTGCGTTGTCAATAATTCCGTCGCCAAGTTCCCCGCCGCCCAAGGGTTTAGGGCTGACTTTGCCATGCGCCAAAAAATTTTTTGCCCAACCCCTTGACAGTATTGTAGTATTTGTGTAGCATATTAATGTAGCCAAGAAAGCTAAGGGCGATGCCGCGAAGCGGATCCTGGAAGGGAATCGCGCTCTTATCTTTGGCCAAGTTATCCATACTGAACCTAGAAAAGTTAATAATTATTTTTTTCGCGACCATAGACTGACGGAAATGCCTGATGAGAAAATCATCGAAAAATCAGGAATAGCATCGGTTTTTGATGCCAAAAAATCAATTTAAATTACCTTAATAGCAGGAGGTGTCAGCATGATTCACATACGTTTTGAAGGACGATCTTATGATTTAGGCGATCGCGAGCTAGACATCTCCCCAAATATGACCGAAGTTGCCATCAAAGAACGTCTGGCACAATATTTTGATCTGCCCATTAATCGCTTTAACGATTATGTCATCGACCATCGTCCCAGCGGCGATATGATTGTCAGACCGGAAGCAGTTTACGGTTAAATCTCCGGTTAATTTCCGGTTAAATATTTACCGAAATTGTCCATTAATTATCCAAAAAATTGATTTCCAATAATTAATCAAGATATGCGTTGACGATCTGCCAGATTACAGATAGAATGACTTCGCGCCCTGACCCAAAAGCTTACATACTTGCCTAGTGGTTTAAGGCGCTTGAATGATAATCAAGTAACTCAAAAAGAGTTCGCAGGTTCAAATCCTGCGTGTGAAACAACAGCTTTTGAAACTTGCGCGAAGTCATTTTTTTTCTCTTGTAAATAATTTGCTATTAAAGAATTTTAATAATTTTACCTTTAACAATTTTCCCCGTTTTAATGGTTATTACACAGGTCTTAGATGGATATTAAATGGGTCATGGTTCATCCCATAAGTAGATGAACTTATGGTGCTATCCGGGGGACTATCCGGGGGAGTTTGCCAACTTTTGCCTAAGATCGATCGCTTTAGGGGAGCCTGTTGAGAAACTTTTGTCAACAAAGCTTTACATCATTACCGAGGAAATATGCTATCATTGAAGTACATCTCGCGCCCTAACGTAAAAAGCTTACATACTAGCCAAATGGTATAGGCGCTTGACTTGAGATCGGGATGATGCAGGTTCAATTCCTGCGTATGAAACCACAGCTTTTTTGACTTGCGCGGGGTGTCTTTTGATCATCCACTCGGTTAATGTTGCTTAAGTTGTTTAACAATAGATGCGCGATCGCACTGAATTTATCAGAAACATCAGCGATCGGCTTGCTCAAAAACACAAGAACCCGAAAACACAAGAACCTTTTAAAATCAATCAGAAAAAATCACTCCGTACCCTAACCCAGAAAGCTTACACTCTTAATTCCAATTTGAGCCAATCGCTTTCTAAACTTGTACGGGGTGACTTATTTAATTTTGCTTTAAGACTTGGCTTGAATTGCCAATATTTGCCAAAAACTAACCCCGATCGCCCCTGGAACACGCTTAATTCCATGTCGCGCCAGCCGATTACCACATTTTATTTTGTCCTAGTTGTTGTCCGTTATCAGCATCGGTTTCTGTTAATTCAGGAACCGAAATACGGTCAGAACTGGTATTTTCCTCATGGGAAAGTGGATCCAGGAGAAACCTTAATGGCAGCGGCAGTCAGGGAAACTTTAGAAGAAGGGGGAATTCCCATTGCCCTGGATGGAATTTTAAGAATCGAACATACTCCTTTTAAGGATAAAGCTCGATTTCGGGTGATTTTTTTGGCGCATCCTTTAGATGATACGCCGCCCAAAAGTATTGCCGATTGCGAATCATTGAGGGCTGGTTGGTTTTGTCGAGAAGAGATGACAAAATTACCCTTGAGAGCCCAGGAAGTGTGCGAAATTTGTGATTATTTGGCCAGCGGCGGGCCAATTTATCCTTTGCGACTGCTAACGGATAAAAGTTCACCGTTTGGCTGTCCCCATTAAAAATTATTGTCAAATTTTGTCAAATTGTCAAATTATTTTCACCAGAAAATATTGTCGCTGCGCCCAAACCAGGAAGGGTTAATCGGAGAAACCGGGTTTATTTGTTTTTTTGAGCAAGCCGGTTTTTATGTCAGCAAAGGCTAATACTTTCCTGCTAAAACTTGCGCGGCACTCTTTTTTTAGAGTGGGCGTTTTAGAGTTGGCGACATCTGCTTCCTTAGTTATTTTGAGCCATGAGAGGTGACAGATGAATACCGCAGAACGGGATTTACGATTAGAAATGCTAAATAGTTTATTGACCACCCCACACCGGAAGTTGGAAGATGTGGCAGAAACTCACCAGTTGATGATCGAAGTCGATCCAATTTTTTATGGTCATTTGGCCGTTTGGTATCAGCAAAATGGGGAGGTGCGCGATCACCAGGAAGTGTTTTTAAGTTATTTGCTGACCAGTGCGCTGACAGAACATCGCGATGCGGGCTTTGTGATGTTACAAAAGTTTCCGCCTTACCAAGTGTCAAGAATTGTTGATTTTATGAAGCGACATCGGGGGAAGATGCCGCGATCGGCCCGGACAGCGGTGACTCGCTATTTGAAGGAACGGGAAAAGAATCCTCAGTTTTTCGATCGCGCTGCCCTGCGTAACCGAAAAGCGATGAAGCACTTATATGCCACCCTGCATATTAAGCCCAATCCCCGCGCTGATGCGATTTTGTTTAAGGATCAACCTCCAGTGGATAGTCTGGCTTTTGTGGTGAAACATTTGGCGCAACTAAAAACTCCCGGAGAACAAGCGGCGCTGATTGTAGAACACAATATTCCTTATCCGATCGCAATTGGGGCGATCGCCCAATTGACCCCAACGGTTTTGGTAGCCTTGATTAACTCCATGTCACCCCAGGAGGTGATTAACAACCTCAAGTCCCTGCAAGGACGGGGGGCAATGGATCGCCCAGAGGTGAAGGCTTTGATCGATGAAAAACTCCAAGCAGCCCAAAAAAGCGATCGCGTTTCTGCCTATAAAGCGCGGGTCGCAGCGGCAGCCACCCAGCTAGATACCGCCACCGTTGCCCAGTTGGAACAAATCACTAACGAACAGGTCAAGAAACGCGGTAAAATTACTAAGTCCACTGGTTTGCTGGTAGACAAAAGTGGCAGTATGGAGAAAGCTCTCGAAGTCGGTAAGCATTTAGCTGCCTTAATTTCTGGAATCTCTGATGCTGACTTGTTCGTGTACGCTTTCGACACCATGCCTTACTATGTGGCAGCCAAAGGTTCAGAGTTGAGCGACTGGGAACGTGCTTTTGAGCATATTCGCGCCGGTGGTGGCACCAGCATCGGCTGTGCGGTGGAAGCACTACGACGCAAGCAGCAGATAGTAGACCAAATTATTCTGGTGACAGACGAAGGAGAAAATGCTGCACCTTATTTCCATGATGCTTACCAAACTTATTGCCGCGAAATGGCAGTGATGCCAAATGTGGTTATAGTAAAAGTAGGGTATGCTTGTGATTGGACTGAAACTCAGCTAAAAAATAAGCACTTGCCGGTGGAAACTTTCACCTTTTCTGGAGACTACTACTCGCTACCGAATCTCGTCCCACTCCTGTCTCGTCCATCGCGTCTGGAGTTGTTGATGGAAATAATGGAAACACCGTTGCCGGTACGCGAAGATCGGTAGTTCACTTCAAGGGGAGATGGCTCATAATATGCCAAAAGTGTATTAACTCTCAGCATTTTCTCTCCTTGACACGATCGCTTGTCCACTGACATTTCCATAAGGAAAAACACCGTGGGAAAAAAAACCAAGGTCAAAAAATCAAATCTCCTCTATCAAAGACTACAAGAAGCGCTCGATCGAGGTACTCAAGTTTGGATTGAAACGGAAGAAAGAAGTTTTAGTGGTGTACCAATCAATCTCAATCGAGAATTTCTGGAAATTCTAGTGCTAGGAACGTTTTACGAAGACGAACAAGAAGAAGCGTCCTATGAAAGTACCGCTTGGTTAATCCGCTTGTCCTCCATTTCTGCGATCGCCTACCGCACAGAATCTTGGTCAACGGACCAACTGGAAAATCTATTTGGGATTAATGCCAGCAGCTTATCCCCAGAGGATTAACCCCGTAGATTAACCCCCATAGATTAACCTATCAGGTGGCGGACATTTCCCCACCTGATTTGTTTTAATCTATACTTCCGGTAAATAACCAATTACAAAAAAAAGATTAAATTTTTAGTCGTAGGGTGGGCAAAAGTGGGCAAAAGCCCACCATCATATATGGTAGTCAAATGAGCATTTATATTGTAGGGTGGGCAAAAGCCCACCATCATATATGGTAGGATGGGTAAAAGTTTTTGCCCACCCGAAGAATGTTAGGGACTCACAAATTAGCCGAGATAAATCCAGAAAAACCATCTAAATTGAGCAATATAGAGACTGATGACCGATCTATGATTTATCGAAAAGAAGGAATTTTAGTAATAAATACGGAATTCCCAAAAACCTTCGATATTAATACTTTCATAGATGATTTAAGAGAAAAACGTATTCAGGATATCATGGCTTTATGAAAGTATTGTTTGATACTTCTGTCTTGGTGGCTGAAGTAGATGTGATTCTGACACTTAATCCCAATCAGTTCAATCGTTTGAACCGTGCGATTCCCGTAGGAATCCGCTGAAGCGCGATCGCCAATTTAGTGCAGGTTCCTGAGTAAAAATTTCATTGTAGCTTGTGATATTTCCATTAAAGATACAACAGTAGGGGCGCAATGCTTGCGCCCAAATTAACGTCTAAATATTAGCAATAATTTTTTAAATTAATATGACGTTATCCTCAGATGATCTTTTTAATTAAGCAGGTTCTGAAAGCAAAATAGACAAAAAAAATTGAGAATTATTTCCCAATTTTAAATCTATATCTTTTTCGGCAAAAATACCGTAATTTTTTTGGCGAAATTAGACGAGTAAAACAGGGTTTGATTGACTATTCTTCATCGGTAGAGTCATCGGTAGAGTCATCAGCAGAGTTACCAGCAGAGTCATCGGCAGCAGCAGCATCATCATCATCCCTATCCTCGTCTTGAGCGACTACAGCACCAGGTTTATCGAAGCTAGGCAATGAATGACGCTCACCAATTTTAAAACTTAATAAAGTGATTTCTGTAGTTTCGGTGTCAATAATATTAGAAATCTGACCGTGCGATTCAACTTCAGTTTTATTATTGTTGGCACTAGCTGGAGCCTCAGTTTTGACCAACCCAAATGGCACGATCGGCAAGAATAAAACTGTGCCAATGACTTTATAGGAAAGTAAGTTTTGTATTGGTGAAAACATTTTCATCGTCAATTCTCCTGAACCTGAAAAAATTAATAAACGGATTTGAATCTAGCACAGTTTTTTGCCAAAGTCAAGGATTATTAAAAATCTGCTTCTATTGAGGATCAAATGAATATCAAATAAAGATCGAATTAAGAGAATTAACCCGGTTCAGGCGGGCGTTTGCCCACCCGATCGCTTCAGGTTTTATTTGCTGATTAGAGGAAAAAACTCTTTGGTTTCTGGGGAGTAAGTCCAGGCAACTCCAGCGGGATCTTTTTTCCGAGTCCAGGAGATAAAATCTGGTTTGGTTTTGTTTTTGCTGATGGTGGTACTATGCACTCCTAATCTTTCCGCGAGTTGTGATTGGTTCACGGGTGAAAGTCTGGAGGCGGAACTTTGGGCAGGGAGTTCTTTGGGGGTGTTTTGAAGCGATCGCCACGGTTCATTATTGCTATCATTATTGCTATGATTGGCAGTTTGGGAATTCGGCATGGTGACAGAGGTAAAACAATAGAGAATTCCCCCAGCGTCGGTGATATCAAATTCTGCCCCAAATTCTTGCGCCCTTTGTTGCAAAAATTCTTGGGCTTCCACTCCCGTAATATTTGCCGCGATCGCCAAATCTAAGGTAGTAATTTTCCCCTGATGTTTTTGTAAGGTTTGATAGAAAATCACATTTAACCACTCTTGGCGTTCCTGCTGTTTTTGTTCATAATATTTCCACAGTCCTCCCAGGGCGGATAAAACCCCAAATACAATTAACCAGCGCCATGCATAGACGATTAAGCCTAGACATAAAGCAATGGGGAAAAGGAGCACCAGACTGGATGGGCGATCGCTTTTGGCTTTAGTTTTAGCGATCGCGCTTGTTTGAGTTTTCAACTGCTGTTTCGTCATCTGACTCATTAGAATAAATTGGCCGTTTTTCTGTTTATTTTAGGATACTTTTAACCCTAATCAAAGACGGATTAAAAAAAAACACAAACACACAAAGAACACAAAGGAGACAAAGATACTCAATCAATTAATGGCCATCAATGTTTATTTGGCTATCTTAGGTCATTGTGTCAAAAAAATAGGCTCATTGTTATAGCACTTGTCATAGTTATGCAGTCAAAAAAACTGTCATTCCCGCATTCGCGGGAATCCAGAAAACCTCTGTAATTCAGAGAATAACCTCTATGTCGTAAATAATATTTATTTTACAAGTATTTTAGCATAGATTAACTAAAAATATGATAAAATATTTAACGAATTTCATTTTTGAGTACGCTGGTTTCTCATCTCTTGTATTTTTCTGAGTACCTGCTGCCACTGTGCTACTAACCCCTTGGCGGAATCATCGCTGTGGAATTCTAGGTAAGTAATGGTTTTTTTGATTAAATACTCAAATTTTTCTGGGTTCATAATTAAATCCTGGATATCATTAAATAAGTAGGTGGGCAGAAATAAATGCATCACAGCCCCCATTAGAAGAAAAACTGTCATTCCCGCCGATGGCGGCCTTCGCGGGGGTAAACTCCGACGGGAATCCAAGGATTTACGGTAGGGAACGAAAAGTGCAATTAATTATGTTCACCTACTTACTGCGTAATTTATGGTTGACTAATCACTGTTATGTTTGGGTCTTGGCTTTTAGCTTGAATATGGATATAGTCCAAGGCTTCAGCGTCATTTAAAGCATAAGCCCGTAAAAATAGCGCACTCCAACGAGCGATCGCCTCTATACTTTCCTCTTGCCCCAAGGTAGGAGAATTTCTTTCCCTCGGACTTCCCGGAGGATTATCTATATTGGTAATCCCGTAATGATTTGCCCCAGTAATTTTAATATAAGCCTTGGGCGGTTGTTTGATATGATTATAAGTAACTTGCACATTTTCGGCTTTAATTAAGCTATCCCGACTTCCGGCAATTAAGGCCAGAGGAATTCCGGGATAATTGGGGGCTGTGTTTCCCTTATGCTGATGAGAAATAGCGGCATAATTCCGAGAATTATCAATAGTTAAAAATTCCCCATCTTCCCAAAAATCCGAGCCATAAAATACCCCCGCCAGCAACTCTGGGGGACGGCGATAGTTGCCCACACACCAGGGTGACTCACAAACATTTCTAATGGCATCAAAGCCAATAAATCCACCATGAGAATGACCTAACAACACTAATTTTTCCCCATCAACCTGATTTAAAATCGGCGATTTGGGATTGAGATTCTCTGCTTTCATAAAAGCTAAGACCTCCGTTACTTGTTGCACTTGGGCAAATAATGCCGGTTTGCCTCGATCTGAGATGCGATGATTGGGAACAACCACAATAAATCCGTAACTGGCGACTTTTCGGGCAAATAAATCGTAATAATATTTATCCACATTAAATCCGGGCAATAGCAACCCTACGGGATAGGTATCGAGGGAAGTTGGACTGACTACGGGATAAAAAATATCCGCTGCATCACCATTTGCCGGAATTGTCACACTATAACGGTTGATTCGATCGAATAAAGGTTGAGTCATGGGGCAATTTTCCGGTGAGGTACAGAGATGATTGTTGGTTTGGGCAGAAAGGGGATAATATTTCGGCAACCCAGAGAGAAGGAGAATCGAGAACAAGCTGATGAGAGAAATTAGAGTTATTTGATAAATTTTCATGGTTATTTTCAGGGCATATTAAAACCACAAAGACACAGAGGACACAAAGAAGAGATAACTTTGTGTTCTTCGTGTCTTTGTGGTGAGTTTCCCGAATTAATTAGCGGGATCTGATATCCGCGATCGCACTTTGGGCCATAGCCGCGATCGCCTGATCCGTCGCTTTCGGCAAATGATAATAAGTACCGCCCGCATTTTTCGCCATTTCTTTGGCAAATCCGGTGGAAACAAACTTATTCTCCGTATCAATCACCAAAAGCTGGATGCCTAACATTCTAATTTTGCCGCAAACTTCCAACAATTCTTCCTTAATATTAGGCTTTTCCCCATCAATATCCGGCTCACCCAGGGAACGGGACAAGGGAATATTCCCTCGACCGTCGGTAATAGCCACAACCACCACCTGACCGATATCCCCGGACTGCATGGCATTGAGTCCCACCCGGACCGCCGTAGTCAGCCCGTGGGCTAGGGGGGAACCGCCGCCACAGGGCAAGCGTTCTAACCGTCGCCGCGCCGTAGTAATGGAACGAGTGGGGGGCAATAAGACCTCCGCTTGTTCCCCTCGGAAGGGAATCACGCACACTTGGTCGCGGTTTTGATAAGCCTCGGTGAGTAACCGCATCACCGCACCTTTGGCGGACTGCATCCGGTTGAGGGCCATCGACCCCGACGCATCAACCACAAACACCACCAGGGCACCGGCTTTTCGGGCTAAACGCTTCGATCGCAAATCTCCCCGTTCCACAATTACCTTGCGGTTGGGTTGGCGTTCTCGGCGGGATTTCTGATAAGGCGCCGCAGCCCGTAACGTGGCATCCACCGCCACCCGCATCACCTTGCCTTTGGGTAACATGGGCTTCACATACCGTCCGCGATCGTCGGAAAAAATTACCGTTCGGCTGCCAGACTTGCCTTGCCGTTGGGCTCGTTGGGCAAAATAGAGGATTTCCGGATCCATAATCACCCCTTCCGGGTCGAAAATGAACTCCTCTGGGATGGTGGCTTCTTCTTCCTCTTGTTGTTCTGGGGGTTCGTCTTCCGGTTCTTCCTGGTCTTGGTCCGAGTTGTCCTCTGGGGGCGGTGGCGGCGGTGGGGGTGGCGGTGGCGGCTGTTGTTCTTCCGGCGGCGTCTGAATAATGGTGGCGCGAGGCACAATTACCAGTTGCACCGCATTGCGTAAATCATCGGCGTTCACCGTTGCCCGACCTTCCAGGGCGGCGGAAGCTTTGGCCACTCGGACGGCAAAAAGTTCGGCGCGATGGCCTTGAACTCCGCCCCGTAGGGCTTCTTGCACCAGATAGCTAATCTGGTCTTTGGTAATTTCTACATCTTTCAGCCATTCCCGCGCCAAAATAATCTGGGTTTTCAGACTTTCGATATCTTCCGCATATCGATCGAGAAAGTCTTGGGGGGAGGAACTGTAAGACAAGGCTTGGTCTACCGCTTGGACTCGTTGATCGATGCCCAAAACCCCGTCCGCAGAAAGGCTAATGGCAATGCGATCGAGCAAATGTTCTCGCAGCGGCCCTTCTTCCGGGTTATAGGTAGCAATAAAAATCGATTGGCAGGGATGCTGGAAACTAATCCCCTCCCGTTCAATTTGGTTGCGACCTTCGGTGAGTACCGTTAGGAGTAAGTTGCTGATGTTGTCATCCAGCAGGTTGATTTCATCTACATAGAGGACGCCTCGGTGGGCTTGGGCAAGTAAACCGGGCTGAAATACGCTGTCACCGAGTTTTACGGACTGTTCTACGTCCACGGAACCAATTAGCCGGTCTTCGGTGGTGCCTAGGGGAATTTGTACGAAAGGGCTGGGAATGACTGCGGTGGGGACTTCGCCGATAGTCTGCCCATTTTGGCCATTTAGTCCCAATTCCATTAAGAGGCGATCGTCCCACTCTTGGGGGCGTTCGGGGTCGCAGTTGCTAATCGAACCTTTGACCACTTCTATGGGGGGCAGGAGGGCATGGAGAGCACGGGCCATCACAGATTTGGCGGTTCCCCGCCGCCCAGCGATCGCCACCCCTCCCAAACCCGGATCCACCGCTGCCAATAATAGCGCTAGTTTGATGGCTTCCTGACCGACAACGGCTGCCAGGGGAAACGTGGTGATTGTAGTGCTAGGTGCGTTCGCGGTAGCGTTGCGGGGCAATATCGCAGACATGGTTAGTAGTTATGTTGAATCAACATTCAGCATACCAGACCAGTTATCACCAGAAACCACCAGAAACCGAGTTTCGCCGAAGAAACCGGGTTTCGCACCTAGCACCACAATCACCACGTTTTCTCCGGGCAGCTTATCTATCCAAATCTCCCGAAGATCGGGCTAGAATGAATATAGTAGCTTTATTTGAGGTAGCATAAATTTAGATTTCGAGGAGTGGCTATGACTTCAACATCACAAGAAAAACCGACAATTGTTCGCACAGAACGCGGCATGACGATCGCCGGTACGCGCATCACTCTTTATGACGTGATGGATTATCTGAAGGCTGAGTATCCACCAAAATTAATTCGGGAAAAACTTGGTCTTAATGACGAGCAAATTGGTTCAGCTTTAGCATACATTGAAACCCATCATGCTGAGGTTGAAGCAGAATACCAAGAATGTCTACAAACCGCAGCAGAAATTCGCCAATTCTGGGAAGAAAAAAATCGTTCCCGATTTGCTAAAATTGCCGCAATTCCTCCTAAACCAGGTCAAGAATTTCTCCGGGCTAAACTGCAAAACTGGAAAGATCGCATTGAAGCTCAATGATGAATTTTTTCTCTGAATTATATGAATTTTTTAATTGACTATAATTTAACTGGCGATGCTGTTTTATTCTGGGGAACCCTTGGTGCGGAAGGATGGCTTGACCTGTTATCAATCCGCTTCTTCACGTTTCAGGAGATCGGATTACCGATGAATAGCAGCGATCGCATCGTTTGGCAATTTGCTCAAACTAACCAGATGATTCTGATTACAGCTAATCGAAATATGAAAGGAGATGATTCTCTTGAGCAGACAATACGCGAGGAAAATACTCCGACTTCCCTGCCAATTCTGACCATTGCCAATCCCGCTCGATTTGATGAGAGTCGCTATCGACAAAAATGTGCTACTCGGTTGATTGAGATTGTACTTGATTTGGAAAACTATCTGGGAGTCGGTCGTATTTTTATTCCGTAAAGCGATCGCCAATTACTCTGGATAAAAAATAACCCGAATACTAATTAATTGATTTCTTGATTATACTTCAAAAATTACGAGGCAGAGCCTCTAAATCTTCCAGGCAGAGCCTAGGAACCAGAAAATTCTTCAAGAAACCGGGTTTCTGGTGAGTACGGGTTTCAGCCTTGACCAATCATCATTACCTCTTATCCTGAAATTTTAAGTAAAGCTTCATTAATAATCGTTTGATAACCAACTCCTTGTTTTTTGGCTTCTGCTTTAGCCCAAGCAATCACTTGAGGATGAAGTCTAATTGAAATTGCTTGATATTTTTCCGTTTCATTTTTAGGCGGTCTGCCTACTCTAGAAGCATCGATCCCAAACTGTTCTTTAATCGCTTTTTCCGCAGCCATCACTTCTTCTGGAGTGATTTTTCTGGCTTTAGCAAATGGAAATTCAACTGGATTCGCCATATTCTTCTCGCTCTCTTTTGGTTGCTAGTCTAGCGCTGATAATTCTAACCGTTTCTCCTCTTTGAGTATAAACAACAACCAGTAACTTTCCTTTATATGATTCTCCGATAATCCATTCTCTTTCTTCTCCTATAGAATGTTCTGGATCTGGAGCAATTAAGGCTAAGGGGTCAGTCCATAGGGTTGTGGCTTCTTCAAAAGAGACTCGATGTTTTTGTTGATTTGTCTGTTCTTTTTTTGGATCCCATTCAAATTGCATAATTTTAGTATATACTAAAATTTCCCTCACGGTCAATATTTGCGTCTTACTTTGACTACAAAGAAACCCGGTTTCTCACCACAAACCGGGTTTCTTTGTTCCAAAGGCGATCGCTGCCAACCCGGGCGAAAACAATATATTAGTAATTCTTATATAGGTACTATGGGGGTTTCAGTACCTATATAATCGGCATAGTACCTATTTCTTTTGCCAACGAGCATTAGGCCCTTTGTCCCAGAGATACCAGTCGATCTGCATCCTTTTCCTGGCGAAGAATTCGCCGAATCAGGTCAATGCCCACGGTAGGACATTTGTCCTGGATATCGCGAATCGAAAAATCTCCAGACAGATGGTTAATCACTTCTAACACCATTGCCGTTTTTGCGCCTTTGGATGAAGCCACCAATCCGACACGCTGTTCAAACTCCCGATAAGCCGACAACAAGACTACTCCGAGAAAATATGAGTACCAAGGCAATAAACTATGCTGTTTTTGGTGCCAATTTTGTGAGGACTGGTAGAGAGTATCGTAGTAACTTTCTTTGGTGTTTTCTACAATTTTTGCCAAACTGATAAACCGACCTACTTCATAACCTGCTCGATAAAGTAATAGCAGTGTTATTAGCCTCGCCATCCGCCCATTTCCATCTAAAAAAGGATGAATGCATAAAAAATCCAAAACATAGCTAGGAATTAGTAACAAAGGTTCGACTTGTCCCGATTCCCAGAGATAATTAAACCGCTGATGCAGATAAGCCATAGCATCGGGAGTAGCCGCCGCACTTACGGGTTTAAACCGAATAAATTGGGTGCCATCAGGCCGAGTTTCAGTAATTTCATTATCAACGGTTTTCCAGCGTCCCCCTTGTCCTACGGAGAATTGATAGAGATCCCGATGCAGTTGTAGCACAATATTCGGAGTGAACGGAATGTGCATTGAACTGTTATGAATTGTATTTAATACATCCCGATATCCGGCAATTTCTTGTTCCGAGCGATCGCGGGGAATAGTTTTTTCTGCCACCAGTTTTCTAATCCGTTCTAATGACGCAGTAATCCCCTCAATTCGGTTTGATGATTCGGCACTCTGGACGATTGCCAATTGACGGAGAGTTGCTAAGGATTGCGGGGATTGTTGTTTGAATAAATCTTGCTTGCCTTTATATTCACCAAGTAAACGAATGGTTTGCAGCAATGGTTGTGTGATTGGCTGCCGCTCAATAAAATTTGCTTCAAATGAGTTCATTTTTCCTCTACCTTGTCACCGATTTAAGTGACGATCGCTATTTAAATTAATATCAGTTTGTAGGCAATTTTATTTAACACATTTCTGAACTAAATCTTAGGTTTAGCAACATTAAGGTTGGCAATCGAAACCCTCAAGGGTTGATGACAAACGAGGCGATCGCCACTCCGACCAAACCTGGATCTACTGTTGCCAATAATCGCGCAAGTTTCATGGCTTCCTGGCCGACGCTGTAATTGCTGCTTGTTGTTTTGCCTCAAATAGAAGAAACCAGCGGAATTATCTGCCCTAGACTAACAACAAAAGCAGCGGTTACACAATACGTCGATTACCATATTTATGGCCTGGGTTAGAGGCGATCGCTGCTAATTTTCTCCCTTCGCCAAGGGTTGAGGCTGAAACATTGCTGTACTTAAATATCGTTCTCCGCCACTGGCTTGAATTGCGACAATGGTGCGATCGCGATATTCTGGACGCGCCCCTATTTTCAAAGCGGCTTCAACCACAGCCCCCGTGGATATCCCACTAATAATTCCTTCCTTACTTGCCAAAAGTCGCCCGATATTGTACGATTCTGCTTCAGTCACCATCACGATTTCATCAATTAAATCTACCCGCAAAACATCAGGAATAAACCCTGCCCCAATTCCTTGTATATCGTGAACATTGCGGCTATTTCCGCTTAAAACTGCACTGGCGGCAGGTTCCACCGCGACAATTTTTAAACCTGGTTTTTTTTGTTTCAAATAGCAACCTGCCCCGGTCAGAGTTCCACCCGTTCCCACCCCAACCACTAAAATATCAATACTTCCTTCCGTATCCCGCCAAATTTCCGGCCCGGTAGTTTGATAGTGAATTTTCGGATTAGCTGGGTTGCTAAACTGTTGGGGAGAAAAAGAATTAGGAATACTTGCTAACAGTTCATTCGCCCGTTCAATGGCACCGGGCATATCCTCTTTGGCTGGAGTTCTCACTACTTCTGCGCCATAAGCTGTCACCAGTTTTTGCCGTTCCAGACTCATGTGTTCTGGCATTGTTAAAATTAAGCGATAACCTTTAGCGGCACAAACCATCGCTAAACCAATCCCCGTATTCCCTGATGTAGCTTCAATCACTGTTGAAATTCCAGGTTGAATTAAACCGGCTTTTTCCGCTTCAGAAATCATGCTCACCGCAATTCTATCTTTAACAGAACGAACCGGATTTAAACTTTCTAGTTTGAGCAGAATTTCGGCTGGGCAGTTATAAAGTTTAGGAAGATTGCGTAATTTAACTAACGGGGTATTGCCGATAATTTGGGTAATATTTTGATAGATTTTCATTGCTGGTTAAAGGTTTTAATTGTGGTTTTCATCAATGATAGCATTGTTTGAACTATTTATCGTTTGATAGTTATGTAGCATTTGTGGGAGCGCTGAAGTACAATCACCACAAAGCGGGTTTTTTCGGGTGTAGGGTTAAATAATTAACAATTAACAATTAACAATTAACAATTAACAATTAACAATTAACAATTAAATTTTGTTGGTTGTTGGTTGTTGGTTGTTGGTTGGGAATAGGGTGTAGGGTGCAGGGTGTAGGGTGTAGGGTCAAACAATTATCAATTATCAATTATCAATTATCAATTATCAATTATCAATTATCAATTATCAATTATCAATTATCAATTATCAATTATCAATTATTCCCTCTGCTCCTCTGCCCCTCCGCACCTCTGCCGATGGCGGGCCCACCCTACGAATGTTAGGGGCTGTTGGATGAATTTTTGCAAATGGTATTATGTTGAATGGAAGTTTAAGAGAATGGCGGTTAAATCATAAGCTGAAGCCAGACCACAACTAAAGCCCCCATGAGAATAATATGGGGGATATTTTTAGCCAGGGGACGACGGGTAATTTTTAACAGAGGAAATAAACTAAAACCCAGAAATGAAATCAATGCCACTTCTTGAGTAAACTGGGCGACATCCAAACTCCAAGTTAAGGTGATTAAGCTATCTCCACTGAAACCAAAGGTGCGGGCAATCACAGGTAAAATCTGCCCTGCTTCAGTCATCGCAGCGGGCAAGTAGTAGGCCAAATTTCCGGCTAAAACTAGGGGCATATAGGCATAAACAACCGTTTGATAATCTGGCATTTCTGGATCGAAGAATCGGGCGATTTGATGGGTGATGTAGGTGAGTATTAGGGGAATTGACAATAACAATAAAACCACCGGAATCGCGATCGCCAGATGGTCGGAATCGATCGCCAAATCTTCCCAGCCAAACCAGGCCAAAATCTGGTGAGAACAGTGCAGAAACACTCCGCCAAACAGTAACAGCAACAAGGCAATTTCTGCGGGAAAACCCTTATGATTCTCAAAAAGATCCGCTGCCGGAGACCGAAAATTTAACTGGACCGAACGGTTCGGACAGGCTTTAAGACAGGTCATGCAAAACACACAATCTCGGTTATCCTGCAACTGGGCGGGGTGAGAATACAAGGGACATCCCCCTGTTGCCTGCCCCTCCGTAGGCAGGGCATCAGGAAAATTAACCGGAGTGGCACCACTGCCCTGATAGCAACCGAAGGTACTGCATTGAGTCCCACAAACCTGCTGAGTCGATCGCAACTCCACTACCGCTAACTTGGCAAACATCCCATTCATCCCGCCAATCGGACACAAATGACGACACCAAAGGCGGCGTTCATAGATAATGCTACAAATCACCGCCCCCCCAGCAATAATTACCAGTAGCGCAGCGGAAAGATTGGCATGATGGGGCAGATCCCATAATTTTTCCCACAGATAAATCGCCACAAACCCGGCCCACAATGCCCAAGCGCCCCATTTATTCAGCCATTTTGTCGGCCAGGGCAATAGCTGACGAGGCCAAATCCATAGAGACAATTTTCTCAGCCATTCCCCGGCAATCATAAACGGACAAACCGCGCACCAGAGGCGACCGATAAAGAAAAATAGGAATAAGTAAAACGGCCACCACCAAGCCCAAAATAGATTAAGGACGATATTGGCATCTCGGCTTTGGGGTCCAATAAATCCCATAATGGTGACGGGGATAAAAATAGCCATCATCGGCCACCAAAACCGTTCCGGCCACCAATCGCTTAAGAGGAATTGGCGCAACCCGGGAATTTGATTGAGTAGATCCACCCGAAAGGCGTTTTTTTTGGATTCAACAGACCACAATACTTGTTCGAGAATCACCGACTGTTCCGGTGGGGTCATCACCACTGCCCGTTTGAGAATACTTTCTAATTCGGCGACGTTACCGGGATAGTCGTAACTGAGTAGCCGTCGCAGGTCAGCTTGATCGAGTTGTAAAGTCGATCGCCCCCGTTCCCGACAGAACTTTTCCAGAAAATACTGGGCAAAAGCGGGAATATCTGATTTGCGCTGGTTCAAGGCAAATAGTTTAATGGTATGGGCATCAACTCCTGAAGTTGGCAGTTTAGTGGGACTGATGAGAATCAGACGCACCCAAAGGTGTTGAGGGGGTTGCTGGAAGATTTTCTCCTGGATTTCAATGGGGGCGTTGGGGATCGAGTTTCCGGTTTTGAGATAGTGAATCAGTCGATCGCGATCGCCTTGACTGAGAATTTGCCAGTTATCAATGGCTAGGGTTCCCCTTTCTAATAAGGCGATCGCCCCAGTTAAACCGTCAATCCGTCCGAATAAAATATCAGTATTTATATCCCCCTCTGCATTTCGGGGCAATTTCGCACAATCAATTTCGGCAAAGGGGCGATGTTTGAGTCCCGACTGGGCGTGAATTATCCCAGAGATAAAGGTTTTTCCGCTACCGGGTAAGGCTTGGAGAAAAATGGGCTTTAAATCTTGGGCGGCTTGTTCAACCTGTTGGGCAAGTTTTTGACTAGATTTGCTATTACTGATAATCGTTTCATTGGTGGGAACTGGGCGGATATAAGGTTGCAATCCTTGAATGCGGGCTTGTTCTTTGGCGATCCGGTCTTGAAATTTAGCTACATCCTGGGCTAAGAGGGTGTTGATCGCGCCGTTAATTTCGGGATATTCTGTTTTGAGTTGTTCAAAGCGATCTCTGGGTAAAAACCAAATTTCACTTTTGGCGATCGCGATCGCCCCGGTTCGGTAGGCGGGGGTCTCTCCACCCATTCCTAGGGAAATATGACCGAATAGTTCCCCCGCATTGCGATAGGTAATATGGGTTTTACCAACCGGGGAAGTGCGATACATTTCCACGGTTCCCCACTTGAGTAGATATAAGCCTTCGGGAGTACCATTTTGGGCAAAAATATTGGTGTTGGCTTCTACCCGCAATAAATATAGGGATGAGGCAATTTGGGCGATCGGTTTTTCCCCTAACTTACCCCAAGTGCGATGAAAACTTAACCAACTGATACAGTCTTCGATCTCTTCGGGGGTGGGTTCTGGTGGTTTTAAAGAAATTTGTAGAGCCATAAATCGGACAGAAAAAAAGAGGTTGAGCGGAGCGATATAATTAAAATTAGTTATGTTAATTTTAATTAACTGCTTCAGGAAAAGCGACAAAATAATTGAGCCAGACTTTTCATAGTTTATTTTCGCACTGTTTTCACCCGCACAGATGAAAATGTTAACAATTCTACACGGTCAATGGGGTGATTTTGACAACTCCCGTCCCGGGACGGGCGGTGTTCTTAGTTCAACAATCAGTACCTTACTTTGGCAGCGCCTTGGCTTGGTCTTACTCTAACTCCAGAACCAGTAGCGATATGCCCTCACGCCAAAAAATGCCCTTACGCCAACAAGTAAAAAGTTAAGAATAAGTTAAATCAACAATCACCAGAAACCCGGTTTCTTTTCATTTCGCAAGGGTGCTGGGGTGCGTTGGGGATGAGAATAAGAGCGATCGCCCCTAGCAAAAGTCCTATATTTTGCTACAATATTTTGCTACAATATTGTCAGTATGTCACGGGAATGTGACGGGAAATTTTATGTTGTGGAAACAAGAATCGAAGATTTATCATCCAATTGGCAAGATTTAGCTAGTAGTGAACTGCCACCTTTAGTCAATCCTTTAGTCAATATCAGGACGATAGCAGCTAATCTATATGTAGGGTGGGCATTGCCCACCATGCAATATATATAGTGATTAAATCCTAGATTTGCGTAAGTCCTAAATATTTTAGATCGCCAACGGAGTCAAATACGATGATTACAGAAATAGAGTTAAAAGATTTCAAAAGTTATAAATCGGCGACATTGCACTTAGGGCGACTCACCGTATTAATTGGAGCCAATGCCTCCGGTAAAAGTAATGTCATTGAAGCCTTGCGGATTTTATCTCGAATCGCCACCGGGGAAAGGCTTGTATTGCTCAGAAATCCGCAAAAAAAAGGAGATAATTTCTTTCGAGGTAATGTCGAACATTTGGGATACCGAGGAAAGCAGACTTTTCAACTAGCTTGCGTGACAAATCATCCAGATTGGGAACGTTTTGAGATTCAACTCGGACTCAGTTCATCCAACCATTTGCAGGTGACACAAGAACGGATTACCAGTTCAAATTCTAAAGTTCCGTTGTATGAAATAACCAGTGAACCGCAAGGGGCAGGAAGTGATATTTTTGTCAGTTATAATAATTTTGCTAGAGGCGGCAAAAAACCGAGCCTGGTTTGTAGTAGTCACATGGCAGTTTTTACCCAAATATTAAGTGAAATTAGATTTCGACCAGAAAATACCAAAAGTCGCGAAATTATCCCCAGAATTTGCCATAAATATGTGCGGTGGTTAAGTGGAATTGTGTTTTTAGAGCCAGAACCCAGCTTGATGAGAGAGTATGGTGACAAAACGGATTTTATTTTGCGAGAAAAAGGGCAAAACTTATCGGGAGTTATTTATAATTTATGCCAATCCAAGACCTCTAAGCAGGCGGTTTTAGACTTTGTTTGTAGTCTCCCAGAACAGAATATTGAGGATATTAGTTTCCTAGAAACACCTCGTGGTGAGGTAATGTTACAACTCACTGAAACTTTTGGCGGGTTAGCGACTCCTTATGATGCCGCACGATTGTCGGATGGAACTCTTCGAGTTTTATCCATTGCAGCGGTATTACTTTCTGCACCCCAAGAAAGTTTAGTAGTTATTGAAGAAATCGATAATGGTGTCCACCCCAGTCGTGCGAGTGCTTTACTGTCTCGGATGGCTGAAATTGCTCGAAAACGTAACCTCCGTATTCTGATTAGTAGTCATAATCCTGCTTTATTAGATGCGCTTCCTGATGAGGCAATTCCTGAGACTGAATTTTGTTATCGCAGTCCTGATGATGGGTCAAGTCAGTTAATTCGTTTGCAAGATATTCCCGATTACCCGGAACTAATTGCTCAGGGTTCAGTGGGTCATTTAATGACTCGTGGACTGTTAGAACGTTTTGTCAAACAGCATCCAGGATCGGAGGTCAAAAAACAACAGGCCCTAGACTGGTTGACTTCGCTTAATTCGATGGTGGGGGCTCAGTAATGGCGGATGTTTCGATTGTCGATACTTCGGTTTTCTGTAATGTTCTGAATATTCCTAAATTGAATGATGAGCGAGGAGTAGTCATGGAACAACTTAAGGATTTTTTGGAAAAAGGAACCCATTTGCTGTTACCAATGGCTGTTGTTTATGAAACCGGAAATCATATTGCTCATATCAGTGATGGTCGTTCTCGCCGACAATGTGCTGAATCTTTTGTCAAGCAAGTTAACATGGCGATCGCTGGGGAAACCCCTTGGACGGTGATGCAGGTTCCCACATTGGATGAAGTAAAACTCTGGTTGACTGATTTCCCAAATTCAGCAACCCAAGGGAAGGGGATGGCAGATTTATCAATTATTCAGGAATGGGAAAAATCGAGGCGCTTGTTTCCCAATCGGCGGGTGTTTATCTGGTCTTTAGATATTCACCTTCAGGGGTATGATTCCCATCCATAAAAAGTTTAAGAGTAAGGCATTTTTCCTACGCCGATCGACGAGAGAATTTGATTCCCCGTTTCCAGCATTGGCTAGAAAATGTCATTGTCACGGGGTTAGAGTATTGGAATAAGAGCATTTAATTATTCTTAGATTGGGTCGAAATTGCGGCGGTAATTTTGGGCAAACCAGATCGCTTTTGCTTGGGGTAATCGTCCCACTATTTACCCCATTGTTTACCAGAGTAGGAGTGAATCAAGCTAAAATAGAAAATTTCCAAAAATTAGACTCAAATGGCACTCTAGAAAACAAAAGTTATGCTATAATTAATTGAGAGATTTGGCTAAAATGGCTATGAGATTTATTAACCCCAAAATCGACTACGCTTTTAAAAAAATCTTTGGTTCGCCACAAAGCAAAAACATCTTAATCAGTTTTCTGAATGCTTTGGTCTATGATGGTAATTCGACCATTCAAGACTTGGAAATCATTAATCCCAATTTGCCCCCTCAACTGGAAGGGTTAAAAGATACCTATTTGGATGTTAAAGCCAAGCTTAATGATGGCACATTTGTGATTGTAGAAATGCAGGTGTTAAATGTGCAATCTTTTGGTAAGCGGGTCTTATTTAATGCGGCTAAAACCTATGCGTTTCAACTGCAACGGGGACAAGGGTATCGATATCTAAAACCCGTAATCGCTTTGACTTTAACTGACTTTGAGATGTTTCCCGGAAAGAATCAATTGATTTCCCGTTTTGTCTATCGAGAAAAGTCGGAAGGCTGGCATTACCCTGAGAATGAGATGGAGTTAATCTTTGTGGAATTGCCGAAGTTTACTAAGGAACTGAACGAGATTGAAACCCTGACGGACAAATGGATTTATTTTATGAAATTTGCCCGATCGCTCACTTCGATTCCTGAAAATCTGGATGATATCGCCGAACTTCATCAAGCTTTTGAAATTGCCAATCAAGCTGGATTAACCCTAGAGGAATTAGAAGAGTTAGATCGGCGGGAAATGTTTATTTATGACCAACAAGGGGCGATCGCCTTGGGACTCGAACAAGGACGAAAAGAAGGACGAAAAGAAGGCATCGAACAAGCAAAACGTGAGATGGCGAGAAACTTATTGGGTCAACTCAATGATGAGGCGATCGCCCAAGCCACTGGATTAACTTTGGAAGCGATCGCTGCTTTACGGCAGGAGACGACCAATAATTAACTAGACAAGAGTATTTGTATTGTAGGGTGGGCAAAAATTCACCATCATATATGGTAGAGTGGGTAAAATTTTTTGCCCACCCTACGAATACTTTTTACTAAATTTGAAACATTTAATCTCTTTTAGTAGGGGCGATTCGCTTGCTCGGTTAGGGGTCGATGGGGAAATCGCTCTCCCCACCTCCCATTCAGAACCGGACGTGCGACTTTCACCGCATCCGGCTCCTGGCGGCGCTTGCTTTTAACTTGCTCCTAATCAGGCGACTCACGTCATCCTTTTTGGCATAGTCTCACTGCCTTTTCGTCTCCTTGGTGACTTGCACTTATCCTATACCTAACCTTGAAGGTTGGCTCATGGCGTATTAGGAAACTACTAACCGCACTAACTTCGCCGCATCACCTCTAGTCTGCATATGCTCGGCGTTACCCCAGCCGTTGGCTTCCAGAGGCATCCCTTCCCCATATAGGCATCCGCTTACACTTATTGCTACTCATTACTGAGAGCCAGTATGGGGTTACTTCGTTCCGTGGATTTGGGGTTATTAGTTTTAGGCACTGTCCTCTCCCCCTGGGTAATACATGGGATTTCTGTAACGCATAAGTAGGGGAACTCTGCGTCTTTTCCCCGTGCTCTTTTGAGCGCAGCGCATCAACCAGATTTCGCTACTTAATTATAAAGAGGGTTCAAGTCGGACATTCACCTCACGGCTGACCTTGACTAATTGGCTTGATGGGATTCCCCCTCTGGTTGAGAGTTACCACCTTTTCAACCCGCTTCACGCCAGTGAAAAGTGAGTCTTCGGGTGGGGCTGATGCCTAACCACCCCTAGCTTGTGCTAGGAAATCCGGGTGATTGACTTCCACTAAGTCAACAAACCCACAGTTATAACGACTCCGTTTGGAATCATTACCACGCGCACGCTTCAGGGTTTCCCCGTCCGCTTTCCGCGTGAACGAATCGCACCCCCTACATAATTGTATTAATCTTACTTGAAATAACAATAACCTTTTAATTTGTCACCATGAACGCCGTTGAAATCGAAGAAGCCGTTTCCCAACTAGCCGAAGCACCTTTTAACTCGGAAGAGTTCCCATCTGCCTTCCTGGAAGCCTTTGGCAACAAGTCAACCACCATCCAGCGACTCAAAAGCGCGGGCAGTGGTTCAACTAATCAATCGGACTTACCGGGCGGGGTGCTTCAGCGCAACAATATCCATTTGCAGGTTTGCCCGGAAGGGGAAGTCACCGCCACCCTGACCGCTTTGCGCGAGAGTCCCGCCACGACTCGGTACAAAGCTAAGTTTATTCTGGCGACGGACGGCCAAAGTTTTGAAGCGGAAAATCTGGCGGACGGGGAAACGATCGCCTGCGATTATCGGGATTTTGCCGACCATTTCGGGTTTTTCCTGCCTTTGGCGGGGATTACGACGGTGCGGCAAATCCGGGAAAATGCCTTTGACATCAAGGCAACGGGTCGCCTCAACCGGCTTTATGTGGAGTTGCTGAAGCAAAACCCAGACTGGGATAAAGCCCAGCATCAGGAAGCGTTCAATCATTTTATGGCGCGGCTGATTTTCTGCTTTTTTGCGGAAGATACGAATATTTTTCATAGTGAGGGATTATTTACTCAGACCGTTGCCCAGATGAGTGCGGCGGATGGTTCTAATGCCCATGAGGTGCTGTCGGAGGTGTTTCGGGCGATGGCGACGCCCCTGGAAGACCGAGAACGGTTGGGGATTCGCAGTTGGGCGAATGTGTTTCCTTATGTGAATGGGGGGCTATTTTCCGGCAGTGTGGAAGTGCCCCGGTTTAACAAGATTGCCCGGTCTTATTTGCTTCATGTGGGCAGTTTGGACTGGAAAAAGATAAATCCCGATATTTTCGGGTCGATGATTCAAGCGGTGGCGGATGAGGAAGAACGCGGGGCTTTGGGGATGCACTATACCAGTGTGCCGAATATCCTTAAGGTCTTGAATCCGTTGTTTTTGGATGATTTACGGGAGCAGTTAGAGGCGGCGGGGGATAATAGCCGCAAGTTGTTGAATTTGCGGCAACGGATGGCAAAAATTCGGGTTTTTGACCCGGCTTGTGGGTCGGGGAATTTTTTGGTGATTGCTTATAAGGAGATGCGGAAAATTGAGGCGAAAATTAATGAGTTGCGGGGGGAACCGGAGCGCCGTTCTGAGATTCCTTTGACCAATTTTCGGGGGATAGAAATTCGCCATTTTGCCGCAGAAATTGCCCGGTTAGCGTTGATTATTGCCGAGTTTCAATGTGATGTGTTGCATCGGGAGCCGCAGTTGGCGTTATTGGAGTTTTTGCCCCTGAAAAATGATAATTGGATTACTTGTGGGAATGCGTTGCGGTTGGATTGGTTGAGTTTATGTCCGCCCACGGGAACGGGGGTAAAGGTGCAGCGTGAGGATTTGGATTTGTGGGGAGAAACGCGGGAGCAAGCAGAAATTGAGTTTGAGAATGAGGGGGGAGAAACTTATATTTGTGGTAATCCGCCTTACTCTGGAAAGGGAAAACTTACGGAAGAACAAAAATCTGACATGATGTTTGTTTTCGAGGGTCGCACAAAACATTGGGGCTATATTGATCTTGTGGGCGCGTGGTTTGTAAAGGCATCCGATTATTGTCTGGCAACTGATGCAGCAGCAGCATTTGTATCAACTAACTCTTTAGTAATGGGAAGACAAGCACCAACAGGCCGATTGTTTTATCGAATGGTGTCGAAATTCGATTTTCACATTCTTCTTTCTTGTGGTCTAATAATGCAGCTAATAAAGCGGCTGTATTCTGTGTAATTATAGGAATTGACAGGCAGCGTAAGCAAAATTGCCAGTTATTTGAAGATGGCGTTGTAAGAATTATTGATCATATATCCCATTATTTAACAGCAGGTGAAGCACCTCTTGTAAAAGCATTAATTGAGCCAATTTCCTACCATTTACCAAATATGATATTGGGTAATATGCCCAACGATGGAGGAGCTTTAAGTATAACTTTTTCAGAACGAATTGATATACTATCTGGCAATCCTGAAGCTTCAGAGTTTATTAGAAGATTTTACGGATCTAAAGAACATAATAATGATATTCCAAGGTACTGTCTTTGGATTAGCGATGAGTCACTCGCCCGCGCAGATAAAATTGAGCCTATTAGACAAAGGCTGCTTTTATCAAAAGAAACACGAGTTAAAAGTCCTGATGCATCAAATAGAAAGCTTGCCGCTCGACCTCATCAAATGCGAGAGTTCAATGAAGCAAAGTGTTACTCTTTTATTATCCCACGAATGACTTCTGAGCGTCGTGAGTACCTTCCTTGTGGTGTAGTTAGTAACGGAGCAATTATATCTAGTCAAGCATTCACGATATTTGATGCTGATTTATGGGCTTTATCTTTACTTCTATCAAAATTGCACTTTTTATGGATAGCTACGATATGCGGAAAATTCAAAGAAGATTATCGATATTCTAACGATTTGGGTTGGAATACTTTTCCCGTCCCCACTTTAACGGAACAAAACAAAATCGACATGACCCGTTGCGCGGAAGATATCCTATTAGCGAGAGAGCATTATTTCCCCGCCACAATTGCGGATATGTACGACCCCCGATCGCATGGACAAAGAATTTCCCTTCGTCCGGGAAGCCCACGATCGCAACGATGAAATTATCGAGCGCATTTACATCGGTCGGCGCTTCAAAAACGACACGGAACGCCTAGAAAAACTCTTTGATTTATATACCAAAATGACCAGCCAACCAACCCTAGGGAAAAAGTCTGCTAAACGGAAAACTAAGTCATAAGTAAGTGAACATAATTAATTGCACTTTTCGTTCCCCGACATAAATCTTTGGATTCCCGCGAAGGCGGGAATGACAATGCATCTAATGGGGTATGTGGTGAATTTATTTATGCCCGTAAACTTAGTATCCGCATTAACGATCGGTGGCGCATTTGTTTTGTATGGACAAATGAAAACAATGCCGATCGAGTTGAAATTGTAGATTACCACTAAAAAAAATATGGATAACGAGCGTTTACCCAACATTCATCCAGGGGAAATTCTGCGGCTAGAATTTCTGGAACCACTCAATATTACCCCCTATCGGTTAAGCAAAGATATTGGTGTAAGCCAAACCCGAATTGGCGAAATATTGTCTGAAAAACGCAGTATTACCGCAGACACAGCCCTACGGTTGTCGAAATATTTTGGGAATAGCGCTCAGTTTTGGATGAACTTACAGACCCAGTACGATCTGCGTCAAGCCCAGGCAGAAAATCGAGAAATTTATGAGCAAATTACTGCCATGACATAAGTGGCTGAAAAATGCGAGCGATCGCATAAAATTGATTTATATACTAAAATAATCTATGAAAATAAACCCCGAAAAAGTCTGCGCTCAAAAAGCCAGCTAAAGGGAAATCTAAAGAAACGAGACGAAACTATGAATCCGATTCTGAAACCCATCCTCAACTATCTTAAACAAGACCTGATCGCGCTCTACGGCGATCGCCTCGTCCACCTGACCCTGTTTGGCTCCCAAGCCCGTGGCGACCAAGAACCAGAGTCGGATATTGATGTCCTCGTGGTGTTGCGATCGCCCGTTAATCCGAGCGAAGAAATCAAACGCACGGGCAAAATTGTTGCGGATCTCTCCCTGCACTATGATGTGGTGATTACCTGCCTTTTCATGGACGAAATCGACTACCAAACCCGCAACAACGCGCTGCTTCGGAATATCCGCCAAGAAGGAGTCTTGCTATGACCGAATGTTTAAAATAAAGGGACGACAGGGAACGAACCGCATAAAATTGATTTATATACTCAAATAATCTATGAAAATAAACCCCAGGGAAAAAGTCTGCTAAACGGAAAACTAAATCATCATATCCATATCAAACTACCCACCATTCATAAGCCTAATTCGATGATTCAAATTCAACTCAATTTACCTGAAAGTGCCTTTTCTGTCCTCCGCAGCACCCCAGACGAATTCGCCCAAGAATTACTCATTGCTGCCGTAGTCAAGTGGTATGAAGTCGGGATGATTTCCCAATCCAAAGCTGCCGAAATTGCAGGCATCAACCGTCAAGCTTTTCTGCAAGCCCTTAATCGATTTGGGGTTTCCCCATTTCAGACCACACCAGAAGAACTCACGGAGGAAGTTAGCCGTGGTTAGCCAACAAACCCCAGGGAAAAAGTCTGCTAAACGGAAAAAAGATAAATAATCGTACAGAACTTACACCTTTAGGCAATTAAATAGCAGAGCCATAGGAGTTTTGAAGTGAAGATCCCAGAAGATGCAATTATTCCAGACGATAAAATAATCCGTTACCTACTGGTGCAGAAAGCTAGGAATGATAAGTCTAAGTTTTTAGCAAAGGCTGGATTTACAACCGAAAATCCAGAAGCATTGAAAGTCGCTATTCAGTCGCTTACAAAAATCAGTGAAGCGATTGAAGATAGAACTAATGAGTATGGAACCTTCTATCAAGTTGTAGGAGAATTGGTTGGTGCAAATGGTGTAAACCTATCTGTTGTTACAATTTGGCTGCAACGACAAGTTGATAAAAAGTTTCAGTTCGTGACACTCAAACCACTAAAGGAGAATTGAACATGACCCTAGAACTATACCAAGAAGTCGCCTTAACCTGTGATGTCCCAGAATATAACCTGAGAGCAGGAGATATCGCCACACTGGTTGATTTTGTCCCTCACCCCAGTAACGGCGAAGAAGGCTGTATTTTAGAAATATTTAATGCTGTGGGTGAATCTTTGGCCGTAATAGCTGTCCCAATATCTATAGTAGAGGTGTTAAGTTCTGACGAAATCTTGACCGTTCGGTCTTTAGCTAAAGCCTGAATTTATTTATGCCCACCTACTTAACGCGATCGGGCATAATACAACAAATCAAACCAAGTCAAACCAACTCACTTCCTAAAAACTATGACAGCCGCCGAAAAACTCCATCAACTAATTCAAACCCTTCCAGAAAACCAAATCCAAGAAGTCCTGGACTTCGCCGAATTTATTCAGCAAAAACAACTCTCTTCCATTCAGCCTATTCCCTCTGGCACTCTGACTGGACTCCGAGGCATCGCCAAACGTCCCGGACCTGCCCCCAGTGATGATGAACTGCAAGCAGAATATACCGATTATCTGACCCAAAAATACCAGTAAGCCGAACCCTTGAAAATTCTTATTGATACCAACGTCGTCCTAGACCTAATCCTAGAACGGGAACCCTTTGTCGAAAGTGCGATCGCTCTTTTCGAGCAAATTGAACGCGGCAATTTAGATGGTTATATTGCTGCCACCAGCATCACCAATATTTTCTACATCATCCGTAAAACCGAAGGTCGTGAAGTCGCTTTAGCTGCCATCAATCGGCTCCCGATCGGCCTCCGATTTTGTGCCGTCGATCGCCATACCGTCGAAACCGCTCTTAGGGTTGGACTGACAGATTTTGAAGACAGTATTCAACTCGCCTGCGCGATTCAAAATCAACTTGATGGCATTGTCACCCGCGATCGGAAAGATTTCGTCGGTAGTAACCTGCCGATTTATTCTCCCACCGAACTTTTAAATCAAATAAAGGAGAATTGAACATGACCCTAGAACTATACCAAGAAGTCGCCTTAACCTGTGATGTCCCAGAATATAACCTGAGAGCAGGAGATATCGCCACACTGGTTGATTTTGTCTCTCACCCCAGTAACGGCGAAAAAGGCTGTGTTTTAGAAATATTTAATGCTGTGGGTGAATCTTTGGCCGTAATAGCTGTCCCAATATCTATCCTTTTTGGGCATGAAAGTGCTTAAACGCAAATCCATAAAGCAAAGCTAAAAGGCTTCAAACCCTTGCGAATTAAGAGTTTAAGTGCTTAAACGCAAATCTAGTTGTCAGCCGGAAAGAAATTGGAGTGTCTCCTCTTCACTGCGACCGTGCGTGCGCGGAAGATATTCTCACTCCCCCGTGAACAATACCGCCGCGATTCCCTCGCAGGAACGCTACGCGATTCCGCAAAGCGGATCGCTAAAGCGAATCGCTCATAATGTTTAAAATAAAGGGACGACAGGGAACGAACCGCAAAAAATTGATTTATATACTAAAATAATCTATGAAAATAAACCCCAGCGAATTTGCTAAACGGAAAAGTCAAGGGAGCAACTAATGATAAAATCAATCGAAATTTATATGAAAAAAATCGCCGAGTTTTGTCAAAAATGGCAGGTTACAGAATTTGCCCTATTTGGCTCTATTTTGCGCGATGACTTCCGCCCCGATAGCGATATTGATGTTATGGTGCAATTTCACCCAGATGCTCACCCCACATTCAGTACCCTAGACCTTATGGAAACAGAACTCAAAACTATTTTTCATCGAGACGTTGACCTGATTACTCGTCAGGGCATTGAAGCCAGCCGTAATTATTTGCGCCGTCGCGAAATCCTTTCCTCTGCCCAGGTGATTTATGGAACGAGATATACAATTTCTGCTTGATATGCTGCAATCCGCAGAACTGATTATGAGCTACATAAATCAGTGTGATAAAGATGAGTTCATTGGTAATATTCAGCTTCAAGATTCAGTCATTCGGCGGCTGTTAGTGATTGCCGAAGCAGCCAGACGAGTGTCAGAAACGACTCGCCAAACCTTACCCAACATTTCTTGGCAAGAAATCAACGGAATGCGAAATCGGTTAGTCCATGAATATGATGATGTCAACGTTAATATCGTTTGGGATGTGGTTCAGTTCGAGATACCACATTTGATTTCGGAACTAAAGTTGCGGATTCCTCCTGAATATTAGACATATTGCTTTCATCCCGTGGGGAATTTTCCCCACCAATTTAGTAGCTATTAGTTGTTATTTATTCGTTATTCGTTATTGGTTGTTAGTTGTTCGTTATTAGGGAAAACAACAACCAACAAACAACAAACAAAGAATCCCTACCCAACAAACAACAAACAACAACCAACAAACAACAACCAACAAATAACCATTACCAACTCTACAAACCATCACAGCCCGTTAACCCATGAGTAACCCGATCGCAATTCCTTCTGTTTCCGTCACCTACGCCCAGGACGGCACCTCTACCCGCATCAATGCCCTGGGAATGCGTCCCATGCAAGAACGCGCTTACCAGAAACGGGGCGAACAATATTTGCTGATTAAATCTCCTCCCGCTTCCGGGAAAAGTCGGGCGCTGATGTTCATTGCCCTGGATAAGCTAGAAAACCAAAACCTCAAACAAGAGATCGTCGTTGTCCCAGAAAAAGCGATACTCCCAAGGAGTCGCTACGCGAACGGGGCCAGTTTTCACGATGAACCCCTGAGTCAGTCGGGCTTTTGGGCTGATTGGCACGTCGAACCCCGGTGGAACCTCTGCGACGCACCGGGAACCGACGGCGGTAAAGTAGAAGCCGTGAAAAAATTTCTCGATAGCGATGCTAAAGTCCTCGTTTGTACTCATGCCACTTTCCGCTTTGCGGCAGAAACCGGGTTTCCTACGAAAACCTTTGCCACCAATCAACAATTGTCATAGAAACCCGGTTTCTATGACAATTGTTGGACGATTCGCTGACGCGATAGCTTCGCTTCACGCCTGATTGCTGTTGATGAATTTCACCACGTTTCTAATAATCCCGACAATAAACTAGGCGATCGCATTCGTCAACTGATGGCTCGCGATAAAACCCATATTGTCGCCATGACCGGATCTTATTTTCGGGGAGATGCCGAAGCGGTTTTACATCCCGAAGATGAAGCCAAATTTCACACTGTCACCTATACTTATTATGAACAACTTAACGGTTATCAATATCTAAAAAACCTCGATATCGGCTATTATTTTTACGCCGGTGACAACTTCGATGCAATCATGGAGGTACTAAATCCCACCGAGAAAACTATTCGGCTCCAGAAACCGGGTTTCTTAACCAAGCTATCGGTACGAAGCCTAAATTGTCGCAGAAACCCGGTTTCTTCTCCCGCGAAAGTACCAAGGACAAAATCCGGGAAGTAGAACATATTATTGAGGAACTAGGGGAATGGCAAGGCACCGATCCAAACACAGGATTTCAACTGGTAAAAACCGCCGATGGCAAGATTTTGAAAATTGCCGATCTGGTAGATGATGACCTGACGAAGCGGGATAAGGTGGCCGCTGCCCTAAAAGACCCCGCCCAGAAAAATAACCGCGTTCGCGAAGCGTCCCGGAGGGAATCGCGTGGATATTATCATCGCCCTGGGGATGGCCAAAGAAGGTTTTGATTGGATTTGGTGCGAACACGCTGTACGGGCAAAGCATTCGGATATTAAATTTGCGGGTTAACAAGAGAAATTATTGCCCGAATGCTTTGCCCCTACATAGGGCTACCGTTCTAGCTTAACGGAAATTGTCCAGATTATCGGTCGCGCTACCCGCGATGCCCCCGGTAAAACTCGCGCCCGGTTTACTAATTTAATTGCCGAACCGGATGCCTGCGAAATTGCTGTCACTGAGGCGATTAATCACACTATTAAGGCGATCGCTGCCAGCCTCCTAATGGAACAGGTACTCGCGCCCCGCTTTGAGTTCAAACCCAAGCGCCAGGACAATCAACTAGACAATCAACGGGACAATCAACCGACTCCCGGTTTTGACTACGGAGAAAGTGGCTACGATCCGAGTCGATGCAATGTGGGAGTTAACCTAAAAACGGGGCAAATTCAATTAGAAATTAAGGGTTTAGCGGTGCCGAAAAGCCCGGAAGCCGATCGCATTTGCCGGGAAGATTTAACGGAACTGGTGACGGCTTTTGTCCAAGATAAACAGACCATCGAGCGCGGTCTATTTGATGAGGAATTGGTGCCAGAAGAACTGACCCAATTGCGGATGGGGAAAATTATTAAAGAGAAATTCCCCAACCTCGATGAAGGCGATCGAGAAGCAGTCCGCCAACACGCGATCGCGAAGCGTCCCGGAGGGAATCGCGGCGATTAATTTGGTACAACAAGCGAAGAAAACCATCAACGAAAATGATGAATTAGCGGCGAAAAATACCGCCCTGATTGATGGGGTAAGAAAATTTGCCCTATCCGTAACCGACCTAGAGATCGATTTGATCGACCGGATCAATCCCTTTGGGGAAGCTTATGCGATTCTAGCAAAGTCCATGAGCGAGGAACGACTGAAACTGGTCGCAGAGGCGATCGCGGCCAAACGAGTCAATCTCACCGTAGAAGAAGCGCGAGAGTTAGCAAAACGGGCCCGGCGGTTCAAACAAGAAAGAGGCAGGTTGCCGTCTCTCACTGCCGCCGATCCTTGGGAAAAACGGATGGCAGAAGGGGTTGCCTTCCTGCAACGGAAAGTTAAAGAGGAAAACAATGGCTAAATCCACACCTAAATTGACCACCGATGAAGATTTAGAACTGCTGGCTGAGTTGGGGGTAAATATCGCCCCGGAACCAACTCGCGAATATTCCCCCAGAGAAGAGCGAATTATCGCCGGTTTTGAGGAAATCGATCGCTTTGTTGCCGAAAAAGGCCGACTGCCTCAACTTATGGGCGATCGGGATATTTTCGAGCGCCTCTATGCGGTGCGACTGGAACGTTTGCGGGAATCGGCGGAATGTCGCGCCCTCCCAGAACCCCTGGACTCCCAAGGGTTCACTAAAGAAGCCGAAAACTTACCCAATCTTACCCAAACTTACTCAAATCGTCAGAAATTTCCAGAGCATCGAGTAAGATTTTGAGAAACTGAATGGTCAATCTGGTCATTAGTTGTGGTAAGATTGGATCTGGTTAAGCGCGTCGGAATTATGACTCCATGTTATTAGGGTTTAAAACACAACTTAAAATCAATCAAACCCAACGGCAACAACTCGCTCGTCACGCGGGAGTAGCTCGCCATGCCTACAATTGGGGTCACGGTTT
>JAABRM010000094.1 GCA_011390955.1 Oscillatoriales cyanobacterium | reverse complement strand
CAATTGGAACGTCCCCCAAACCCTCACCGTAACCGGGGCAGACGATCCCGTTGCCGATGGCAATATCAACTACACCATTGAAACCACCGTCACCAGCGCCGACACGATTTATAACAGCATCAATCCGGATGATGTCGGACTCACCAATATCGATGACGACAGCGCGAACATCCTAGTCACTCAAAGCGGTGGCAGCACTGCCGTCACTGAAGGAGGGGCAACCGATACCTACCAATTTGTCTTAACCAGCGCCCCCACCGATGACGTGAACATTACCGTGACTCCCGACGTCCAAACCGACCTCGGCAACGGTGCGGGAACGGCGGTGACTCTCACCTTTACCGATACCAACTGGGATACAGCCCAAACCCTCACCGTTACTGCCGCCGACGATACTGACGTAGAATACGCCCACACCAGCACCATTACTCACAGCGTCACCAGCACCGATGCCAACTACGATGGCATGACGGTGGGAAATATTACTGCCAATGTGACGGACAACGATTGGCCGACGGTGAATTTGGCGGTGAGCAATAACGCCAGCGAAACCAACGCCAGCAGCGGTCAAGTCACTCTCACCTTAAGCGATGCGGCACCGCCGGGGGGCATGACAGTACAATACGCGGTAGGGGGAACGGCTACCCCTGGCAGCGACTACACCGCCTTATCCGGGAGTGTGTTTATTCCCGCCGGGGCAACCAGTGCCAATATTAATGTGTCTCCCCTAGATGATGCCATTGACGAACCGGAGGAAACCGTAGAACTCACAGTCACTCCCGCCACCACTTACAACCTGGGGGCGACCTCTACAGCAACGGTTTCCCTGGCAGACAACGACACCGCAGGCACAAAGCTTACGGAGTCTGACAACAGCACCAATCTGGCGGAAAGCGGCACTACCGATACTTACCAGATTGTCCTGTTGAGCCAACCGACGCAGGATGTCAAGATTACCCTGAACCCCGACAGCCAAACGAAGGTGGTGGGGGCAAGCACCCTGACGTTCGCGCCGAGTAACTGGAACGTACCGCAAACCGTCACAGTGGGTGCAATTGACGATACGGCGGTAGAATATCCTCACAAGGGGACGATTTCTCACAGCATCACCAGCAGCGATGCCAACTACAATGGCATGAGCTTGTCTGCGGTGACGGCAAATATTGCCGATAACGACTGGCCCACCATCGGTATTGCGGCGGGAGCTAACGCTCAAGAACAGAATGCCACAGCGGGAAACTTTAATCTCACCTTAAGCGATCCCGCGCCAGCAGAAGGGATTAAAATCAGCTATAGCTTCCGAGGCAGAGCCACTGCGGGTAGTGACTACAACACCTTATCCGGTAGCGCCTTCATTCCGGCTGGTGCCACCAGTGCCAATATCCAGATCGCGCCGATCGATGATTTCATTGATGAAGATGACGAAAGTCTGGAAGTGTCTCTCAATCCGGGAACGAATCATAACATCGGTTCATCGAACACCGCCACAACTCATATTATTGATAACGATACGGCGGGAATCCGAATTGTGGAGTCAGGTTCGGGAACGGAAGTGATGGAAGGGATCCGGGAGGATACCTATACAATCGTGCTATCCAGCCAACCGACGGGTAACGTGCAGATTGACTTTACCACAGATCTCAATCTGAAACAGATCGCACCTGTGACTTTCACCCCGAGTAACTGGAACGTTCCCCAGACGGTAAAGGTGATTGGCATTGACGATGCTCGCTTGGAGGAGGATCAAAGGAGTCAGATCGCTCATACGGTTATTAGCAGCGATCCGAAGTACAACGGCATGAGCCTGCCAGACATTAATGTTAACATCAGCGATCCCAGCTTTTATTCTTGGCAGGACTTAAAGGCTTACCTCGACCGGATTTATCAGGGGAATCCTTTACTGCCGGGGATCGAGAATGTTGTCAAAGCCACTTTTAATAGTTATGAAATTGGGGAAGCCAATGCCGCCCGAACCCTAACTGCAAAAGGGTCTTTTGATGGAACAAAAATCGAACTGGTTCCCCTCGATACTTCCCGCACTATCGATATTAGCCCGTTGTTGAATTTACTCCAACAAGGATCGGCGTCATCGAGCGAATCCATTTCTCAATTAGTGGGCTTACTGAATAACTTGGGAGCATCGATTCCCGTACCCACTCCATCTCTGAAGATTACAGATCTGCGAGCGGCTCCTATTTATGAGTTCTCCCAAAAAGTCACGCTGGACAGCGATTGGCCTGTGTTTGGCTTCATTAAAGACACCCTAGGAATTGATGAAATTACCTTAAAAGCAGGACTGAATACCGCAACAGCAAAAGGAGAACCTTATCTAGCAGCGAGTCTAGAAGGGGAACGTACCCTGTTCGATATTAATGGGTTTGCTCTCAAGTCGTTGGGCGGCGATTTATACGCGGCTGTTAACTGGGACCAAGAACCCTTCTTCAACATTACACCTAAGTTCCAGCTCATCAATTACGACCCCCTACAAGACAACGAACCGCCGTTAAAGCTTTCGGGGTTATTGACCTTCGATCAAGATGCGAAGAAAACTATCTCGCTTACGGGTGGATTTAAGGTAGAAGCTGATAATCCCAACGATCCAGCTCCGGCATGGAAGAACCTTTTTGGCTTACCCAATTCAGAATTGCGGAGTGCTTCTTTAGAGTTAAAGGGAAGTATAAAATCTCTTGGCGAACTTCTAGTAGCGGGGGATTTAAAGTATGGAAACTTCGACATTACCTTAACCGGGTTTGCTTTTGACCTACAGAAGCAAATTCCCAAGGCTATCGTCTTAACCGCAAATGAACCCGTCAGCTTAGTCGATGTTTGGGCGATGCAAGCCTTTGGCTTTTCTCCTGCGTCTCTATATCTGCAACAACTCGCACCGATTCAGAAGGGATTGGACTGGTTGAAAACAATCATCGATCTCGATATTGTCTCTACCGATATTGACAAAGATGGCAAACTCGACCCACTGCTGAAGTTTGTACCCGAGTCCATCACGATTGGTGGACAAACCATACAACCTGGATTTGCCATCAATGGAGAGGTTAATGCTTGGGGGGCAAAGGCCAGTCTTTCCTTAGAAGCCAATCCGTTTACGCTTAAACCAAATGCCAGGGGTTCCCTGACCCTGCCTGCACTTGACTTAGGATTTCTGAAGCTCAAAGGTTATTCCAACGATATCGACGGAGACTCTAGCACATTAAATTTCAACTTCAACTTGCAGCCCAACTATGTGTCTATGGCAACAGCGGCTCAGGTACAAGTTCTCGATAAAACCGTAGCCGGAGTTAATGCGATCGTTGATGGAACGAACATCATCATTCAAGACTTGACCTTGCCTTCTTGGGGGGGAGTTCTGGAACTGAATTTAAATCGATTGGAGTTGGATTTATCACAACTAAATGGTTTTGGTTCAGGCCAATTAAAGGTGTTTGGACGACAGATAGCCAATGGCGGCTTCTCATTGCGAAATGGTCAATTCTCCCTTTCAGGTGGGATGGGCGTTGATGTTTTGGGGCAAAACTTTGGGGTTAACATTAGTATTGACTTAGGTGCAAATCGAAATGAAATTCGATTGGATGCTTCGGGCTTCGGCAAAACGATAACTCTGGTCAATGCTTCTTTCGATTGGTTTGGCGATCGCTTTAATGACATTGAGGATCTAACGTCTCTCATCAAAGATTATTTCTGGAATGAATTAAAAGATTTCGGTAAACTCATCACCAACCTATGGGGGTCGGTGTTCGGCGGTTACATCAACGGCGCGGATATCTTCTTCGATGCCAACTTCAACGGGGTGCAAGATGAAGGAGAACCGTTCTCCGTGACATTGCCAGATGGCAGCTTTGCATTACCCATAGACTTGGGAACATTCGATCTCAATCAAAATGGCCAATTGGATCCTAATGAAGGGCGTCTCATGGCGATTGGTGGCGAAGACATTTCCACGAATTTGCCGATGGATACGCCGATGATGGCACTCCCAGGCTCTACAGTGGTGACGCCGTTAACCACCATCGTCACTCAATTAGTACAACAAGGTGTAGATCCAGAGGAGGCTCAGACCCAACTCAAGGCCGCATTGGGACTGCCTTCTTCTCTGGACTTGAATACCTACGACCATTTGGAGGCAATGGGGAAAGGGGATGCCAACGGTTTGGCTGTGTATTCCTTTGATATCCAAATCCTCAACACGATCGTCCAGACGGCGAAATTCCTCAGTGGGGCATCTGAGATGTCTCTGGTGCAGCTATCGGAGGCAGCGATCGCATCTTTCTCCGATCGCGTCAAGGGTGGTACTCTTCTCGATTTGGGCAACATAGAAACCATTCAAGGGATCTTCCAAGATGCCATTCTCAAGGCAGCAGAAAAAGATGCCAACATCAATCCATCGCAACTCAGTACCGTAGCAACCGCAGCCGCTCAAATCGTGGCCTTGGGCAATCAAATGGTCAAGGATCTAGTCGCCAGTGGTGGCTCGATTCAAGATATTGCCCTGGAAATTACCAAGTTGCAAGCGGTGTCGATGGGTCAAGTGGCGGTAGGAATGCCGGAATTGGCAGCCGGAACGCTTTCAGTTGAAGAGTTCCTTGCGAACAACACTAAAGAGTCGATCCTGTCTCGCATGGAGACAGTTGAAGTCAATGACCCCTCTTTCCGCCCAGTGGTGGAGCGCGAGGCGATCGATACTGACGGGATTAGCTCTAGCGATCCTAATGCCAATCTCGGACTGTTGTTAGGAAATGACTCCTCGATCCTGCCTCCGAAAGAAATCCTTCCCGGTGACAGCGAATCTCTGGTCAATGTCAACGAGTCCAGCGGTCTATGGCAGCGCGATCGCAATCCTATCCTTCGCTTCTTTGACGCCGAATACTACCTCAGCCAAAACCTGGACGTAGCGGAAGCAGTGCAAAACGGAGTCTTCCGTAACGCTGCCGAACACTTCAGCTTATATGGATTTGGGGAAGGTCGTACCCCCAATCGCTTCTTTACCACGGACTACCTGACTCAAAACCCCGACGTAGCCGAAGCAGTCAACGGCGGTGCCTTTGCCAGTGGGTTCGCGCATTTTATCAAACACGGCTTTGGGGAAAGTCGCTTGCCCAGCAATATCTTTGAGGGATTGGATATCTTCTATCTCGCCCAAAACTCCGATGCGGCGGCAGCGGTTGCCAATGGCACCCATTTCAACGGACTCGATTACCTAGTTCGGGTTGGGTTCGCCGAAGGTGACAATCCACTGCCCCAATTTGAGATCCTCACCGAAACCTTTGATGCGGAACACTATCTGGCCGCAAATGCCGATGTAGCCGAAGCCGTAGAAAATGGTGTTTTCCGCAATGGCTTAGAGCACTTTGTGCATCACGGGATGTACGAGGGTCGCAACCCCGGTCAGACCTTTGACAATGCTTATTATCTCGCCAATCATCAGGATGTGGCCGCCGCAGTGGAAGGCGGCGCTTTCCGCAGCGGCTACGAACACTATACGATCCACGGAATAAAAGAAGGTCGCATCGGTGGTGAGATATACGCGGCTACCTCTGGTGATGTCCTCATGGGTAATGCGGGGGCGAATGTCCTCAAAGGCAACGCAGGCAAAGATATTCTCATGGCCGTCAATCCTGATGCGGCGAATCCCGGAATGGGTGAAGTTGACTGGTTAACGGGTGGCGGTAATGCTGATACCTTTGTTCTCGGCGATGCTGCTGGCGCTTACTATCGCCAACCCAATGATGCCGCAGCAGGCATGAAGGATTATGCCATGATTACTGATTTCCAAAGTAGTGAAGATATGATTCAGCTACATGGTTCGGCGGCTGATTATCAGCTTGAAACTACTTCCCAAGGATTGCCTGCGGGAACCGCTATTTATCAGATTAATGGCGTTAACGGCGCACAAAAAGACCCGATCGCAGTGGTGCAAAATGTTTCTAATCTCAATTTAGATGAAGGCTATTTCGCCTTTGTCTAAAGACCCAGAAACAGACCCAGAAACCCGTTTTCTTCAAGGAAACCGGGTTTCTTCGTCCTCGCAGATAATTGGCAGCGGATATTGGCAGCGGATAAATAACCGATTGGCAGCGGATAAATAACCGATTGGCAGCGGATAAATAACCGATTGGCAGCGGATAAATAACCGATTGGCAGCGGATAAATAACCGATTGGCAGCGGATAAATAACCGATAAAATAATTATCTCATAAAATAGTCACCCCATCCGCTGCCAACCACTATTCTCAAATAAAATAGAATAGCCTATCCGCTGCCAACCACTATTCTCAAATAAAATAGAATAGCCTATCCGCTGCCAACCACTATTCTCAAATAAAATAGAATAGCCTATCCGCTGCCGACCACTATTCTCAAATAAAATAGAATAGCCTATCCGCTGCCAATTATTTGTGGTGCGTTACGGCTGGAATTAAGGTTAATTGTTGTCCCCAAAGTCAATCGCCAGCCTAACACACCCTACCAAACTACCAAACTAATTTCCCCCCTCCGCCTTACTATTACGATGTAGTAAATCAGAATAACAACCAACAATCAACAACCAACAATCAACAACCAACAACCAACAACCAACAATCAACAACCAACAATCAACAAAAAAATCTTGACACTCCCTAAAAATGCTGCTATCGTACTATTACGATGTAGAAAAGAGGCCAAAAAAATGAGCACCCCAACCAGCACCCCAACCAGCACCCCAACCCATATCGGCACCACCGAAGCCGCCCACTACCTAGGCATTTCCACTGTCAGACTCCGCATTCTCCTCCAGCAAGGGCGGGTCAAGGGTGCCGAAAAACAAGGCCGCAACTGGGTTATCCCCTTATTCAACGGAATGCCGGTCATCGAAGAACGGGGCAAAGGGCCTAAAGCCACCTGGTATAAGCGCCGCCGGGAAGCGGAAACCTGCATCCTGGTGAACCGGCAAATTATTGGCAAAAATGCCAAAGAAGGTCAGAACGAGCCGCCGATTGTGGTTAAAGAAGGCAAAAATAAGCATGAGTGCCATGAATTAGAAATAAATGGCCCCTGCCGCATCGTGTACACCCCCCATGAAACTGGCCCATGCGGTGCTCGGCTGTGGATTGAAGCAGCGGCTAATGTGCCTTTGGTGAGAAAGCTTTTTGCCACTTTTCAGCCGGTAAATCAAGAACCAAAAGCGGTTTTTGAACTTTAATTTTTAGGCTTAATTTTTAGGCTTAATTTTTAGTCAATCACACCAGACAAATACCCGATCGCTAATTGGCTGAAATTCTCGCCCACAGTGCCATTCCTCCCCCGCGTCCTCTAGCGGCGATCGCTTCTTCTGCCAGCAAAAAATAAGCGAAAAAAGCTTGTTGATTAATCTTTCTTTGATAAAACTTTGCCTCGCTATTTTTGCCATCTCGAATATATCCGTTATAAAGAGTAATGCCAAACATTTGCACTTTCATTCGGGTAAAATCAAAAGCTAAAAGACATTTTTTCGGGTAAAATTTAGCGGGTCCATTGATGGTAAATTTTACCGCAGCAACTTGGATAATATTTTGAATGCTCCCTGGGGTGGAGTCTAGATGGCTGATTTCTGTATCGTTGAGAGTAGTTGTAGAGTACCCAAGTTGAATATTCAGAAAACTTGGCAGATATTGTCCTGATTTTTTAGCGGTTTGAGCGGTTTGTTTGCTGCTGACAAAGCAGAGTCGCCAATTGCCGACTAATTGGCTAAAGTTAGCTTCAGGTTTATCTTTTTTGGCCGTAGCCTCACTTTCTAATAGTGCCGTAATCAGGTCGGCAATTGGCGGCTTTTTTATGGTTCTATCGGTGACAGATTTAGCCGCTTGTTCTAGGATTTGGGTTGGTTCAATTAAGTTAGTCATTTTGACAGATACAGATTATGAATATTTTTGGAAAAATGAACGAGCTAAGTAGGTGAACATAATTATTGCACTTTTCGTTCCCCGCTGATAGGCTTTGGATTCCCGTCGGAGTTTACCCCCGCGAAGGCCGCCATCGGCGGGAATGACAGTTTTTTTATCATGGGGTCTGTGGTGCATTTATTTCTGCCCGTAAACTTATCCTTAATTACTGATTAAGGCATCTAATAATAAATCAGCGCCAAAGCGCACTACATCACTGCAAGGTAAGCCGGTTTCCGCTTGAATTTGAGCGATCGCATCTTGGGCGGCAATTTCATCTAAATCCCCGGTATTTAAAGCGATCGCCGCCACTCGCGAACGCTCCATTGTCCCGGCAGCATTTGCCACCATTTCATAGAATTGAATCACTTCTGGTAACGGTGGAATCTTCACATCAGGACAATGCTTAATCGCCGTTTGTCCCACCTTATGAACTAACAGTAAATGAGTGGGTTGACTGCCCCGCAACAAGGGCAAAGTTGCCGTAGAACCGGGATGAAATAGCGATCCTTGACCCTCAATAAACAGAATTTCTTGGTCGGGGCCAAACTGCATCACCATTTTTTCGATCGCCCCAGCAGCAAAATCCACCCGCACCGCATCCAAAGGCACCCCATCTCCGGCAATCATTAATCCGGCTTGACCTGTCGCCAAGAATTTTGCCCGGATACCTCGACGTAAAGCACAGCGTTCTAACTCAATACTGGCGGACATTTTGCCAATGGCCATATCTGTCCCCACCGCCAACACCCGACGACAAGACAGCGATCGGGCTTTACCTCCACCCACTCCGAGTCCGGGGGGTTCCTGACGCACGTCCCAAATCCACTGACCTTCCCGCAGCATTTGGCGCAATGCCGGTTTTTGGCCAAAAAAAGTATGTAAGCCATTCACCAAAGAAAGTCCAGAGGCGATCGCTGTCTCAATTTCCTGCACCCAATCATCGGGCAAAGCGCCCCCAGACGGGGCAATGCCAATCGCCAAAACATTCGGCTGATAAACTAACGCCTCATCCACCGATGCCACAATCGGCACATCCTGGGCAATTCCTGTCAGTTCAAACAAATTTTTTCCCGCACAATCGCGATCGATCGCCGCCACAATTTGCGCCCGACTGTACCGCAACAGAGTTAAACCTGTTTTTCCTGTCTGCCCCACAATGCCGCCATGCAGCAGAATCGCCACCCGATGACTACTGTTCAGAACCACAATATTTCACTCCTAAACCTGGTAAGTAATTAGGGATCAAACACCCATTATCCATAATCGCGCCGGTAAAAGGATCGTCCGTTAAATTTAGATGACTATCCAAATCCAGATAATCTGCCAACGGAGCCAAATGGGACATCGCCGTATTCGCCAATATACTATCAGAATAGCAACCAAACATCACCTTTAACTTACAAGCTTTCGCCGTATGAATTGCTCGCATAGCTTCAGTTAAGCCGCCACATTTCATTAACTTAATATTCACCCCATGCACCCGGTCGGCCAACTTGGGAATATCTGCACTGATTAAACAACTTTCATCCACAAAAATCGGTAACGGGGCTTGTTGATAAAGCTCTAATAATTGTTTTCTTGCTTTCACCGGCAGCGGTTGTTCCACATATTCTACATCACGCTCTGCCAACCAATCGCACATTTTTTTCGCATCTTTGAGATTCCAACCGCCATTAGCATCGACACTAATTTTAGTTCCTTGGTGGGCGGTTTCCTGCACTGCCATAAACATTTCTCGATCGGCGACAATTCCTGCGGGAGAACCCAGTTTAATTTTTACCGCTTTTACATGATGAAAATTCAGCCAATCTCGCAATCTTTCTTTTGCCCCTGCGGGGGAATTAATCCCAATAGTGACAGAAGTGGGGACAATATTCGCCAGTTGTAATCCCCACAATTTCCACAAAGGCATTCCGACTTTTTTGCCAAACCAATCGTGCAAAGCCATGTCCAGGGCAGCTTTAGCTGCCGAAGGCATACTCATTACTTTAATAATGCTTTCAATTTTTTGGCGATTTCCCGCATCAAAACTGTCAGCAATAGCGGAAATTCGTTTGAACCCATCGATAATTTCTTCAGTGGTTTGCTGCTTTTCCCCAAGGGAAAAAGGGGTCGCTTCTCCCCATCCAGAAATCCCATCTTGTTCGATTCTCAGCCAAACATTTTGACTCTCAGCGGTCGTCCCCCGACTAATCGTCAAAGCAAAGCGTTTATGCACCGTAAAAGTTTCGATGGAAAGTTTCATAATTGGAATCAACTTCTCTGAAATACAATAATCATATCGGGAATCAGATCGGGTTTTAATCGCTGATGTAGGGTGGGCATTCCCCACTCATTCCCTATATACAGATTTTAAATATAGAGAAAGAGTCAGTGATTTGTAAAGTAGTCCCTAGCAAATTTGCCTAAAACCGATTATCTTTAAACTAACCTAAGTTTAAATGTCCATTAACCCTTTGCCCGTATGATTGCCCTTTTATCTTCTGTCATTCCCGTAGCCTTGATTGTCCTGATCGGGTTTTATGCCGGTAAAACCCTAGAATTAGATCAACCGACCCTCTCCCGTGTAGTCCTCTATGTTCTTTCTCCCGCTTTAATTGTGGACAGCTTATACCGTACCACAATGAGTACCGAAAATATGCTGGGCATTTTTGCCGGATTTATCCTCACTTATCTGTTATTATGTTTGCTGGTGTGGGTAGTGGGAAAACAATTTAGTTTATCACCAGCCACCCAAAAAAGTTTACTGGCTACTACCTCTTTTCCTAATACCGGAAATTTGGGATTGCCGGTCAATTTTTTTGCTTTTGGGGAAGCAGGTTTAGAACGGGCGATCGTTTATCTCATCGCCTCTAGTCTCGTCACTTTTAGCACCGGCCCAGCTTTTTTGAAAGGGGGAAGTTTTTGGTCTGGGTTGCGGTTTACCCTGAAACTGCCGCTAATTTGGGCGATGGGTTTTGGCGTATTGTTGCGATTATTTGGCAGTGAATTACCGTTTAAATTAGATGAGGGTTTACATTTGGTAGCCCAAGCCGCAGTGCCGATCGCTTTATTACTATTAGGAATGCAAATTGCCCAGAGTAACTGGCAATTTTCCCATTATGAAGGTGGGGCAAGTTTTATGCGTTTAGTGGTGGGTTCAGTGGTCGCATTCTTATCAGGCAAACTCTTAGGACTAACCGGCTTAGATTTGCAAGTTTTGGTCTTACAAAGTTCAATGCCTGCCGCTGTTAATTCCTTTTTAATGGTAAACGAATTTGGCGGCGATGCCCCCAGAACTGCTAGAGTAGTGGTGGCTTCTACTTTATTGGGATTTGTGACTTTGCCGGTGGTAATTTGGGCGATCGCTGACTTATAGCGCTTCGCGCTGGGAGGGAACAGGGAATAGGGAACAGGAATAAAGTCAACGGCGTTTTGAGAATTAAACTGTATTTAATAGCAGATAAAAATGTATAATTACATAACATTATCCTCCGGCAAAATGCCGATATTAATTACCTCAGAAAACCTGATAAAAGGTTGTTTTTAGCATAAAAGCAAGATTTTTATTATATTATCATCTAACCTTAGACAAGCCATAAATTATCTAGGCAAATCAAAGCAATATGAATTTCGCTCCCGCATCTCCGAAAGAAAGAATTAATCAGATTATCTGTATTATATTATTATTCAGTTCCACCCTATTTCCTTTACGGATTTTACCAGGAAATACCCGGATTGATAGTTTACTGATTCCCATCGCCGCTTGTTTATTAATTTTTCAGAATTTAACTCACTGGCAAACGGTCTGGAAAACCAATAGAAAAATATTATTAACTTTGACCTTATTTTATGGCTGGATTTGGGTTTGTGCGGCCTTTAGTCCTTATGTGAAAACGGCGATTAAATATAATATCATGTATTCGATTGATATTTTAATATTTTTAGCATTTTTGCTGATGACTGTCGATTTTAACCTGACCAATATATATCACAAATATCATAGAATTATTTTTAATTTTTTAGCCTTGCTGGGATTTTTCGGAATTGTTGAATATTTTTTTCCAGAGAACTGGTTTTTTGAAGTATTCGGAGCCTATAACTATCTGGGTCACTATCCCCAAGTCAGTTCATTAATGCAAAATCCGAATCAGTTTGGCACAGTTATGGCGATTGGGTTAGGTCTGGGGATAATTTTAAAAAAAGCACGAGTAATCCAGGATTATGAGTTTTATCCAGGAATGTTTTGCTTATTTATGTCCCTGGCTTTAGCCGCGAGTCGCAATGCCTGGATTGTGTTTGTTTTATTGATGGTTTTGGGATTAATTTATCGGCTATTAACCCTGAAAGAAGCAATTATTTATAGTGCAATTTTTATCTTTACCTTACTATTTTTCCCGATTCCCACTTATCGCTTGGGACTCAGAGACAGTGAGATTTTCCCCTTGATTGATTGGTTGACCCAAACTCAAGCAGACCCCAGTAGTTTAATTCCCGATCCTCAAAGTACCGCTATGTCCAGATTTGTGCTCTGGAAAACCGCGATCGCGCAAATTATTCAGCATCCGATTACGGGCATTGGCATTGGGGTTTTTGCCGAACATATTGGCCCACAAGTGATGGGACGGGTGGGATTACACGCCCATAATATTTTTTTAAATATCGGCGCCGAAACCGGCATTCCCGGATTGCTAATGTTTCTCGGTTTGTTAGGTCAGATTATGCTTCAAGCCACGCTGAAAAATGGGCCGGTGATTATTTTTGTAATTCTCTTATTAGTGTCACAATTACCCGACTTTTTTATCGCCGATTTCACCTTTATGATAGTGGCGCTATATTTCTTGGCGATCGCCTGTCAGCAAGGAAGCAGGGGAGCGGGGGAAAACAATTAACAATTAACAATTGATAATTGACAATTAAACACGATCGTCAATTATCAATTATCAATTATCAATTATCAATTATCAATTATCAATTATCAATTATTCCCCACACTCCCCAATTAAAAACCCCCAGCGATCGCCGGGGGTTTTAACTTTGACATTATTTATAATAACTGCCAGTATCGATCGTCAATTAAACGGGATTAAATGACTAGCTCATCGAGGCACCAGAGCGATCGTAGCTAGTCCGGACATCTGAGCGGACTTTGCCTTGAATGGTGGTGCAACCGTCCTCCGTGGTATCAAGACCCACTTCTTCATTAGTGCGAGTCAACATTGCTTGTTGACGATTTTTGGCCGTGTGATGGTGACGCATCATTAAATCGCGGGCCTGATCTTCAGTAGACATAGAAATTTGCTCCAAAAAATGTATTGATAATGTTGCTTAATTGACGGTTTGAATCGAGGATAATTGTTAGCTCATGGTCGAGCCAGAACGGTCATAACTGCTGCGAAAATCCGATCGCACTTTGCCTTGAATCTTGCTGCAATAATCACCGGCATCAATTCCCACTTCTTCGGCGCTACGGGACAACATAGATTGTTGACGATTTTTGACCATTAAAGAATGACGCATCATTAAAGCGCGGGCTTGATCTTGAGTAGACATAAAATTATTCTCCAGGAAATTAATTATCGTTTTTTTCTTCAACTGAGATGAAACTAATGGTTAGCTCATGGTCGAGCCAGAACGGTCATAACTGCTGCGAAAATCCGATCGCATTTTGCCTTGAATATTAGTGCAATAGTCAGCGCTATCAATGCCGATTTCTTCAGCGGTGCGACTCAACATAGATTGTTGACGATTTTTGGCTAAATGAGAGTGACGCATCATTAAAGCGCGGGCTTGATCTTGAGTAGACATAGAGTAATTCTCCAGGAAATTTATTATCGTTTTTGTTCAACTGAAATAGCGGTCAGATGGAATTGAGATCGAATGAAGATGGGATGAATCCCTAGCTCATGGTGGATCCAGAGCGATCGTAGCTAACGCGGAAATCCGATCGCATTTTGCCTTGAATCTTGCTGCAATAGTCGCCGACATCAACACCGACTTCTTCAGCGCTGCGGGTCAACATGGACTGTTGGCGATTCTTGACCATTTGAGAGTGACGCATCATTAAAGCGCGGGCTTGATCTTGAGTAGACATTCTAATTGCCTCCTAGTTCCTGAGTGGTGCTCAGTGGGTTGTTTGTCTTGACTCTTTTACTATAAACCATAATTCTGTATTAAAAAATACTATTTTTCTTTTTGTAATAAAACTTAACATTTAATTAAAAAATGGCTGCATTTCTTTATTCATAAGCATTTTAAGCTTTTGTGTCTCCTAGAACACCAAGAAATATCAGAAAATCCTGACAATTTTTTTTCGGCAAAAAATCCCTTGATTCCGTGGCGGGACAGAGAATTTTCGCCAAAAATATGCAAATTAAATGAATTTAAAATTTATTTTGCGCTGCTACTGCTCAAAAATTTGCTTAACAACCTGTAACGCGATCGCCTCTGGTCAACCCAGAAGATGCTAGAAAAGAACCGGGGATGGTGGGATGGGGGGTTAATTCCCGCCGGTGAGTCCTATGATTCCTCAGTCTAAAATTAACTGCAAACGAGATTGTCTTATGGGTTTTCGGCAACTGGCAACCGGGCTACTGATTTTACTGACGCTGTTTTCCCCTTTACCAGCTTGGGCACAAGCCACCAAATACTATCCGCCTCCTCCGTCCTACTCCCACTCTGTCCAAACCGGGAAGGATTTTTCTGGGCAAAATCTGCGATCGGCGGAGTTCGCTAATTCTAGCTTACAACGGACGAATTTTAGTCAAGTCAAAGCAGAAGGGGCGATTTTCAGTGGTTCCGTAATGACTGGCGCCTCTTTATCTGGGGGTGATTTCACCAATGCCATGCTGGATTTAACGGATTTTACCGGGTCGGATTTTCGTGATGGGGTGTTTGTGGAGGCGCTTTTCCTGGGTTCTACTTTCGATCGCGTGGATATCACAGGGGCTGATTTCACCGACGCGCTTTTAGATGGGGCACAGGTAAAACAACTCTGCGCGATCGCCACTGGGGTAAATTCTAAAACGGGTGTAAAAACCCGCGATTCTTTATTTTGTCCTTAAGTTATGAAACGAATCGGAGTCATCGGTGGCGGACAACTTGCTTGGATGATGGCAAGTGCGGCCAAAAAATTGGGTGTATCCTTAGTGGTGCAGACACCCCATCTCACAGACCCCGCAGTTCCCCTCGCTTCAGACGTAATCCAAGCCGCGATCGCCGATGGGTCAGCCACGGCCCAGTTAGCCAAAATCTGTGATGTGATTACCTTTGAAAACGAGTTTGTGGATCTTGATGCTTTAGGGAAACTCGAACAACAGGGAATTTGTTTTCGACCCAAGCTATCCGTCTTAGCCCCTTTGCTGGATAAATACGATCAGCGATGCTACTTACGAGACATTGGGCTACCCGTCCCCAAATTTATCGCCGTGGAAAACCGGGAATCCTTCGCCCAACTAGGGGCGGAAATTGGCTGGCCCTTGGTAATGAAAGCCCGACGCCACGGCTATGATGGCCAAGGGACGGTGATTCTGCGGGATTTGCCTGCCTTAGAAGCCGCTTGGGAAAAATGGGGCTGCCCGTCAGTATTAATAGAAGAGTTTGTGCCGTTTGAACAAGAATTAGCGGTGATTGCGGCGCGATCGCCCTCTGGGGAAATAGCCATTTATCCCATCGTCCAAACCCAACAGGAAAATCAAGTCTGTCACCGGGCGATCGTTCCCGCAGACATTTCCCCTGCCTTGACGACAAAGTGCCAACACATTGCCCAAACCTTACTCAATGGTCTAGAAGCCGTGGGCATCTTTGGCATTGAACTCTTTTTAGCCCCAGGCGATCGCCTATTAGTCAATGAAATTGCCCCACGAACGCACAACTCCGGCCACTTCAGCCAAGACGGGGCAAAAACCTGCCAATTTGAACAACATCTCCGGGCGGTCAGTGACTTGCCCCTAGGCAGTACCGAACTAATCGGCCAAGGCGCCCTCATGGTCAACCTCTTGGGATATGAATCCTCCCATAACGACTATCAAGCCAAACGGCAACAACTGGCGCAAATTCCCGGCGCCCGCGTCCACTGGTACGGCAAAAGCGAATCCCGTCCCGGTCGTAAACTCGGTCATGTCAATATCGTCCTTGACCAAAAAACCGACCATGAACCCGTATCTGCCACCCTGAGTAAAATTGCTCAAACCATAGAATCGATTTGGTATCCTCATCAGGATTAGCAAATATTTTTGCCCAGACTCTTGCAATAAAAACCAAATTCGGTACAATAGAAACAGGTAAAGCTGCAACGTTGGTGACTGCCAATACTGTTTTATGATCTATGTTTTTTCTATAAGGGAACCAAAAATAGATTCCAGTGGCAGTAGACCGAGCTTGTACTCGGAAACTTTAAACAGGACATAACGTTCCCACCTGACGTTCGTCAGGTCAAAAACTGAGGTAAAACGGCGTTGCGGTGAGCCATTTCCCCTTAACTAGCAGGTGCTAGAAAGGGGCTTTTTTTTATCTTGGTTGATTGTTGGTTGTTGGTTGTTGGTTGTTGATTGTTGGTGGTTGGTGGTTGGTGGTTCCCAGGGTTCTGGTTCCCAGGGTCTCCCTGGGAACCCCACTAAGCGAGGCTCTGCCTCGTGTCAAGTAACAGTGGTGACAGGAGGCAGAGCCTCCAGAAGGGCATTCCCAGGGAGACCCTGGGAACGAGGTAAAAATTACACCCCACACTCCGGCAAACAACCAACAACAAACAACAAACAACAAACAACAAATAACAAACAACAAATAACCAACAATCAACAATCAACAATCAACAATCAACAAAATTAACCGATCTTCCGTTTACGGTTCGGTAAGATTATAATCTTGGATGTTCTATCGCCGAAAAAAAATTGCTTATGGCTCGGTACACTAGCTTTTATCGTGTTGCTTGCGATCCAGACCGTCTTGGACTATTGGTGGCAGATATTTTGCACTCTTGTCATTTTCAGATTCTTTATGAAAGTGATGATTACATCATGGCTAGGGAAATCTCAACAGAAGTGCCATTTTCTAAGCTAGTCACCGTGGAAGTTACCCTAACGAAAAAATACAAATACGATGAGGAAGTTCGGATGAATGTGGTGGTAAAAACTGATGCTTTACCTTTGCACGCCGATAATCATTGTCGGCAAATATTTGATTTGATTTGCGAGGTGATTCACGATACTAGGCAGTGGCAAATTCTGGAACAAGCTGTAGGATAAAACTAGAGAATAAAACTAGCACATAACGGCAAAACATAATGAATGATATGCATAATCATCCCCGATTAATTAGATCGAAAATCTGCTTTAACAAGTTAGTTTAATAGGAAGTAGAGACGTT
>JAABRM010000050.1 GCA_011390955.1 Oscillatoriales cyanobacterium | reverse complement strand
TCTGCCTCGTGTCCGCATATACTCCCCACGCGAGGCAGAGCCTCTATTCGGGCATTCCCAGGGAGACCCTGGGAACGAGAAAAACGAGAAATTCTTTGTTCATGGTTATTTGTTGGTTGTTGTTTGTTGTTTGTTGTTGGTTGTTTGTTGGTTGTTCTGGTTCCCAGGGTCTCCCTGGGAACCCCACTAAACGAGGCTCTGCCTCGTGTCCGCATATACTCCTCACGCGAGGCAGAGCCTCTATTCGGGCATTCCCAGGGAGACCCTGGGAACGAGAAATTTTCTTTAATTATCAATTATCAATTATCAATTATCAATTATCAATTATCAATTATCAATTATCAATTGTCAATTATCAATTACACCCTCCCCTAACTTAATAATACCCGAATCGCCTTTAATGCCGAACTGCGTTTACCATGATTAATCTTGCCAAACCAATAATGGGCTTCCTCATCACTCATAGCCATAATTCCCGTAGTAATTTCCTGAATTCTCTCACTTTTTGACAATGGCTGCAAGGCTTGGCATAAAATCGCTAATCTCACCCCGGAATCCTCTGATAAACTATAGGGGGCTTGCCGTCGTTTCGACAAAGTTTTCGGATCGTAACTATTGGCTTTTAAAGCCGCATAAATGCTTTGGCGGGCTAACAATAACTTTTCTCCTTTTAATTGGCCAATCCGCTTGGCTGCTGGTCGTTTTTTCTGTCCGGCTTGTTTGTAAGCACATTGATAAAGTTCCAGGGAAAAATTGTTATCTTTTAGGGGAATAACTCTTAATTGGAATTCTTGCATATTTTATCATCAATAATATTCTCTGGTTCCCAGGGTCTCCCTGGGAACCCCACTAAGCGAGGCTCTGCCTCGTGTCTGTATATATCTGTATATACTCCTCACACGAGGCAGAGCCTCTATTCGGGCATTCCCAGGGAGACCCTGGGAACGAGAAATTCTTTGTTCATGGTTATTTGTTGGTTGTTGTTTGTTGTTGGTTGTTGGTTGTTGTTTGTTGGTTGTTGTTGGTTCTTTTCTGGTTCCCAGGGAGACCCTGGGAACCCCACTAAGCGAGGCTCTGCCTCGTGTCCGCATATACTCCTCACGCGAGGCAGAGCCTCTAGAAGGGCATTCCCAGGGAGACCCTGGGAACGAGAAATAATATGTATGGTGGGCAATGCCCACCCTACAAATATTACGAATACAATACCTGTGCCCTTAAATGAATCCGTTCCACGGGATTACGGTTAAGGGTTTGTTTAATTTGTGCCAATTCTGGCCCTGTAGGTGATATGGATGGCTTGAATTCCAGGGTGATTTTTAAGGATACGTCGCTTTGTTCCGACTTGACTAACCAATTACTCAAAGTTGAGAAAAGACTCTGAAATCCACGGGCATCCCCCTGATATTCCAAGCGAATAAATTCTGCCCCAGTTTGAATGGTCACGTCTTGATCGATTTTTGGACTAAAACGCTGGAGTAACGCGATCGCTGTTCCCAGTTTCCGATAGTCCATCAAGTCGCTGACGGTCATTTCTATAGCTGCGATCGCCTTAACCCGATCGTCCTGAAAGCGATCGCCCAACTGATTGAAAACCGAATTAAGACTACCATCAACTTCCACCGTAGGGGGCTGACTATCCCAAATATTCGGCTGATTCGCATCTATATTATATGTACCAGAATTAGTCGAAGAATTAGTCGGACGATAAATAGCAGAACTTTCCCGCAGAGAACCCACTCCCGGCCCTGCATTTACCGGGTCAACCGTAACTTCCCTTGTCGCGGTTTCCCCGTTGCCATAGTCTGCCACTATTTTAAATAGAGTACAACTGCTAATTTCCGTTTCATACTCGTCCTTGGGTTTGAACTCGGTGGAAATCGCTATTTCATTTTTAAATAAGGTGACTTTTAGGGCCGCGTCAGCTTTCCACCGGACATAAACGGGTTTTTCCCCAGAAGAACTAGACATTAACTGATAAGTCAATTCTAAAGTTCTCGGTTTAGGGGGTTCCAATATTCCCCGACGATAGAGAACAAAGCGATCGCTAAATTCCAAAGCATTTGGCAAAACCAACTGCCGATCCGGAGTTTGAATATAGAAGCGTTCGCGGCCTTCGCCGCGGTGCGGAGCACTTTCGGGCTTATCAGAAACCTTCAAATCCCAATGTCCCTCAGTCAAACCTTTTTGGATCGTCTCCCGTAACATCAAAACTTCTTTTTCTAACAGCATATTCAGGGATAAATCCTTAGCAAAAGCATTGCAAAGTTCTTTAGTCGTCCAAGAATCAATCCCCGCAGGCCAAACTTTCTGCAAAATATAAGCCGGGGCAAAAGGTTTCGCATCGTCTGGGCGAATTTTATCACAATCTTTTAACGCCTTAAGAATCACATCCTGCTGATGGTTTTTGCCTTTAACCATACTAGCATCTTGGGCAGTCAAAGTATAGTGCATCAAACCTTTCGGGGCTTTTACCAGGTCATTTGCTGGATAAAATAAATGACGATAAGCATTAGTCAAAGATACCCGCACATCTAAATCTTTTTGCCCTTCTCGTTCTTTCAATTGTTGCTGCTGCCGGTCTGACAAATCATCTAAACGATTAGGACTACGCAGAATATTTCTAATCGCTTGATATTCTCTGGCATTCTCGATCGCCTGTTGTAAAGCTGGCTTATTTGCCAATAAAAATAACAAGCGATTGCGGAAAATTCTAAACTTACCAGAATCCCCGGTTTGATGAAAAATGCGATCGACTAACTCCGGTACAGGATCCGTAGGACTATCTACGGTGACATCATCAAAATCCATCACACATAAAGCAATATCATCAGGGCGATCGTCCACGTCCGAGGGACTGTCCACCTGACTCGAAATCAGGGCAAAAAATCGCTTCGCAAAAATAGTATCCCGACGCCTTCTTAATTCCTCCTTAGCATCAGTTCGCTTAACTTGTTCTTTCTCCTCAGAAATAATCTTATTTAAAGAAGGTTCTTCCTTAAACCGGGCAAGGGAAGTAATTGGATCGTAATCCAAATACCAAGCTTCCTTAACCAACTTTTGTAGAATATCATCTACCACCCCCATTTTAACATCTGGAGTCAGCAAAGACAAACTTAATTCTGCTTCCCGAATCCCCGAAGAAATGCCTTGAGTTAAAGAATGCAAAAAAATCGTTCTTGCCACCCAAGTAGAAAAAGGAGGTTTACCGGCAACAGTCCATACTTCATCTTGAATTTGGGCATAAGCTTTTCTGGCATCTAAATTATAAATATCCGCCTGAATTGGACTTCGCATAAACGGACGTTGTAACCGAGAAGTCAACTCATTAGTCACCTGACTATTCACCCCAACGGGAATATGATGGGAATGAATCATCGGTATCCAAACTGACAGCAACCCGGTCATTTCTGCCCCTGGAATTTTCTGATTTTCTTGCCAAAGATGCTGCACCACCAAAGCAAATAAACGCAAGGCCCCTCGCGTCCGTTGAAACTCCGGTATCGCGGCAATTTTTTGGGTTAACAGCTTAAACAGTTCCGGGTGAAAAGGATAAGATTGTGCGATCGCCTCAGCATAAGAAGCATCCTTACAAGCATCGGGTAAATCAACACGAGTCAAGCGATAAAGATCCACATATTCTGCCGCTGCTGCCTTAGCTGCCTCATCACTTACCCGTTCAAAAATGCGCTGTTTAACAATATTATAAATCTCGATATCCGTCGATGGACTAATCACCCGTTCCTGACGGGAAGAAGCCTGAATCAACTCATTCAGTTCATCATTCAAATAGGCGGTTTCTGCCGCAAAAGTATCAGACTTTGAAGCCAAAGAATAAACCAAAACCAAACAGTCACAAGCTGCCGCTAAATCCATCAAAGAAAACAGAAAAGCTACCACTTGTGCTGCCAAATCGCTATTTCCAACCAATTTAGCTTTAGCTGCTCGTAAATAGCGAGCAATTTCGTCTATAATAATAACAGTAGGTTGCCCATCAATCAACCGTTCTAAAATAGAAGTTCCCGGACTAATCCCGCTGGTATCGGAACCTTTGAGCAATTCATAACCGGCAACTCCGCCAATTTGGTAAGCAATTTCTCCCCAAATAGTATAAGTAGTCAGGCCATTTTTTTGATAATAAATCCCATTTTGTGGGTCTAAATCTCGGCCATCAATTGCTGCTACTTTGACCGCCGATTCTGGGATTAAATTTAAATCCACAAAACGGTCTAACCCTTGAATTTTTCTCCCTTGTTTACAAATATGCCAAAGGGCAATTTGGTCGTGAGTTTTCCCGCCGCCAAAACTGGTTTCTAAGCGAATCACGGGTGAACCTGCCCCTTGTTGAGTCAGACGGCTAAAAACTTCTTGAATCAGGGTTTTAATCCCATCAGTGGGAAAAGTATTCGCGAAAAAAACATGAGAATCCTGATAAACTTGCGGGGCTTTTCCTTCCACCACCGGACGAATTTTGGCGGCAAATATTTCCTCTTTCAAAGAACCAGATAAAATTTCTTTTCGAGGAATACAGGTATCAAGAATTGAGGATAAAGGCATAATTTGTTGTTTGTTGTTTGTTGTTTGTTGTTGGTTGTTTGTTGTTTGTTGGTGGTTGTTTGTTGTTTGTTGTTGGTTGTTGTTGGTTGTTTGTTGGTTGTTGTTTGTTGTTTGTTGTTTGTTGTTTGTTCTCTCCCCCGCCCCCCTGCCCCCCTGCTCCCCTGCCCCCCCGCACCCCTGCCCCCCTGCCCCCCTGCTCCTCTGCTCTCTGCCTAGGGAAGAGGAGGAATGCGATCGCTTGTCAGAGTCACTACTTTGCCATCTTGCCAAATACTAATAGATTCACCGAGTTTACGGTGCCTTTCTATTGCTTCAGCGATCGCTTTTTTCACTCCAACATCAATTTTACTCGATAGTTTTTTAGGTTCTGGGTTCATAAAATGTCTGGCATAATTGAGTTATTTGTTGTTAGTTGTTTGTTGTTTGTTCTTGGTTGTTTGTTGTTAGTGATTGGGTGGAGTTTGGTAGGGGTGTAATTGATAATTGATAATTGATAATTGATAATTGTCAATTTTCTGGTTCCCAGGGTCTCCCTGGGAACCCCACGAAGCGAGGCTCTGCCTCATGTCTGTATATACTCCTCACACGAGGCAGAGCAAGAGCGAAAGGCATTCCCAGGGTCTCCCTGGGAACGAGGAACGAGGAAACGAGGAACCCCCCCAACCCCCCCCTTCAAAGGGGGGGCGACAACCACCAACCACCAACCACCAACCACCAACCACCAACCAAATCATATATTTTATTCTGCTTATTCTTTCTGGTTTCTGGTTCCCAGGGTCTCCCTGGGAACCCCACTAAGCGAGGCTCTGCCTCGCGTCCGTATATACTCCTCACATGAGGCAGAGCAAGAGCGAAAGGCATTCCCAGGGAGACCCTGGGAACGAGGAAACTTTTAACTGTTGACTTTTAACTTTTCACTTTCTTCAACCACCAACCATCAACCACCAACCACCAACCAATAACAAATAACAAATAACCAACAACCAACAACAATAATTAACAATTCTTAACTTTTGCGGCGAATTTTCGGGCAATTTAGCAATATTACTTAGTCTATTTGGCCAATTACTTAAAGAAGTGTAACAGTTCTTGACAAGTAGCGAGACTCGGTGACGCTCGGTGATAACATTCGATGAAAATTGCGTAAAAATTTTTGGCAAGCGAGAATCATCTATGGCAGAAACCCTGACAGGACAACCTCCAAAGTTCGGTGGCAGCACCGGCGGCTTGTTGAGCAAAGCAACCCGTGAAGAAAAGTATGCAATCACTTGGACTAGCAAAAAAGAACAAGTGTTTGAAATGCCCACCGGCGGCGCGGCAATTATGAATGAAGGCGAAAACCTTCTTTATGTCGCCCGTAAAGAGCACGCTTTGGCTCTGGGTACTCAACTGCGTACCAAATTCAAGCCCAAAATCGAGGATTACAAAATCTATCGGATTTATCCCAGTGGTGAAACCGAGTATCTCCATCCCAAGGATGGCGTGTTCCCCGAAAAAGTGAACGAAGGTCGTCCCTATGTGGGTAAGATCGATCGCAAGATTGGCAACAACCCCGAACCTGCCACACTGAAGTTCAGCGGCAAAAATCCTTACGACGTTTAGTTGTTTGAGCCTAGTTGTTTGAGCGTTCGCAAAGCGTTGCGGATGCAACATCGCCTGGATCTACTGACAACTCATTAGTCATAAACCGTGGGAGGGTAGCACAGTTGTGCTACCCTCCTTATTGTTATGAATACCGTTAATAAAAAAAACAATTTTATCAAAAACTACCAACAGAGGTGCGGAGGGGCGGAGGGGCAGGGGAGCAGGGGAGCAGAGGAGCAGGGGAGCAGAGGAGCAAACAACAAACAACCAACAACAACCAACAACCAACAACCAACAACCAACAACCAACAACCAACAACCAACAACCAACAACAAACAACAACCAACAACCAACAACCAACAACATTTATCTGTTCAATTATGATTTTTCCTGAATTTTCCGAATTTTCTCATCTAGCCACACAAGGTAATTTTGTGCCGGTGTATCAAGAGTGGGTGGCCGATTTAGATACCCCGGTTTCTGCTTGGTATAAAGTTTGTGCCGGTCAGCCCTACAGCTTTCTCTTGGAATCCGTGGAAGGCGGCGAAAAGATTGGCCGCTATAGTTTTTTAGGGTGCGATCCTTTGTGGATTTTGTCCGCGAAAGGCGATCGCACCACAAAAACTTATCGCGGTGGTAAAGAGGAAACCTTCTCCGGGGATCCGTTTGTGGTACTGACGGATTGCCTAAAATCGATCGCCCCGGTCAAATTACCCCAGTTACCTCCTGGAGTGGGTGGATTATTTGGCTTTTGGGGATATGAACTGATTCGCTGGATGGAACCCAGAGTCCCGGTTTATCCAGCGGCAGAGAACGATCTACCGGATGGCTTGTGGATGCAGGTAGATAGTCTGCTGATTTTTGACCAAGTGAAGCGAAAAATTTGGGCGATCGCCTTTGCGGACTTACGGGATCCAGCGGTATCCCTCCAAGAAGCCTATCAACAAGCGGGCGATCGCGTAAAAACCCTGGTCAACAAACTACAAATGCCCCTCTCCACCGAGGACACCGTACTAGAGTGGAAACCCCCCAGGAGTCACGGAAAGCCCGCCAAAGGAGGGGAAGCGGATTATACCTATACCAGCAATATCTCCAAAGAGCAATTTTGTCAAAATGTTCTCAAAGCGAAAGATTATATCAGAGCGGGGGATATTTTTCAAGTAGTAATTTCCCAGCGGCTATCCACAGAATTCAGCGGCGATCCGTTTGCCCTCTATCGTTCTTTGCGGTTAATTAATCCTTCCCCATACATGGGATATTTTCACTTCAAAGATTGGCAAATTATTGGTTCATCCCCGGAAGTGATGGTCAAAGCCGAAAATGCACCGGGCGGGGGGAAAATGGCTTCCCTGCGCCCGATCGCGGGCACCCGACCACGGGGGGAAACGCCCCAACAGGACGCGGCATTAGCGGCAGACCTACTCCAAGACCCCAAAGAAATTGCCGAGCACGTCATGTTAGTGGACTTAGGGCGCAACGACCTGGGACGAGTCTGTGTCAAAGGGTCGGTAAAAGTCGATGAATTAATGGTGATTGAGCGTTACTCTCATGTGATGCATATTGTGAGTAACGTAGTCGGACAAATGGAAGAGAGTAAAACCGCGTGGGATTTACTCAAAGCCTGTTTTCCGGCGGGAACCGTCAGCGGTGCCCCCAAAATTCGGGCAATGGAAATTGTCAACGAATTAGAACCTTGTCGTCGCGGCCCTTACTCTGGGGTCTATGGCTATTACGACTTTGAAGGTCAACTGAATACCGCGATCGCCATTAGAACGATGGTCGTCCGGGCAAATGACCAAGGCAAACTCACCGTATCAGTGCAAGCGGGTGCTGGTTTAGTTGCGGACTCTGACCCAGAGAAAGAATACGAAGAAACCCTCAACAAAGCCAGAGGGTTACTTGAAGCGATTCGCTGTTTAGTTAGTTAACTTAACCAGTTATTTGTAGTTATCCGTAGGGTGTAGGGGAAACAATTAACAATTAACAATTGATAATTGATAATTAAAGATAATTAACAATTACAGCTTGTTCAGAAATAATCCGATCCCCTCTTAAAGTCCCTCTCCCCCTGAGCCTTGCCGAAGGGTTGGGCCGCCGTCGATTTAGGGTGAGGGCAATGTGTTAAGCGATTGGTGAACAAGCTGTATCAATTATCAATTATCAATTATCAATTATCAATTATCAATTATCAATTAACAATTACACCGATGGCGGCCCTACACCTTATTAAAGTCGCGTCACTTGCTGACGGGGTTTTTGCTGCCGCTGAGTAGTGGCTGGTTTCATTATCACTGCTTTATAAGAAATTACCCCAGTATGTTCGCTACCCAACTGCTGGGCAGCACCCAGGGACAAATCCAAAGTGCGGGGGGGAATGTAGGGGCCGCGATCGTTAATCCGCACAATCACTGACTTACCATTATCCAAGTTTGTCACCTTTAAATAGGTATCAAACGGCAACGAAGGATGAGCCGCCGTTAAATCATATTGGTTGTAAGTTTCTCCATTTGCGGTCAAACGACCGTGGAAATAAGGCCCATACCAGGATGCCAAACCCGTGAGAATTTCTTTACTTTCCTGCAACCCGTACATATGGGATTGGGAATCGGCCAAAGTGACCGGATCCGTTGAGAGAGCTTGACGGAGATTATTCGCCCAATTCAAAGCCAACAGTTTCGGGCGATCGTTTAATTGTGCCGCCAAAGTGTCCGTGATGACCAATAGCACCTGTGAACCTGCTTGAACCGCTGGCCGACGATCGACCATTGTGGGTTGGATTTGCCGTGGATCAAAATTGGGGTCTTGCAGCAATTGTTGAAGTTGTAAGCCGACTACATGGGCAGAAAGGGCGTCAGGTAGTTGACCAATTAAACAACCCTCAACCCGAATTTCATATCCAGAATCCCCAGAAACCCCAAAATCTATGAATTCATAGTTGGAGTGAGTGGAATGGAATCGCGCCACCTGGACTTGGGGCGAACGGGATTTTGATGTCTTAGTCTCTGGCAAGGGCAAAATCTTGTCCATCCACTGAGACATAGTTTGAGTCAGATTGTCCGAGTCCACGGGGTAAGACATCAGTTGTCCTGCATTGACGCCAGTGTCAGCGGTCAACCAGGCAGGCAAAAATGATGAGAATTGGGTTTTGGTTTTAACCTGGTCAGGTCGTTGACAACCTTGGCCTTTGCTTGATTTTTTTGAGCGGAAAGACTGCCACAATGGTTTAATCAAACCCTCATGCAACTGCAAATCACCGGACATTTGACCGGATGATTTTCGGCGTTGCTTTTGGGAGTTTCCCCCTTTCTGAGCCGAATTCTGCGCCGAATTCTGGGCCGAATTATATGCAACTAATAAAACATTAGCCGCATAAGCGTTATGCCCCGATTCAGCCGCCATTAATACCGGGTTACTCGATGAGAAAACATCAAGTAACCAAGAGGTGAGCCAAACAATTCCTAGATATTCCATAATGAAAGAATGAACGATGACTGTCTGCCAATAGGCAGACTAAGAAAACAGATTAAGAAATTCGTAATAGATTACACGCTGATGCCAAAATAATCAAATGTGTGGGGATCGGAGTGGAAGCGACTAAAAAATGAGTCAAACCATTGATCCCAATCACAAACTTAATTATACTCAGCAGATTTTTTGAGGCTCTATGAATTCATTAGAATTTTTTATCGTTGATGTATTTGCGGAGACTAAATATAGCGGCAATCAACTGGCTGTATTCCCCCGCGCTGGTCAACTTTCTCCGGAAACAATGCAACGAATAACCAAGGAGATTAATTATTCAGAAACCGCGTTTATCACCCATCACGAGGCGATCGCTGGGGGATATAATGTTCGCATTTTTACCCCAGCCCAAGAAGTCCCCTTTGCCGGACATCCGACTTTGGGAACGGCTTATATCATTCAACGGGAATTAATTAAGCATCCGGTGGCTCAGGTGAATTTAAATCTGCCAGTTGGTCAAATTCCTGTGACATTTGCCTATCAAGATGACCGGGTTAAATTGTTACAAATGCAGCAAAAGCCGCCGAAATTTGGTCAAGCGATCGCCCCTGGGGTTTTGGCGGAAGTCTTGAATTTAGAGGGTTCTGAAATTGACGTTCGCTTTCCTTGCCAAGAAGTATCTACGGGAATTCCATTTATCATTGTGCCGTTGAAAAATCACCAAGCATTAAAACGCGCAAAAGTCAATAGAGATAAGTATTTTAAATTAATAGAAAAGACAGAAGCGAAATGCCTTTTCATCTTTTGCCCGGAAACCAATCATCCGCAAAATCATTTAAGTGGACGGATGTTTGGGGATTATTTGGGAGTACCGGAAGATCCAGCCACGGGTAGCGCGAATGGCTGTTTGGCGGGGTATTTGGTAAAACATCGTTATTTTGGGGGCGATCGCATCGATATCCGAGTAGAACAGGGATATGAAATCGATCGCCCGTCTCTGTTATTTTTGCAAGCATACCCGCAAGCAAACGGGGAAATTGCTGTATTTGTGGGCGGTGCGGTGCAACTGGTAGCCAAAGGAGAATTTCTCTAATAATTTCTCTAATAATTTCTCTAATAATTTCTCTAATAATTGCGGTTGTGGCGATTATAGTTATTTCAATTGTGTTTGAGAAAAAATATCAGGGGCGCAAGCATTGCGCCCCTACAATATTTGTTGATTTGCTTCTTTGGGCGCAATGCTTGCGCCCCTACATAATTGTGTCAAGCTTACTTTAAATAACTATAAAAAGCCCCCTTTTTCAGGGGGACGGGAGCGAGAATTTTCCCACAAGTCTATTTACTTGGCTCACTTGATTTGCGTCACCAAGTGAATCAATTCTGGTAAAATCAGGGATTCCATCGCCAGTTTCACCGCCCCAGAAGAACCGGGAATAGAAAAAATTAATTTAGATTGATAGACTCCAGCGATCGCCCGTGAAGCGATCGCCCGTGAGCCAATTTCTTGATAACTTAACCAGCGAAACACCTCCCCAAAACCAGGGAGGGTTTTTTCTAGCAGAGAGGCGATCGCATCATAAGTTGTATCCCTCGGAGCAATTCCGGTGCCACCATTAAAAATCAATGCATCTAAATCCGAACCCTGGCACAACTGTTTAAGCAAACCTTGAATCCGATCCGGTTCATCTGGCAGAATTTGGTAAGCGTTAACCCGATGACCGGCTTCGCCGAGCAACTGCTGAATTAACTGACCACTGCGATCGGTCTGTGGGGTGCGCGTATCACTAACGGTAATCACCGCACATTTCACAGCGATCGGGTCTGAGTCGGGATGAGGAACTTGTGACATTGATGTTAGTTTGTTTTGCCCGCCGAAGGCGGGACACGGTGGTGCTTGCGACGAAGGATAGGTAATTTTACCAAAAAACTACGACTTATTCAAGCCCAACCCATGATTCTCGGCGTAGCGGTCCATAAACCGCATAAACCGATCCCACTCTGCTGCCGACTTCATAACATGAAGGGCTTCAATACCAACGGGTTCACCATTGACGAATTTCGCCTTCACATCTCGGCAAGCAATTTCCCCTTCTTCATCCACCAGATACATCCCGGTAATTTCATTTAGATTATCTTTATCCAAAGCCTTGGGGCGCTCGAAAAAAAAGGTAGCGGTGCTATTGTTGCCACTGCGAGAGCGGGTCAAACGCACATCTGGCACCACGTCTTCGTCAATTCCTCTGGAAAATTGAATTGTCGCCATAAGCTGTTAACTTTTGTAAACTATTACTGATTTTATTCTCGCATTAATTAGAACCCGATACAAATCCGATCGCTTGTTCTTAGTTCTTAGTTCTTGGTTGTTGGTTGTTGGTTGTTGGTTGTTGGGGAAAGTGAAAAGTCGCAAGGACGCCCGGACAAAAAAAGTATCACTATTCACTATTCACTATTCACTCTTCACTATTCACTCTTCCCCTACACCCTACACCCTACACCCTACACCCTACACCCTACACGACGGCGGCTTCCCCCGCTCCCCTGCCCTTCGCGATAGCTTCGCTTCACGCGCCAAATTGATTAATCCGGTGAATTAGCTGATACAAGCGACCAAAATCCCGCCGGTTAAAATGGAACACCAACCGGGGCAGCTTTTCCGTCTCATCGCCTTGTTCGGCGGGCAATGCGGCACTTTTGGTAATTTGTCCGTCAAGCAAAATATCGCTAAAATCCTCATTAAGTTCTGCCACCGTAGCATCGGACAGTTCGCATTGAAGCCGTAATACAAACAGATCGTCTACATAACGGCTGGAATGATAAACCTGATAAAAGTCAGCGATCGCCTTGCAAGCTGTATCCACATTATCGGTAATCGTATAGAGACTAGAATCGTTAGGGCTAATCAAACCCCTGTGGGCCAAATTCTTAGTAATATAAGCCTGCCAGTCTTGCCAGTAGTGACCTCCCGGTGGATCGATCAGCACCAGAGGGGCGGGACCAAAGCGACCATTTTGGGTCAGAGTCAGAGTTTCAAACGCCTCATCCAGGGTGCCAAAGCCACCGGGAAACAGCGCGATCGCATCACTTTCCTTGAGAAAAAATAACTTACGGGTGAAAAAATACTTAAAATTAATCAGCTTCTCATTTTCGGCAATAAACGGATTAGCCCCTTGTTCGTGGGGCAACTGAATATTCAGACCAAAAGAACAGTGAGTGCCGGCCCCTTCATTTCCCGCTTGCATAATCCCGCCACCGGCGCCGGTCATCACCATAAAACCCAACTCCGTGACTTTACGGGCAAACTCAACGGCCATGCGATATTCTGGAGTATCTGCGGCTAATCGGGCTGAACCAAAAATGGTCACTTTTCGCATCAGACGATAAGGGTGAAACACCTCAAAGCCCTGCTCCATATCTTGCAAAGAAGCACTGAGAATCTTCCAGTCCAAACGGTCAATCTTGTCACCTTCACCGGCAAGAGCCAAAATCGTCGCCAGCGATCGGGAAATCCATTTCTGATAAGGCAAATCAGGCAGTTGCTCGATTAACTGATGAACCTGTGCATCAAGGGAAAAAGAGGAAGAAGAATTAAAAGAAGCCATAAGGGGGTTGGCTGAAGGACAGACCTCAAGTTTAGTCGGCAATTCTAAAGGGAACATTAACATTCCCTGTGTTAAGCCGCGAAGTTTTTTCAAAAAAAAGAAACCCCGCGCCAGCGTCTGCCAGGACGGGTTATTGCTTACGCATCCATAAGCATCAATCTGACACTTATAGAGGTTATTGTCGTTCGGGAAGTACAGAGGTTTTCTGGATTCCCGCCCGAAGCGGGAATGACAAATTTTTTTGTACTTCATAACTATGACAATCGCTATATGAGTCCCAAATAGCTTGAAATCAAGGTTTGGTAAATAGGGGTTTTGTTACTTCAACCCCTATTTAACCAAGCCCGACAAATCAAAATGTCAAAAAAATTTGGGGGGTGTCCGTAAGCGTTCAGCTTGTTTTGGTTGGAGCAGACAATAACTAGAGATATTTTTCTAAAGTAGTTGCCAAGGTAGTTTTTGGCACTGCTCCCACCACCATATCTACCCGTTGCCCTCCTTTGAAGATCATCAGGGTAGGAATACTGCGGATGCCATATTGACTCGCCACACTGGGATTTTCATCAGTGTTCAACTTGACCACTTTGATCTGACCCTCGTACTGTGTAGCGATTTCATCGACCACAGGCGCCACCATTCGGCATGGACCGCACCACGGTGCCCAAAAATCAACAAGTACGGGAACATCACTGTCAAGAACTTCTTGCTTAAAACTAGCATCTGTAACTGGGGCTGCTGCTGACATTGTTGCGAATCCTTTTCTCAATAGTTTTTCTGAGATTAATGTATCCCGGACTGCCGCGTTTTGCCTTCTGGACCGCAAAAAAGCCGATATACACCAGCACTTTATTGACCCTTCCGATCTACGGGCTTTTGCCCTCGCCAAACGATTGACTTGACTAAATGAGAGAACCAGTCAAACCGGAATTACTTCCTTTGGCAGCGGAAAGCGGTTACTCAGATGAAAAACCGTGCTATTTTTTTGATTACAGCACTCTTTCCGCTAAACTGCAAGTCAACCTAAGTTTAGGCCGTGAGCTTGCCAGGGACTACAGGTAATTCTACCACCCACTCAAGCTCATCTCACGAACCGACAAGTGGATGGGGCAATTAAATATTAAACCGGAAAAATTGGCTCATTCTTCTTTAAGCAGTCTTGGGTCTTAAATCATTCAAGCCTTTCAATACATTACAGCGAATCAGAAGCGTTGTCTAACATCAGACCACCGGGGTTCAGACAAAAGATATTAAATGATCCTTAATTCTTGCACTGCCCGGTGACAGCGCTTTTCCCGGTAAACCGGGAAAAGCGGGACGAGATCCTGAAACTGCCGCCGATCCAGAGTATATATAGGAGGACAGATCGTGCGAAAAAGAAACCGCCCGAACAAGGTCCGGGCGGAGTGTGGTGTGAGGAGTGAACGGAAACATGCGTCTCCGCTAACCTCTATTGTAACCAATAGATCGGTTTAATGGGTAATAAATCAGTTAAACTTTTAAGATTTGACATAAAACCAAGCTTTTTTACGGAGTATCACCAGCCAAACTACTTACCCATTCCCAGTTGTTGGGCTTTTTGATACACCTTGCCTTCCGTCAGCAACGAAGGTGCGATCGTTACTTCCACTTCTTGCATTTCCTTCAGGTTCTTAGCGCCTAAAGTTCCCATACTGGTCTTTAACGCCCCCAGAAGATTATGAGTGCCATCATCAAGTTGTGCCGGCCCACGTAAAATTTGCTCCAAGGTGCCGGTGCTGCCGACGCGAATGCGAGTCCCGCGAGGTAATACGGGGCTGGGAGTGGCCATCCCCCAGTGATAACCGCGTCCGGGAGCTTCTTGTGCTCTGGCAAAAGGAGAACCAATCATCACACCATCGGCGCCACAAGCAATACATTTACAGATGTCACCGCCGGTAATCAAGCCACCATCGGCAATGACCGGCACATATTTACCTGTTTCCCGGTAAAATTCTTCTCGGGCTGCGGCACAGTCAGCCACCGCAGTGGCTTGGGGTACGCCGATACCTAAGACCCCACGAGAGGTACAAGCGGCACCAGGGCCAATTCCCACTAAAACCGCTGCCGCCCCAGCTTTCATTAATTTAAGCGTGACTTCATAAGTGACACAATTGCCTAAAATCACTGGCACCGGCATTTCGGCACAGAATTTTTCTATATTTAATGGGGTGACTGACTCCGGAGACAAGTGATCCGTAGAAACCACCGTTGCTTGAATAAAAAATAAATCGGCACCGGCTTTGGCGACTACAGAGCCAAATTGAGATGCCCCGGCGGGAGTGGCGCTAACTGCGGCAATTCCCCCTTGGCTTTTGATTTGGGAAATCCGCTTTTCAATTAACTCTGGCTTAATTGGCTCTGCATAGAGTTGCTGCATGAGGGAGACAAACTCATCTTTGCCCACGGAGGCAATCCGATCTAGGATCGGTTCTGGATCGTCATAACGAGTTTGAATCCCTTCCAGGTTCAGAACCCCAAGGGCTCCGAGTTTAGACAGCAAGACTGCCATCTTTACATCAACCACACCATCCATTGCACTAGCGATGATGGGAATTTCTCGCTCAATGCCACCGATCGCCCAAGAAGTATCTGGTAAACTTGGATCGATGGTTCTGGTTCCAGGAACGAGGGCAATTTCATCAATTCCGTAAGCGCGGCGAGCCGTTTTACCCCGCCCGATTAAAATATCCACTTCTTTTACTGATTTCCAAGACTATTTAAGTTAGAGTAGCAAATTTTGGAGTGTTCAAAAATACAAATTTAGTAGTTAGGGGGTCGGGGTTCGGGTGGGTGGGGTTTCCTAGAGAAGCTTTCGAGATGGGGAAACACAATACTTTCCTCTAATATTGTTCTAGAGGAATTTTGGCTAAATCGTGACAATATGCTGAAAAGATGCTGAGACTTCCCTTCCTCCGGCGATAACTATGCCCCAGTCCTGCCCAAGGATTGCCCCTGGGGTCAGAATGCTAATTTTCTGACCCCAGGGACACCGACGATCCACAGCCAGTCGCCAAACTTGCCTATTGGCTGGCAATTGAGTCAAGGAAGCGGAGTACATTGAACAGAGAACCAGTGAAGTTCGATCGCGATCGCGGATCTAATAGTAATACTTTCAGCCAATTTTATCTGTGGAACAACTCACGAACCAATCTGGTCACATAGGCCATGATGCAATAATTTTTCGCGGATTTTATCCCATTATGATTATTTTCACAGGTGGGAATTACGGCTTTCTCTTCCATCAAAAAATAATCTAGCAGTTCCAATGTCGAAGTTTGTGATATAATCGGGTTACTTTAGGAAAATATATGTCTTATGATTACTAAGTTAACTGATTCCGACTAAACCAAATTATTCTTTTTTAAATTAGGGAAAGAGGAGACAATATGAAATATCAAAAGTTAGTAAAAATTTTAAGTCTAAGTTATACAATTGCGATCGCCTCTGGTGCCGCATTGCTATGGAATCCAAAGGCTCAAGCTGCCACTGGCTATGTCAACCAGTCCGAGGAAATTGCCCCTGAGATGCACCAAACTAGCTTAGATCGTCGTCAGCAGTTGGCGAATTTATCCCAAACAGATCGGACGATTTTATCAGCACAAGCACAAGCACAAGCACAAGCACAAGCACAATCTCGCGATCGCGAACGGATCGCAGAACAAGTAATTGTACTCCATCGCCAAATGGTGGGAACGAATGCGAGTCTATCGAGTCGCCACTTGGAAGCTTATGTTAATTGTATCGAGCAAAATGTTTGCACTTGGGATGATATTCGCGCTCACATTGCCCATACTAATCCAGTAGATAATCGCGATCGAGGTCGCGCTGAAGACCCATATAATCGTCGTCCCATTGGTTCATCTTCTAGAGATGACCGACGCATTAGTCAGCGGCGGGACGATCGCTACCGTGATTATGAATATAATGATGAACAAGTCCTCCAAGCACAGTCAAGAGAACGCCAACAAATCGAAGAACAAGTGCGGAGACTGTATCGGGAAATGCTAGGTAATAATGCCAGAATTTCTCGCCGCGATCTGCGGGACTATGTGAGTTGCATTGAGCGCGATCGCTGTGATGGGAATGATGTGCGCGAAGAGATTGCTTATAGTGATGCTGGGGAAGATGCAATTCAAGAAGTTTATCAAGAAGTTCTGGAACGAAATCCCGATCGCGGGGGGATGAGAACTTACCAAGATCGGTTAGCCGATGATTGGAATATCGAAGATATTCGGGAGGATATTGCCGAAAGTGGTGAAGCGGAACAGGCCATTAATCGACTTTATCGAGAAATTTTGGGACGCAATGCCGATCGCAGTGGCTTAAGAACTTATCAAAGAAAGCTTTCAGAAGACTGGAGTCTCGATAAAGTTCGTCGGGATATCAGTAATAGCGATGAAGCCAGAAGACGGCGAGGCGGCTAAAATTTTCCGATTTTATACTGAAAATTATGGTCACCCTGGTTAATTTTCTTTTTGGTGAAATCGTGAATTATTAAAAAATAAATAAAGCGCTTCGCGCTGGGAAACAGGGAACTTCGGATCTGGGAAAATCTTGGATGGCGGGCGTTTCGAGATTTAGACTGTACTCCATAACCTTGGGAAACTTCTGTATCTAAGCTTTTTCCAGAGAAACGACTCTAAATTTAACATAAATTATCGGGTAGTTTTGCTGGTTTTTCGGAGAGTACAGGAGCATAAAATATTAAATTTATCTCGAATCCCTAAAATATCCGGATATTTTTTTTACCAGGAAGAATATCGATATTGCAGCGTTGGTCAATCGGTTATGGAAATATCCCATTCAGCTAAATTTTGGGGAGCATTTCTTAGTTTTACTATTTTTTTAGGAGTTTATAGCGATTTTAATCTTATGGTTGCATCAACTGAACAAACAGTCCTAAGTTCTGCTAAGAAATCTCTAGCAAAATTCTCAGAAAAAATGACAGAAAAAGCTTGGGGGAATGTTGGGGCGATCGCTTATCATGCAGGCGATCGGTTGATGATCGATAATAATGCCAAACCTCAAAGCTTAGATGAAATCCAAAAGGAATACTTACGACCCCATTTTGGTGATTTAGTGGATCGGGTGATGGTGGTCTACAGTGCGGTGCTGATGGAAGATTGGGTCGCGGCTAGTTTTAAAATTAATGTGGGCAGATCCAATGCTCAAGTTTATGGTCATCGGGTTTATATTCGGGATATTTATCGCCCAGGCGATTTGCAGCAAATCGTTTTGTTAGCCCACGAACTATATCACTGTAAGCAGTATGAAGAGTTAGGCAGTCTGAGTAAGTTTGGTTATCATTATTTTTTTCAATACAAAAAAGCCGATCGAAAATATGAAAAAAATATTTTCGAGCAAGAGGCATTTAAATTTGAAAAGTTTTTTGCCAGTTGGTTGGCCAACGAAGTGAGAGTAAACGGAACTAGAAGCCGAAACAGAAGAGCGAAAAAAAATTCTGATATGTCTTTAGAACCTGAAAATGAATCGCTCGATCGATAAACAAAAATAATAGCTGGAATAAAGATAAATAGCATATTTTTTTATAAAAAATAGCTATATTTTCCTAGCAACCCGATCGCCGGAATCTCCCTCGCTAAATTCTTACAGATATCGGTGGGGATGACAGTCTCGGTGGGAACAAGTTATCATAGATTCACGACCATGATTTATAAATTTTTATTAATTTTTCGAGGGAATTTGTCACGATGAAATTGTCAAAATTATCTCCAGGACTGTATTTATTGCTCACTTTGACGATCGCCTCTTGGTTGGGACTGGCAGAACCAACGATAGCCGCAGCCGATCGCACTCCACAGATGGCCGATAACCCAACCGCGATCGCCTCGGTGGTACATTCTCAAACGCCCCTGTCCCAAGTGCGCGGTGATTTGGCCGCTGTTTGGACGAATCACGGAGTTTCTGGCGGAGTTTCTGGATCTCAAATTCTGCTGACCAGAAGCGTCAATGATGGATTCAAAGATTTACCTGGATGTGCTTGTGCCGCTTGTAGTGGGATTAACCGGGAAGTGTTGTCGGTAGGCTGACAGTCACCGTAGTTCCGACATCAACCTCGCTGGATATCTGAATTTGTCCTTGGTGATTTTCCACAATAGCGCGGGCGATCGCCAAACCTAATCCCGATCCAGTAGTCGAAAACTGCGAAGAACTTTGATTAGGATGACGTCTTGCGGGATCGACGCGATAAAACCGATCGAAAATATGTGGTAACGATTCAGCAGGGATACCAATGCCGGTATCCCTCACTTTTATCTGTAAAAGTTGAGACTGTCCCTGGCGCAAATTTACCGGGTTACACTGCAATTTCACCTCAATATCTCCCCCGGTGGCGGTATATTGCAGGGCATTGGTGAATAAATTGGTAAAAAGTCTGGCTAATTGTTGGCTGTCTCCCCGCAGGGTGAAGATATTACCCCGATCGCCCGTCGGGACAAATTCCCCTTCTAACTCTGGGGATAATTCCTCCGGTGTGGCAATATCCAAAAACAAGGTAACGCCTTTTTCCGTAGCGATGCTGGCATGTTCTTCCATCACTTGAATCAGCAACTCATCGAGATGTACTTCTTCCCAATTGGGTTGAACGATGCCACTATCTTGTCTTGCCAGAAATAGCAAATCATCCACCAACCGCCCCAACCTTCTGGTCAATCTTTCGACCACTTGTAACTGTAGCCGCTGGGTGGCAGAGTCCAGATCCGGATCCGCTAGGGCAACTTGCACGTTGGTTTGAATCATGGCGATCGGACTCCGCAGTTCGTGTGACGCATCTGCCGTAAATTGCTTTAGCCGCTGGTAAGATTCGCGCACCGGGGCGATCGCCAACCCGGAGAGTAACCAACCAATCACCCCCACACCGATCGCCATCACTACCGTCCCCACACTTAAATCCACAATCAGTTGTCGAATGGGTTTAGTAAATTCAAACCACGGATGACTCACGCGCAAATAGCCTAAAACCTGTCGCCCATATTCCACTCTTTCGGTAATTTGTCTTAACAATAACTCGTGACTGTTGCCCACCAAATGCACGGTTTCTCCCAAGCCAGTGCGGTCTTGGGGTTTCCCCAAGTAGAGCAACTGGCGTGTCCGGTTGGGATGCAAGGGCAGATTTAAGGACTCGGAAAACGTTGACCAGAGTAACTCTCCCGTGGGACTAAACCACTCTAAATCAATATGATCGTCTTCCACTGCGTCCGGGTTATTCCGAAAACTGGCTTCCACATTAACGCGCAATCCACCCTGAGAAGTCGGTGCAATCACCAGCGATCGCTCCACCACTTCCACGACGTGCTTGAGGGTATCGTCGATGCGATCGATTAAAGTATTCCGCACATAAAAATAAAAACCTGTGGCAAATACCAGCAGCAAAATCGCGGTGACGGTGGTGTACCAAAGCGCTAACCGGCGGCGAGTGGCTTGAAACATAACTTCTTTTTGTTGTTGGTTGTTGGTTGTTGGTTGTTGGTTGTTGGTTGTTAGTTGTTGGTTGTTGGTTGTTGGTTGGGGTGTAATTGATAATTGATAATTGATAATTGATAATTGATAATTGATAATTGATAATTGATAATTGATCTATTTAATTGTCAATTATCAATTGTTAATTGTTAATTGTTCTCCTCTGCTCCTCTGCCCCTCAGCGCCCCACTTAAATCGTCTGTTTCTGCAAGTTGATACACGGTTCCCCATGACAATGATTAACTTCAACTAGAACATGAGAAAGAGAGGGGATATGACTAAGTAAATTCTTATAATATTCTGGTGGCTGAGGATAATGTGTCACCAGAGAAATGGTGGCCGCTAGATGATTTTCGCTCAGTTTCCAAACGTGCAGATCGGTGACGCGATTATCCGAGTCTTGCTCAATTGCATTTAAAATTGCCAAATTGATTTGTTTATCAATCGATCCGTCCAGCAATATTTCCCCGGTTTCAGTCACTAATCCATAAGACCATTTGGCAATCACTAATGCACCAATCAAACCCATGACCGCATCTAGCCAAACCCAACCTAAAAACTTGCCCGCGAATAAGGCAATAATGGCAAAAACAGAAGTTAATGTATCCGCTAAAACGTGAATATAAGCAGCACGAAGATTATGATCGTGGTGGTCGTGGTCGTGGTCGTGGTCGTGGTCATGGTCGTGGCGATCGTGGGAATGATCGTGGCGATCGTGATGATCTTGTAATAGGAAAGCACTGACAAGATTGATCGCTAATCCAATCACTGCGACATAGATTGCTTCATTGAACTGAATTGATGTCGGTTGAAAAAGACGAGTAAATGACTCGACGGCGATCGCCAGCGCAATCACTGCCAGCACAATTGCACTGGTAAAACCACCCAGTACAGTCACTTTGCCGGTGCCAAAGGTGTATTTAGGATTTTGTGCATTTCTCCGGGCATATTGATAGGCAAACACGGCAATTCCAAAGGCTCCGACATGGGTAGCCATGTGCCAACCATCAGCCAGCAAAGCCAGGGAACCAAAGGTTGTACCAGCGACAATCTCAGCCACCATTGTTACGGCTGTCAGTAACAGGACTATTTTGGTTTTTTTCTCTGCTTCATGTCGCTCAACAGAAAAATCATGGGCGTGTTGCCATTCTTCAAGGCTATGAATATGCATAAAAATTCTCACAAAAGACTTGGGCTGAATTCCTAATCTCTAGCTTATAACTTTTTTACTGCGTGTAAACTCTTTACCCTGACGGACAAACCGCTGAAGAGGCGTAAATTTTTAAATTTTTAAATTTTTAAATTTTTGTACAGGCTATTCACGACAGCGACCCTTTTTCCCATCAGGCATAATCGTATTACACAAATTAGCGTCTTTGAGATTGGTATTGGTCGTATCTGCCCTCAATAAGTTGGCTTCAGTGAAATCAGCCCCCTGAACTTGAACCGAAACCAAAATAGCATTTGAAAGTTGTACTCTTTGTAAATTAGCGCCGATGAGGTTAGCTTCTCTCAGGTCGGCATTTTCCAAGTCAGCTTTTTCTAGGTTAGTGCCGCGAAAACTGGTACTCATCAATTGAGCATTTCTCAGGGTGACACCGGGCATTTGCGCCCCGTCTAGACTAGCCCGACTTAGGTTAGCTTGGGCTAAATTGGCACTGCTGAGGTCGGCCCCTCTGAGTTGTGCGGCGGCCAAATTAACCCCAGTCATTTGCGTATTACTCAGATTAGCTCCATTGAGATTGGCTCCACGGAGGTTGGCTTGTTCGAGAAAAACTTCACTCAAATTCGTGCCACTGAGGTTAGCTTCTTCCAGGTTGCTACCCGCAAGGTTAATTAAGAATAAGTTGGCTCCTACGAGTTGCGCCCGACGCAGGTTGGCATTGACTAGGTTGGTGCCGGTAAGTTCTGCCCCTCTAAAGTTGACGTTTTCTAAGTTGGTATTGCTCAGGTTGGCACCAGTGAGATCCGCTGCTCTTAAGTCACTGCCTCTGAGGGTGGCGCCGGTTAAATTGCTGGAGCGGAGATTGGCTCCCCGGAGATCAAAGCCACTGAGATCCGCACCAATGAGATTACAGCCGGCACAATTTTTGGTTTGTTGCAATTGTGTGAAGTCGGATGGGTTATAACGGCGATCGGGAATAGATTGGCCGAGGGTAACGGGGATAGTCCAGCAGAGAAAAGCCAAGAAAGTAATAGAAAGAATACCCAGGCGGCTTCGGATATAACGGGGAGTAGTTTTCAAGGTTTTTAAGAGGAAATCTTGTTGGTCATGCTTGAGTGTCAATCGTTAACCCCCTCGTTGGCCCGGATATTTTATGAGATTGCTCGATCGGATTGCTTGGCATATCTAATCGGATCTGACCGGGAATGGCTGAAGATGGCGGTAAGTTTACGGGCTATTCGCGCTGAAATTTTATGGGAGAATCGCCAAGATTGTAATGGGAAAGCCCAGGAGCGCGATCGCGCTTCACCGATTTGACTGCTGATTTTCCGTCAGGTTCCTAGGGCGATTTTGGGCTGATTCGGCCACAGAGTAAGACTTACGCTGGTTTTTAGTTCCCTGCGGACTCAACGCGCACATAAGTAGCACATAAGTAGATAAGTAGTTTTTCGCGTTTTTGTTTGACGCCGCCACAAGGCTTATGATAAAATAATATTATGTTTTTGTGCTAAGTATTTAATTATACTTATTAATTGCTGGATCAAACAAGGTGGATTTGACCTGAGCCAGTGAAAATTCACCAACATCTGAGTATATCCGGTAAATTACTTAAATAGTTTAAAGAAAATTATAACATATTCAGGAGAAATCATTATTTTTACTGAAGACAAAATCGATTTAATTTTAGCCGATCGCTGTTTTTGTAAATTTTTGTAAATTAATCCGCATAAATACGAGGAATTCCAAAGAATCAATCCGGCGTAATAATATATGAAATAAATTCCCAAATTTTGTTTAGATCCGAGGCGACCTAATCAGGCGATCGCCCGAATCAGCTTGACCGTAATGGGGTTAAGAGTTTTAGTGGCAATGGCAAGTAAGTGAATCCCTTAAAAATTTCTCACATTTTAATCGCGTAACGGTGCATTTATGTAGACCGAAACCGTTAAGTTCAATTAATTTCACCAATTTCCGGTATTCAGCACCTCCGAGTAAATACGGAATTTGTTTGGGATATTTTCGGGTTAAAAAAGTTAATATCCGTGAATTTTCGGAGATGACCAGGTTAGAAAATATTCCTGTGTCCAGTATCACAGAGGTCTAGTGTCGATCGTCTTGATTTTTGGTGGGCGATCGCATCTGATTCCGTGAGGAAAAACAAGCCTTAGAGTTATCCCGATCGCACCAAAAATCCAAGAAATGAGTTAAATTATATTTAAAGAGTTCAATGCTTTAATATGTCTAATTTAATCCATTTACCTCAAAAAAAATCCCCGGTGAAAAGCCGCGATTCCTTAGTCCAATATAACCAAAATTCTCACCAATGGCAAGACTTAATTCAATTGGTTGACGACATAAAAACACAAATTAAACGTTACACCGGAGCATCGGGGCGGTCTATGGAATCGCCCAACCAGAAAATATTGCAAAGCTTAGAGCAAAAGCTAGAACAATTAGAGTCAAAAATTTGTCAGCAGAAAAACCGAGAAAATTATTTAATAGAAATTACTCGTAAATTGCATCATTGTGCCACAATCGATGGGTTGACTCAAGTGGCAAATCGTTACTGGTTCGATCGCACTTTGGAACACGAGTGGCATCGCTTGATGCGCCATCATCGCACCTTATCAATAATTTTCTGCGATGTGGATTTTTTTAAGGGGTATAACGATTATTATGGTCATCAAGCCGGAGATGAATGTTTACAAAAAATAGCCCAAGCCATTCGGTTTGGGGTGAAACGTTCCACGGATTTAGTTGCTCGTTATGGGGGTGAGGAATTTGTGGTGATTCTGCCGGAAACCGAGCGATCTGGGGCGATTAGAGTTGCCGCCGCTATTCGTTCAGCGGTAGAACAGCTTCAAATTCCTCATGCCGCATCCAGCGTCAGTGAATATGTCACGGTGAGTTTGGGGGTTTCGACTATGATTCCTCATCAGGGTTCTTCACCGGAAAAGCTGGTGGCTGAAGCCGATGCCCGATTATATGAAGCGAAACAATCGGGACGCAATTGCGTAAAATATTCTCATAATTATTCACAGAATCAGGGTCAAAAAATTTCTGTCACTTTGAAGGAAATTGAATCAATTCAACGGACTATAATGATTCATTGGTCTTTCGATCAAAAAAACCTGATTCGGATTGGTCGGGCGGCGGATAATGATATTGTGTTACATCATCCTTTGGTGTCTCGACATCATCTGAAGTTACAGCGGCTTGGCCAGACATGGCAATTAGAAAGTTTCGGTCAAAATGGCACCTATATTAATGACAGAGAAGTTGAGCAAATTTTGGTCAATGGTGGGGAAATTATCAAGTTAGCTCGTTTTGGCCCAGCGCTGCAAATTGATTTAGTGGATAGTGGGTGATGGATTCAGAAACCGGGTTTTTCAGGGGCTGGAGACAGGTGATGTAGAAATCGCCGCTGCCCGGTTGCCGATCCGCTTTGCTTTCTAATTGCTTTCTAACGATCCGAGGCTTCGGGGTTGGGCTTCGGGGCTGGGTTGCTGGTTGGGTTGCTGGTTGGGTTGACGGAAAATTCTTGTTCGAGTTGACGGTATTGGGAAATGTTGATGATTTGCTCGAATTGCTGGAAATTTAGCAATTGATTAAAGCCTACGGTGGTGCCATGTTCTTTCAGATATTTGTAACAATCAGCGATCGCTTTGGTGGCAGAAAATAATCCCGCTAAGGGAAAGACGGCGATTTTATAGCCGAGGGCTTCCAGTTCCGGGGGCGACATGAGGGGAGTTTTGCCGCCTTCAATGGCGTTGGCAAATAACGGGGCATCGGGAAAAGCTGCGGCGATCGCTTTTAACTCCTCAACGGATTGGGGCGCTTCAATAAATACAATATCGGCCCCGGCTTCAAAATAAGCCCGACCTCGGCGAATGGCCTCCTCAAGTCCTAGGGGCGCCCGAGCATCGGTGCGACCAATAATCACTAAACCACTTTCGCCTCGTGCTTTGACCGCTGCTTTAATTTTTTCAATATGTTCCTCTGCCGGAATCACCCGTTTGCCTTGGAAATGCCCGCATTTTTTCGGCCATTCTTGATCTTCTAAGATCGCACCAGCAACACCGAGGAGTACCGCTTCGGTGACAGTGCGGATCACGTTGAGGGGATTCCCATAGCCGGTGTCAATATCCGCAACTAAGGGAATTTTCACCCCTTGAACCATGCGACTGACACTGTAAAGCATTTCCGTGGCGGTGAGGAAACCGTAGTCTGGTCGCCCCAAGGTGGAGGCGGAGATGCCAAAACCACTGGTAAAAATTACTTCAAATCCCACTTGTTCGGCAATTTGAGCGCTGAGACAGTCGTGAACCCCAGGACAGATTAGCAGTCCGGGTTTTTGGAGCATTTGTCGAAGTTTTTGGCCGGGAGTCATAAAGCTTGCGGTGACTAAAGGGATGGTTGCATTATGATTGAATATAAAAGCATTGACCATTTATTTTATTGATAAAAGCGTAATCTGTGTTTACCAGTTAAGAGAGAAGAAGAGGATTGCTTGTGACTACGACGAATGCCCCCCAAATCAGAGAAACGATTCGACTGGCTCCTAGTTTTGTGATTCCTTTGGTATTGGCGATCGCAGCCATCCCTCTATTGTTGGTTCAAGTTTGGATTGGCTTGCCCGTTGAGGTATTGGCTGTATTTTTGTTGTTTCAGGCCGCCACAATTCGCTTGGAATTTACCCACACGGCTTTGGATATTTACCGTTCAGATCAACGAATTCGCCAGTTTCCCTACCAGGACTGGTCTCACTGGGAAATCTTTTGGCCGCCGGTGCCGATTCTATTTTATTTTCGCGAAGTGAACAGCATTCACTTTCTGCCAATTTTGTTTAATCCCAAAATGCTGCAAACCTGTCTAGAAGAACGCTGTCCGAGAAAAATAAAGTAATGACTTGCGGATGCATATAAGTTTACGGGCAGAAATAAATGCACCACAGACCATATCAGAAAAAAAACTGTCATTCCCGCGTCCTTCGAAGCCTGGGGCGTTAGCGCTATAGGCGGGAATCCAAAGCCTATCGGCGGGGAACGAAAAGTGCAATTAATTATGTTCACCTACTTAGATGCATACATATATACGCAAGTGTGAGAAATTTCTTAAACTATTGAAGATTTTTACTGTTGACTTATGATTTCAGAGCCAAGTCAAAACCCAGATCCATTGGCAAATAATCCAGACTTTTCCACAGGGGACGTTTGGGCCGATGCCCCCGCAGACGAATCAGGGGCAGAAGTTGTGGTACAGGTTGCGGAAAACGAGGAAGAGGTTGTGGTGAATTTAACCCCCTCGTCAGAAATTCAGGCATCGGTTTCCGAGGCATCGGTTTCTCCCGCAGAACCTTTACCCCTGACTGATTCAGTCCAGGGGGAAGCTTTGCCCGATGAAGAGTTCGGGACACCAGAAGCAATTCCTTCGCCCGATCTTGCGGAAGACCCGTCCGTGAATACCGCTGAACCGATCGCGGCACCCACTCCTGTGGAAGCGATCGCCCCTGAAGCACTATCCCCAGAAATTGCTCAAGGAGAAGCCCATCAGGATCTAGAGGATCAAAGGGATCGTTTAGCCAGTGAGGTGGCGGAATTACAACGACAAAAAAAAGCCCTGACCGAAGAGATTTTGCAACTAGAAGCCAACCGGGGACGCTTGTTGCAAGAAAATATCGCAGAACTCCAGAACACTTTGGGACAGATGATCCAAGAGTCTTTAAGTGAGTTGCAACAACGCAAACAGGCTTTACAAGTTTCTGTGGAACAACTCGAACGGCGACAAGAACGCATTCGGAAGGAAATGCAGAGCACCTTTGCCGGTGTTTCCCAAGATTTGGCGATTCGGGTTCAAGGGTTTAAAGATTATTTGGTGGGGAGTTTGCAAGATTTGGCCAGGGCAGCGGAAGATTTGGATATGACACCGAAAGAGCGATCGCCTGAACCGGCTTCTGGTGCGCGATTCCGCGAAGCGGATCCCTCAAGGGAATCGCGGTCTTCTGGGCAACCAACTGCCAGCCGTCAGAATAATCCCGAATTTGGGGATTCGTCTTTTGAAGAACAAGCCCAGCTAATTCGGCGAATTTTAAAGCAATTTCGCACTCAACCGGACTACTACGGCCCACCGTGGCAACTGCGGCGCACGTTTGAACCCATTCATGCCGAACGAGTCTCTAACTGGTTTTTCACCCAAGGAGGACGCGGGGCTTTACGCACAATGGGCAGTCGGTTACAAAATATTCTGGTGGCCTCAGCGGTAATGTCCTGCTTGCGGAAAATCTATGGCAACCGTTTTCGGACTTTAGTCTTAGCGGATAGTCCAGAACGGTTAGGAGAATGGCGTCGAGGTTTGCAAGATTGTTTAGGGATTTCCCGCAGCGATTTTGGGCCAGAACGCGGGGTGGTCTTGTTTGAAGATGCGGAAGCTTTGTCTCAAAAAGCCGAAAGATTGGTCAAAGATGGTTTGATGCCGCTGGTTTTAATTGATGAAACCGAAGGCCAAATTAACTTAGGAATTCTGCAATTTCCTTTATGGTTAGCTTTTGCTGCCGAACCCAAGATGTCAGCCCCGGCTTCTTCTAGTAATTGGTAATATTAATTGCCTCGATGTTGATTGTTGATTGTTGATTGTTGGTTGTTGTTGGTTGTTGGTTGTTGGTTGTTGGTTGTTGGTTGGGGGAGCGGGGGAACGGGGAACGGGGATAAGGAGCAGAGGAGCAGAGGAGATGAGGAGAAAAATATCTCCCCCGCTCCCCCGCTCCTCTGCTCCCCCGCTCCCCCGCTCCTCCGCTCCCCTGCCTCCACAAAATTGCATTGCTGCATTTAGCGATACAGGGAATCTTCGATCGCGAATGGTTGCGGTCTAATTTGCGCTTGTAAATTAGAGATGGCTTGCAGATAACAAGGATCTTCGTGAGTACCGAGGAGAGATCCATTAGTGGCAGCCCGCAGTTGTTCGGCGCTGTTCATATCCACCTGAATATCCGGGGTAATTCCCTTGTGGCTAATGTCGGTGCCATTAGGGGTGTAGTAATGGGCGATCGTCACCGCCAAACCGGAACCGTCAGAAAGTCTATGAACCGATTGCACCAAGGCTTTGCCAAAGGTTTGACCCCCAATGATCGTGGCTCTGCCATTATCTTGGAGTGCTCCGGCTAAAATTTCGCTGGCACTGGCAGAGTTATTATCCACCAAAACCGCTAAAGGCAAGCTGGTTAAAGCTTTGCCTTTAGCTTCAAAATCTTCCCCGAACCCATCTCGGTTGACCGTCCGCACGATGTCCCCTTCATTGAGCCACATTTTCGCAATGTCAATGCTGGCGTATAATAGCCCGCCCGGATTTCCGCGCAGGTCTAAAACAAACCCATCAACATTCTGCTGTTCCAGATTTTGAATCGCGCTGCTCATTTGTTCTGCTGCGTGAGAACTAAACTCTTTCAAGCGGATATAGCCGATTTTGTTTGACCCTTCTTGTTTTAAGCTGTAATGTACCGCTGGCAAGGCAATTCGGGAACGAGTGAGCGTGACTTCAAATTCTTGAAATCCGGGTCGAAACAGTTTCAGTGTAATTTGGGTGCCAACTTCCCCTCGGATTAACTGGGCTGCCTGTTCCACCTTCATGTTATCGGTGGATTTACCGTCAATTTGCAGAATGCGATCCCCTGACTGAATTCCCGCCAGCATTGCCGGTGAATTTTCCATCGGTTCTGCCACGACGATCCGATTGATCTGTTGATCCAGTTGCAGGCGCATCCCCACCCCGGTCAGTTCCCCGGAAGTTTGGTTACTCAGGGCTTGATATTGCTCTGGGTCTAAAAATCGGGTGTAGCGATCGCCCAATTCTCCGAGTGCTTGCCGCAATGCGGCATAAGCTTGGTCGGTGGAACTATACTCTGTACTCAGCAACCGAGTTCTCACCGATTGCCAATCTACTTGATTAAAATTCGGATCGACATATTTTTGGTTAACAATTTGCCACGCTTCATCCAAAACAGTTTTCGGACTATCTTCTAGGGCGGCTAAAACAGAACGATTCCAGCCAGAACTCAACGAGGATAAAGTTGCAGTGGTGGCAATGGCTCCGGTAAATAAGGCAACTTGGAGAAAACGAAAGCCTCTTGAATATTGATTCATGAAAATTCGCTCTGATGGGGTGGACTTGATTAGGCAGTTAATGAGAACATCAGCTAAACCCTAGCTAAACCAGGTAATTGTTGCAAATATTGTTGCAAATTCCGAGATTTTTTTAGGGGCTGTGATGGCACCTGGGCACGGAAGGGCTTTATATTTTCCTAGTCTATCAGGCTTTTGAGCGGGCTTTTGGCAACATCAGAAAACATAGATTTAAGCAAGTAAAAATTTATAACTCTGGATCGTAAATAGAGATTAAAAGTTAACTCTGCCTATGAAGATGATTACCTTTGTTAAGGCTAATCAAGGTTTTCACATCAAGTAGATTTCACTTGCTAAAAATTGCCGGACGCGGTTAAGCCCCAGGGGATCATTTTTGGTATAAGCTTTGATGTTTTCCAGCAATACAATGACAGATGAGCGATGAAAGGATCGTTTCAGCCATTTTATTGGGTGGCCTAGTTTATCCTAACTTCAACAGTTAAGTCGGAGTTTCCGTAAAATCCCCAACTTTTCTGATGCGGTTTTTCCGCTGAGTCTGTGTGAGCAGCAATAGAACGCAGTAAAATGAGACTATGGATTATGTCCACATAGCTGCCAGGGATCTTCCCCCTAGAATTTGGGAAAGCTAAAGTCAGCGAGTGGGAGAAAGCGGCCAAACACTGGTATCGCTTACTGATTATGGGTTTATCTCTTAGTCGCTGCCCCAATTTCTAGTGTAGCTAAAATAATCATCAAAAGCAGCAATCTGGACAAAAAAGTATGGTGACATCAAAGGTGACATCAAAGGTGACAACGGTTTACCCGCAGTGGTGGGCGATCGCGAGTAATGGGGCGATCGCACTAGCGGCCCTTTGCGGTGTAGTGTTCATGCAGCAAAGTCGCTTGGATCGGGCGGCACTCAGACCCCTGAACCCTCAGCAAGCCGATCGACAAGAGGCTTTACAGATCGAACTAATGAAGCGATCGCCCACGTTAGGCTTTGATAATGCGATCGCCAATTGGGCATTCCTCAGATTTATCGGCTACTTTGGTGACTACGAACTGCGTGACCTAACTGGGTACGAGCTCAATGACGATTATTTTGACCTACTGACCCAAAGGGATCCTCGGTTCATGGAGGCTTACCTATTTATCTCTTCTGCGGTTTCTTTCATGCAAGCAAAACCGGAATTAGGGGTCGAGTTAATGGCGCGGGGAACGGAAGTTCTTTCCCCAGAAATTAACCCAAGATCCTATCTCCTTTGGCGCTACAAAGGCATTGACCAGTTATTATTAGTCAATGATATCCCTGGGGCAATTAAATCTCACGAAATGGCCGCCGAATGGGTCAAAGGTACTCCCGATGAGGAATTTGCTTCTATCTACGCACAAACCGCAGAATTTCTCAGGACTAACCCAGATAATGTTTCTGTGCGTTTTTGGGCTTGGAGTGAAGTTTATTATAGTACCGTGGATAAAACAGTCAAAGCACGGGCTGAAGCGGAACTACTAAAACTCGGTGCCAATAAAAGAGTTGACGAAAATGGGGAGATATATTTTGCCCTACCTGCGTCAAATAATAATGAAAAGTAAGTCCAGTAAGTAATGTAAAGTAAGTAATTTTGAAATCAAAAACGGAACAGTAGGGGCGCAATGCTTGCGCCCAAATCAAGCTAGTAATTGTAGCAATAGTTAAAAAGTTGGTATAATGAAAGGTAATCACAAAAAAAAGCTTCGTTTTTTTCACTATTTTACTCATAAATTAGCACAGTTTTTTGCAAAAGCTAACCTTTTTAACTTAGCAGATTATGTATTACAAAAAAAAAGCATAATTCGTCGATTGTTTTTATTTTTTTTGAGTCTATTTTTGTTTGAAATTGTGGTTTTGATTTTGTTGATGAGCAGTTGGTGGTTACTGCTCGATCGCCCCATGTTACGAGAAGCTGCGAGTAGACCGATTGATAGCATTTTAGTCTTAGGGGGCAGTATCCGTCGGGAAATCTATGTGGCAGAACTAGCGAAAGAATTTCCCCAAATGCCGATTTTAATTTCCAGTGGTTCTGCGGATCCTTGTATTTGGTTAATTTTTCAGCAAGCCCAAGCCCCTATCGATCAAATTTGGTTGCAGAAATGTGCTACTTCTACTTTTAAAAATTACTATTTTGCCCTGCCTTTATTAAAACATTGGGATGTGCATCATGTCAAGATTATTACCTCAAAAACTCACTTGCCGAGAGCGAAATGGTTAGCGCAAATTATTTTGGGGGCGCATGGAATTTGGACAGAAATTGATTTAGTCCCAGAGGCAGGCATACCGGGAAATCGCGAGACATGGCTTAAAACTAGCCTGGATCTTATCCGCAGCCTCATTTGGGCGAGAGTTAGTCAATATTATTCCCCTGAATGTTCCGCTTTAAAACCTTTAACAAGCGTTGATATGTCTGTTTGGGAAAAAAGAGGTTTTAAATGCGAGCATCAGGGGCAATTAAAGGAACAAAATTAATCCCCTAATTTTGTTGAATAACTGGTTGTAAAAATTAAGTAGGTGAACATAATTAATTGCACTTTTCGTTCCCCGCCGATAGGCTGTGGATTCCCGTCGGAGTTTACCCCCGCGAATGCGTGGGGCGGGAATGACAGTTTTTCTTCTAATGGGGTCTGCGGTGCATTTATTTCTGATCGTAAACTTATTATATTTAGGTATGAACGATGGGAAATCGGTGGGCAATGCCCAACCGATATGAGGAAAAACTAAGCGTTAAATTTCGTGCGAATGTCTTCGATTCTTTGGCGGTTTACCCCTAAGTCAGATTCGCCCAAACGGGAAGCCGAACGAACTTGAATGATTTTGGCTTCTGGGTCTACATAAAATTCTACATCATCGACAAATCCCATTAATTTACTGGTAAATTCGGCATAAAGATAGTTATCTTCAGCGGTAATAATTTTGGCGTTTTCGATCGCTTCTATGGTTGCTTTTAATTGCGCGATCGCTTCTGCGGGAGTTGATTGATAGGTCAGCGCGGCAATTTGATGTTCTGGATCGCTGCTTTGGCTAGAAACGCAGTTGGGAGAAGTGGGACAAGTCCCTAATGAACCATTTTTTACTCCTAAATTCGTGGGGCGATCGCCGGAAAAAGAAAATAGACTCGCGATCGTCGTTGTTGGTACGTTAGGATACGCCATTGCCGGAAAAGTTGCACCGAAAAACCCGGCGATCGTTACCACAAAAGCAAGACAAAGCGACAAAAACTTTAAGCGAAATAATGTATGCATTGATGCCCAGAAAAAAAACTACGTCAATTTAAATATTAAGGGGCGATCGGCAGATTGTAAAGAAATGTTATCACTTAGTAATGTTATTGGTTATTGGTTATTTATTGTTTGTTACTTGTCACTTGTTATCTGCTATTTGTTGTTTGATAAACAACAAAGGAAAAATCACAAACTTTCCGGATTTCACGAGAGAAAAATGCAGGTTGAATGAGGGTGTCTGCTGCCAGCGATCGGGTGACACCAAAAAGCGATCAATATTGCGAGGCTGCCTGAATGAAAAAAATGGATGCTGAGGAACTTCTAGCGCGTTATGCTGCCGGACAGCGAGAATTTATCCTCTTGGATCTTTGTGGTATAAATCTGAGTGGGGCGCATCTGCCTAAAATTAATTTAATGGGTGCGGATCTAGTGGGTGCTAATCTCAGGGGTGCTGATTTAAGTAGCGCTGACTTAAGTGGCACTGATTTAACTAGAACCGACTTAAGTTATGCCAACTTACAAGAAACTGATTTAACTCACGGGATGCTTGGTGAAACGGATTTTACTCATGCAAATCTCAGTAATGCCCAATTAAATGGAGTCATCTTGGCAGGTGAAAATCCCCTGCCCCCGAATTTTACTCAGGCGAATTTAACGGCGGCTAACTTATCTTATTCAGAACTCCCTAACAGTAATTTCACGGGAGCTAATTTAACTGTCACCAATCTCTGTGATGCCAACCTCCAAAACGCTAATTTTAGTGAAGCCTTTCTGATCGGCACTTTCCTCAAAGAAGCCAATCTTCGTGGGGTGAATTTGTGGCAAGGAAAACTGTTTGGGGCATTTTTAGCCGCCGCGAATTTGCGGGGGGCTAACTTTTATCAAGCGCGATTGGATTGTGTGAATTTACACCGGGCTGACCTGACTCAAGTAAATCTGGATGTGGCTACATTATCGATGGTAATTATGCCCAATGGGGAATTACAAGGAACTGTGGCTGATTCTTTTCACAATCAGGCAGATGATTACCGGCATCAAACCTTACTCAAATCGGTTTTGCGGGCTCAGGCTGCGGTGTGATAAATTCTATTTACCATCGACGAAAATCGACAATCTTTGCCGTAGGGACTAAGGAACAAAGCAGTCCCTACTTTCATCATCCTAAGCATCAATATTTGGGTGAAATTGTTGCAGGAGCGATCGCGATGAAAGCGAGATTAAAGCGAAAACCATAAGGGCAAAATCAGGTATTTATCTTATGCGGCACAAAAAGCAAAAAAATCAGGGAGTTTGAGCGTCATCGTTGGATTAAAATTGATTACCAAAAGCTGTTTTTTGATGAATAGATAGGCAATTAAGCCGAAATATCCCGATTATTATTAGTTAGTAGTTAGCATTAGCCATTAGCCAGTTAAACTTAGCCTCAGCTAATTCTAAGTTATGTAAAATAATGGGATTAATTCCTTGATTGTCCTCTAAATCTTCTTCGATATCGTTGCCATACCCTAAGCGTCCCACGGTGCCGCGAATTCGGTCGGCCAGACACATGGAAATTCCTCGATAAAACCGGGAGGCAAATGCCATATTCCGGTTCAGTTTTGAAGTCAGTTCCCAGCGAGAAATTTCTAAGACTACGGATTCTTCCAGTCCCTTCACGGTGGCCACCGTTGGCCGATTATCAATGAAAGAAATTTCGCCGACGACTTCCCCTGGATAGATTCTGGCTAATTCCCGCTTTTCTAGGGGTTTAATAGAAACGCTTAAAGTGCCACTGAGTACCATGTAAAGAGCCTGAATTTCATCCCCTTCATGGATTAATATTTCTTCGGGCTGAATAATTCTTTTACGACTTTTTGCGCTAATCCAATCTAGGTCTTCATTAATCAATTCGTTTAAAATAAAGAGTGCTTTAGTCATGGTGATAGGTTCTCCTGATATGATTTATAAAACCGTTGATGAGAAGTCAATGAATCATCAGCAAATTCCGATAAATCTCCGGGCAGGGGTATCAACTATCAGAGATAGTTTATGCCGATGGGATTAGAGTAGCATAATTGACCTAGTTTCGGTATATCTTCCCCTTAATTTTAATGAGGTTTATGTGAAAAAATGAGCCGGTTTGCTGTTCCCCTGTGAGCGATCGCACCTGAATCAGCGATATGTTTTTGGCACCAACGATCTTCTGCCTAGGGTGGTCTTTAATTCCAGCCTACCCTAGTCGGGCAGTAGGTCTGTCAGTCCCCAGTCAGAAGACTGAGATCGGCTTTCCGGTTTCAGCTTTCCGGTTTTCGGTTGCCGGTTTCAGTCAAAGCGTCAAAGATAACCGATAGCCAATAATTAAATAGCTATTGTTTGGTTATTTGCTATTTAATATGCTGTAGCTGATACTTGATACATCATTGCTTATGCCGATGGGGTGAGGTATGTCACCCCTGGTGCCAATCTCGATCGCGTAAGTATATGCTTGAAATTACCAAAATTTGCGATTGATGTCACTCAAGTTTATCGCAGAAATCACCAAAATATTTGGGAATAAATCACGAATTATGCCTTGAGAATGTGTCAAAATAAAGGTTGATAGCTAAAGAAAATTTATATATGATGAAGCTTAACCTACTACCAGGAGCGATTGGGGAAATGATCGCTCACGTTAGTCAAACTCGGCAACTCACAAAGGCTGACCGCTATGGATTGATGGCAGCAATTATGACCGAGGCGATTAGTGAGGAAGAACGACAGGCGATCGACCGTTTACTCCGTTCTGTGGTTCGCAAACGGATTCAGATTGGCAATGAGATTTCCGCGATTATTTAAATCATGTTTTCAAATCATGTTTTCCAGAGGCATAATTGATTCATATCAAAATTCTGATCGACCGTCGATCTATTTGTCTCAGGGCATCCCGCTTTTTGACTATGGTTGCAGAGCCTCTGAGCGAAAAATCCATGAAAAAACCCGGTTCTTAGGAACCGGGTTTTTTTCCGCTTAGGGATGATAACTAGGTGAACATAATTAATTGCACTTTTCTTTCCCCGCCGATAGGCTGTGGATTCCCGTCGGAGTTTACCCCCGCGAAGGCGTGGGGCGGGAATGACAGATTTTTTTCTCATGGGGTCTGTAGTGAAATTATTTCTGCTCGTAAACTTAACTAATACCAAATCCGGTTCTCATATACTGACTATGATCGTTACCTAAAACGCTTGTGGATTCCCGCCTTCGCGGGAATGACATCTGACCTGATAAACGGGTTTTAACAACCGGATTTGGTATAAGCTGGGGAGTTAAAAGATTAGCTATTCGCCCAGAGAATATAACCGGGTTCGTAGGAGTTGCTCAAATATTGGTGTTTGGGCAATACCCGCAGTGATAACCCTTGTAACCCGGAGGCGGTGTAGTTAATGGTGGCCGTATAGACGCTGTGGTGGTGAGAGTCGAACCCTTGATGATCCATCACCACGGTTTGACCGTTGACAATTTCCCCTTCTGCATCTACTGCCCCTTTATAGAGTTGAATTTCTACATCCGATGGGGATAACCCAGCTAGGTTGATGCGGGCTTTCACGCCTATATTTTGGTTGACCTGAATGTCGGCGGATTCAGAAATATCGATATCGACTATTTTGATGTCGTACCAATTGTTAAATAGCTTTTGTTTCCAGTGGGCGAGTTCTTTGGCGGCAGCATAGTGGTTCGCTGTCATGGTGTCATAGCGATCGCTCACATTAAAGTAAGCTTTTTGGGCATATTCGCCGACCATTCGCGAGGTGTTAAAGGTGGGGCAATTCAGGCGAATGGCGTCTTTCATTTTGGCCACCCAGCGATGGGGAATTCCTTCGGGATCGCGATCGTAGAATAGGGGTACGACTTCTTGTTCGATTAAATCGTAGAGGGCGTTGGCTTCGATTTGATCTTGATAATTTTGATCTTCATACATTTCACCACTGCCAATCGGCCACCCGGTGCGTACATAGTCCGCTTCATCCCACCAACCATCGAGAACACTGAGGTTGAGAATGCCATTCATCGCGGCTTTCATGCCGCTGGTGCCGGAGGCTTCGCGAGGACGCCGAGGGTTATTTAGCCAAACGTCACAACCGGCAACCATTAGCCGAGAAACGTAGATATCGTAGTTGGGAATAAAGACTACACGGTCAGCTAATCCCTGTTCCCGAACGGTGTGGATGATGTCGCGAATCATCTGTTTGCCGGGAATATCTTTGGGGTGGGCTTTTCCGGCAATTACGAACTGAACCATGCGTTTTTTCTGACCCATCAGACCGCTTTGGAGACGTTCGTGATGTAGGTCAAATAAAATCCGTTTGATGCGGTCTAGGTCGCGGAGGAATAAGTTACCCCGTTTGTAGGTGGCAAAACGACGGGCAAACCCAATGGTCAACACTGTGGGATCGAGGACATTTTTGGCGTGTTCAATTTCCACCAGGGAAGCGCCGCGATCGCGCAAATATTTTTGCAACCGTTCTCGGACAAACACGACTAATTCCGTCCGGCAGCGTTCGTGAGTCCGCCACAATTCTTCATCGGGAATGGAGTAAACTTTATCCCAAATCGGACGATCTGCCGGGGTGGATTGCCACTTGGGTCCGAGGTAGCGATCGAACAATTCTTGATTGTACTTGCTGACACAACTGCGAGCATGAACCCCATTGGTAATTGAAGTAATTGGCACTTCATTCACCGGCACTTCGGGCCATTGATCTTTAAATAGATCCCGTGACACTTCCCCATGCAGCTTACTGACCCCGTTGTAGAAACTGGCAGTTTTTATCGCCAGGGTTGCCATACTAAATGGGGTATCTAAATCCCCACTTTTTTCCCGTCCCAAGGCCAGAAATTGTTCGCGGGAAATGCCAAAAATTTCTTGATAGTGTCCCAAGTAATATGTCACTTTTTCGGCGGGGAACAGGTCAAATCCAGCGGGAACCGGGGTATGGGTGGTGAATAAATTGCTGGCGGTGACCGCTTCTCTGGCTTCTATATAACTCAGTCCTTCTTCCTGAATTAATTCCCGAATCCGTTCTAAGGATAAGAAGGCGGAGTGACCTTCATTCATGTGATAGGCTTTGGGCTTCAATCCCAAGGCTTTGAGCATTTTTGCCCCACCAATCCCCAGCATGATTTCTTGGTGAATCCTCATGTCCTGATCGCCTCCGTAGAGTTGATCGGTGATGTCGTGGTCGTAAGGATTGTTGGGTTCGATATTGGTGTCGAGCATATACAATGCCACGGTGCCTACTTGCACTCGCCAAACTCTGGCGTAAACTTGGCGACCGGGGTAGTCTACGGCAATTCTCAGTTCTTCGCCGTTTGCATCCCGTTCTAAATGCAGGGGCATATTGTAAAAGTCGTTGATGGGGTAATGCTCTTGTTGCCACCCATCCGGGTTGAGATACTGGCTAAAGTAGCCTTCTTGGTAAAGCAAGCCAACCCCAACTAAGGGTAAACCCAAGTCACTGGCGGATTTGAGGTGATCTCCAGCGAGAACCCCTAAGCCCCCAGAGTAGATGGGTAAGCAATCACTCAGACCAAATTCGGCGGAGAAGTAAGCGTAACATTCTTGCTGTTTTTCTTTGGCGCGATGTTTGCGAAACCAGGTGCGTTCTTTGAGATAATCTTCTAGTTGACCGGCGGCTCGGTGCATTTGGGCGAGAAAGCCTTCATCTTCGGAGACTTCGATCAGTCGGGATTGGGCGATCGTGCCAAGCATTAAGACCGGGTTGTGACGGCTGGATTCCCACAGGTCAGGATCGAGACGGCGAAATAAGTCTTTGGCTTCGGTGTTCCAGTCAAAATAAATATTATAGGCTAATGTCCGTAGGGGTTCGAGGGTTGAGGGGAGAGCGGGAGATACGTTAAATGTGCGAATTGGCTGCATAAGAAGCAACTCCAGAATTTGGTAAACAAAGTGAAAAACGCCTGGAAGAAAGGTTCACTCAAGGTTAGGTATTGGCGGTGACAAAGGATTTCGCCGATTTGTCAAGAAAAGCAGATAATGTGAGTGATACTGGATACTGAAAACTGAGAAAACATTGACTTTTCTCGGTTCATATTTACAAATGTTATTACGGCAAATATGAATTTCCCAGCCAATTTTTCACGAATTCGTGTATAATGATGGCTTTGGTTATTTTTGGGACATGGGTACGGGAAGATTTAGTAATTAGATGTCTAAGATTAGAATAAGTGCTTTCTCTGCAAGTTTCTGTGAATCTTAGATTTTCTTAATAAGTAGACGGGCAGAAATAAATGCACCACATACCCCATGAGAAAAAAACTGTCATTCCCGCGTCCTTCGAAGCCTGGGGCGTTAGCGCTATAGGCGGGAATCCACAGCCTATCGGCGGGGAACTAAAAGTGCAGTTAATTATGTTCACCTACTTAGTTGCCATTGTGATATTGCCTGATATTGCCGATCGCCTTTGCCCGGTCGCAAATTATCGGCGATCGCCCACCCCCATAGTCGTTAGACTTCTGGCTTTCCCAGAATAAAAAGCCCCCCTTTTTAAGTCAGGGGGGTTGGGGGAAGCGAGGGCAGTATTTTGCCAGAAGTATATCGATCGGTCTGGGGGGAAATCGGCGATATTTAATCGGCAATCTTGTGGATATTTTTTTCCCAATTTTTGCCATCAAAAGGAATTATCTGACATTGCTCCAGTATGTCTTCATCTAAGCAGTGGAGATTCACTGAAAATCCGTTTCTGTGCGATCGCGGACGATAAAAGGAGTGAATGCCGCAATTTTTACAAAATAGGTGTTTCGCTACTCCCGTATTAAATTGATAAGTTGTTAGGGCATCTTCTCCTTTTAATAGGGTAAAGCTTTCGGCGGAAACAATTAAATGTAAAAACCCTTTTTTGGTACAAATTGAGCAGTTACATGAAATTGCTTCATATTTGGTTTTTCCCGGTTTCTTTTCCAGTCGGACGCGAAAACGCACCGCCCCACAGTGACAGCCACCTTCGTAGCTGACAGGTTTTGCCAGATTTTCAGTCATTTTGTTTGATTTTTGGGAATTTAACTGTTAGGTGAATTTGTCCTATATTATTAGGAATTACGCAACCACTATATATATGGGGTATTGGTGCGTTACGCTTTGCGCTTTCACACCCTACCGATAGCTATATTATACAGCCATTGGATAAGGTGGATAATATGGATAGTAAGTGGGATTGTTAGAAATGTCTAACTGATAGTCGGACTGCTCGATCTCGGTAAAGATTCTCACATAATAAGTACCGCTGCTCAAGGTGCCACTAAATGATGTTCTTGCCCCGGTATAATCATTGGGTGCTCCACTTAATCCACTTGCCCCAGTGATAAATAATTCATCGGCGGCAAGTTGGCCATCATTATTGCGATCGATGTACATTTCCATGCCCAAAGAACTGCCGCTTAGAGTTAAGTTAAATTGGCTGTAATTGCTGACCACAAATCGGTAGTAATCATTGGGGTCACTATTGCCCACCGATTCATTTAAACTCATATTAAAATTATTGACGGCCATGTCAATGGAAGCGTTCAGCACATCCCCAGTATCGGTTCCTACCGGGTCAAAAGATGGTAATTCCGTATTAGGGGCGATCGGTAAAGACCCCGGAGGTGAGGTATTGCTATTACCGGGATAAATTGGGGGAATCATCGGTGGGACGCTTAAAGCGTCGGTGCTTGAGACTGCTGGGGACACTGCCAGAGAACTATCAAAGGTCGAGACACCTAATCTGCCTTCATTTAAGCCGAAATCCTGGAAATGTTGAAACAGTTGTTCAGAGGTAAAATTGGCTAAGTCAGTATTATTTGCTTGGTAGAAAGTTAGATCCAATACCTCAGAAAATTTCCGCTCTTCTTTTACCCCAAATTCTTGAAGATGATCGAAAAGTTGTCGGTTGGTGGTTAAGCCAGCCGCCGCTAAATCCGGGTTATTGGCTCGATAAATATCCAGATTGACAATTCGGGAAAATTGCCGATTTTCATTCAGCCCGAAGTTTAGAAAATGTTCAAAAGCTTGCTCGTCGTTAAATTGCTGCAAGTCTGAGTTAACTGAACGGTAGTAATTAGCATCAAATATGTTAACGGTCATAATTTTTTTCCTGAATTATTTTTGAGTTTTGTACAGGATATTGTTTGCCGAAATTTTCCATTATTTTCCATTTAAATGTTGGGGAAAAATTAAGAAAATAGCTAATTAGAGGGTGATTTTGGCGCTGCATCCAGTTGGAATCAGTCGGTTTTTTGCTAGGCAAAATGTAGGCTACAGATGATTGATGCTGGTTTCAGGTTTAAAGGGGTATCGATTCGGAATTCGTCGCTGAATGGGCGGCGGTGTCTAGCAATTATTCAGAGTTAAAGTCAGATTGACTTTATTTTTTCCCTCTATTTTTATTGTGGCATTAGGGATAGGGGTTCTCACTTAGTTCGGGCAAAAAGCGATCGCTCACAGACTGCGATCGATTAGAAAAAATTGGGGTTGATTTTATCGCAATTATTAAATCGATCGAGGACAGAAATTTTGTGGGTTATCGCTGGTTAGAGAATGACAGCTTTTTGGGTTGTCCCTCATGGATTAAAGCAAGAACCGCGATCTCACTATACTTATACTATGCTCTTCTCAGGGGTGAGATCGGTTAATTTTTCCTCAAAAGCAAAATATCCGGGGGTAAAACCAATACTCCCACAGCGCCAGTCTTGATGCTGCGATCGCTATTGGTCAACTTTTTTCCGGGTTTGCCTATTTCTAATTATACTAATTCGCACTGACGAGATTGGTGGCGAATATCATCAAACGATCGCCTATTGGTGAATACCGCATTCAGCATTGAGACGAGAAATAATCCTCATTTAAAGACTGAACCATTCGCGGTTAACCATCAGCAACCATAAAACCGGGGATTGACCGCTGAATTTTATTCTGACTCTGGTGGATCTTTATCCCCCAATTCAAAAATTATTCCTACAATTACGAGGTTAATTTGGGCGCAAGCATTGCGCCCATACTGTGGCATTGTTAGTGAAAAACGGTGTTATTTCTGAATATCCGTTAACACTTCCTCAAAGGCAAAATCCGGTGCTGCCAAAACCAAAACCGTAGAAGGCAATCCCCGTAAACGCTCCTGGATTCGCTGATAATATTCCGTAAAATTTTCTTCAGTTTCTCCAGGTTTGGCCATTCCCAAGAAGACTAAATCGGCACCCACAGACGATTGGTGCAGAATCTCATCAAAAGATCGGTCATTGGCTACAATTACCTGGGGATTGGCACCAATCCGCAATTGTTTGACCATCGTTTTTAGATTGGAAGTCGCTGCTAGGGCCGCTGTTTCGTGGGGAACTACCAGGTTGAGATTCACTTCAGCCCCCCGCCATTCGCTACTGGTTCGCAACAGGTAAGCCAAAATTAACATTAAACCGCCATTACTTTGCAGACCGCCCCACCAGACATCAATCCGTCGGCGCCGACCAAAGCCCAATTCCGGGTGGTCGTGCAAAATCACTACGTTGCGTTTCGCTTGATGAAAATAGGCAATTGATTCACAGTAACGCTGCCGGTGACTCACTTCCTGGCTGTCTCCCAGGAGGATCGTGTTGGGAACCAAGGACCCAATGCCATAGACATCAACCAACCGTTCTGAACCATCAAAGGGATCCGGCGCGATCGCCAGACGGACTAAGCCTTGAATGCTGCGTTTTGCTAAGTAGTCCCGAATCGTGGCTTCTAGGGAGACTTTTTGCGCCGCATCCAGAGAACCACTGGGGATAACACTGGATACGGTCATTAAGCCTCGGTTGTGGGTGAACTCAGAAGCTAAAGAAATCAAGGGCCAGCGGCGCATCGGTGCCCCGGAAAGTACCAGAATATGAGGACGCCAGTTTTTGGTATCCGCTTCGTGACCGATTTGGAAAAGACCCGTGCGAATTAATTCCATCCAAAGTCCTCGACGCACATCTCCCCAAGCACTTTCCAGTTCTCGGCGTTCTAACCAGAAGTAAATCCCTAAGACAATGAAGGCGGCAACAAGTGTGGCAACTAGGTTAATTAAGCACATTACCCAGAAGCAACCGATCGCCCCTAGGAGGGAAAGCGACCAATGGACTTTGAAGGTGGGACGAAATGATGGACTTTGCAGAAAACCTTCTAACCCAGCGGCGACGTTTAAGACCAGATATGTGGTTAAAAAGAACATGGATAATACTGGGGCGATCAGGTTCAAGTCACCGACAACCACCGCTGCGGAAGCCACCCCCAAGGTGACAAAAGTGGCCGATCGCGGTTCATCATCTGGCCCGCTGCCATTCCCCAGAAATTTCATCCACCGAGGGAAAATCCCATCTCTGGCTAAAGCTTGTAACACGCGGGGTGCTCCCAGAATGCTGCCCAAGGCGCTGGAGAGGGTGGCTCCCCAAACTCCCAAGAGGATCGCCGGCCCCCAAAGTGCGATTTCTCGCATGATCAGGGGACTTTCTACTAAGGTTTTCGCATCAGCCCGCATTGCGAGGAACACTGGCAGGGCCATATAGATGATGTATGAGGTGCCAATGGAGGCTAGGGTGCCGATGGGAATGGAACGGTTGGGGTCACGCAAATCCCCAGACATATTTACTCCAGCCATGATCCCCGTGACCGCTGGGAAAAACACCGCAAAGACTACCCAGAAATTTGCCGAGTTTTCCGGTTTGACTCCCCAGAGTTCAATGTGGGTATTGGGATCGACGGGGTGGCCAAATAAGAAGGAAAGCAGGGATAGGGCGATCGCTGCCATGATAAAGTATTGGGCTTTGACGGCAAAGCGGGCGGAAACTAATGCTACGAAGGCGATCGCTCCAGTCGTACCTAGGGCGATAATTTTGGCGAACGGTTCTAAGATGGGAAAAGATGTAGTTAAGCTTTCGGTGAAACCGATGATGTAAAGTGCGACGGAAATCGCTTGAGCAAAGTATAAAGGAATGCCCACCGCGCCCCCGGTTTCAATTCCCAGAGAACGACTGATCATATAGTACGCACCACCGGCCCGGACGATGCGATCGGTGGCGATCGCTGAAATTGATAGCCCCGTGAGAAAGGTAATTGAGGTGGAAAGGGTGACAATTATTAATGTTCCCAATAACCCAACATTGCCCACCACCCAACCAAATCTCAGGTACATAATCACACCCAAGATTGTCAGCAGGGAAGGGGTATAAACCCCACCAAATGTCCCTAGACCGGCGCCACTTTTAACGGGAGTGGTTGGCTCAGAATTAGATGAATTAAACCAAGAAAAACGAGGCATAGGCACGAATAGTAATTTTTATTTTTGACAAAAAAACCTGAATCAATATTTTTTCTGGGTCAAGCCCTAGTTTTTCCGGATCGTAAATAGTCAATTGAATGATTGCTGCCCTGGTGATTTGGCATATTCTCGACGATCCGGGTTGATATTACTGTATCTCCAAGATTTTTTTTCATATTTTACCGGGCTATCTCCTCATCCCTTGAATCTATTGCATCTGTTGCATCTATTGCATCTCTTTAGAGCTTCTCTCCACAAAGCCCCTAAACATTCTACCGATCCTTGGTAAATTTGGCCGGTTTTTTCTGGTAAGTTATTATATCTTAATATTTATGATTATTTTATGCCCCGAATGAGAAAAGTTAATAATTTGGGAGCAATTTAATTTGGATAATTGTTTAAAGTTATATTTAATACAATTTAAAATCCATTATTGTGACTTTTTTTTAATAAAATATAATTACTTGATGTAAAGTAACACAATATCGCAACTTTAAAGCAATATCGAATATTTGAATAATTTTCAATCTAATTAATGCCAAAAATATAGCCTTAGTTAACTAAAAAACTACAAATATGTGGATTAAACGGGATCGTAATTATGAGAAATAACCAAGACATATAATAGCACTTTTAGCCAGAATCGCGAACCAAACTAAAAAAATATCTGGTTTTTTATAAAATTAGCGCGTGATTTGTCCGCAGGTTCCGCCCATCCACAGATCCACAAACCAAAAAAAATTCAATAATTTTCACCAACGGTGATATAACAGTGATATAGTTAACCCACATCGGTTCTGGTGGGAGTCAGCCACTAGAGGTAACGGGGAAAGTCTGGTGCAAATCCAGCGCTGTCCCGCAACTGTGATGAGATGCGATGTCTCTAAGTCAGGATGCCCGCCGAATGGACGTAGCAACACTGTTGTTTATTCATCTGCGAGGTACAGATGCAGCAATTTAACCGGATCGTTGACTTTATGATCCAGAATTATTTTTTCTTGGCTGTACCTCCTTTTAGTTTCTCTACACAGGAGGATCGGCGATGCGAAAACATGAACGAATCTTGACCCTGGGGGCAATGGCTGGGTTGAGTGCTTTTTTGGTGCTGGGTTCGACACCCCCAGCCCAAGCTATGCATATTATGGAAGGGTTTTTGCCAGTACAATGGGCAATTTTTTGGTGGGTTGTGGCTTTACCGTTTTTTGTTTTGGGGGTGCGATCGCTGACTCGGATTACTCAAGAAAACCCGGAGTTAAAACTGTTAATCGCTTTATCTGGGGCGTTTAGTTTTGTGCTTTCTGCCTTAAAAATTCCCTCGGTGACGGGTAGTTGTTCCCACCCTACGGGTACGGGTTTGGGGGCGGTGTTGTTTGGCCCGCAAGTGATGACGGTTTTGGGCAGTTTGGTGCTGATATTTCAGGCGGTTTTATTGGCACATGGGGGGATTACGACTCTGGGGGCAAATGTGTTTTCTATGGCGATCGCCGGCCCTTGGGTGGCTTATGGAGTTTATCGTTTAATTCTCTCCACCGGCAGAATTAAGGTGGCAATTTTTCTGGCGGCAATGTTGGGCAATTTTGTCACTTATTTAGTCACATCGATTCAATTAGCTTTAGCTTTTCCTGCCGCTACGGGTGGAATTTGGGTGTCGTTTCTGAAGTTTGCGGGTATTTTTGCGGTGACTCAAGTTCCTCTGGCAATTAGCGAAGCTTTATTGACGGTTTTGGTTTGGAATTGGCTGCAAGCTTATGCGACCGAAGAATTGCAAACCCTTAAACTATTGCGATTCCCGAAGGGATCGCTACGCGAATCGCACAGTTAATCGCCAAAAGCCCCCCTTTGAAAAGGGGGGTTGGGGGGATCTATCCCTCAGTAAACGAGCAAAAAATGATCGGCAAAAGGATAATTTAGTAAGTATGCAAACGTCACAAAAAGAAAATTGGTGGTTAGTTGCCGCCGTTGTTTTATTAGCGATCGCCCCTCTAATTTTCGTCCGAGGAGAATATGGTGGGGCAGACGGGGAAGCAACAGAGGCGATCGCGGAAATTCAACCTAATTATCAGCCTTGGTTTAATCCCGTTTTAGAATTGCCCAGCGGGGAAATAGAAAGTCTGTTGTTTGTTTCCCAAGGGGCGATCGCTGCGGGTACTCTGGGCTATATTATTGGCCTTTATAAGGGTCGCACAGAAAACGCGAATCAAAAAGCGAATCAAAAAGATTGATTTTGGTTAGTTGTTGTTGGTTATTCGTGATTATATCCTAATAACTAACAACAACTAACGAACAACAAACCAATGCACCATCAAATTGATTCTCTGGCTTATACAAATCGACTGCGATCGCTGCCTCCAGAACATAAACTCATATTTGCGATCGCGTTATTTATCTTGAGTTATTTAGCCCCGACTTTTGTCCAAATTATGATTACGGTCTGGCTGGGGATTTGGATTGTGGGTTATGCCCGAATTCCGCTAAAAATATATGGAGAACTATTATTAATTCCGCTAAGTTTTTGGCTGGTCAGCGTTCCGGCTTTAGTCATTAGTGGAGTTGGCTTAGAAGATATTTCTCTGGTACAGGGAGATGTTTGGCAAGGAATTACAATCGGTTCATTTTATCTATATTTTAGTCAACAAGGAATTGACCAAGCTAGGGAGTTATTCCCCAGAGCGATCGCGTTAACTTCTTGTTTATATTTTGTTTTATTAACTATTCCGTTTGCGGATATCTTGCGAATTTTAAAATCTTGCGGTTGTCCGACTATAATTATAGAATTACTGGCTTTAATGTATCGGTTTATTTTTGTCTTAACTGCCACTGCCAACGAAATTTTAACCGCCCAATCAGCGCGAATGGGTTATGGTAATTGGCGACTGGGAATGCGGAGTTTAGCGTTAATTGCCAGTCAATTGTTACGGCGATCGCTGGAAAATTACCGGGAAATTTCTATGGGTTTGGAGTCGCGGGGTTTTCGGGGAGAATTGCGGTTTTGGCATGGGCGAAGGTATCAAGCAAATTGGCGATATATTATAGAAGCTTTGGCGGGTTATTTATTGTTATTAGTTGGGACAGGGTGGCATTATGCTCATGGAATTTGATCGAGTAGAATATACTTATCCCTGTACTCAACAGCCGACGATTAAAAATTTATCTTTGGGCATTCCTCAAGGGCGATGCTGTGCTTTAATTGGGCGAAATGGTTGCGGTAAAACTACCTTATTTCGATTGGCAAATGGGTTGTATCGACCCCAAAAAGGGACGATTCGCTGGCAAGGAAAGCCGTTAAAATACGATCGCAGTTCTTTAAACCAATTGCGGCAAGCAGTGGGTTTAGTTTTTCAAGACCCAGAACAGCAATTAGTCGGGGCAACGGTGGCAGAAGATTTATCTTATGGGTTGTGTAATTTAGGATTGTCGGACAGTGAAGTGGGCGATCGAACGATCCAAGGATTGCGGGATTTTGACTTAATGGATTTAGCGGATAGTCCGGTAAATTATCTGAGTTTGGGACAAAAAAAACGGGTTTCTATTGCTGATGTGATGGTCTTAAACCCCCAACTTTTATTATTAGATGAACCTACCGCTTATTTAGATCCACCCCAAACCCGAAATTTATTAGCTACTCTGCAAAAAATTAGCGCTACTGGTACAACCATTCTGATTGCTACTCACGATTTAGATTTTGTTTATGCTTGGGCTGATTGGTTATTTGTCATGGATCGCGGGCAATTAATCTTAGAAGGAACTCCAGAAACGGTCTTTAGTCAGCGGGATATCATTGAAGGTTTAGAATTTAGTTTACCCCGCGCTGTTGAGTTTCTGGAAATGGTGACAGAGTTATTTGATGGGGATGAGAATAACCTGGAAATAATTTATCAAAAAATCCAGCAACGTTTTCGGGCTTAGAGATTTTTTGGGACAAGAAACCGGGTTTCTGTGGTGGATATGTAGGGGCGATTCGCGAATCGCCCCTACTGTGGCAGCAAGAAAGAAACCCGGTTTCTGGGTTTATGGATCAAAATTTAAAAATTTGTTATAATTAAGGTAAAATAATAGAGAGTACAAATATGCGAAACAAAACTGACAAAACAATGGGCAAAGTTTTCACTACCTTAACCATCACGAACCGAGTTGACCAGGCTAATGCCAAAAACGGTTTAATTCCCCCAAATCAAATTCGTTCTGTCACCCTAAAAGATGTCCTAGTTGACACAGGAGCAACCACTCTTTGTCTACCTCCTAATATTATCGATCAACTGGGACTTGAACTGCTCAAAGAAGTGGATGTTGCCACCGCTACGGGATTCAGTACCGCTCGCATTTTTCAGGATGCTAAAATTTCTCTATTCGGACGTGAGGGAACTTTTGAATGTTTAGAATTGCCCGGAGGACGCGATCCATTATTGGGAGTAATTCCCCTGGAAGCTTTAGGACTGGAACCGGATTTACAAAATCAAACTTTAAAGGTTTTACCAGAAAAATCTATGGATACTTATTTAACGATTTTTTAGCGGCAAATACCCAGGGTCAAGAAACCGGGTTTCTGTTATGAATATTACAGCAATTTTCTCCGCGAGTAAACCACAAATTTTTGTAGGGGCGAAGCATGACCGCAGACAAATTATTGCTGAAAAGATTAATCCAAATACCGGAATGCTTCGCCCGATCGTGGTTTAGTAAGAAAGAAACCCGGTTTCTTTTTATAATGGACCGGGTTGATTAATCGGGGGAGGTGGCGCAGGTTTAGGGGTAAAATAGCGATAAACTCCCAGAATTGCGGCGCTGCCTAAACCTAATGCTAAAATAGTCGCGGGAATTAATACGATTAAATTCGGTTTTTTAGACGGTTTGCCGCTTGATGTAGCTGGCTTTATAGAAACTTGAGTGGGAGTTAGGGCAGATAATAATTCACTGGCTGTTTGATAGCGTTGATCTGCTTCTTTGGCAATCATTCTATTTAAAATTGCCGCAAATTCATCACTGACTGAAGCGGGTTTAGTCCAGATAATTTGTAAAGTTTTTGGATCGGTTTGAGTGGGGATACTGCCAGTTAAGGCTTGAATTCCTAGGATGCCTAGGGCATAAATATCACTAGCTAATGTTGGACGGCCTTCTGCTTGTTCTTTCGGCGTATATCCAGGACTACCAATCGCTACTGTGTAGGGATTAGGATTTTGAGGATTTTGAGGATTGACAGTAGCGGTAAAGATTTGTTTCACTGCGCCAAAATCAATTAAATAAATTTGCTTGTCGCTTTTGCGGCGAATTAAATTAGCGGGTTTGATGTCGCGATGAATAATCTTGCGATCGTGGACAAAGCTTAAGGGCTTTAAGATATCTATTAACAGTTGTTTCGCCTGGTCTGCACTCATTGGGCCTTGATTGAGTTCGGCGGTTAAAGTATGTCCTTCGATGTATTCTTGGACTAAGTAAAATTCTTGGTTTTCTTCAAAGCGATCGAACAATTCGGGAATTTGCGGATGCCCTTTTTCCAACATATTTAGTATATCGCTTTCCCTTTGGAATAAGTCTTTGGCAAGCTGTAACACTCCGGGATCTGTGTATATGGGTTGTAGTTTTTTCACTACTCTGATTTTATTCAAGTTGATATCTTGGGCAAGGTAGGTTTGGCCAAAGCCACCCCGACTTAGTGCTTTTAAGATTTTGTAACGGTTTTGTAATAAATTTCCAATCATTTTTCAATCATTATGAGGGAGGAATAAGTGGGTCGGGAAAAATTCTAAGGGCAGTTTAAAGCCCGTGGGTAATATCAATATATTCGCGAATTTTTGTCCCTGTCCCGAATCGCTTACACCTGTCATTCCCGCGAAAGCGGGAATCTATCCAAGTTTTGGGGAATAATCAGATCACTTCTGGATTCCCTTGTTCGGGGGAATGACATTTTTGACGAAGGTATTGAATTTGGAGGTCTTTCCGCTGATTGACCTTTATTCTGACATAAAAAATCCGTGATTCCCCCGTGGTCAAATCAATTACTATCTTGCTAAAATAATATTCAACCCCTCGGAGAGAGTGAACCATGAACCCTCAATACTTCTGGCAGGTGGCGCCAAAGCTGGCCACTACTTTTGCCCTTTCAGCGTTGATGGCTTGTTCAACTTCAACGACAACTTCCACGACAACTGGGACAAACCCTGCTAACCCGTCAGAAAAAACCGAGTTTCTCTGTGTGGAAGATACCCAAGATGGTTGGATTACCATAGCCCAACGCAATAATTTAAGAACCATCAAGCCTTTGCTGGTTTGGCAGACTACGGAATTTGGCGACAATTGGACACCGGAAAACCGCTGCAATCATGTCACCGAGAAGCTGAATAAGGCGGTGGGAAACAATAACGGGTATTTGAGTAATCTGGCTTTGACCTATGGGCCGGTCGGTAACTATACGGTGATTTGTGTGGCCACTTCCCCAGAAACCTGCACGACGAATAATATGCTGTTTACTCTGAAGCAGGACAATGCCCAAAAGCCTCAAGAAGTGCTGGCTACAATTGCTGGTTTTGCCAAAAATCAGGGATCAGATAATACGCTTTTGGAATCGGGCAATAGTTATCTGTTGTTAGAGGATTTGGTGGATGGCGCTTTTTCTAGTGAGACCCGTTTGTAAGGCTGTAGGGGCGATGGCTTTGCCTTGGTGGGATCGCCCCTACAGAGGTGTAAGGTGCAATAATTTTCAACTAGGTGGTGAGGAGTAATTCCGATGATGAGTTGGCGTTGGCAAAAAGTCGGGCTGCTGTTGGGGTGGCTGGTAATTGGCGGATTGGGTGGTTGTTCGGTGGTGGAAAATGGCTTAAATCGGCCTTTGAGTGAGGAAAAAATCGACAAAAAAGCTAGGGAATTTACGGTGATTATTGATGGCTGCGGTGCGGGGTCGGGGGCAATTATTCAGCGAGAAGGAAATACTTATTCGGTGTTGACTGCCTATCATGTGGTGGGCAGACGGGATTTGACCTGTTTAATTATGACCCCAGACCAAGAAAGCCATCAGGTGAAAGGGGATACGATTACTCAACCTGTGCCAGAGGTGGATTTAGGGGTGTTGACTTTTACCAGTGACAAAATTTACCCCGTGGCGAAGTTGGGAGATTCGGAAAAGATAGTGGAAACAACTAGCGTTTTTGTGGTGGGTGCTCCTGAGATTAGTGAAGCAATTCCGGCTCGGACTCTGTTGTTTAATCCGGGCAAAATTATTGGGAGAGTGCCGCAACCCAAAGATGGTTATATCTTAATTTATGATGCGAATACTGAACGGGGGATGAGTGGCGGGCCAGTGTTGAATGACCGAGGGGAAATTGTCGGGGTTCACGGACAAGGAGACCGGGATGAAAAGGGTATGAAAACTGGGTGGAATTTAGGGATTCCGATTCAGATATTTATCAACCCGGAAAGTTATGCCGCTCTCAAGCAACAGCAAAAGACTACTGCCAATGATTATTATAGTCAAGGCATCGCTTTTTTAAATCAAAAAGATTATCCCGCAGCGTTGGTGTCATTTGACCAAGCTATAAGCCTCGATCCAAATATGGACAAAGCTTTCCAGGGTCGAGGAAATGCTAATTATTTTCTAAATAATAAACAAGAAGCGATTAAAGATTATACTGAAGCCGTCCGCATTAATCCCCAGGATGCTGTGGCTTATTTTGGTCGAGGCACTACCCTAGATGATGATGAGATTAAAGACTACGGGGCAGCATGGGATGATTACACGAAAGCTATTGAGTTGAATAATAACTATGCGGCGGCTTATTTTGGTCGAGGCTTTATTTACTATAAATATGAAAAATATGATTCAGCCATTCGTGATTATACCAAAGTTATAGAACTGGATCCGAACAATGCTGCGGCTTACCATAATCGGGGTATTGCCTACTATTACTTAAAAAAATATGATTTAGCGATCGCTGATTACACGAAGGCAATAGAATTGGATCAGAACTATGCTTCGGCTTACGTTGGTCGAGGTAATGTCTACGATGAACGAAAAGAATATGATTTAGCGATCGCTGATTACAACAAGGCGATCGCAATGGATCCGAACAATGCTATGGCTTACAATAATCGGGGATGGACTTACTACAGCTTAAAAAAATATGATTCGGCTATCCGTGATTACACCAAAGCCATAAAACTGGATTTGAACTATGCTGTGGCTTACAATAATCGGGGTTTAGCCTATTATTACTCGCAAAAATATTATGCGGCGATAGACGATTATACGAAGGCGAGCGAACTAAATAACAATAATGCTTGGGCTTACTATCGGCGGGGAAACTCATACAGAAAATTAAAAAAATATGAAATTTCCATAGCCGACTATACCAAAGCAATCAACCTAAATAGCAATTTTACAGATGCTTATTTTCACAGGGGTAATGCCTACTATGAGTTAAACAAATATGATTTAGCGATCGCTGATTATACCAAAGCTATTGAACAAGATCGGAGCGACGGTGCTGCTTACAATAATCGTGGTAATGTCTACTATAACCGAAAAGAATATGATTTAGCTATAAAAGATTACACGAAGGCGATCGAACTGAATAATAATTATGCTTTGCGTTATTATAATCGGGGCGATGCCTACTATGATTTAAAAGAATATGATTTAGCGATCGCTGATTTCAAGAAAGCAACTGAACTGGATAAAAATGATGCTGATAGTTACTATAAACTGGGTTTGATTGCTGACGATACAGGAGACTTCCAAACGGCGATAGATAATTATGAAAAAGCTGCCGCATTGTACCAAAAACAAGGGAATGATATCTGGTATCAAAAGGCGATGAGTAAATTAGAAGAATTAAAGGGATATTAGGTTGTTGTTCCGAAAAAACCAGAAAATTAATCCCATCCTGTAGGGGCGAAGCATGACCGCAGGAGAAACCGGGTTTCTGCAACAATTTATGCTTCATACCGAAAACTTGATTAAGAAACCCGGTTTCTGAAAACCATAAATTTAATCCGGTCATGCTTCGCCCTAACCCCGACATTCGACGGTTGATAGCAAGCAAAGAAACCGGGTTTTTGTGGTGGATATGTAGGGGCGATTCGCGAATCGCCCCTACTGTGGTAGCAAGAAAGAAACCCGGTTTCTGGGTTTCAAATAAACTCTACATGATTTTCCATTTCCGATGAGTCGAGTACCTCCCAAATCAAAATCAAGCCTCGCACAATTTCACCAATCGATCGATTGCTGGACTTTAGAAGGAATTTTTGCTTGCAATTCTTGAACAAATGCTTGACTTTCTTGAATCTGCTGGCGAATTTCCTGAAAATGATCGTGGTAATAAGCCAATGCTGCATAGACATCGGCTAAAGTAATCGTCGGATACCGCGAGACAATTTCATCGGGAGACATTCCCATTTGTTCATGCCAAACGGCGA
>JAABRM010000049.1 GCA_011390955.1 Oscillatoriales cyanobacterium | reverse complement strand
GTGCTCTTCCGATCTATAATTAAATTTATTTATTGCTGATTAAGCCCTCGTTCCCAGGCTCCAGCCTGGGAATACCATTTGCAAAAATTTATGCAACAGTAGGGGGGCGCAAGCATTGAATATGTGATGATTTATCTGTAGGGGCGCTACGGAAAAGCGCCCAAATTAACCTCGAAATCGTAGCAATAATTTTTGTAAATGGTAGAACAATATCGTTACAGATTAAATTAACAGCAAGCAACAAGCAATAAGCAACAAGCAATAAGCAACAAGCAATAAATTTACTCCGGCTGCACAATCGCATTTAACTCTAAAGCCGCATGGCTTAATTTTTGAATGCCGATTTTAATTTGATTCATCCCTTGATTGCTATCTTGAGCGGTTTGATTCAAATTATTCATGGCGATCGCCACTTGCTCAATGGCTGAAGCTTGTTGTTTAGCATTCAGGGAAATTTGCCGAGAATTAATCACAATTTCCTTAATTTTTTCCGCCATCACATTAAAACTAGCAGCGGTTTCTTGGGCTAATTTTTCGGTATTTGCCACACTTTGAATTCCATGTTGGGTGACAATGACCGTTGTACTACTAGATTCCTGAATATCTCTGACTAAGTTATTAATTTTCTCAGCGGATTTTTTACTTTCATCGGCTAATTTACGGATTTCTAACGCCACTACAGAAAACCCTTTACCCGCTTCCCCCGCTCGCACCGCTTCCACCGCTGCATTCAGGGCTAACATATTCGTTTGATTGGCTAAATCACTGACTAATTGGGAGATCGTCGCAATTTGATTGGTGCGATCGCTCAGACGTAAAGTTTGTTCGGCAATTCCTTGAACTTTTTCTTTAGTCTGTGCCATTTCTGCTAAAGTGTTTGCGACTAATTGATTACCACTTTCGGCCAAATGTAAAAGCTGTTGCGCTCCTGTCGCTGACATATCTGCTTGTTGGGCTGCTTGTTTAGCGGAGGCACCTAATTGATCCATAGAAGTAGTCGTTTCATTCACAGAAATCATTTGACTATTGGTAATCTTTTCTTGTGTACTCACCGCCCGATTAATTTCTCCAGCAGAATTGTCAATGGAACTGGCAGATTGACTGATTTTATTGCTAACTACAGAAGAAATTAACCAAGCAATGACCAAAGCGGTAATAGCGGAAATACCTGAGCCAAATATTAAGAGATTTACCGCTAATTCCAGGGTTTTTTTCGCCGCCATATTCTCTTGGGATAATTTTTGGGTTTCTGTTTCAGTGAATTCATTGGTTAACTTGAGAAAATCCGCCAAAGCTCTCGTGCCAATTCCCGAATTAAACAGATCCATCGCCGCTTGTTTTTTACCCGTTTTGACCAAGGTAAATACTTCATTGACGTATCGATCGTATTCTTGGCCAATTTTTTTCATATCCTCAAACCGTTGTTTTTGTTGAGGATCGGTGACAATTTGCTCCCGATCTAAAATCGCAGTTGATTGCTGAAAATCTTGCCAATTTTGATTGTATAATTCAAAAAAGTTTTCTTGTGATGATAGCAAGAAAGCTCGACTATTTGCTACCATATTACTACCGGATAAGGCAATTTTATTGGTTTCAATTATCGATTTTTGAACGGTTTCAACTCGATTAAAAGCATCAAATACTTGATTGGCGTTCTGATAAACCACCGTAGCAGAACCAATAAAAACAATCACAGGGATCCCATAGCCAATCAGCATTTGGGTTCTGAGTTTAAATCTACTCAGAAAGTTTTTTTGACTGTTATCGTTGCGATGGGAAATATTCATAATAGGATGCACAAAACCAGAAAATAATATGTCAGAATTATGCCAGAATATGTAATCTCTATAAAGCATTAATTTTGCTTTGGTGAAAGTCGAGGATTAAAGGGGGGGATAATCAGAAATTATACCATTTACAAAAAATTATGCACCAATAAGTATTTACATTGTAGGGTGGGCAAAAGTCCACGATCGTATATGGTAGGGTGGGTAAAATTTTTTGCCCACCCTACCATATAAATACTGAGTTATGGGAAAAATAACTTTATAGTCAGCTTATAGTAAGTCTATAGTCAGCCTATAGTCAGGATTTCTCTATTCACATCTCCAGATTTTCACGGTGCCATCACTCGACCCACTGGCAAGGGTTTTGCCGTCGGGACTAAATATAACGGAGGTGACGGCTTTGCTATGTTCGGTGAGGGTACTTTGCAATTGACCAGTGGCTAAATCCCAAAGTTTAATGGTGGCGTCATAGCTGCCACTGGCGAACATTTTGCCGTTGGGGGCGATCGCCAGGGTGGTACTCGGCAACATCGCACCCGTGAGACTGTGTAATACTTGGCGAGTCTGAAGATCCCAAATTTTGATGGTGCGATCCCAACTACTGCTGACTAACTGGCGTCCGTCCGGGGCGATCGCCACCCCATAGACAGCCCCAAGATGACCCGTCAGTTCTGCTAGTTCTGCCAGTTCTGCTAGTTCAGCCAGCTTTCCGGGGTCACTGCTTTTGTCCAGTTGCCAAAGTTTAATCTTTTGATCTGCCGAACCACTGGCTAATAAATCACCAAGTAAATGACGATTGGGATTAAAAGCCACACAGGTGACTTGTTGACTATGACCTTTCAGGGTTTGCTTTAATTCTCCGGTCGGCAAGTTCCACAGGCAAATCGTTTGGTCGCGACTGCCGGAAGCGAGGGTTAATCCATCAGGGGCGATCGCTACTGATGCTACCACAGTGCGATGACCTGTTAAGTCCAATCTCCGGGTCGGTGGCACCCCTTGGTGTAACTCAGCGGTTCCCAACTGCCACAACCGCCAAACCAGAATCCGACCATCCGCGCTGCCACTGGCTAAAGTCTGACCATTGGGGGTAATGGCTAAACAGGTGACAGGATGGGGATTTGCCGTGAGAGTATGTAATAACTCACCCGTGGTAAAATCCCACAATTTAATCGTCCCATCAGCGCAACCAGCGATTAAAGCCCGACATTGGGAACTAAAGGCGATCGCGGTGACTTCTGGAATTCCTGGCGTCTCTGCGGTCTTTGCATTCAAAGTTTGCACGCATTGCCACTTAGGGAGGCGCGGAGATTTTGCCGCAACCGAAATAGGCAACTCATTCACCGTTTGGGGCGGGGATATTTTTTCTATAGCTAATGGGGATGGTTGCGGAGAATTTGCGGGAGAATTTGAAGAACTCGCGGTGGATTTTGGGAATTTTTTGGCCTTAACTTGATAAGACTTAGGCAACTGCTTAATTAGCTGACGACTTAGGGTTACATTTAAATCGGCTAACACTGCTTTGGCCGAATCGTAACGATCGCTAACCGGCAACAGCATTTTATCTAAAATTCGGGCTAAAGTAGGACTAATCGCACTTCTGAGGTAATCCCGCCAGACCCAGACCCCTTCCAAACTATCAAACAGATCGAACGGCGTCATTTCTGTCAGCAAATGCACGCAAGTCACCCCTAAACTATAAATATCACTGGCAAAAACTGGCTGACCCATTAACTGTTCCGGCGCAGTATATTCCGCACTGCCCACCATCGTTCCTGGGCTCAACATGGCCAGAGAATTCATCTGTTTGGCTACGCCAAAATCTACCAAAACAAAAAAATTATTTTCTTTTGAATGAATAATATTCTCTGGTTTAATATCTCGGTGAATTAATCCATGATTATGAATTAAGTGCAATACGGGCAAAATAGACTCTAATAATTCTCTAATATTCGCCTCGTTAAAACTTCCCGTATCCATCAATTCTGCTTCTAGATTTTTGCCAGGGATAAATTCTTGGATCAAATACTGGCGATCGCTCGTCTCCAACGCATCAATCAGCGATGGAATTTGGGGATGTTGCCCTAAAATTGACATAATTTCTAATTCTTTTTCAAAGGAACTAGCTGTTTGCTTGGACTGATGCCGAAATTGTTTAATAATACATTGCTCTTTTCCCGGTTCTGGTTCGGCAACTCCCACAAAAGTGCGGCTATAGTTGCCAAAACCAATCCGTTTTACAGCGCGATATTTGTCCCCCAGCAGTAATTTTTGGCCACAATTTTGGCAAAAAAGATTCTGGTCAGGATTTTGGGGGTTGGGGCAGTGAGGATTTAGGCAAATAGTCATAAAAAGATCGATAACTCTTGAAGTTAAGATTCACCAATTCAGACATCAAGAACACAGAAATATAGAGAGATAGTGGGTGAAGGGAATGTAACAGCGAGTCGCCCCTGCCTCCGATCTTTGTGTCCTCTGTGTCTCTGTGGTTATTTTAGTCTAATTTTATGTCAATCGTTAATTTTGATATTTTATCCTAATATTTTACTCCCGAACAGGGGACTCGCCCTCCGCGATCGCGATCGCTGATTTACTCTCCGAAAATTGCGGATAAATTGGCAGTTATTTGTAAAGTTTTTTTAAGTTTTTTTGCGATTTATGGTTGATTTTACCATAACCAGCCCCCACATATTTATCGGCATCAATTCTATATGTCACCGGATTTTGGGGCGCGATCGACAGTCTGTGTTAGTCCTGCCAAGAATTCAAAGCTAAAACTAACTTTTTCGGTGCAGTTATCCGTCGCACCTTGCCCGAATTAGTCCAGACTATTTTTTTGGCAAAAAAATAGCAAAAAAAAATTATCTTATAGATTTGTCTAATTTAAGCTATAATTTAATCGGGATCGAATTCAACTAAATTACGCTCCTTAATTCCCTATTTATGCTATTTATTTTCGCCCTGTCAAGGCGAATAATTCCTGCTGGCAAAAAAACTATAGATGGCATCCAATATATCTGAAAATAAGGAGATGAGCAATTATGCAGATTATTCCTAGAAATCAAATGATTAACTTTACGGAAGGTGAAAGAAATTTCTTCAGCACAAATCGCCAAAAGAATCAGTGGCGACTGGGGAAAATTATTCCCATAGGTCTAGGCGTAATTGCCAGTTTAAATCTGTTCAGTGCCGTTATATCTAGAACCAATATATTGAGAATTTCTGAGGCAATAACTTGGGTAAATACTGCCCATGAAGTAAAGGCAAATATTCGCTTATTGGACAGTCAAATTTTAGAATTAGAAACCGATGAGCGGGGTTTTTTGCTGACGGGTAATTCGCAATATTTAACTCAGTATGAAGATTACGATGAATCTCTCTCTAAAGTGATTAGCGATTTAAAATTATTAATCAAAGATCCAAACCAGCTTGAACGACTTGATGATGTGGAAAGTATCCTAAAAATTAGATTAAGTGAAATTGAGTCAACGATTCAGCTTAAGAAAACTAATCAAACCGCAGGGGTGCTCAAAGCAGTTCAGGACAACACCAGCAAGAATACGAGAAATCAGATCCGAATTAAACTGGAAAAAATGGAGGACGAACAACAAAAAATTATTGGTGAACGGCAAGAAATTGCCCGTCAAGCAGAAAGCCAAGCCAATGTACTGACGATCGCCACTTCTACGGGTATTTTTATGCTGGTTTGTGGCATGATTTGGTTTGTATTGCGACAAGTGATTCAACCGATCGATCGCGCAGCTTTGACCATTAGCTCATCTTCGGCACAAATTGCCGCGACCGTGGAAGAACACGAACGCATTGCCAACCAGCAAGCAGCTTCGGTGAATCAAACCACCACGACAATGGATGAATTAGGGGCATCATCCCGACAAGCTGCGGGTCAAGCGGAAGCGGCAGCCCAAAATGTCGATCGCTTACTCATGTTAGCCGTTGGCAGCAATACAGCGGAAAATATGATGTTGCAACATGAAGCAAACTTAGAAGACAAATCTCAACAAATTGCTCAACAAGTGCTGAGTTTAAGCGAAAAGTTAACTCAAATCGATCGCATTGCTGGGGTAGTGAGTCAATTAGCCAATCAAACCAATATGTTAGCCTTAAATGCGGCGGTGGAAGCGGTGCGAGCGGGAGATCAGGGGAAAGGCTTTGGGGTCATTGCCACGGAAATTCGGAAACTGGCGGATCAAAGTGGTAAATATGCCGAGCAAATTAATGGATTGACCGCAGATATTCAGAAGGCTACAGAATCCACGGTGACAGTCGCGGAAGAGGGTAACGAATTGGTGGAAAAAATGGTCAACTCTATCAATGAAATTGCCTTAAATATTAAACAAATTTCTTTGAGTGCCAATCAACAAGCGATCGCTATTCAACAAAGTGTTGAAGCCATGACCAGCATCAACCAAGGAGCCGCCGAAACTGCCAGTGGCATTGCCCAAACAAAAACCAGTACCCAACAGTTGAATGAAGCAGCACAAGCCTTGAAATCTCTGGTTTAGCAATAGAAACCGGATTGCTGCGACAATAGACAATTCGGGCTTTCCCAAACTAAAAAGCCGATGGTGGTTTCAAGGGCTAATCTTGTAGGGATCTGGAAACCGTCTACGAAAAATCGTTCTTTAGATTGTTATTTCTTGTCATATTGTAGGGTGGGCAAAAATCCACCATCATATACGGTAGGGTCGGTAAAATTTTTTGCCCACCCTACGAATGTTAGGGGCTGTTGGATGAATTTTTGTAAATGGTATTATTTCTTGTAGGGGCGCCGCGTCGAAGCGCCCCTAACCATGTCGGACGCAAGGGCTAATCTTGTAAGAGTTTTGAAATACTTTAAAAATCGTTGTTCCCGGACAGAACATCTTGCCCGCATCTCAGGGAAAAACCGGACTCTCCTGGATTGTCAGACGACTTTTGCTCCCATCAACCTGAATTGTAAAGCTTTGTTTCGTCTGACTAAATACCCACGAGAAAAAATTTTTTACGGCAACGAAATGAACCGCTATACCCTTATAATAATGATCTACAGCAACATTACTGGTAAGTAGATGTCCATAAATAAATCAGGGCACAGACTCCATTATAGGAAAGAGTAAAGAGTCAAGAGTCAAGATATTCTCTCTCCTCTCCTCCCTATATGCGGGAATCCCAGGATTTGCGTCGGGGAACGGAAAGTGCTATTAATTATTTTCACCTGCTTATTAGCAACCCGATTGGTTTGCTGTAGCGATCGTGTCAAGACTCGATCTCTACGGTTGGCAAAATTACTCAGATACTCAGGCACCGATCCAGATAATTTGAGTCAATCATCCCGGCTGTTAATTGGATCTGAGTTTTGGGATGGGTGATGCGATCGCCAGATATCAAGGCACCCAACATTTACCTCAATTACATCGGAATAATATTTAAATTAAATAATTAAGTTAATCATATTAAAATTAATCTAACAATTCATTGAACAACCAAGTAAATAATTTAAATCATCTTAAAAATCAATAAGATCGATATTAATTTTTCTAAAAAAATAGCTACGGCAATCAACAGACCGTGCTGGAATAATTTGGATAAATTTAAGTGAATTGGCGTACCAGGAGAATACGATTTATGACTTTGCATCCTATGAAGGAAGAGATCCGCATAGTTCCTTATCAAGACACGATTAAAGTTGCTCAATGGCAGGAAAAAAATCATCTTAAACTGGGAAAAGTTGTCCCCATTGGTTTAGGAGTTATCGCTTTTTTGAATTTGCTAATGGCTGGAATATCTCAACACAGCATGACCCGGATTAATAAATCTATAAATTTAGTAGAAACTGCCCAAACAATCAAGACAAATTTACGGTTAATAGAAAAACAGCTAGTGGATGCAGAAACCGGCCAGCGAGGATTTCTTTACACGAGCAACCCTGAATATCTAAAACCCTATGACCACGCAATTGAATCTCTGGATGATACATTTAGAGAATTAAGCCAATTAACGCTCAATGATTCAATTCAGTTTAATCGCTTACATATCATTGAAAATTTAAGTGAACAAAAACTCGAAGAGATGGCCAAAACGATCCAGCTAAAGAAGAATGGACAAGAAGCAGAAGTCCAAGCTTTAGTCAATTCTGATTTAGGAAAAAAGCTGATGGATAAAATTAGAAGTGAACTCACAGACATAGAAGCGGCAGAAAATCACATTATTGATGAGCGTAAAGCCATAGTCATCGAGGCACAACAACAGGCGAAGTTGATTGCCACTGGGTCAGGATTGGCAATTTTTTTGTTAGTGTGTATGATGATTTGGTTTGTTTTGCGACAAGTGATTCAACCGATCGATCGCGCAGCTTTGACCATTAGTTCATCTTCGGCACAAATTGCCGCGACCGTGGAAGAACACGAACGCATTGCCAATCAGCAAGCAGCTTCGGTGAATCAAACCACGACGACAATGGATGAATTAGGGGCATCATCCCGACAAGCAGCGGCTCAAGCGGAAGCGGCAGCCCAAAATGTCGATCGCTTACTCATGTTAGCCGTTGGCAGCAATAAAGCGGAAAATATGATGCTGCAACATGAGGCAAATTTAAAGGAACAATCGGCACAAATTGCTCAACAAGTGCTGAGTTTAAGCGAAAAGTTGACTCAAATCGATCGCATTGCTGGAGTAGTGAGTCAATTAGCCAATCAAACCAATATGTTAGCCCTAAATGCGGCAGTGGAAGCGGTGCGAGCGGGAGAGCAGGGGAAAGGCTTTGGGGTCATTGCCACGGAAATTCGGAAACTGGCGGATCAAAGTGGTAAATATGCCGAGCAAATTAATGGATTGACGGCAGATATTCAATCAAGCACAGAATCCACGGTTAGTGTCACCGAAAATGGTAATAAACTGGTGAAAAAAATGGTTAATTCTATCAATGAAATTACCTTGAATATCAAGCAAATTTCTTTGAGTGCCAATCAACAAGCGATCGCTATTCAGCAGAGTGTTGAAGCCATGACCAGCATCAATCAAGGAGCAGCAGAAACTGCCAGTGGCATTGCCCAAACGAGAACCAGTACCCAACAGTTGAATGAAGCAGCACAAGCCTTGAAATCTCTGGTTTAGTTTTGGGGCCGCCATCGGGAAAACAATTGATAATTAACAATTGATAATTGATAATTGATAATTAAACATAATTAACAATTGATAATTGTTAATTAAACATAATTGATAATTGATAATTGATAATTACGTTTAATTATTAATTAAGTTTAATTATCAATTATGCTTAATTAACAATTGATAATTATCAATTGATAATTATCAATTATCAATTATTCCCTACTTAGACTTATTTAAATGAGACTTTAACTCTTCGACCATTGCATGATAAGCTGGTTTAGGGCGATAATTAAAATCAAAAATTAACGGATCTTTCACGGTGCCTAAAAAACTTTTTAGCCAAGTATAGCGATCGGTAAATCCCCACGTATTTAAAGTGTTACAATTTGGCGCTTCCAAGCAAATTCTCAAAAAATACCGATACATATCCGCTTGTTGGGCTAATTTTTCCTCAAATGTCCCCGAAAACTGTGTCACGGGAACATCCATTTCCGTAATCACAATTTCCAAGCCAATTTCATTAAAACGCTTCATGTTTTCTGCCACTTCTGTCGGGTCTTTGGCGGAAAGAAAGCCAATATGAGTTTGAAATCCTGCCCCATCAATTGGCACCCCACGTTCTTTTAATTCTTTGGCTAATAAATATAAGGAATCGGCTTTTGAATTCAGCCCTTCCCCATATTCACTTAAATATAGCTTGGCGTCTGGATCCGCTTCGTGCGCCCAACGAAAAGCTAAATCAATATAATCGGGGCCAATTGTTCGCATCCATAAGTTATCTCTTAAGGAACCATCTGATGCCAAGGGTTCATTGACTACATCCCAATGTTGGATTTTACCGCGATAACGACCGACTAAAGTTTGAATGTGATCTCGGAGAATTTCTTTCATTTCATCTCTGGTAAATTGATTCTCCGTTAACCAACGAGGTAAGGCATGAAACCAAACAATTGTATGACCCCGCACGAGCATATTATGGGCTTGGGCAAACTTCACTAGGGCATCAGGACGAGTAAAATCATAGCGATCGCGCTCTGGGTGTACAATGATAAATTTCACCTCATTTTCTGTGGTCAGAGTATTAAATTCGCGAGCTAAAACTTCTCGATATTGCCAATCTCTTTCTAACATTTTATCCCCAACCGCTGACCCAATTAAAAACCCCTGCTGACTAGCCAAAGACCGCAAAGAAGTCTCCGGAATTTCTAGCTGCTTCGCGGTGACAGAATTGGCAATTAAGCATACAGAGGCGATCGCGATCGCGAACAGAATCACTTTGGCGATCGCCCTGATTAAAAATCTGTGTTTCATTATATTTTTCCTGGCAGTTATACTAGGATCGCATCATCTAAGATGATAACGATCCTCTTGCTAAATTACCATTGAGAATATTGAGAATATTGGATTATGCCGACTTTTCCCAGCTATTCCGGCGAAATGCCGAAGGTACTGAATCCACTAAACCCGCGCCATTATTTATTATTGGCTTATTGGATATTTTTTCGGCCTACGGCTTTAAATTCCTATTTTTATCAAGCCGCCCCGACCCTGCATCCCCAAGGAGGCTTCGGCAAATTCTGGCGCACCTGGGGAGTGCAGGCATATCGTTGCCTTTATCTGATGTTCGGGGCAACTTTGGTGTTATTAACAATTTCGCTAAGTTTAATCACCAGTTTCTATAACCTCGCTACGGATCAAGGACATAAGGCTTCGGTGAATGTCGTGGCGCCAATTTCTTCTACGCAATTCATTTCGGCTTCTACGGGTAGTGATTTTAATCCGTCTACCATTAAAATCTGGGACATGTCAACCGGCGCCGTGATTCATACTTTAACCGCTGGGAAACGAGGGATTAATGCGATCGCTGTCTCTGCGGATCGGACACGCATCGTTTCCGGGGGCGGTAACAGCGAATTGATTGTCTGGGATTTAAAATCTGGCACAAAACTGAAAACCCTGAAAGGTCATCGCCGTTGGATCAATGATACCGTCATTCTGGGGGATGGTCAGCGAGTGGTTTCGGCTTCCGCAGATAACACGCTAAAAATCTGGCAACTGGACTCCAGTAAAGCCTTATTCACCTTAGAAGGTCATACCAATTCGGTGAACGATATCGTTTTGACCGAGGATGAAAAACAAGTGATTTCCGCTTCCGAGGATGGAACTTTAAAAGTTTGGGACATTGCCTCCGGCAAAGAAGTCAAAACCCTCAGCGGTCATCAGGTTGGGGTGAAAAAAGTGGTGATTTTGCCCGGAAACAAAGCCATTTCCGGATCGGTTGATGGGATTTTGAAGGTGTGGGATTTAGCATCCGGTACAGAACTGCGGACCCTGACCGGACATACGGACAGCATCCAAGATATCGCCCTGACACCAGATGGAAAGTGGGTGATTTCTGGGTCAGCCGATCGCACCTTAAAAGTCTGGGACTGGCAAACCGGAAAACTCTTGCATACCCTCACAGGACATCAAGGTTGGGTGAATTCCGTAGCGGTGACTCCTGATGGTCAGCAAGCTATTTCCGCCTCTTCTGACCATACCTTGAAAGTCTGGAATCTCCAACAGGGAACAGAATTGAATACCCTCACAGGTCATACGGAATGGGTGCGGATGGTGCAATTCACCCCCGATGGTCAGCGGGCAATTTCTGGGTCAGGAGATGCCAGACCGAAAGTTTGGGATTGGCAAGCAGGTCAAGAAATTCCCCTCAAGTCGGCAGAAAATACCATCAAGTTAGCCCGAACTGGTTTTTATCTCGCCATGATTTTCGCGATCGCCACGGGTCTATTTCTGGTTAGCCTGATTTTGGCGATCGGGATGATGACTTTTGGCATTGCAGGCAGCCTCTTTACTATTCTGGTTTTGGCTTTAGGCAGCACCATCGTTTTTACTTGGATGTTCGTAGCTGCGGATGTGGTCGCTGTTAACCCGTCATTCCGAGAAGTATTCGGCGCGATCGCCCTAGATCGACAGTGGATTAATGCGGGGTTTGCCATTTCCTTGGGCTTGCTATTTAATGTGGCGTTTAATTTAACCGGCAGAAAAGCGATCGCCCCAATCAGCAGCATCGCCCTAGTTCTGATTGTCGGGATTGCGATCGGTGCCCTCGAAGCCACTATATTAAGTAACAGTCAAATCATCACCCGAATTCGCCTAGACAGTGGCATAAAAACGGGAATAACTGTTGCTTTGCGCTTCAACTTACTGGTCTTAATTGGCGCAGTGCGAGCCATATTTTACCCCATTGAACTTGCCTGGTCTGTCTATAGCAGCGTGCCAATTTTTTCTAAGGGGGGCAAAGGACATCCCGTGGAATGGGACGAACTACAAATTTTTCCCTTGTGGGGGACTCAGGAATATTTATATCGGCGATTACTAGCGTTTACGGCAAAGGGCGACCCCATCTCTGGACTGCGCTTAATTGCCGAAGTTGCCAGCAACCCCTTTCAACGAGTTTTCGCTATTCAAGCCCTGCATAAATTCTTACATGACGCTGAAAATGATGGAAAAAATTACAGCCCGCTACATCTGATTTATGCCATTTTGACCGACCCAGAATTAAAAGCATTCGTTTCAACTCCTAGCAGTCAACAAGATTGGCACATTTTACCCAGCCGTCAACAATTACTCCTCGGCGAACTCGACCACCGTTGGGTTGACTGTAGTAGCGATTGGATCGATCGCCTAATTTCCCGAATTGTTTGGTTAAAATTATGGGTTTTCACTTGGTTTTGGCGCGATCGCCGCACCACTCCCTTAACCCAATTTTCCGGAATGCTTTATGAATTTTTGCACCACAAAGACACAGAGGACACAAAGAGTCACTCACATAGTCGCGAGGGCGCAAGCATTGCGCCCCTACAGGATTATGAAAGAATTTATGCTCGTCTGATTGACTATCCTGGTGGCACAGAAATTGCCCTTTCATTTCAAGCAATGGCTACTTGCTTAAAAGTGCAAGAATTGGCAGATATGGCTGAGGTGGTTAAGGCGATCGAACCCTTGGGAAATATACCCCCAGGTTCGCATATTATTGCCCCCCTATGGGGGGACGCCATTCGACCAGTTGTGATTCAGGCTTTAATTCGTTTAGGAGATATAGCCAAGATATCGATAAATCAACCTACCACAGATCCAGTGCAAAAATTAAGCGCGATCGCTGCTGCTATGATTCATTTACAAGAACTCGATCGGGAGTTAACCACAGAAACAAATATCCCCCAGCCGGAAAAAATCATCCTGAAAAAAATTATCGCTCATTGGAGTCCATTGCTAACTCAAGCAACCAGTAAATCTCTAGCATTAATCTAGCATTAATGTAGGGTGGGCAAAATGTTGCCCACCCTAAAGTGTTGCTTTAGATAACTGCGTTACTGCGATCGCTTCTTAATTAACCCGGATGAACTGTAAATAACGGTGGCGGAGAGGCGATCGCCAAGCTGCTCAACACAGCAAGAGCGATCGCCTCTCTGGTTGACCGACAAATTTGAGAATTTCAGTTTTAGGGAATGACAATAATTGAGCCAAATTATTGAGCCAAATTGACGAATCTAAGGATATTATGATTTATTTCTAATAGGGATAGAGAATGCGATCGTGGTCGCGTCCAGAAAAATTTTCGGGATCGCCTTCTAAAGGTAATGCGGCAATTTGAGCCAAAATATCGGCGGGATTTTCCACCTCCTGAGTCGAGTCATTGGCAGTAATGATTACTTTAACTGATGTTCCTTCAGGTAGATCGACGGGCTGCATGAGTCGCAGCATTCCTTGTTCATAAATTGCTTGCAGTGTAAATGTCATGGTTCTGAATCAAATAATCCCACAGATTTTAAGTTAATTATAATCGATCGCTCTACCATCAACAAAAGCGATCGCACCAATCGTGTTTTTTTCAGGTGCGATCGCCCTATCAAATCCTCTCAAAATGCTATAATATTCCCCATAAACTGCGATGAGAAACAATTAACTATGGCCATCGCCCAATCATTAGAACTGGGAATTACTAGCCTTCCCGACCATACTCAACTACCTGACTCCGACGGTACTTTTGTGAAAAACTTTCAGGAGCATCCCCAAAGTATTTTACTGACTGATTCGATTCAATCGACACTGGATAACCTGCATCCAGACCAACAATATGCGATCGGTCAAGACTGTGGGATTTATTGGCGATTAACCCAACCCCCAGAAAAAGGGGCGGAATGTCCCGACTGGTTTTATGTTCCCAACGTTCCGCCAACTTTGGATGGACAATTCAGACGTTCTTATGTGTTATGGCAGGAATATATTCCCCCTTTAATTGCCATTGAATTTGTCTCAGGAGATGGTTCAGAAGAACGCGATCGCACTCCCTTATCCCAACTCTCTGGAGAACGTCAGAAACCCGGTAAATTTTGGGTATATGAACAAGTGATCCGTCCGGCTTTTTATGCGATCTATGAAGTACAGAAAGCCAGTGTAGAAGTCTATCACTTGATCGAAAATCATTATGAGTTAGTGGCAGCGAATGAAAGAGGTCACTATCCCATTGAGCCAATGGGCGTAGAATTAGGCATTTGGCCCGGACAATATGGCAATTTAGAATTGCCTTGGCTGCGGTGGTGGGATAGTCAAGGTAATTTGCTACTAACCGGAGATGAACGAGCAAGAATTGAACGCCACCGGGCGGAACAAGCCGAACAACGGGCTGAACAAGCCGAACAGCGAGTCGAACAAGCCGAATTGGAGTTACAGCAGGAACGCCAACGGGCTGAAAGACTAGCGGAGTTACTGCGATCGCAGGGAATTAACCCCGAAGAACTGTAAGTAACTGTAAATAGAAAATAGCTAAATTTTGTCGGGTGGGCAAGGTTTTGCCCACCCTACGAATAGGGCTATAAATTTTGTCGGGTGGGCAAGGTTTTGCCCACCCTACGAGTAGGGCAAAATCAATTAAGTAGGTGGGCAGAAATAAATTCACCACAGACTATATCAGAAGAAAAACTGTCATTCCCGCCGATGGCGGCCTTCGCGGGGGTAAACTCCGACGGGAATCCAAGGATTTACGGTGGGGAACGAAAAGTGCAATTAATTATGTTCACCTACTTAAACCAAATAAACAAAATAAATTAAAACCGAAATTCATAATCAATTCTAGCACGATTATCCCCTTGAAAATCCGTAGATCCTCGCAAGATAAGGCGATCGTTAAATCGATAACGAATATTATATCGGGTATTTTCATTATCTAGAAAAAGCTTCGGCCAAACTACGGAAAAAGAGAATTGACGACCTAAATCAATTCCCGCTTCAACTTCTAAAGCTAGACGAGTATCTCCCCCGGACTGCACCATCACCGGCAATAATCTAAATTCACTTAAACCAAAGGCATCACCAATTTCAGTTTGGACATTTTTTAACACCGCAGAACCGGCTAAATTTGCGATCGCCAATGGACTATCTCCCCGTCCCAAAGTATTCGCAAAACCGCCGCCAATTAACGCGACAATTTCCGCTTCATCTCTCGCGGGATTACTGGTTAATTCTACCGCATCAAACATTTGCGAAGACCGTCCACTCACCACCGCTTCTACCCGAACTGTCCGCAATTCTCCAATCCCAGTATTCACCGCTTCTCTAATTTCTGAAGCCGAAGTTGCCGAAAATTCCCTTCGAGTCACTTCCGGGACAGAAGCGACTAATCGTAGTTCAATATTCGGATCTAAATCCCCGGTAAATTCGGCAAAATGTTCATAACCACTGGCTAATCTGAATTGGGTGGTAAATAAGTTAAGTTCACCCTTTTTTAAGCGAATAACTCCTTCTGGCTTTAAGTCCTCAAAAAAACCATTAACTAATAAATCGCCACTGCCAATAAATTCTAACAATGGCGGATTGGCAATGCGGATATTTTCCCCTAATGTGAGTTGCAAATTTTTATACTGTGGGGTAAATACTTGGATTTCTTCTAAGATCGGACGCGCGATCGCGGTTTCTGAGGAATCTGGTAATAACACTATCCCCTCAGATAAAGTAATATTGCCGCCAATTTTGGGAGAAAATGCCGTGCCAGTAATTTGAAATTGACCAGCCACTCTTCCCCGATATAAATCTTTAAAGTCGATCTTAACTCCCGCTAAATCAACCTGTAAAAAATCCAGGATTTCTGGAGGTGCTAATGTCGAGTTTTCCGGTAAATTATTTGATGACTGTTGTTGCCATATCTCCGCAAATTTACCCATACGAAACAGATTAAGATCGTTTTTTGATAGCGGTCGAAAAATTGGCAGGACTCCTTGGGCTAAAACTTTTCCTTGACTAAATTCTCCTTTAATCTCTGGCACAAAAATTAAATTTTCGTTAAAAAATACTTGCCCATTAATATTGGTTAAAGGTTCCGGTAATGCTTGGGCATTAATGGTGGCATTAGCGGCGATCGCGCTACCATTTGCCGTAATTTCTGTCAGGGTTCCTTTCTCAGCGTTTAACTTACCTGCTATCTGAAGTTTCAGTTCCCCATTTCCCTCAACCCAGGTCACTTGTTGCCCGGTTAAAATATTCGCCAAAGTCAACCCTTCATTTTCAATCTGCACATTCAGACTAAATTGTTCATTTCCGGGAAATGGAGGGACGGGTAAATTGGTAAAAATTTGGAAATTATCCGGTTCAATGGTACTAATGGCTAAACGCGAATTACCATAGTTAAATCCTCCTTTAATATTAGCCAAATTTTCCCCATTTAAGCGCACTTCAGAAAAACTCATTTCTCCTTTGGCTTGGATATTTTCCCAATTTCCCGACAGGTTCGCGGTTAAATTTAACCGACCATCTACTCGATATCCGGGAATATCCATAAAGTTACGCAAATCTGCCCCAGATAAATTTCTAATTTGTAATTGTCCAGACGGGTTTTTCCCGAAAATTGTCCCAATAAAAGAAATCGAAGTTTCTGGGTTTTCTATCCGCAATGGGTGAACGATTAAATTACCATCTTGCCAGCTACCTTGAAAAATAGCCCGGTCAATATTAATCACTCGATTATCGACCCGTTCCAACCCTTCTGGGGTACTGACTACATAACTGGGTTGCGGTCGCCATTCTAACTGATTCGCTAATAGATTAAATGTGGCATTAATTCCCGTATTGAAAGACCCATTAAAGGTTATTTCACCATTGACAAATCCGCGAATATCTGCTAATTTAGGGAAAGCTGGTTCTCTTCTTTTGGTGGCAATTTGTAACAGGATTGCCTTGATTTCTGAAAAGCGGCTTAATTGGTCATATAAACTCCCATTGGGCAACCCAGCCGCCTCCGTTGGCAAACTATTTTGATGGCTATAATTTGGGGGTAATAACCCTCGTTTCAGGTCGTCAATGGTAAACCAGCGCATTGCCGCCAAAGCATCTGAGATATTTCCTTGGTTGATGGTCAATTTTCCCTGAATCTCTGGTTTAGAATTAAGGTTAAATTGGGCATCTAATCGATAGAGACTTTGGTTCATTTGTAAAGTAGCGTTGGAAATGGCTATTTTGCCGCGATCGCTATAAATTTCCGCCTGAATTTGATCCATGAACAAATTGCCCAATGCTGGATGCGCGATCGCAATTTTGCCATCTCCCAAAAACGTGGCTAAGTTTAAATTAAAATTACCGTTGAATATCCCTGAAACGGAATTATAATAATAGGCAGGGGCAGGGGCAATATTTAACCGATTTAACGGGAAATTTTCCACAGCAACCGATAGTTGTTGCGTGGCTAAATTTGCGGATAGAATCGTTTCCGCATTTTTGACCAATCCGGTGGCTGACCAGGTGGAGATATTTTCATAGAGGGGATGATTAATTGCTAAGGCAATTTGACTGTTATCTCCTTCTAGGTTAACCTGCAAACTCTGATGAGTATCCAGATTAATTTTTCCCGATAAAGAGGAGGCAAATTGCCAGTTATTAACCGCTAAATTTTGCACCTGTAAATCCCCAGCGATCCAAATCTGAGAATTTAGTAGCCGTTCGGGAATAGTTTGGCTTTCATGGTGAAAAAAATTGGAGTTAAGCTGACCTCGCAACCGACCGTTAAAGTCCAATAAACCCGCGATCGCCAATGGCATAAACGGCAAACTGGGGGATATTTTATTTTCTAGATTACCAGAATTTTCTAGGGTTAACTGTTCCGGTGTTTTACCCTGATTTACGGGCAAGGGTAAAGCCGCTAAATTAGCCGCTAAATTAGCCGCTAAATTAAATTGGTTTACCTGAAGATTAAGGTCAAATTGGCTTACCGTGGGGCGTTGGTTTTGCCACTGGACAAATAATTGACCATCTACGCTTAAACCAGGGGCTTTTGCTTGTTCAATTTGTAAAATTTCTCCATTCCAACGCCACTCACTATATAAAGGAAGGAGTTGAGATAACCCCGAACTTTGGCTATCATTTAAACCGGGTTGGTTTATCAGAGTAAGTTCGCCCTCTGCTTGAATATCTTGGGGAGAAAAAGAAGTGAGAAACCCAGATAAATCGATTGAACCTTTGGCGTTTATGGCTGCGGGTAAATTCGGGGCTAATGAATTAAGATTTAAGTTTTCTGTATTCAGAGAAGCTTGCCAGCGATCGCCTATAAAATTGCCCTCAGCAGCGATCGCATTTCCGGCTAAATTTAATTGGACATTGCCCCGACCAGACCAAGTATTTAAACCCCTAAAATTAATCTTATCATAAGCGGCATAAAATTGAGCTAATAAACTATCAATTTTACCCGAAAATTCCACATTACCTGCGGTGACACCCAGGGGAACAGGTAAATCCGGTTTCCAGGGATTTAACGATAAAAAGTTATCAGAATTTAAAATAGCGCTAAGTTCTAGTTGCCCTTGTTTTAAGCGTCCCTTTCCGGTCACTGCTGCCCCAGCAATTAATAGTTGAATATTGCTATTCCCAGACCAACTATTTAATATGTCAGAGACGGGTTTATCCCCAGATAAAATTGGCGCAATTGACCCGGAAAGTTCCAGACTACCCGCTGTTAATTCCACGGGAACAGGTAAATCCTGTTTCCAGGGATTTAACGATAAAAGGTTATCAGAATTTAAAATAGCGCTAAGTTCTATTTCACCTTGTTCTAAGCGTCCCTTTCCTGTGACTGCTGCCCCCGCAATTAATAGCTGAATGGTGCTATGAAATGACCAAGTATTCAAGATTATATCGGATAACTTTGAATGGCTGACTTTTGCCGAAAAAAAATGGTCAAATAACGGATCGATCGCCCCAGAAAGTTCTAGGTTTCCCTCGGTTAAACTAACAGGAACGCGGATAAATGGTGTCCAAGGGTTTAAAGAAAGCGATCGCCCCTCAGTTGCGGTCAAAATTGCCGTTGCCGTGACTTGACCTTGTTGTAAATTAGCGGAAGCTGTCACCATGCCGGTTTCTGGCAAATTCACCTTTAAAGTACCCTTGGCATCAATCTTTTTTGGGTCAAATTTTTTTGGGTCGAATGAGTCTACGGTTCCCGATAATTCCAAAGTGCCACTACCTAATTCCATTGGTATGGGTAAGTCGGGAATTAATTCATTCAATCGCAGGGCTTTTCCGGGTAAAGTTTGCACCCCTAATGAGGCAAGCCATTTTCCTCTGTCCAAGGTGCCTCTACCCGTTACTTTCGCGTCAAGGGTAGTGAGTTCTACTTCTCCTGACCCTTGAATATTTGCCGGAGTTAAGGATGTTAATTTCCCAGAAAGTCTTAGTCCACCGGCTAAAATTGCCGGATATGCTGGGGCGGTATTTTCTGGGATATTATTTTTTGGGATATTATTTTCTGGGATATTATTTTTTGGGATATTATTTTCTGGGCTATTATTTTTTTGGTTGGCATTTTCTGCGGGATTTGTAGTAGAGGCAGTGAGTTGATTTAGCTCGATATTTTGCGCTTTTAAGAATGCTTGCCAGCGGTCTTTGGTTGGCATGATAGCGCCGATCGCGTTTACGGTTCCTCCCGCTACTTGAAAGACGCTATTATTCAATAAAATTGTGTCTTGAGTAATCGTCAATTCTCCACTGCCAGGATATTTCATTTCCGGCGATCGCCAATTAACCAGAGTTGTGGGTTGGTCTGCTTGTCCCAATACTTTAGCACTGCCATGAATTCGACCAATAGTAAACGGCGGTTTTTCTGCCCGATACAGTTGCGCGATCGCATCTCCGGGTAAATTTTCCCCTAGCAAATAAAAGCCTAACTGGGGAATTTCGGTTAACTGAATATTGCCTCGACCATAAATAAAACCGCCCAGAATTGGTTTAACTTGAATATCCGTAATCGCTAAATCTTCTCCCTCCATGCTAAACCTAGCACTCGCTGCCCCGACCTCAATTAAATCCACTTTTCCCGGTGCCGTTGCTACCACCATCCCCGATAAAATAGGATTCAACAAAGGGCCAGTAACTTGTAACTCCGTACTCGCTGCCCCAGTCACCGGAACCGGCAGATTTAACTCCAGAGTATTAATATAATTGGCTAAACTTAAAGAGGGAATACTAATGGCTAAATCATAATCAGATTGAGTGTCAATTGTTCCATTCACTTTTAGGGGTAATTCCCCATAAATTGCCTCAGTTTTACTCAAAAAAACCCGCAAATCTTCAAACTTGACTTGACCGGATGCCTGGGAAATTGGTTGGTCTAAGGTTCCTAATTGACCATTGACCTGTTCAAAATTAGCATTACCCCGCCAAGCAGTGACAGTAGTTTTCGCTAAGTTTAATTCCAAATCACAATTTAATTTACCTTGGTCAACTCTCACGGGTAAATTAGCAATTAATGGGCTAATATTAGCACCGTCTAAATTTTTGCCTTTAAGATGGATATTGCTGACTAAATTGGACAAAATAGAATGACCATTAATAATTAAATTACCGCCGCTTTTGGGTTTGGCTGTGACATGATAGCGGGTTTCTTTTTGCTGATTAAAAAAGCGGGCTTTGGCTTGCACATTTTCCAACAGCACCGGATTCAATACCATTGGTTCTTCTAGGTCAAATAACTGGGCGCGACGGGTGCCATTTGGGGCTAAAATTACCTGACCATTGATAATTTCCACGGTTTTGATATTAATATTAACTATTTTCTGAGCAGCCGATGATTTTTTCAGGTTTAAGTCTAACCAAGTATTGTTAATATCTTGTTCTATATAAATCTTCGGTTGTTGCAAAGAAATTTTTAAATTCAGCGTGCGTCTGAATAGCAACATGAAAGGGTCAAATCCCACTTTTACCGTCGGAATTTCTACAAAATCCGGGTCAGTTTCCGTGACGGGAATTGCTGAAGCCCCCACTTGTAAACCCGTGAGATAAAACTCTTCAATAGGGCCAATTTTTACCGGGCGATCGATGAGTTTCCCCAGTTCTTTTTCTACTAATGGCCCTAAGTCATTATTGACAAAAATCCATAACCATGATATAGCGCCCGCCGTCCCAACCACTAGGACGACGCCCAAACCAATGGCCCCACGGCGCCACAATTTAGAGGATAAAAGAGGGTTTGCCTGGGCGCTGGATAATGGATCTAAGGATGAATTTTCAGATTTTGGCGAATCAGTCATAGGGGATGAGGTGTGGGAGGTGTGGGAGGTGTGGGAGGTGTGGGGTGTGGGGAATAATTGACAATTGATAATTGATAATTGACAATTAAAGAAAATTATCAATTATTCCCTCTTCCCTACACCCTACACCCTACACCCTACACCCTACACGACGGCGGCTTCCCTACACCCTGCCCCCCTACACCCTACAGCCTACACCCTTGTAAGATAAAGGCAATAATTCAGGTAAGGAAAATCGTGCTCGATCCATGCGAATCTATGTTTTGTTGTTTAATGCCCGAACCGATAATGAAGGGATCCATACACTTCAGGTGGGCGATCGCAATGTCGTATTAATGTTTGAGTCAGAAGATGATGCGACTCGCTATGCGCTGATGCTGGAAGCGCAAGATTTTGGTGCCCCCACCCCGGAAGCGTTTGATTCTGAAGAAATTGAAGAATTCTGTCTTAGTGCGGGTTATGAGCCAAAACTGATTTCTGAAGGTCAGTTAGAACTCCCCCCGGAAAACAATGTGGACAGCCCAGACTGGAGTCCCGATCGCACCCCAGGCAGTGCGGAGACTGCGGAGTCGGAGGAACGCACTATGTCCGAAAGCGAACTCGATCGCATTCGCCGTCAGTTGGAAGGACTTTTGTAGGTTGGCGGCGGTATGTGGGGTGTAATTGATAATTGATAATTGATAATTGATAATTGATAATTGATAATTTTCTTTAATTGTCAATTATCAATTATCAATTGTTAATTGTGTTCCCCTACACCCCTTCCCCATAACCAATCACGAATAACGAATAACCATCAAGGAAAATTTCTATGAATCGCTTGGAAGACCGAGGATTTTTGCTGACGGAACAGGTTAATCCGAAAAGTCAAAATTTAGATCAACTGACTTCTCTGGAGTTGGTGCAGTTATTTAATCAGGAAGATGCCAAGACCCTGGAGGCGATCGCGAATGCCCAAGAACCTTTGGCAGAAGTCATCGATCGCACTGCCACGGCTTTAAGGAAAGGAGGCAGACTATTCTATGTGGGGGCAGGCACCAGCGGGCGTTTGGGAGTATTAGATGCGGCGGAATGTCCCCCCACTTTTTGCACTCCCCCAGAATTAATCCAAGGAATTATTGCTGGGGGGGCGGGGGCTTTGGTGCGGTCTTCGGAAAACTTAGAGGATAAATATGAGGACGGGGAAGAGGCGATCGCTCATCGTCGTGTCACCGAATTGGATGTGGTGATCGGCATTAGTGCGGGAGGGACGACCCCTTATGTGTTGGGCGCCCTAGACGCGGCTCGGAGTAGGGGCGCCACCACTGCCTTTATGAGTTGCGTCCCCACGGATCAAGCCAGCAGCAACGCGGATATTGAACTGCGTCTCGTGGTGGGGCCGGAAATTCTCGCTGGTTCCACTCGTCTGAAAGCGGGCACTGTCACCAAAATGGCCTTAAATATTATTTCTACTGGGGTGATGGTCAAGTTGGGCAAAGTTTATGGCAACCGGATGATTGACGTAGCCGTAACTAATCGCAAACTGCACGATCGCTCATTACGCATTCTCGAAGATTTGACCCATCTCAACCGGACGGAATGCGGCTATCTCCTGGAAAAAAGCGGGCGATCGGTGAAATTGGCCTTATTAATGCATTGGACTGGACTAGATGCCGAAACTGGCAAACAATTCCTAGCCAAACATCAAGGACATCTTAGAAATGCCGTAGACGCTTTTAACAGTCAAAAATAATTGTTATTTGTTGTTGGTTGATTGTTGATTGTTGTTGGTTGGTTGTTGTTGGTTGGTTGTTGTTGGTTGTTGTTGGTTGGTTGTTGTTGGTTGGTGGTTGATTGTTGATTGTTGATTGTTATTTGTTAATTGGATTTACGCCACCAACAACCAACAAATAACAAAGAACAACCAACAAACAACAACCAACAAATAACAAAGAACAACCAACAAAGAACAACCAACAAAGAACCAATAACTAAAAAATATCCGCTGGGTCAGCTTCTTGCAATTTCCGCATGGCGATCGCGCCGGAAACCGCACACATAAAAATCGTCAATCCCAGAACAGTCAGCACCCTAGGCAGGGTCATTAAAATCGGTAACATAGTGGCTGACCTTGCCATTTTATACAAAAATAAACTACAAACAATTCCGGGAATATAGCCTAAAATTGCCAATAAAAAAGCTTCTTGAAGCACTAAACTATAAAAATAAACCTCTTGATATCCCATTGCTTTGAGAGTCGCGTATTCCGCCAAATGATCCGCCACATCAGTATAAATAATTTGATAAACAATCACCAAGCCCACAATAAAACCCATAATCACCCCAAACCGAAACACAAAGCCAATGGCGGTGCGTTTTTCCCAATAGGATTTTTCATAATCCAGATAGCCTTGTTTGGTAAAAACTTGCACGTCACTGGGTAAATATTGGCGAATTTTCGCCAAGACTGCGGTGGGGTCACTATTCGGTTTTAGTCTAATTAAACCGATGTCAATTTCTCCCAGGCGACGATTCGGAAATAGGCGAATAAAATTTAAATCACTGGTGATTAAATTCCCATCAGCGGCAAAAGATGCCCCCAAACTAAATAAACCTTTTACTTCAATTCGCCTAACTCCCACCTCGGTGGTGACAGGTTTTCCTTGGTCAACTGCTTGGGCTACTTCGCCAAACTCCCGCCGCGACATTCGATCAAATAATACCACATCTGGGAGTTGAATTAAATGAGATTTTTCGGCCACTTCTGGCATTAAAAAAGCCGGTTGACTCGGTTTCATGCCAAACACTAAAATCACCCGATCTTTGCGATTAAAGGGATTTTTCCATTTGAGTTGACCTACATATAAGGGGGCGATCGCTTCCACTTCGGAAAAACCCAGAGTTTGGTATAAACGCCGATGAGAAAATTTTTGCACAGAAACTAAAGATTCTGATTTCGTATTAATCATCACTAAATCAGCGTTTAAATTTTTATGCATCCGGGTGTTAGAATTAAATAAAGCTTCGCGGAATCCTAACTGCATAAACATTAAAATATCCGCAAAAACAATCCCCGCTAAAGCGGCGCATAATCGGCTTTTTTCTCTGGTCAGTTGTAACCAAGCTAAGGGAATTTTACGAAACATTTTTATTTATGCCTCTTCGGGAAAAATCCTTTCTCTGACATCAGTGCCATATTGTTGAACGGCATAAATAATCTGCTGGCGTAAATTGGCATAGACCTTGACAAAGGGGGGTTGTTTATCAGAAATTCCTAACAAATCATGGGTGACAAGAATCTGTCCATCACAGTGCGGCCCGGCCCCAATCCCAATCGTAGGAATGCTCAAAGTTTGGGTAATTTGTTGGGCTAATTCCGGGGGAATATGTTCTAAAACTACCCCAAAAGCACCCGCGTGTTCTAGGGCCATTGCTTCCGATAAAATCCGTTCGGCAGCTTCCGGGGTCTTGCCTTGTTTTTTGAATCCTAATTGATGCACCGACTGCGGGGTGAGTCCCACATGACCGAGCACGGGAATTCCCGCAGTCACGAGACGGGCAACAGTTTCCGCCATGATGGGATAACCGCCTTCGATTTTCACCGCTTGCGCCCCAGTTTCTTTAATTATTTTACCGGCGGACTGAAGGGCTTGAGTGGGACTTTCTTGATAGGTGAGAAAGGGTAAATCCACCACCATCAGGGCATTTTTCACCCCTCGGCGCACGGCTTTCGCATGGTGAATCATTTCCGCTAAAGTGACCGGAAGGGTGGTGTCATAGCCCAAGGCTACCATTCCTAAAGAATCACCGACTAAGATTAAATCAAGTCCGCCTTGATCCAGGAGTTGGGCGATCGCATAGTCCGTAGCGGTCAATGCCACAATAGGACGCCCTTGTTCTTTCCATTGAGTTAATTGTTGGATGGTGACTGGCATAGTTTTACGATTTGATAGAAACCGGGTAACTTCTCAGGAAACCCGGTTTCTATAATAGCGCTTGTCACCGATAATTCCAGTTAAGATGGCAAAAAAGGAAACTCACTGCAAATATTCCACCGTTGGCGATCGTGAATTAATAAAGTCAAATTATGGGCGCTAAACTGAGTCGAAAATGGGCGATCTCTAAATTTTGGCCATGCGGCTTTAAAAGCTGACGGCGTTAAATCTTTAAAAGCCACGGTAATATGAGGAGCAAAAGACCGATTTTTTGACCGTTCATCCACCAGCCCCAAATTACTTGCTAAATAGCCCATCAAATCCCCTTGCAATGTCATTAATTCTGGAGTTTTCAAAGGATGGATAAAAATCACCCTGGGGGCAAAAGCCCCAAACCCATCTAACGTCACCGGAATTGGTGCATAGTTAGCGGCAAACTCACAGAGACATTGGTTTAGCTGGGGTAAATTTTCCGGCAACCATTTAAAGGGGGGATAGAGGGTAATATGGGGGGGTGATTTTAGGGCATGAGAACTTTGATATTCTCTGGCAAAATATTGTTTAATTTCCGTGATTTCTGCTTGCAGATCCGTGGGAGGCAACAGGGCAACAAAGAAAAGTTTCCTCGGATCCGATGGCTTTTTAGCAAAAGTGTTAGAATTATTAGCCATAATCAGTAGTTTTCCCCTTTTAAATCTGGTTGCATGAGGAAATCAGCGGTTTTTTGTGCTAAATTCTGATTTGGGTTAAAGCCGTTGAGGACATTTTCTAACATTGGCAGTAAACGATTTACTTGTTTAAGTCTAATTAGAATATCCCAAATCGGTTCGGCTTTTTTCCAAGCCCCACTGTATAAAAGATGGCGAAAGCGATCGCGCCAATTTTCCTTAGTCCGTGACCCTTGCCAAATAGCATCCCAACGATAAAAATCGCGGTAAGATTGCCAATAACCTTGGGCTAAAATTTCTGGAGTCATCAGAGTTGGACGGTAAACCACATGACGGGTATCATACAAGTCCCAATTGTCAACAGTTAGGCGATTTTCTGCCACCATTCTGCCATAAAGAGCCGTTCCCGGATAGGGTGTGAGAATATGAAAAGTGGCGGTTTCTACTCCTTCTTGAATTGCCCATTCAACCGTGCGGGAAAATACCGTAGCATCGTCGTTATCCATGCCATAAACAAAACTGGCATTCACCATCACCCCATAATCCCGCAGCCTTTGAATTGCCCGATGATAATCTCGATTTAAATTATGATATTTATGCTGCGATCGCAAATTAGCAGCATTAATCGTTTCAAACCCAATAAACACACTTTTTAAACCGGCATCTACCGCTTTTTCTAATAATCCCGGTTTTAAAATTGATTCCACCGTTGCTGCCCCTTGCCAAACCCGTCCCATGCCCTGCATTCCGGTAAACAACTCAGCAGCAAATGCTTGATTAGCAAACAGATGATCGTCTAAAAAATAGAGATGTTTTCCGGGTAATCGGTCAATTTCCGCCAAAGCATCATCCACAGGTTGAGTATAAAAAGATTTTCCCCCCTGATAAAAATTTTCTTTATAACAAAAATCGCAATGATGGGGACAACCGCGAGACACCACAATCGAGTTAGGAATTAGATAATGATATCGCTTAATTAAATCCCGACGAACTGGGGGAACTCCGACTAAGCTACGAATTTTTGACTGATAAATTTTCTCTGGATGACCGGCCCGAAAATCGTGCAAAAATTGCGGCCAAGTATCTTCTCCAGGCCCGATAAAAATGGTGTCAGCGTGTGGGGCAGCTTCTTGGGGTAATGAGGTGACATGAATTCCTCCCAAGACCACATAACATCCTTTTTTTCGATAACGATCTGCTAATTCATAGGCCCGATAAGCGGAGGTAATATAGACTTGAATTACCACTAAATCCGGTTCGTCATCCAACTTCAAGACTTCGACGTGCTCATCTTGTAAATCAATCTCGTCATTTTCATCAAAAAAAGCGGCAATTGTGGCCAATCCCAAGGGCGGAAATAGGTGATATTTAATCGATCGCCAAAATGGACTCAAGGCTTCAGTCAAGGCAGGTAAAATCATTTTGACTTTCATATTCTTTGTCCTAGGTAAGAGGGCGATCGCTATAATTAAGTTTACGGGCAAAAATAAATGCACCACAGACCATATCAGAGAAAAAAACTGTCATTCCCGCCCCACGCATTCGCGGGGGTAAACTCCGACGGGAATCCACAGCCTATCGGCGGGAAAAGAAAAGTGCAATTAATTATGTTCACCTAATTATCGGTTTATTTTACTACTAAAAACCATAGCAAAGACGGGTTTTAAAATTGGCAACCATTGGCAATCCCAGATAGCATCCTGAAAATAGCGATCTATTTTTATGATACCCTGAAAAATTATAATCTTGGTTTTTTTTACTTTTTTTTAAGGTTGTGCCATAGAGATATTATCTGGGAATAGATGAGAAAAGCGATAAAAACATAGTTATTTATCTTGGTTTTCGATCGCGGGTTTCATTCCTTCTCGGCGGACTTCTGCCACCTGACTAATATCAAAAACTAAGGTAAACCTTTCACCCATTGCCTTGAATAAAAATTCCTCAATCAGTTCGACCTGGTAGGGAGTGACGGTTTCTCTTGTCCTAACCGTTAATCTAACTTCAGGTGGTTCGACGAACCAATTGGTTTCAGTTTTGATTAAATCGACTCTTTGAAATGTAATTGTTCGATTGAGTAAGGCTTGTTTTAAACTACTTTCTAGCCGACTTTGCCGGACTAAATCAATAAAACTAATACTGAGGGGAATCAGCAGAATACTGGTGAAAATAGTGGCTAAAGTTAAGGCTCGTTTGGCTTGAGTAAATGGAGTATAACCAGAGATGAAAAAAGCCATCATGCAAGATAAGGTAATCCCCAACAAGTTAGTCAAATAAAGTAACAATGCCCCGAAACTCAGCACTGAATTTCCATTAGCTAATCCCAAACCAATCACGCATACTGGAGGCATTAAAGCAACGGCGATCGCGGTTCCGGCTAAACTACTAGAAATTTTTGGTTGTACTTTAGCATAGCCACTGATACAGCCAGCAGCGATCGCAATTCCCAAATCTAATAAATTTGGTTTAGAACGCGCTAAAATTTCGCTACCAAAAGTAGAAAGTCCCACCACAGAACCCAAAAACAAAGCCAGGGCTATGGCTAAACAAGTTCCCACCGTTACGGCAATTAAGCCTCGACGAAAAAGCAATAAATCCCCTTCCAAAGCCCCAAAAGCTAAACTTCTAATGGGCAACATTAAAGGGGCGACAATCATCGCCCCAATAATCACAGCGGTACTGTTTGCCAGTAACCCTAATGTGGCGATAATACAGGAGCTAATAATTAAAATCAGATAGGTGGAATCCAGCGCCGATTCTTCGATTAACTCGCTTCTGATAGCTTCGAGTTTCGTTGGGTCGGGTTTTTTGGTAATAAAACGTTTGAAAGATACCCGCATCTTTCTCGCGAAAAAAGCAATTTGATTAACAACTAGCTGAAAAAACATCTGATAAAGATTCCCTGAAAATTTAAGTTTGGCTAAAGAGATTTTTATAGTTTACAATAATTTAATTAAAATTGGCGGATCCCTAAAAGCGGATCAAAAAATCATCCCCCGATCTGAAGATCAGAGGATGAGCGATCGCTGACGAGCGAAGGATGTATTTGATAGCCAACAAATGGATTACATCCCGTCAAGTTCAGCCCGTAATTGTTCCAACTCGTCATCAACAGCGGTTTTTTTGCCACTGGTGGCACCGGAAGCGGGTAACTGACCTTGAGCGGCAGAACCTCCAGTTAACAACTGTTGTTTCATCGCTGCCAACTCATCATCAACGCTGCTACCAGCTTCCAGCAGGGCAAATTGTTGCTCCAGACCGGAACTGCCCAGTTCTGCTGCCGCTTGAGAACGCGCTTCCATTTGTAAGACTTTCTCTTCCATGCGGTCAAAGGCACCCATAGCACTATTGGCATTCAAAGAACCAATGGTATTTTGTAATTGTTCATTGGCTTTGGCTGCTTGGGCGCGGGCTTTGAGCATATTTTTCTTGGTCTTGGCTTCGGAAATCTTACTTTCCAAACCAATCAGGTTACGTTTGAGACTATCCACCTGAGTCGCTTGCTGGTCTAACTGAGCTTTAATGGCGTCAGCGGTTTCAGAGTTGGTTTTTTTCCGCTGGAGAGCCTGACGAGCGAGTTCTTCATCTCCTTTCTGTAAAGCCAGCATCGCTCTTTGTTGCCAAGTGTTGGCTTCGCTTTGAGCTTGCTCGTACTGTTTCTGGCTTCTTTTTTGGGTCGCAATTGCCGTGGCTACTGCTTGACGCAGTTGTACCAGGTCTTCCTGCATATCAATAATCGCTTGCTCCAGAATTTTCTCTGGATCTTCAGCTTTGCTGACTAGATCGTTGATATTCGCTTTAACTACACGCCCTAGACGATCGAACAATCCCATGACTCTGTTTTTCCTTTCCGGGTTGACAAATATACTTAGTCTACTGGCGCCAGCCATCAGGTTAAATTAAACCAGGCTCGCCCACTGCCATAGAGAGCGAATAGAGAGCTAGAACAGTCGGACTGACGCCAAAACTCTTTTTCTATTCTAAGTCCCATGCGAATTGACCGCAATTTTTATCGCTGCGGCACATATATCTAGTTTAAGAACTACAGGTAGCAATTGGGCAATTACAGAAAAAAACTTGTGCGGATTGGGGCGGAGGTCGCCGGGGATCCGCAAAAAGAAGCCAAGAACCAGACAAAACAGCGGCTTGCAGCAGCTTGCAGCAGCAAACGATCCCAAAGTCCCTACATGGGATGGGATCGGAAATGGGATCGGAAATGGGATCGGCAAAATGCGCCGTGAGCGATCGCGCCATTCCAGACCAACCTCATCCTTTAGCCGAGGAAGACAAAGCATTTATATTGTAGGGTGGGCAAAAGTAAACCATCATATATGGTAGGGTGGGTAAGACTTTTTGCCCACCCTACGCATATTAGAGACTGTTGGACTAGATAAGATAAATAAACCACAAAAATATCTTAGCTTTTACATAAAATCCGGGAATTTCCCGCAAAATCGGCAATTATTCTGATTGCCGCGAAACTTTGATCCACGGAGGCAATGATGCACAAAAATATATCAGGGTGGCAACAACTTACCCGTCCGATCTGGTTTTCTGCCTCCTTACCTTTGGGGCTGCGTTTAACCATTTTGGCTGGAGTGTTGCTTTCTACTTTTACCAGCATCATATTATGGAACTGGCAAATGGAATATAGCCGCCTTGAGCAAGAAAAACAAGCGGAGGCATTGGCTTACCAGATCGAGCAAAGTATTGATGACGATCTTCAGGTTCTCTGGTCGATGGGTAATTTTTATCCTTTGGCTGAAAATTTGAATCGGCAAACCTTTCGCCAATTAGCCACTTATACTTTAGCCCGATATTCTAGTCTGCATACTTTGGCATGGGTGCCGCGTATTTTAGAGCGCGATCGCCTATCTTATACCTCTGGATCTTCAGTTGCTCCTTTAGAAATCTGGGAACAAAATTCCGCAGGTGATTGGATTGTTGCCCCCCAACGTTCAGAATATTTCCCAGTAACTTACCGGCAATCTAATCACGAAAAAACCCTGCCAATTGGCTGGAATATCGCATCAGATCCCATTGCCAAAGAAGCGATCGAAACTGCCCGAAATTCTACCCAATTAGTCGTCAGTCAATCCCTGAACATCCCCGGCGATCGACAAGGTATTTTCATCTTGGTGCCCGTGTATGCTCCCGGAACTTTTGATTCAACCTCGCGGACAAATTCTGATTTAACTTTTAGTAATAACTCAGATTTTCAGGGGTTTATCTTAGGATTTTTGCGTTGGGAAGATGTAATATTACAGGCTACGCAAACTATTAATTTAACCCATTTAAACTTATGTATTTATGCGGAAAATACATCAAATGAGCTTAGACCGATCGCCTTTTATCACTCCCAGAATCAGCGAGTCCAATCCGATAATCTGGATAATTGCCGAGCAAAAAATCAGCAGATTAACCAAAAAATTACCATAAGCGATCGGCGCTGGTGGATATTCTTGCAACCCACGTCAGAATACCAATACATTCATTCTCCCTGGTTAATTTGGAGCGTCCTGCTAACAGGATTACTATGGACAAGTATTCCGGGAACTGCCCTGCTGATGTCCGTACATCGATCCCATCAACGGGAACAACTGGTACAAGAACTGGCGATCGCCAACTTTGAACTATCAGAAACCAACCTAGAAATTGCCCGACTCAACCGCATCAGTGACTTGCTGCAAGCTTGTTTAACAGTTCAAGAAGCTTACACCGTCTTACCGCCCTTAGTCCAGCCACTATTGCCCGATCTCAGTGGGGGAGTTTTTGTCCTCGACGAATCAAAAAATCTCGTAGAATTGGTGACATATTGGGGCGAACCGCTCACCAGCAATAAGACATTTTTTCCCGATCAATGTATCGCCCTGCGACGGGGGCAAATCTATTGTGTCCATGAAACCAATTCTGGTTTGCTTTGTCAGCACCTAGATTCTCACCATATCCCCACTGAATATATCTGCTTACCAATGGTGGCGCATGGAGAAATTCTGGGAATGTTCTATGTAGGTTCCCTCAAGGGCAACCGACTAACCGAAAGAAAGCAGCAGTTAGCGGAAATATTGGCCAGACAAATTGCTATGGCGTTTGCCAATTTAAAAATGCGTGAATCCTTAAAACATCAAAGTATTTGCGATCCACTCACCGGCTTATTTAACCGTCGTTATATGGAAGAAGCCTTAAATCGCGAGATCCGTCGCGCCGAACAGAATAGTTATTCTGTGGGGATTATTATGCTTGATGTGGATTATTTTAAGCGGGTGAATGATACCTTTGGTCACGAAGCGGGGGATCTCTTACTGAAAGACCTAGGAAAGTTTTTGCAAAAATCGATTCGCACCTCCGATATTGCCTGTCGTTACGGTGGCGAAGAATTCACCTTAATTTTGCCAGAAACATCTTTTGATGTCCTCAAACACCGCGCCGAAAATTTGTGTCAACAGGTCAAATCCCTGGAAGTAGAATATCAAGGTCAACAGATTACACCGATTACCGTTTCCCTAGGAGTGGCACTATTTCCCGATAACGGATTTACTGCATTGGCGATCCTTCGATCGGCTGACGCGGCCCTTTATCAGGCAAAACATGAAGGGCGCGATCGCGTAGTTATGGCTTAATGGTTATAGCTCAGAAAGTCATAAATCAAAAAGTCATCAATCATAAATTCATAAGTCAGAAATTCATCACAAATATCAAATAGTTTAAATGTGACATTTTTTAATAATCCCCTAGGGGGGGATATGGTAAACTCTTACACAAGAGTGTAACCCCGGTATAGCTTCTAAGTAATTGAACTTATCCCGGAGTTGGCACTCGATCCAGCCACTCAAATGGAGGAAGCTTAAGTGGTTGCAACTCCCGAAAAGCGACAAGAAACGCCCCAAGCAATTCAGGGTAAGAATAAAATCGCTGTTTTGCTGATGGGATATGGCGAAGTTGAAAGCTACGAAGATTTCGCCAACTATAATGAACAAGCGCTCAATTTACTGACCGCAAAATTTGCCCCAGTTCCTACCTGGATGTATCCGCCGTTTGCCAAATTATTGGCCATGTTTGATTTTCACGAATGGAATCACCAGCATGGACACTTTATTTCCCCCCACAATGCTATTTTTGAAAAACAAAGAGCGGGGATTGAAGCCGAACTGCAACAACGTTGGGGCAGCGATGTTCAAGTCTTCAAAGCCTTTAACTTTTGTGCGCCTTTCTTGCCCGCACAAGTCATCGCTGAAATCAAAGAGCAAGGGTTTGATCGGTTATTAATTTATCCTTTGTTAGTGGTGGATTCGATTTTCACCAGTGGCATTGCTATTGAGCAAGTAAATAAAGCATTGGATCGGTTAAATCAAGATCCAGAACCTTGGATCAAAGGGATGCGTTATATTCCGTCTTTTTACGATCGACCAGCCTATATTGATTTGATGGCGGAAATGGTTGAAACGGAAATTGCCACGGAACTTGCCGATAAATATTTGCCTTCAGAAATTGGCATTGTGCTGATGAATCATGGCTGTCCCCATGAAGCCAAAGGATTTGTTTCCGGGATTGATGAATCTCAGGCACTTTATGAATTAGTCCGCAAAAAACTAATTAACCGCTATCCGTTAATTTCTGTGGGTTGGTTAAATCATCAAACTCCTCTGATTAAATGGACGCAACCGAATGCGGAATTGGCAGCGCTGAATTTAATTCAGTTAGGGGCTAAGGCGATTGTGTTTATGCCGATTGGATTTGCCACGGAAAATCACGAGACACTTTTGGATGTTCACCATATTATTCATGGGGTAGAACGGCGGTTTAATCAGGTTTCATTTATTCAAATGCCCTGTGTGAACGATCGCCCCAGTTTCTTGAAAATGGCGGCAGAATGGGCGAATGAGGAAATAGAAGCGCTGTTATCTGAGTCTGCTTTATCTCAGTCAGCGATCGCGCATTTCCACACCCATGACCAGAGTTCATCTCACAGCCATCATCATCATTCACATCACCATCACAGTCATTAAAGGGGCGTAATCATTCAGAATTCAGCAGTCTTTTTGCTGCTGAATTCTGATTAAGGCTGCCGATTTTTTTTAACTTTCAAGTCTTGCAAAGAATTGCCAATTCCCTGAATAATTCCCTGAGCAATTAACCCAATTCCTCGACCTAATTGCATCAGCAGATAGCGACCCCCACTGCCAATAAAAACCATCATGGATTCGAGACGGGGCGCGATCGCATCTCGCGTTTCTAACCACAGCGTCACCGTTTGTTGTAACCCATTTAATTGGGCTAACTCTTGGCGTCGTGGGGCATAACTGGAGACTTTGCGGATGCCCCGCTCATCAAAAACTAACAAAACATATTGACTTTCAAAGATAGATTTTGGCTCTTGCCAATATTTTTGCCAACGATATCGCCAAGATAAATTATTTCTAAACCGTTCAATTTCTCGCGTACTCATCCAACGGCGATCGTAAAAATCTTGTTTAATTGTTTCCACATCAGCAAACCGATTCAAGAGCGGATAAATCGTCCCATTGGCAACTTGAATCATCAAATTTTCTAGCAAAAACTCCGCATGATCTAACGCTTCTGGGCTATCAGCTAAATATTCGACATTTTCGATAGTAAAAGATGTTTGAAATAACAAATAAGCAAATAATTCACTCACTTGAGGAATGCGCTCCAGAATACTGGATTTGACCGTCTCGGTATCTTGCTCCATTAAGGGCACCATATCGATCGCTTGATTGCCGATGGGTAGAGAAGAATATTTGCCAAAAAATTCCCCCAGCACTGCTTGCCATAAATCCCTCACCAGAATTGTCTGTTTTTCCTGCAAAACATCAGGCTGAATCTGGGAATAGTTTAAAGTGCCGATAATTTCCTCAAATTGGCGCAGAATCAGGTAGAATAGTTGCTGTTTCTTTTCCAGTTTCAGCAGGTCAATTTCTAGGGGAATATCCGTTAAATTTTCTAACCGCGATTGCAGTTTAGTTAAAATGCGATCGAATAGCTGCGACTTCAAAGTTGGGAAATCCAAAGGATAAATTTGGGACGATGCTCCGGGCGCATTCCCGGCGCGGAATCGCTGTAAATCCCCCGCTTCAGCAGTGCTTAAATCGGTGCTATTTTTGGCTGCTACTGAGGAAATTTGCGCCGCCGAAAACCCGCTTTGCCGATCGGGAAAAGTTAGTTGAGTTTCCGATTCACTAAGCGCGGGCAAAATCTGATTGACAATCCAACGGGCGACCCTGAGTTCTCGCCGTCTTCCTAAGAGAAAAAACCGATCGAACTGTGATAAATCAATATTTTTTAGTTGAGCATCTAATTCTTGAATTTGGGCATCCATTTGCCGATTCGCAGATACACGCAGATCGTGCATCCATAAACGGCGAGGATTGACGGGCATTGCCGCCGGAGTCCCTGCCGGAGTCCCGGAAACCGATAACCGTCGTTGTTTTGCCGGAATGGGGATATCACCGCCAACCCAATCACTGACCCCCGCAGTGATTTGACGAATGGCATTGACGAGAATAGTCGGATCCGTGCCTTTGGGAAAATATCCTTTAACCCCTAATTGACGAGCCCCATGAATTTCTTCATATGTGAGCCGCGAATCCATCAGTAACAGGGGCAGTTGGGGATATTGACTCTGTAAGGTTTGAATCAGGGCGATCGCGGCCATTTTCGGTTCTGGGGCATCAGCTCCCCCTACCGCCAAAATCCCCAAGTCTATGGGGGTCGCCGCCGATCCTGCGGTGAAAATTTCCTCTAAATAATGCAAAGCTTCGGCAACTGTTGAAACATCTACTAGGACTTGAAGATCGGGTTCCTGAGCCAAACAAGTCCGTAATCCCAGTCGAAAGATTGGGTCATGGTCAATTAGTATTAGCCTGATGGCTTTGCCCTGAATATCATTGCTCATTAACTACTGTTTACTACGGTTTACTGTTCAGGGGTTGCGGGCAAGGTGTTGAGTGTGGCTGCTTGGCATTCCATACACTCAACCTTAAATAATACAATTTATTCAATGCCATCAATTGCCGGAGTATCATTATAGGATTGCTGAGACGCTGCCGGTTCCTGGTAAACCGGGGCTGCTTCCTGGTAAACCGGGGCTGGTTCCTGGTAAACCGGGGCTGGTTCTTCGTAGTAAGTCGGCGCCGGTTCCTGGTAAACCGGGGCTGGTTCTTCGTAGTAAGTTGGCGCCGGTTCTTGGTAAACCGGGGCTGGTTCTTCGTAGTAAACCGGGGCTGGTTCTTCGTAGTAAACCGGGGCTGGTTCTTCGTAGTAAGTTGGGGCTGGTTCTTGATAGTAAGTTGGCGCCGGTTCTTGATAACGGGGTGGTGGTGGTTCTTGATAAACCGGAGCCGGTGGTTGATAGCTGGCTCGCCGCAAGGCTTCTTGTTCCGCTCGAATGGCTTCTAGTTGTCCCGACCACTGAGCGATCGCCTCTTGGGCTTGAGGATAAAGCGCCCGACCATAGCTAATTTGATATGCTGTATCGATCGCCAGACCCAAACTGCCTTGCGCGGCCAAAGCCGTGGCTTGATCGAGAATTGGTTGATCTTGAGCAATTTCCAGGGTACTTTGCCATTTACCAATTTCTACTTGTGCTTCTTTATATAAAGCGCGATCGGCGGTAATTTTTTTCGCGGTGGTAATCGCTTCAGGCAACTTGTCCGCTTTAGCCAGAGCTAAGGCTTGATCCAAGATCGGCTGGTCTTCAATTCGTTGAATTTGTTTATTCCAACCCGCAATCAGAGTTTGGGCTTCGATCCGCATCGGACGGCCTTGCGCCACCTGACTCGCCAAAGCGATCGCGGCTTGGTACGCTTCAATGGAGCCTGGGGCAGCGATTTGCTGGGCTTGGGCGACATAAACCCGATCCTCAATTAGCTGAATCTCTTTAGTCCATTGGGCAACTAAAGTTTGACCATCAATCCGTCTGGGGCGGCTAATTGTCACCATTTGCGCTTGGTCAATCGCCAATTTTAATGCCCAGGGATGATTAAAACTGGCGGTAACGGTGGCTAATTGCAGTTGCAGTAAATCTTGAATTTGTTCATTGGCCTTGGTTTGGAAACCTTGAACTTCCTTATGTAAGGGGCTACTCGGTTCAATATTCCCCATAGCGGCGATCGCCTCAGAAAAAGCGAAAACTTGTGCCAAGCGATCGTTGGCAGAATTCTGCTGCTTCATCAGTTTCTGTGCGGCGATCAGGGTAATCAAATCGCGACTTTCGCGATATAAGGCCGAATTGTTCCGAGGCACCCAGTTAGCGGCTCTCACTGCACTGTCAAAATCATTTTCCTGCCACAGCTTTTGGGCAATTTGCAGCAAATCGCGACTCCACTTGACAATATCTTGTTTCGCCGCTTCTCCCACATAAGTTTGTGGGGGAATTTGCCGAGCCTGGTCAATGCCAAAAGCCAAGTCCGCCACGGTTTTAAATCCAGCGTTGTAGCGAGCTTCTTTTAATTTATCCCAAGCCTGTTTTTCGGTAGAAATTTGCTGCTTAAGTTGACTGTAACGAGTGCTGCGCCAGTAAACATTCTCAAGTTCTAATAAGTTCCGAGCATAGTTTTCCGCTTGTCTCCAGTCTTGTTTTTTTAAGGCAGCTTGGGCTTGGTCGTAGAGGGTTTTCCCGTCAGCCCAATTTCCTTGCCAAGTGGCTACCTCATCTTGAATGGCTGCATACACTGGGGAACTGGCAGGAATTTTTTGAATCAATGCTTCCGCTTGCTCAAGATCCCCCTCAACAAATTTTTGGCGGGCAAGATCCATAATTTTCACCGACCATTCACCGACTAATTTGCCCCCCTGAGATTTTAACGGGTGATCGTCGGGCCATGCTTCTACCAAGGCGATCGCCGCTACCAGGTCTTCTAAGTTTCTGGACTCAGCATTTTTCTGGGCACAATAAAGCTGCTGGCGATCGTTCGACAATGTGGCAGGTTGCTCGCAATTAACCGGCGGTGGCATGGTGAGCAACCAACGCAATGCCATCACCCCGGTAGTGCTGCAAGCTACGAGCAAAGTCAACCAAAGACTCGGCCAGGTAAAAATATATTTCGATCCATAACCCAACACCTTGCCGCAACTACGGAGCAGAAGCACTCCCTTCTCTTTCAGATCGATCCCTTTTTTTGCATCTTTGGGCTGAGACAGAATATCGTCCACCGGGCTAGGCAGATGCCCATTTTGTGAGTCTACAGACAACACGCTTGCCCCATCAGATCCCTGTTGTAAGCCGATCTGGTGTTTATGGAGTAGTAAATACTGAGTCACGGCGCTGCCGATCCGCTTGGCTTTTGGCCTGCGTAATCGTTTTACTGCCTGTGTATTAGATTGGTCAAATTGTTTTTTCACCATAGTTTATATAATCCCTACCAGATCAACACCAGTTTTAGTCCTAAATATTCATTTTGCAAGTATTTTGCAAGTGTTAAATAACAAATATACCGAAACAAATATACCGATTAAGTCCTCTCCGGCTGATTCTGACTAATATCTGAGTTGACATTCTCTGACTTTCTTCAGTTCCGAGAGTCATTTCTCTGAATATGGTTGGGATTTGGTGATTTTTTCGCGATCGCCAGAGATTGATTTAAAACCCTGTCACCATTGAATCAATCCCAAATCCTGACTCATCCGATTTACAAGCACCTTGCCCGATCGCTTTACCACATTCAGCAGAAAATATCAATTCCTCAGAAGTCTAATCCGATCGCGGATGACTCCTCTGTACCATGTTCTGACCAAGGGGGAATCGGTGCGATCGGTTGAGGGCTGGATTCGCTCCTCAGAGGATCCTCGTTAGGAGCCAAAGGCGAGGATGCGGATAAATCCTGAGAATTCCTCACGGTAGGGGGTTCAGAGGCTTCAGCCCCAGACAATCGATAACCGTAAAAATCAATGCGGTAATCAGTAATTCGGACGCCAGTTTGCTTTTCTACTTGTTCGATCAGTTCTTCTGGTAATGTTACATAAATATCCAAAAGTTGACCCGTGTTGATACAGTTGATGTGACTGTGGGAGTCGCTGATGTTCCCATAGAGACGGCCATCGGAACGCTCGATACATTCGATAACCCCTTGAGCGGATAAGGCTTCGAGATTTTGATAAACCGAAGTATGACCGATGGCTTTGCCTTCTCGATTGAGGCGATCGTAAATTTCCCGCGCCGACAGATGTTCCCGCACCTGCCACAGCAGTTCCAAAACAAACCGTCTCTGACGGCTCATCCGCATCCCTAAATCTCGACATTGGTTTAACGCATCTTCTAAAGAGGAAATTTTTTTCACAGCCACTCCTTTGGTTCTGACCTCACTTTCTTGATTTTTTTATCAGTGACTTTATTGGCTCCATTTTTTGGGGCATCCCAGTCAGTTTTGCATGGTTCATTCTATCGTAATTGAGTCAATGCCGTTTGTGGCAGGCATCCAAAGAGGAAATCCCAGAATCAATCCCTGTATTACAGAGTTATTTTAAGCGATCGACAACTGAATCAAGGCACGAGGTTTGATAGACTACATGGGTAGAAAACTGTAAAATATTCCTGACTTGAGCAATTCGTTCTTCTTCTGGTGGCAATGGCAAATCTAATCACCGTCAATTCTGAGTGCTTCGGTTCTTTAGATATCTCTGTAGCTGAAAGAGTGATTAAACCGTGGCAACAAGATGCAGTGGCGGCTTGTGCAGCCGACTTACAGTTTCAAATCGATTATCCCCGCGAACCGACCGATCCCCGCGAACTTTCGGAAATTCCCGAAATTCGGATGTGGTTTATTCGCTTAGATGCTTGTTATCCTTGGTTGCCAGTCTGTCTGGACTGGAAATCCGGCGAACTCGGTCGCTATGCAGCGATGCTGGTGCCACATCAGTTTCATCGGACTGAAGGAATTCAGTACAATCCAGAAGCCTTGGAAATTTTCTTGATGCAAAAAATTTTTGCGATCGCCCAATGGTTAAAATGCCAAGGTCTACCCAGCAAATCTAAACTCATGTCGATGGCCAATTTATTGGGTTACGACTTAGATGAGTCCTTGTTTGACTTTCTCGAAGCTGAAGCCTAAGTCTTGCGGAATTTACTCCGTTGTCCCGGCTCCATCGTCGCATTCTATCGGGGGTATTTTTGCTCGGTATTCCACCCGCTCAATTTTGGCTCAAAATTTCCCGTCAAATTTTAAGTTTCACTTCTATGATTTTTGCTCAAATTTTTGCTCAATTTTTTGCTCGTTTCCGTAGTGGCTTCAATTTCATTCCCCAGGGCGATCGCCAACCTCGTCGATTGATTGCCAGTGTTTTGCTAACCCTGTTGATGACTTTCAGTTTTCTGGTGTTTAGTCAAATGCCCGAGGCGATCGCTGGTCTCAAAGACGATCGTTTTGATGGGAATATCTACGCCCTGTATGGGGGCAATGGTTCTCTCGTACCGCCAAAGGCTACGTTAGAACAAGCCCTGGCCAATCAAGAGAGAGGCACTCTTCTTGTCTTTTATGTGGATGATAGCCAGGATTCTAAGCAGTATGCCAATGTCGTTTCCCAGTTGCAGGCATTCTATGGCCGATCCACGGATATTTTGCCGATCATGGTCGATTCTATTCCGGTCAAAGCCAAATATCTCCAGACAGAACCGGGCTACTACTACGAAGGAGTCGTGCCGCAAGTCTTAGTTTTCAATCAATCGGGCAATGTTGTTTTTAATGCCAAAGGACAAGTGCCATTTATCGAAGTAGATAATGCTTTTCGTAAAATGTATAACTTGCCCATTCGCAGTGAGTCTCAAGACCTGAAGCAACGAACGGTAAATGAATTTAATACCGAATTATCCCTGTAAATTTTGACTAAAAATAGTCAAAAAATAGGCAGTTAAGCATCAGGCTGGGGGTAATGAAATCATCATCATTATCTCCAGGCTGAATTGATAATTTTCTGCTCGGTAAAATCAAACAATAAATCAAAAATACCCCAATTTGGGCAGGTTTTGCTCCTGAATTTATTCTTGTTTAATATTTCTGAAACGTCAAATATGTTTTGACTGCTGTTTGCCCGAAAATCGCGGTTTTTTCCAATTGCCAGATGATTGATTTTTGAGGGGGTCGCATTTAACCAAGGAAAAATCTCCTTAATGGTTTATGGATAATTGTACGTCAGTAACATTTAATCGGCGGCCACCGATCTATATTGTCTTTTTTAGCCCTAGGTAAATCGCAAAAAAAGGTTACATTAGCGAAAAAAAGATCGGATTCGTCTATGAAAAAGATACACAATACACAAGAACTGATTAAAATTTTAGAATCAGAGCGTCAAGCTTGCCTCAGTGGTAAACGTCTCAACCTGAGTGCGACGATTTCTGAGTTTAATCCAGTGATTGACAAAATTCTCAAACCAGAACCGATTCAAAAGTTCGCGGCTTATCAAGATTTTCAAGGAATGATTCACCGATATCAGATAGAGCATCAAGTATCCGGTCTGGTCTGGCATAGTCTGACGATCGAGGAGAAAACTCTCAAGTATCCAGTGGTAGATGAACGGCTGATCGCTATTCCCCAGGATCTGGCGATTCTCAGGGAATTCAAGGATGCCGCGATCGCTTTTTGGCAGCAAGTCACCGAGGGGATGGATTTATATTTAATGGTGAATTATGGTAAAGACTGTCGGCAAATTCTGCCCACCGAGGTCAAAGCGATCGCCCAGAGAACCGAATGGGCTAGTCTTTGTCGGTGGGAGAAGTCGGATTTTTTGGAAATTGTTTTACAACTAGGTTGGGGTCAACCGGCACACGCTGCCCATCGCCGAGGATGGCCCGATGCGGGCAGCGAGTATATTCATGCGGTCAAACCCAATCGGCGGCCTATTTGTTAAAGCCGAAAATGTTAGCGGGTGAAATGTTAAATTTCATTAACAAATGCCGTGAAGATGATGGGCTTTGATGTTGAGAAATGGGCATTGTCATTCCCCCGATCGCGGTTTAAGATGAGGGCAAATTCTTGAGCGATCGAGGAGCGAATTGGGGTAAACTGAATAAAAGCAGAAAAATCAATTCTCGGCTGGCTTTTAGGCAACAGGTATGGACGGGGGACAGTACAATAGCCTGGGGAAGACTCTTGCTCCAAATATAAGTGTATCCTCAAATTGAGCGATTCCGCAAAGCGGATCGCTTCCGCGAATCGCACTGATAAGGATTGATTTTTCCAGCAGATAAATATCTCGGCATTAGGATGCTGAAATATGCTGAATCGCCAGGATTTTTTCTTAATATCCACAACGAAATCTCCATCATGCCTAGATTCGACGCGGGGCGACTCCTTTTAAAGTCACACGGATCTGAATATTCCTAAGTCGGAGGCGAGGAAATTATTAGATATCTGGGGATCCGAAACTGAGTTTTGATTTTTTCGCCAATCCGCCAAGAGCAAATGGTAAAAAACTGATTACCTGCGTGTACACTGGTGGAGAGTCGATCGGGGTATATCTATATAAGAAACACAGATAAGTTCACAAATATTATCGGCACATAAGCTCACCGATGGGCGGTAAGTGCATCTAGAAAGGCAATGTCTAAACAACGGCTTGATATACGCGCTCCGATTATTACTTCCCTAACTCGCGGTACTGGCATCGGCTGGTTAAGGGTGGGAACTCTTCTGATCCTCGATAGCTTGATGATCGCCGGGGCCTGGATTATGGCAGATTATCTGGGAAATACCACTAATACCTTTAATCTGTTAGGGGGTGATGACTCACAGCCAGCATTTTTGCTACCTATCTTGTTGATTACTGTGGGGATTTCTGCTTCATCAGGCATCTACGGCACTGATGATAAACAGCGTAACTATTTGAACTTGCTTAAATCCCTGACAATGGCTCAGGTTGTTTTATTAATGCTGGGTTATCTTTATGAGCCAGAGGCGGTGATTGCCCGGTCAACCTTCTTATTGTCCTGGCTGCTTACTATGACTTTTGTCATGGTAGAACGATTGATTTTGCAATTAACCATTGTTTCTTTACGGCAAAAAGGGTTGATTCGGCAACGCATTGGTTTAGTTGGCACACCGAAAGATATTTATCAGGCTCAAAAATTTCTTCAGAAGGCTCAACAGTTTAAAATTTGCGATCGCCAAGAAATTTTTGTCAAAAATACACAACACGATTGGTCGCCAATGATCCAACGGCTAACCCGAAAAGAAGTGAATGAAGTGTTTATTTGCTCGCAGTTGTTTATCACCGATCAAATTTTCCTCTACTGGGAACTGAAAGCAGCGGGAATTCATCTGCGGATCCTCCCTGTGGGACTGGAATTGCCGATTCAATGGTCGGAAATCAAAATGCTCAATGGCATCCCCACGATGCGGTTTCGTTCTCCACCGATTATTGGCGGTGATTATTGGATCAAACGCGGTTTTGACTTGATCGCAGGCAGCATTATTATGATGTGCCTGAGTCCGATTCTCTTAGCGATCGCCATTGCCATTAAATTTGACTCACCCGGCCCAATCTTATACAAACAAACCCGGGTCGGACTCAAGGGAAGTCACTTCAAAATTTGGAAGTTTCGCACTATGGTGGCCAATGCGGAAAAGTTACAAAAGCAACTCGAAGCCCAAAATGAACTCCAGGGTGGGGTGATGTTTAAAATGAAAGATGACCCTAGAGTCACCCGTGTGGGTAAATTTTTACGTCGCTATAGTTTGGATGAACTGCCGCAAATTTTTAATGTTTTGCGCGGGGAAATGAGTTTAGTCGGTCCGCGTCCTTTCCCCCTGCGAGACGTGGAACGCTTTTCCGCCCACCACTTTATTCGCCAAGAAGTTTTGCCCGGAATTACCGGCTTGTGGCAAGTTTCTGGCCGATCTGATGTGGTGGATTTTGATGATGTATTTCGCTTAGACCTGACTTATATTCAAAATTGGTCGATCGCCTTAGATTTTCGGATTCTGTTCCAGACCATTAAAGTGGTCATCGCCAAAGAAGGAGCCTATTAATTAAACAATTTACCTTGAGGACGGCGCCGATCTGTCTTGTACTCTCTGGCACGGCAATAAGTAGATGTGCATAAATAAATTCAACACAGACCCTATTAGATCAAAAGCTGTCATTCCCGCCGATGGCGGCCTTCGCGGGGGTAAACTCCGACGGGAATCCAAGGATTTACGTCGGGAAATGAAAAGTGCAATTCATTATGTTCACCTACTTAGCATCTCTGCTATAGAACCCGATAGAACCCGATAGAACACCGAAGAACACCGATCGCCGAAAAATTGTTACGATTTATGATTATGACAAGTTTTTTCTTGTAGGCAAACCTTTGGGGAGCGTTATGACCTCTTTTACGACCACAAAAGCGGATATGAATGAACTACGGCGGCTAAAAGGCTTATTGCCGCCGGAATTGCAAAGCTGGGTCATGGTGGAAAAAAGCGTGGAAGTCAATCCACCCCTGATCCGTACCGAGGAAATTGGCAGCGACCAGGTAGAAATCCAAGTGGATCTGGTGCGCTGGGAAAATTTAGCGATGGATCAGCGTAACTTGTTGCTTTGGCATGAAGTGGCGCGGATTCAAAACGATACGATTCCTAGAGAAGGCTGGGAAATGGCTGCCCTGGCAATTGGTTTGGGGGGGGCGGTTGGTGAACTTTGGGTTCAAGATGGTTTACTCCTCTTGTTGGCTTTGGCATTATGTGGAGTTTCTGGTTATCGTCTTTATCAGAAAAATAACGGCGAAAAGACTTTAAAAGAAGCTATTGACGCGGACGAACGAGCGATCGCGATCGCCACTCGCTTTGGCTATTCTCTGCCTAATGCTTACAAGAGTCTGGGTAGTGCCCTGAAAACTTTAATCGAACAAACCCCGAAAAAGCGACTCCGGGCGAAATATGAAGCCCGCTTACAAGCCCTCAAACGCAGTGCGGCTAAAGCTAAAGCTAAATCCAAATCGACTCAGGATAATCCCAGAGCAGATTATTTATACGATCGCCCAGCCCCGGAAGCCGAAACCTCTCGTTACGACAAGCTTTATTAAAAATGTGATGGTTGGTTGTTGGTTGTTGATTGTTGATTGTTGATTGTTGGTTGTTGATGGTTGGTGGTTGATTGTTGATGGTTGATGGTTGATTGTTGATGGTTGGTTGTTGGTGGTTTATCGTTGAATCTTGACAAACAACAAACAACAAACAACAAACAACAACCAACAAACAACAACCAACAACCAACAAACAACAAACAACAAACAACAAACAACAACCAACAAACAACAAACAACAACCAACAAATAACAACCAACAACCAACAACCAACAAATAACAACCAACAACCAACAACCAACAATGTCTTTCAATTCAACGTCAAGGATGAAAATATTGATAAATTTCCTGGGCTAAAACTGGGCCAATTCCCGGAACTTCAGCCAGTTGTTCCGGAGTGGCCATTCTAATATAGTCAACGGAACGAAAATAAGCCAAGAGTTGTTTTTGCCGATGATGTCCCAGTCCGGGAATTTCATCCAGACGCGATCGCCGCATTCGGTTTGTGCGCTTTTGCCGGTGAAAACTAACGGCAAATCGGTGGGCTTCATCCCGGACTCGACGTAATAATTGCACCCCCGGTTGTTCTGAGTCAGTTTTCAGGGGCAAAGATGCTCCGGGTAAAAAAATCTCTTCGCGTTTTTTGGCTAAACTAACCACTCGTAAATCTGCCATTAATCCCAAATCGCTCAATACTTTAACCACTGCCGATAACTGACCTTTTCCTCCATCAATCATCACTAAATCTGGTAGGTCTTCCCGGATAGAGTTTGAGGAATTTTTTGCCGAGTTCCAGTCACGAAATCGCCGCTGAATCACTTCAGCCATACTCGCAAAATCATCGGAATGACCGGCATGAACTTCGGGATTTTTAATCTGATAATGACGATAATGTTGTTTTGCCGGTAAACCGTCAATAAATACCACGCGAGAAGCGACGGCATCTGACCCTTGAATATGGGAAATATCATAGCCTTCGATGCGGTGAGGTAGGTCGGCAAGGTCAAGAATTTCCGCTAAATCTTGCATCTCTTGCTTATGGCGATCGCTCACTTTTTGCAGCCGATGCAATTCATGGTAAGCATTCCGTTCTACCATTTCAATTAATTCTGCTTTGCTTTGTCTTTGGGGGGTTAAAATTGACACTTTCCTCCCTAAGCGATCGCTTAACCAGCTTGCCAAAAAATCCTCATCTTTTAACTCATATTGTACCAATATTTCTCTGGGAATTTCTACTGCATCCACTCCTTGATAATGCTCTTCTAAAATCTGCTGTAAAATTTCACCAAACTCGGCAATCTTATCACTAATTTGATCGCTAATCTTATCACTAATATTATCACTTTTACCGGCTGGTTTAACGCCATTATTTTGGGGGATATCTACCCCAGAGAATCTCACCACAAAGCCTAAGCGACCGACTAACTGACCAGCCCGAATTTGAAATAACTGGATGCAAGTATATTGACCATTGGTAGCCAAAGCCACAGCATCTCGCGAAATTGTATCATCGGGCAAAGCCACTTTTTGCTGAACTTCTAACCCTTTTAAACTAATAATTCGATCGCGAATTATCGCCGCTTGTTCAAAATTCATCGACTCAGCCGCTTGTTCCATCAGGGTGGTTAAATTTTCGATCAGTTCGGCAGTGCGACCTTGAAACACCATCGCCACTTTTTGCACCGTTTGATGATAATCTTCCGGGGTAATTAACCCTTGACAAACCCCGGGACAACGCCCAATATCATAATTCAAACAAGGGCGGTCTTTAAATAAAGGTTGGGGACGCTGCCGCAAGGGGAAAATTCGTTTCACCAAGTTCAAAGTATTTCGCAGTTGATGCCCATCTACATAGGGGCCATAGTAGCGGTCTTGAGGATTTCCTTTCTGTCGTTTGCGGGTAATAAAAACTCTGGGATATGCTTCTGACCAAGTAATACAAAGAAACGGATATTTTTTATCGTCTTTGAGCAGAACATTAAAATAAGGTTGGTGTTGTTTGATTAAGTTTGCTTCTAGGGCCAACGCTTCGGCTTCACTATCGGTGACAATGAATTCAATTTCATAAACTTGCGTCACCATTACCGCAATGCGGTGGCTGCGATCTTGTCCATCCCGGAAATAAGACTGAACCCGCGATCGCAGCTTTTTAGATTTACCAATATAGAGAATATTCTCCCCCGCATCTCGCATTAAATAAACCCCTGGTTCATTAGGGATCTCTTGGAGGATGCGACTTTTCCGGTCTGGATTTTTGATTAATGGAATATTGGGTTTGGCAGTCATCATTACCTGAAGATATTGCAGAGATGTCAATGAAAGAGGTGAGTAATGAAAGAGGTGAATAATCAGATTTGAACCACTTCTGGCACAGAATAACACAGAGGAAAGATTTGCATAGTCTATTCTCTATTCTCTATTCTCTATTCTATCTCCTCTCTTCCCCCTCTCCTACGAGCCTCTTTTCTCATGCGGATAGGTTCGCGATCGCCCCGGATGGTCGATCCGGATACTGGATATTTTCACTTGGATAAAGAAATTGCCGAAATATCTTTGGCATCAAGTATTAACACATCAAGCATTGGCACAAAATTGGCTTTAGCGCGATCGCTACTTTGGTGGGATTTCGGATGCGGCTTTTTGGATCCAGGGAAATCCCCCAATCAAGGGTTATAGCCCTCAGCCCTAGTCAAAAAATGTCATACTAGAAAATCGAAGGTAAATATGGTGCGTCAAAAAGACCCGATCGACACCAGATTTGAGGAGTCGAACTTAAATGACAACAGCCTTGAATCTGGCAAGACCGTTGATTCCAAACCCTTGGGTACGATCGATCAAGAAAAAAAATTACGTTTCCCTAGCATGGCGACTATTTTCTTCTCCAAGTTTTTGCGGCAGGTTTTGGCCAAAAAATGGCCGGACTTAACTGGACTCGCAGTCGTGGCGATCGCCACCTTAGTCACCAGTGGCGCCGTGCTGGGGGTGCGGCATTTTCATGGTCTAGAACGGTTGGAACTGGCTATCTTCGATCAAATGATCCGCTTGCGTCCAGAGGAACCACTGGATCCTCGGATCGTCGTCGTGGGAATTACGGAACAAGATATCCAACAACTGCAAAAATGGCCGGTTTCCGATGAGATTATGGCGCAACTCTTTGCCAAATTGCAATCCCATCAGCCAAAATTAATTGGGTTGGATATCTATCGGGATTTGCCCCAAGGAACGGGATATGAGAAATTCACCGCCCAACTAGAGGCACCGAATGTGATTGGCATTCGCAATGATGCGGAGGGAGTCAATCCACCACCAACTCTACCAGCGGAACGGATTGGTTTTAATGATTTGGTCTTGGATGCCGATAACACCATCCGCCGTAACTTGATGTCATTTTCCACCGACGAAGGCAACCAGACCTCTTTTTCCCTTAAGTTGGCCTTGAGTTATCTAGAAACCTTGGGAATTTCCCCAGAACCGGGAAAAAAACCCTATCAACTGATCTGGGGTAAAGCCGTTTTCGATCGCCTGGAAAAAAATTCCGGTGGCTATACCAATGCCGATAATGGCGGTTATCAAATTATCCTCAATTACCGCTCGGCCAATCAGCTTGCCCCCACCGTCACCTTACACGAAGTCTTAAATGATTCCGTGGATCCGGAATTAATCAAAGACAAAATCGTGATGATTGGCACCACTGCCTCGTCTCTAAAAGATTCTTTTTTAACTCCTTATAGTCCCGCTGCCGACCAAAATCCCACCATGCCGGGGGTGATGATTCATACCCAAATGCTGAGTCAAATTCTCAGTGCGGTTTTAGACGATCGCCCCTTATTTTGGTTTTGGCCCGAATGGGCAGAAGTGATTTGGATTGTCTCTTGGACGGCGATCGGCGCTACCGGGGCCTGGATCTTTCGGCATCCCCTAGCGTTAGCCATCAGTGGCACCGCATTCCTGGGCACTGTCCTCGGCAGCAGTTGGATTTTGTTTCTCAATGCCGCATGGGTGCCAGTCTTTGCCCCACTAATCGGCTGTTTGATGGCTAGTGGCGCCACGATCGCTTATCGGGGTTATCAGTCGGGACAACAAAAACAAATTGTGATGAAACTCCTGGGGCAAAGCACTTCCCCCGCAGTGGCAGACGCCCTCTGGAATAGTCGAGATACTCTGCTCAAAGACGGCAAACTTTCCGGTCAAAAGGTGGTGGCGACGATGTTGTTTACGGATCTGAAAAACTTTAGCACCATCTCGGAACAAATGACCCCAGAAGCCCTGTTTGACTGGTTAAATGAATATCTCAGCGCCATGACTGAGACGGTACAAGCCCATAATGGCATTATTAATAAGTTTACCGGGGATGGAATTATGGCGGCCTTTGGGGTGCCAATGGTGAGCGATCGCCCGGAACAAGTGGCTGAAGATGCCCGCAATGCCGTCGCTTGTGGTTTGGCAATGGGCGATCGCCTCAAAGAACTCAATCCCCAATGGCGAAAACGGGGTTTACCTGTGGTGCAAATGCGCGTGGGTATTTTCACAGGTCCAATTGTTGCCGGAAGTCTTGGGGGCAAACAGCGTTTAGAATATGGCATCATTGGCGACAGCGTGAATATTGCCTCGCGACTAGAAAGCTGTGAAAAAGACCGCCAAGTCAGTATTTGCCGGGTTTTGATTGCTCAAGAAACCCTTGATTCTCTCCCAGACAAGGCAGAATTTAAAATTGAGTCTTGGGGGGCATTAGCCCTCAAAGGCAAACAACAAACGGTAAATGTTTACCGGGTAATTGCTTTAAATCCGCACACCGTCCCCCAACCTCAATAAAATTTTAGAATTTCCAGTTGATTTTTAAAGATATGGTAAATTCTTTAATCTTGAGTAAAATTATTCCCTCATCAGTTTTATAATAATTAATGCGCCCCACTGATAGCCCCATTGATACCTGGGAATTTTTTGCCCTGATTTCGGGGGATTATTTTCTACTCAGAGAGTAATATTTTATGCTCTGATGATTGCGAGAACTCCCAGGGGGGTAGATCGACCATCGCTTTGCCAGGAAGAAAGCGGACGAGCGGGGAAAACCGTTTACATCTCCCATAAAATTCATGTCGATTATGATAAATTTAATGTGAATTAAAAATAATTTAAACATGAATAATTCAGTAAATATACTCAAAAAATTACTTGATTAACGCCTAATTTTTCGGTTTAATTTTTATTAAAAGTTGTTTACAAAAATTTATGAATCTCAACTAAAAATTGAATAAAAAAATCACAGAATATAGGAGATAAACACCAGATGATTAGGAAAATTCGGAAAACTTTAGCGACCAATATCGGTTTTGCCCTATTGCTCAATTCTCTTTGGTTGGGATTACCTTCCGTACAAGCAGTGGAGTTTTCCGCTCCCAATACTCCCCCTCCGGGCCGAAGAGTTGGTGGGGCTGTACGCGGTACGGCAGCATCACCACAAACTTGTGTCGCAGATAGTCAAAAAAAACTTACGGCTTTAGTACCAAAAGTAGATGTAGCATTAACGAGCCAAAATTATCCCACGTTTTTTTGGTATGTACCACCAAATTCGGCCACGATGATTTCGTTTAATCTGATTGATGATAGTAGTGGGGAAATTGTTTATGAAAGTAACCTGAAAACCAGTGGAGAAACTGGCATTGTTAGCCTCAGTTTGCCAGAAAATGCTAGTTTACCGCCTTTGGAAGTTGGTAAAGATTATTATTGGTCGTTTACGATTATGTGCGATCGCCGTAATTGGCAGGCTAATCCTTTTGTTGAAGGGTTAATCAGACGGATGGAACCTAGTGCTAGTTTACAACAACAGTTAGCGCAAGCATCGGCCATAGAACGAGTTAATCTTTATGCCAATGCGGGCTTTTGGTATGACACGATCGCGGAATTAGCCAACTTACGGCGATCTAATCCCGGTGATTCTCTGTTAACCCAGGAATGGGAAGAACTTCTGCGATCGGTGCAACTGGATGACCTGGCATTAGAACCCTTAAATCCTAACGTTATTTCTGAGTTCAATTAATTGATTAGTCATTAGTCTGTAGGGGTGTTGGTTGTTGGGTAGGGATTCTTTGGTTGTTGGTTGTTGATGATTGTTGGTTGATGGTTGTTGGTTGTTGATGGTTGTTGGTTGTTGGTTGGGGAAATTCGTAGGGGCGAATGGCCATTCGCCCGTACAAGTGAAAAGTGATGCATTTCAATGAAATACCACTATTCACTATTCACTCTTCACTCTTCACTCTCTCCTTTCCTGTTCCCTGTTCCCTGTTCCCTGTTGGTTGGTGGTTGGTTGTTGTTGGCGAACAGTAAGAACAAACAAGTAGGTGAACATAATTAATTGCACTTTTCGTTCCCCGCCGATAGGCTGTGGATTCCCGCATTCGCGGGAATGACAGTTTTTCTTCTAATTTGGTCTGCGGTGCATTTATTTCTGCTCGTAAACTTAACTAACAACAAACAACAAACAACTAACAACTAACAACAAACAACTAACAACCGTCAGCCTCGTGCAGACGCGGGTCAAGGACGATTATTCAGTGCTTCCTGGACTTTTTCTACCCCTTCAGCGTCGTCTTGCTGTTGATAGAGTTTTTTGGCCTCTTGCAAAGCCGCGATCGCTTCTTCAGCGCGTCCTCGTGCTTGCAAAGCCAGTCCCAGTCCATAATGAGCTTCGGCATTATCTGGAGACAACTTAATCACCTGACGATAGGCGACAATTGCTGGAATATATTCGTCTCGTTTCAGGTGAATTTTGCCCAGTTCCAGTTGAGCTTCCAGTAAATCCGGGTTGAGAGATACAGCCCGCTGATAGCTATCGATCGCCCCATCCAGATCCCCTTGAAATTGCAACATTTGGCCAATTTGAAAATGAATATCTGGGTTGCGACTATCGAGTCTAGCGGCTAATTGATAAGCAGAAATTGCCCCGTTAAGATCGTTTTGTGCTTGTAAAAGTTTGCCAATTTGTAAGTGAATTAAAGCATTATTAGGGTCGAGTTGAGCCGCATTTTCAAACTGCGCGATCGCCTGAGAAATATCACGTTTTTTTAAAAAAGCATTCCCTAAACTCACATAGAGACGACTTTCATTTGGGGCGATTTCCAAGGCTTCATTAAAAGCCACAATTGCGCGATCGAACTCTTCTTGCTCCATCAAGGCAGCGCCAATATATTCATATGCTTGCCAATATTCCGGGCGAGACTGGGTGATATATTCATACATAGCTAAAGCGGCTTCATAATCCCCTCTTTTCAGCCGGACGACCGCAATTCCCAAATAAGCATTTAAATTATCTGGATCTAGTTGCGCCGTAAGTCGATAAGCGGCTTCAGCGGCTTCATAATCTTCTAAATTGGCCAAGCTAAATGCCAAAGCATATTGAAAATCAGCATTATTTGGGTCTAAACCCACGGCTTTTCGATAAGCTTCAACGGCGGCAGGAAAATTTTGCTGGGTAGCTTCCAAATAACCAATGCCAGCAAAAATTCGGGCATTTTCCCCATCCAAGGTGGCGGCTTGTTGGTAAATGGCTAATGCCCCCGCATAATCTCCCGTATCCACTAACTCCCGCCCTTTTTTGAGCAACTCGCTGAGTTGTTTTTTCTGGCTTTGACTATTATTCTGAGCGTTATTCTGGCTGATGATTTGGGGGATAGTTTCCGGTGGGAATTCCGGTACTTGGGCTAAGGTGGGCAAAGGAGCGATCGAAATTCCTAAAAATAGGAGACTGACTCCAAAAATCTTTTGCTTATGCACGGGTGATTTTCTCTTGTTTGGTGATAGTGAGTTTTAGCTATAATAATGGCTCACGTGCGATTCTTTCAGTCGAAAAATCTCAGGCAATTGTTCCAACTGTGCGACTGGTCTGCTATCCAGAGGATAGCTGCGATCGGATCGCAAGGTCAGCAAAGGTCAGCAGTGGTTCAAATCCCCCAAAGCATAAATCAGCCAATTTGTCAAGGGGGGCAAAAAAAGCCAATCCAGCCTTAGCCTAAAATTTGTCGAACAATAGGCTGAGAATTAGGGCAAAAAAGAGCTAAAATTACCGTATAATCGGGGTTATGGCCGTTTTTTTTGGCGGATAGGCACAGTAATCCCCTGACACTTGATATTTTTAATTTAGCACAACCCGCATAACTTCGTCAAGCTTTTTGCGAAAATTATCAATAAAATTGTATTAAATCTTAACAATGTCTTGATTTCTTGACTAATTGTTATTCTTTGGTTATCTTTTGCGATCGCCTCATTGTTAAATTCGTTTTTAAATTCGCTTTTAAATTCGCTAATTATTGCCGGTAAATTAACCGTTTCACCGTTATAAGCATCTAAGACTAATCGGGAAATTTGGCCAGCTATTTGTGGATTAAACCTATTGCTAAGAAAGACGCATCGCCATTAATCACTTGAATCTTTTGACCGACAATCGGGGCAATTTCAACGGTCATTGTAAAGTATGGGCGATCGGCAATTTATACCGAAGTCTGATAAGTTCTAAGTTGGTCAGTGGGTTCAATAGAAAGCAACTCTACGTTCATGGTTGCCTCACAAAAATTGCTTCGGTTGTCCAGTATTTGCAAAAATCATCTTTTGTCATTTTATAACTTGTCCCCTGCCAGAGAGAAATTTATTCATCAGTAATTAAAAAGCGGTAAGCGAAGCTATCCCGTAGGGAATCGCCCATTTTCTGTAAGCGATCGCTTTTACTGTTTTTGTTCAATTGTCCCCTGCAAGAAACATGGATTAGAAACAGAACCCTAGAACAGATATCCGCTTGCTCCGATAAGTGTTGGGTCTGATAGTTATCCGGGAGGATTTGCTCTAACCGTGGGAAGGTGCTGGATTAGACGCGGGTTGGGACGAGGGAGCGATCTCCTGGAGAATCTTCAAAAATTGCACCTTTTTCGATAAGAGCCTTTTTTAGAACTTCATCAATACCTTGGTTCGATCCAAAACGAGCTTTGAAAACTGTGGCTTTTTCAAGGTCAGCCTCACTCAGGTCAGCCCCACTCAAATTAGCCCCACTCAGGTT
>JAABRM010000112.1 GCA_011390955.1 Oscillatoriales cyanobacterium | reverse complement strand
AGATTTTCCTCGGTCATCCCATCATGGCTTTCAAAGTCGTGGGCTGTGGCTATCCCGTACCAGATCCGCCGCGTCGTCGGATCTGCCGCCAGGTCTTGGCTGAATTTGGGGAATTTTGTTGCCATAAAGCGCTCTAAATTGTGCTTGGGTCTAATTGCAGTTAATCGACTTGGGACTATTTTATTAAAGTCCACAATAGCGATTCTGGTTCCAGATTTCAAGACATAATTTGTTGCAAAATTTTAAGCAGGTGATTTTTTAAGGTCGATGATAGAGCGCAATTGATGCTTCAGCATCCCTCAGTTGCGATCGCCACACCTGATAACCCTGGGCATTCAGATGTAATCCATCAGTGGTTAATTCCCGGCGGAAATTACCTTGAGCGTCGATAAACTGGGAGTAAACATCTAGATACTGGGCTCCCTCTTGTTGGGCGATCGCCTCAATTTGACGATTTAAGTGACGAATGCGAGCATTGGAAATTTCTATTAACTGAGTTGGTAAAATTGATTGCACTATCACCTGAGCATCGGGATGTTGCTGCCGTAAGCGACGCATAATCTGGCGAAAATTCCCCAGAATGGTCGCATCGGTTTCCCCTCGCCGTAAATCATTAATCCCCGCCATCAGATAGATCGTATCCGGTCGGGTAGGTAAAAGCGCCGACAATCGATTTAAAATCCCAGCGGTGGTATCGCCGGAAATCCCCTGATTCAACCACAAGCGATTCCGAGACAGTTGTTCATGGGGAAACCATAGAGTAATCGAGTCGCCTAATAACACCGATAAGCGATTAGAACCTTGTCCAAAGGCGATCGCCCTCGCTTCATTTGCCAGAAGGCTTTTCCACTGTTCATAAGTCGGTTGTTCAGTGGCATTCGCCCAAGATGACCAAAAACTTTCCCCTGATAAACGAGTATATATTTGCCCGGTTTTCAGGGCAGCCAATCTTTGATGATAGAGTTGTGGCCCGGAAACCGGCATCGGGCGCGTTGTGGGTACATAACTCATCGTAAATGATGAATACCGAAGATGGGTCTGCGGCTGAGAAGGCACCGTTGCTGTAGAGGGTGGAGGCGGTAATGGCAAATATTTTTCCATCTCTGCCAAAGGGGGTAGTTCTGGTGGTGAATCATTGAGCGACCAGTCATTAAACCAGCTATCTGTGGATCCGGGCAACAACGAACTCAATTCAGGAGGACTAATATCTCTACTGGAAATCTGATTAGTGGTTCCATCGATGGCAACATCGTCAGCCTTGTATAGTTCTGATGCACTCTCTGAATCGATTTGGGGTGTTGCCGGTTCAGAAGGTAGTTTGGCTAATAGGTCTGCAATCAGCAAAAATGGCACAGTCATAGGAATCACTCCATCTCACAGATGCTTACCTTTCACCACCCCAGTTGCCCAATTTCAGGATATTTACTAATGAATCGTTAATCTGGATCGCTTTTTCCCATCCAGGAGCTTCATAAAAATTAACAATCTAGCATCAGCAGAACATTGCAGCGATTTCCAGCAGCGAGAGTATATGCCATGACAGCATCGAGAGGGCGATCGCATACCCATAAAGTTCCATAGACTCTCCACAACCGTGGACAAGTCTTTCCCCTATGAGTTTTTACGGCGTCTCTGGTACAACCAATTTGCCCAAAAACCTGAATAAAATTCACAAATCGTTACAAAATGACCGTATCCTTGACCAATTTAATGAAGTTTTTTAAAGCTGAGAACTAATTTTGTAACGACGCAACCTATCGATGATTAGAATATGTGCTTAAGGTCTTTTTAGGATTTTCAGATAGAGAGGAAAAATAAATATGGCCAATTCCAGAGACATAGAGATGATTCAACCCTACGGTGGAGATCCATTTGTGGGCAATCTCTCAACTCCGATTAGCGATTCTGCTTTTACCCGCGCTTTCATCGGTAATCTGCCTGCCTACCGCAAAGGACTATCTCCTTTACTGCGGGGACTGGAAATTGGCATGGCTCATGGTTATTTTATCATTGGCCCTTGGGTTCTCTTGGGTCCATTACGGGATTCAGATTATGCCAATCTCGGTGGATTAATTTCGGGGATCACTTTGATTCTCATTGCCACTGTCTGTCTGAGCATCCACGGACTGGTGACTTTCCAAGGACAATCATCCGAAGGAGCAGATCCTTTGCAAACTGGTGAAGGCTGGAGTCAGTTAGCTGGTGGCTTCTTTGTTGGTGGTATGGGTGGAGCTTTTGTAGCCTACTTCTTACTGGAAAACTTTGCCGTTGTAGACGGTATCATGCGAGGTTTGTTTAATTAATCGGGTAATTAATCGGGTATTTTCACCGGAAAAATTACTCCCATTGCTCGCAGTACCAGATCGAAGTATCCAAATTTGGATATGCCGATTACCAATCTGTTGGTGACATCGGTTTTGCCGAACTACACACTTACATAGGAGAATTCAAAATGACCGGCGATTATGCAGCTTCATTCCTTCCTTGGATTATGATTCCCTTAACCTGCTGGGTGATGCCTCTAGTAGTCATGGGACTCTTATTTATTGAAATCGAAAAAGAGGCTTAATTCTAGTCTCATCTTCTTCGTTTTCTTCGCTCTCATACCATTAAGTAAAAAATCCCCTGCCTCTAGGCAGGGGATTTTTAATTGACCAATTAATACCATTTTTAATTAACAACGCATTATGGGCGCAATGCTTGCGCCCATATTAATCTCGTAATTTTATTTTAGCAATAACTATTTAATTTGTTATAACCAATTAATTGAGTATTTACAGGGCTTTTCTGTTGAGTATAGTTATTTGAATTGTGCTTCATACAATGCATCAGGGGCGCAAGCATTCATTGGTGTCAACTTAACGAGAGAGGGGGAAAAAGAAAAGAATTGGAAAAACCAGAGGTAAGAAGGAAAAAAAGAATAAAATGAAATAAGTAAGAGAGAGGAAAGGAAGATGAAAACGAGAGCGAAGCAACGGCCTAGAAAAGAGGGGAATCCAGATTTACGTCGTCAGCGTCAAACCCCAGCATTAGAAATTCCTCAATTGGTAGAAGAACTGAAAGAATATTTAACCCCTTGCTTATTTACACCGTTAAAATATGTACAGGGTAATCATGAGAAACTGATGAGAGAGCGACTCTTGACTCTGCCCGTCATGGTAGCTTTAGTGGTGAGTTTAGTCTATCGAAACATCCCCGGATTAAGTGAAACGGTGAGACTCTTGCAACAAGAAGGATTGTTATGGGTAAAACCGTTAAAAGTAAGTAAACAAGCTGTATCCAAAAGATTGATGAATTTTCCCGCAGAAATTTTTGCTGTTCTGCTCAAAAGAGTGTTAGAAAAAAAACCAGACGTGGCGAAAAAAAATCCCTTAGAAAAACAATGGGAAACTGTAAGGGAAAAATTTAGCGCTCTGTGGATAGCAGATGGTTCAACCCTAGAACAGCTTCGGAAACGGCTAAAAATCGCCCCGAAAGAATCTGGGGAACTTGCCGGAAAAATCATGGTGATAGTCGAAGCCTTGACCCAAGTGCCTGTAACGATGTGGTATGAAGAAAATGCTCGATGTAATGATAAAATTTGGGGTCAAGAGTTATTAGAAGCTCTCCCTGAATCGGGGTTATTGATTTTTGATCTGGGCTTTTTTTGTTTTAGCTGGTTTGACCAATTTACTCAAGAAAATAAGTTTTTTCTCACCCGAATGAGAGGCAAGACATCTTATCAGGTTCAACGAGTTCTTTCCTCGGGAGCTTTTTACCGTGATGAAATCATTGAACTGGGACAATATCGTTCTAATCCTTGTCATCATCCCGTTCGATTAGTTTCTGTGCTCTGGGGCAAAACTTGGTATTATTATTTAACTAATGTCCTTGACGCTCGGCATCTTTCTCCTCAAGAAGTTTGTGATTTATATCGGAGAAGGTGGAAAATTGAAGAAGCCTTTTCCTTGACTAAACGTCTTTTGGGGTTAGCCTATCTTTGGGTGGGACATATTAATGGTGTACAAATCCAGATTCTCTCCACTTTGATTTTTTACACGGTTTTAAACCAATTAGTCGCCGAAGTAGCGATCGCACTTCATCAACCCAAGGAAAAAATCTCTGTGGAGATGGTTTTCCGTAGCTTATACTATGTGGCTAAAGCTGTGCTGCGAGGCGAAAACCCTGATACAGTGGTATATTTAGCCTCGCAAGCTAAGTTGTTTGGTCTGGTCAAAGCCGAGCGAAAACGACATCGACAAAAAGACGCTCTTTCTCGGCAAATTTGGGATCCCATTCCCTTAAGTTGACACCAATGGCAAGCATTGCGCCCCTACATACATGGGCGACTCTACATAGATATAGCAATCAATCAAGAAAAGATAAAAAAAAACGGTAGGATGATTAAAATTTTATTGGGCTTGATACTTATTTGGCCTAATACTAAATCCGGTTTAATTTATCTCTTAAAAAAATCCCCCGCCCGGAGGCAGGGGATTTTTTTAGTTATTTTTGCTTAACTAGCAACGAGAAGCGTGGATCAACCGAACTTGCCTGCGGTAGAAGCAATCAAGAAGGCGGCATAGGTGAGGACA
>JAABRM010000048.1 GCA_011390955.1 Oscillatoriales cyanobacterium | reverse complement strand
GAATTAGGCATTTGGCTCGGACAATATGGCAACTTAGAATTGCCGTGGCTGCGCTGGTGGGATAATCAAGGTAATTTGCTCTTAACCGGAGATGAACGAGCAAGAATTGAACGCCACCGGGCGGAAAAGGCCGAATTGGAGTTACAGCAAGAACGCCAACGGGCGGAAGCGGAACGCCAACAAGCCGAAGTGGAATTACAGCAGGAACGCCAACGGGCGGAAGCGGAACGCCAACGGGCGGAAGCGGAACGCCAACGGGCGGAACGACTCGCGGAGTTACTGCGATCGCAGGGAATTGACCCCGAAGAACTGTAAATAACTCTGGCGGAGAGGCGATCGCCAAGCTGTTGAACAATAGACAATTCTGGCAAAATTACCCTCGTTCCCCGGCTCGAGCCTGGGAACGAGACTTCGTAATCTATTCATCGGACATCAGAGGTAAAAATCAACCACTCTGGCCATTTTCTGGAGGATTTGGATTATTGGGCAGCGGTGAAGGTTGACTCGGATTTTCGGGATTTGACTCTAGAATATCGTCAGATTCCATCAACCGATTGATGCTTTCTGTCAAAGCTTTGGGATCCATAAAGATAATTTTAGTATTGGCACTTTTACTAATTTCTTGGGAAGCTTGGACATATTTTTGCGCGATTAAAAACTTTAAAATCTCGCTCATATTGAGGGTATCTTTCCCTTGACTTTGTAGGGTTTGAATAATTAAATTCATCGACTCAGCCAATCCTTCTGCTTCCGCAATACTGGCTCTTTTTCTAATTTCTGCCGCTCGTTCTAACTCCATTGACTCAATTAATCGTTGAGGTAAATTAAGGTGTTGTACCTCAACTCGGAGAATTTTGACTCCCCAATTAGAGGTGACAGGATCCAAGAGCGGTAATAGAGTTTTATTTAAATCGGTGGTCGCTGAGAATGTTTGTTCTAGCTTCATTTGCCCCACCTGCGATCGCAAAGTAGTATTCACCAGATTTTCAAGCGCTAATTCCAGATTATTAATCGCATAATAAGCTTTTTCTAAATCAAAAATACGCCAATAAACAATAGCGTCCACTTCAATGGAAACACTATCTTTGGTAATCGCTTTTTGCTCGGGAATATCCAAAACTTGTTCTCTCAGAGTATCTTCAACCACCACGGAATCTAATACAGGAATAATAAAATTAATCCCCGGATTTAACTTGCGATTAAATCTGCCAAAACGTTCTACTAATGCTTCATTTCCTTCATTGACGACTTTAATAGAAGTGGCAATATAACCAGCCAACAATACTAAGGTAAAAGGAACAAATAAGCTCAGAAAATAGTTCACGATATTTGTGCTCCTATTTAGGGGGTTTGTTGATGGTTGATGGTTGATTGTTGATTGTTGATTGTTTGTTATTAGGATTATATCGCCTCCACCAAATAACAAGCAACAAGCAACAAGCAACAAAAGAATCCCTACCCACCAACAAACAACAACCAACAACCAACAATCAACAATTACTGCAATTCAATAGGAATTTGCACTTCACTCCGTTTCAACGGTTCGGGAGTCATCGGCGAATTATAAAGAAAACGTCGCGGTTCTCCAACGATTTTATACTCAGGATGTTGACTTAACCAATCAAGTAATGCTTGTAAATGAGTTTGGTAACTCTCCCAAGTATAAGCCCCAGCAATGCCAATGCTGACCACAGTCATCGCGGGGTAATCGGTCACTTTCACATTCGGCGCGATCGCCCTTGGGGTAATCGTTGGATCTGCATAAAGAAAGGAAACTTCCGCGTGACTGTAGGCATCACTGTAGGCGTCAATTTGTATCCCTGAATCACCATAGTAACGCACTTCCACCGGAGTAGTCATGGCAATATTGTTACTACTAATATGCTGATATAAGGGATTAAAAGCCACTTGACTGGCTTGTTGAACGGCACCAGTGTGAGTATAGGTGACAGCGCGATATTCAGGATATTGTTTCACTGAAATCACCTGAATATCTGTGGGTGGGGGAAATCCGATGGGTAATGGCATAATTAGAAAATAAAGGAATCGATCGAGGGAATAAGATTTACTGAGTAATTTAGGCAACCGGCAACCGGCAACCGACGACCGGCAATAGGCCAAGAAAGAATACACAATGCTGAATTAATGCCAGCTAGGGAAAAGGCTTTATGGCGGTTATTATAGCGGTTATTGTCGTTCGGGAAGTACAGAGGTTTTCTGGATTCTAGCGGGCGCGGGAATGACAGATTTTTTTTGTACTTCATAACTATGACAATTGCTATATCTGGATGAAGTACAGAGGTTTTCTGGATTCCCGCATTCGCGGGAATGACAGATTTTTTTTGTACTTCATAACTATCACAAGTGCTTTATGGCCACAGGAGAGAAATTAACGGACTTCCATTTATATGGTTTAAGGACTGTCCGGGCTGCTAATTTGCTTAGTTCATTTGAGTTAAACGCAAATTAATTGAATAGGCCAAATTAGCACCTAATATATAATTACATGATTTAGGAAGATTGTCATTTTATGGGTTTAATTAGGTAAATTGGTGGGCAATGCCCACCCTACATCTAAATATTTGACTATTTCTGAGAATATTCTGATATTATATTTAATAATATACAATAGTTTCAAGATTATTTCTCCCAATTCTGTGCCAGAAAACTTTAGACTCATTATTGACCTTGTAACTGTTTTAGCGGTGGCCGCTGCCGGTGGACTTTTGGCGTCTGTGCTGCGTCAACCACCATTATTAGGTTATCTCTTAGCGGGGATGATCGTTGGGCCGGCAAGTCTGGGATGGATTAAAGAATTTATTCAAGTGGAAACCTTGGCTCAATTTGGTGTGGCGTTGCTACTGTTTGCTTTGGGAGTTGAGTTTTCCTTTGCCGAACTGCGGAAGGTAAAGGCGATCGCCCTCGGTGGGGGTAGCTTACAAATTGGCTTAACCATTGCCGTCACCACCTTGATTTCCCTGGGCTTAGGCTGGGTCTTGGAACCAGCCCAAGGGGTATTCCTGGGAGCCATTCTTTCCCTATCTTCCACAGCGGTGGTGCTCAAGTGCCTGATGGAACGCAATGAGACGGAAACCCCCCACGGTCAAGTCATGCTGGGGATTTTAGTCGTCCAAGACCTCGCTTTGGGTTTCATGTTGGCGGTATTACCCGCTTTGGACGAACCGGCAGAAGCCATTGGCATGGCGCTACTGACGGCGTTACTCAGAATTGCCCTGTTTGCGGGGGGGGCGGTACTGGCGGGCATTTTTATCGTCCCCCGCTTGTTGCGCTTACTGGCTAAAACCGAAAGTCGCGAATTATTTTTGCTCGGTGTGGTGGTTTTGTGTTTGGGCATTGCCCTGTTGACGGAACATCTGGGATTTTCCATCGAAATGGGCGCTTTTGTGGCCGGTTTGATGATTTCCGAGGTGGAATACGCAGATCAAACCCTAACTTATGTTGAACCCCTGCGAGATATTTTTGCCGCCCTCTTTTTTGTCTCCGTGGGAATGCTGATCGATCCGATCTTCCTGTGGAACCATCTGGAATTGATTTTAGGATTGGTAGCCCTGGTGTTGGTGGGTAAATTTTTGATTACCACCCCATTAGTCCTGGTATTTGGTTATTCCCTGAGAACGGCGTTGTTAGTGGGCTTAGGATTAGCCCAAATTGGGGAATTTTCTTTTGTCCTGACGGCGCGGGCTTTGGGTTTGGGGCTGGTGTCCCGTCCGGTGTATTTGTTTGTTTTAGGGACAACCGCTGTCACCTTGATGGTGACGCCTTTGTTGTTAAAGTTAATGCCCAAACTGCTGGACTGGGTGGAAAAAGTCCCCTGGTTCATGCCTTATTTCGACCAAACCGGAATTACTTTGGGGCGATCGGAGGAGTTGCTCCCAGAAAATCGGATGGTGGTTTGTGGCTATGGGCGAGTTGGTCGTAAGGTGGTGCAGTTGTTGCAAGCCCACAATTATCCCGTGGTGGTGATTGATTTGTCGGAAGCGGTGATTCAACAGTTACGCAGCGAACGCATTCCTTATATTTATGGCAATGCCGCGAGTTTGCACGTCCTGGAGTCAGCGGGAGTCAGTCATGCTAAGGCAATGGCGATCGCCCTGCCGGATCCCATGAGTACCAGGCTATGTCTGAAGCGTTCCTTAGAATTATCCCCCGACTTGGATATCGTCGTCCAAGCCAACCAAGAGGAAGATATTGAACTCCTCTATCAACTCGGTGCCCGTGAGGTTGTCCAGTCAGAATTTGAAGTCAGCCTGGAATTATCCACTCATTTGTTGCTCACCGTGGGATTCTCCCTGAGTGACATTCAACGAGAAATCGGCAAAATTCGCAGCCATCATTACGAAGGCTTACGGTCATCCCCAAGCGCCTCAAAAGTTTCCCGACAGCTTCAAGCCGCCACCCAAGACATGAATCGCAAATGGCTGGATTTGCCCGCAGCATCTCCCTTAATCGGCATGACCTTGGAAGAAGCGGATTTGCGGCGTCTGACTGGGGTCAGCTTGATGGCCATTCGCCGGTCTTCGGGGGCAGAAATCGACTATCCCAATGGGGAGACATTGCTCTTAGAGGGCGATCGCCTCTTATTAGTCGGAACACCGGCAGAAATTAATAGCTTTAGTCAACTCGCATCGGGAGAAATTGCCGTCGAGAGCGAAAGCCGGTCTTGCCAATGGTTAAGAGTGCCACTAGGCAGTCCAATGGCAGGGGAAACCCTGGCAAAACTGGATCTGCGCCGAAAATATCAGATCCAAGTATTTGCCATTCGCCGCGAGGGGCATTTCATCCAATTTCCTCACGGCGATATGGCGATTCAATCAGAGGATCTTCTGCTGTTATGTGGACGATTAGCCGATCTGAAGCAAATTCAGGATCAGATTGTCCCGGTATCCATATCCACTGAAAATCTAAGATTGATGGTGACATCAGTCAGTCAATCATTGAAGCACGAATCTTTCGAGTAGATGTAGGGTGGGCATTGCCCGCCAATTTACCTGATTAAACCCAGAAGTAGATGTAGGGTGGGCATTGCCCGCCAATTTACCTGATTAAACCCAGAAGTAGATGTAGGGTGGGCATTGCCCACCAATTTACCTGATTAAACCCAGAAGTAGATGTAGGGTGGGCATTGCCCACCAATTTACCTGATTAAACCCAGAAGAAGAAGTTTGAGCCTCCTCAGTCCATACCCGGAAGTCCATACCCGGATCTCGATCCGGGTCTAGGGTTTCGGCTTCATATACACAATTGCTTGTCGCCAAACAACGGTTTTTTGATCGTAGTGATCCAGAATACAGATGCACTCCATATCTTGCCAAAAAATCTTGCCGACCAAGAGATCGTCTGTCACCAATTTGAGTTCTACCTCTTTTTTGTCGGCGATCAACGATTGGATTTGGCGAATGCTAGGGAGACTGGTATCAAACTCAGGCATAATCAAATTGATCCAATGAATGTTTACGAGAAAGCGATTCGCAAGAGCGTCCGCTCTCGCGGAATCGATTGTGGTGTATTCAGGGTGGTTAACCCCCCTTGATTCCCTGTTTAAACTAGCTATTGATATGGCAACCAGTAATATCGTGAATAAACAAGGCTATGACTATTGAGTTTACTAAATACCACGGGTTAGGAAATGACTTCATTTTGATTGATAATCGCCAATCAAGTGAACCCATTTTGACGGACGTTCAAGCGGTACAACTGTGCGATCGCCATTTTGGGATTGGGGCCGATGGGGTAATTTTTGCACTACCGGCCACATCTCCAGACGCCGATTACAAAATGCGGATTTTCAACTCCGATGGTTCGGAACCGGAAATGTGCGGCAATGGCATCCGCTGTTTAGCTCGGTTTTTGGCGGATTTAGCCGCCCCAAGCCGTACCCCACAGACCTATCAGATTTCTACTCTGGCCGGGATGATTACCCCACAAATCCAAGCCGATGGCCAAGTCACCGTTGACATGGGAGTTCCCCGGTTAACCGCCGCAGAAATTCCCACCACCTTGATGGAAGAAGACTGTCGGACGATCCTTCAACCCTTAGAAGTCGCCGGTCGAACTTGGAAGGTGACTTGCGTCAACATGGGCAATCCTCACTGTATTACCTTTGTGGATAATGTAGCAGAAATTCCCCTAGAAACCATCGGCCCACAATTTGAGCATCACCCCGTTTTTCCCCAGCGCACCAACGTCGAGTTTGTTCAAGCGATCGCACCAGATTACCTGAAAATGCGCGTCTGGGAACGGGGGGCGGGAATTACTCTCGCCTGTGGGACTGGGGCTTGTGCCACCCTGGTGGCCGGATTCATCACAGGTCGGTGTGAGAGAAAGGCTACCATTGAATTGCCCGGTGGCCCTTTACTCATTGAATGGTCAGAATCTAACGAAAGAATTTACATGACCGGGCCGGCAACGCCGGTATTTACGGGCAAACTCGCTTAACCAGAGGTCTTAACCAGAGGTAGTTACACCAAATTACATCATCATGTTAAGTGTGGAAAATGCTGACCCACCGATCGCTATCTTTAATGATGATTGATGGGTTGGCACCATGAAATCAATCAGGCAATCTTAATTAAACTAATCAACAAGAGGACATTTTGATGGGTGGAGGAATTTATTTGATCGACGACGACGATCGCCTAGTGGAAATGACAGAAAAAGCTTATGAATCAGAAGAGCAACTCCAAGATTTATTGGAAAAATACCCCAATCTTTTAGCGGGAGATCAAATCGATCGCGCAACTCCGAGACGCTGGTTATCGATTAATCGGGAATCAGCCATTGCCCCAGAAGAAGATGGGGTAGATCGGTGGAACTTGGATCATTTATTTCTCGATCAAGACGGCATTCCCACACTGGTTGAAGTGAAGCGCAGTCGCGATGCAGAAATGCGGCAAAAAATGCTGGGTCAGATGCTTGACTATGCGGCCAATGCTTTAATTTATTGGCCTTTTGAGTCCATCGTGACCCAGTTTGAAGTCAACTGCCGCGAAGTCGGTCGAGATCCAGAACAAGTATTTGAAGAGTTTCTCGGTGAAGATGCCAACGAAGAAGGATTTTGGAGTCAAGTAAAAACCAATCTCCAAGCGGGCAAATTTCGCTTAGTTTTTGTGGCGGATGAAATTCCCCCGGAACTGCGAAGAGTGGTAGAATTCCTCAACGAACAAATGGATCCTACGGAAGTTTTGGGGCTGGAAATTAAGCAGTATCTCAGCGAAGATGGCCAAAGAACTTTAGTCCCCCGATTAATTGGTCAAACTGCCGGTGCCCAACAGAAAAAATCCAGTACCACGCGGGAAAGACGACAGTGGGATGAGAGTTCTTTCTTTAAAGAATTTAAGGCACGACAAGGCCGAGAAGAGGCGGAATTGGCCAAAAAACTTTATGACTGGATTCGCCAAAAACCCGAAGTGGAAATTCACTGGGGTCGCGGTGATGCTTATGGCGGATTTGCCGCCAAATTTGTCCAAAAAGGTCGAAAATCTACCACTTTATTTACGGTGGGAATTTCGGGAGAATTTTTAATGTCTTCTAGCAGTTATGCTGCCCAGCCACCCTTTGATGAGCGGGAAATCTGGTTAGAACTGCGATCGCGCATGAGTGCGATCGGTTTAGCCCTGCCCATGAATGCCACCGAAACCCGCTTACCCAATTTTCGCTTGTCTACGTTGCAAGACGAAACGGCTTTACAGCGGATCTTTGAAACATTTGAGTGGGTGATTCAGGAAATTAAATCTGCCTAAATCCGCATCATTATTTAAGTAAGAGAAAAGCCGAATGACTGGAGCGTAATTTAGCTTCAGGGTTGCTTCAATGGGCTTCATTATATCTATAAATTGATTGACTCAAAATTGTCATGCTTTTCTTTTACTTGAATAATTTTCGCTTAATTATTGGAAAAAATATCTCTCAATTACCTGCGCGTTTTATAGCCAAATCCTAGAAAAACAAAAAAATCAATCATTTATAGAATAGGGTGGGCATTCCCAACCAAAAAATCCAGAAAAAAACCTTCAATATGCTCGCCCGTCTGATTTTTGTAATTGATAATTTGTGATTCATCAACCAATTGATTAAACTTGTGATACAATATAATTAAACCATAGATACGAATTTCCGACAAATGAAATAACAAATCACCAAATACCAACAAAATACTAACAAAATCAGTCAACCCCTAAGCGGAGGTCAATATGCTGGCAGAAACTCTCCCAAAATTAATCACACTGGAAGAATTTTTTGAACAATATCCAGACGGATACGGTCGTTATGAATTACGCAATGGAGAAATTTTTGAAATGCAGCCTACAGGAACCCATGAACAAGTTGCCGGTTTTCTAGCTGGTGAACTCTTTGCCGAAATCCGCAAATTACAACTGCCTTATATCATTCCTCGACAGGCGATCGTTAAACCCGTAGACACAGATAAATCCGGGTATAATCCCGATGTGATTGTCCTCGATCAAACCGCTTTAGCCGATGAAAACCTCTGGAAAAAACGCTCCACCATTACTCAGGGGAAAACCATCAAACTGACGATCGAAGTAGTCAGTACCAATTGGCGGGATGATTATGGTTATAAATTAATTGATTATGAAGCCCTAGAAATACCCGAATACTGGATTGTGGATTATTTAGCATTAGGGGGCAAACGATATATTGGCGACCCCAAACAGCCTACTTTGTCCGTGTATCAATTAGTGGATGGGGAATATCAAGTCCAACAATTTCGCGGCGACCAGCCGATTATTTCCGCCGCATTTCCTGAATTAAAGTTAACCGCTCAAGAAATTTTTGCCGTCGCCGATTAAATAATAAAAAATATCACCGTAAATCTCACCGGAAAAAATGATTAAGGTGGGCAATTGCCCACCCTACGAATTGGCTCACCGGAAAAAATGATTAAGGTGGGCAATTGCCCACCCTACGAATTGGCTCACCGGAAAAAATGATTAAGGTGGGCAATTGCCCACCCTACGAATTTGCTTATTCGAGTTCCTGAATCTCCGCCCGCATCCCATTGCGACTCAGGGTGTCAACTATTTGATTAGCATTTTCGGCACTGTTGAAAACACCCACCTGCATCACAGTGCGACCATTCAAGATAGTCCGAAATGCTTCAGGAACCACCGATCGCACCCGGTTTTGTTCTCTCGCAGTGGGCGCATCAACAGTCACCCGATAACGCAGACCTAATATTTGAATGCGATTCGCCGGGACTGGTGGTCCATCACCAGAGGCATTCACGTTAGCCGCCACAGGTTGTGACGATGATCCCGCATTGCCAATCGGCGCATTGCCATTGGGCACCGGCAATAACACGGGCAAACTGTCGCCCCGATTTCCGGGACTGGGAATAGAACCGGAAGGGGCAGGCGGTACATTACTGGTTCTCGGAGGAGGAACCGGAATATTAATCGGTTGCTCGGGAGTGGGGACAGGAATCGGGGTTTGTGTCGATGGGGCGGCAGATCCTGTGGGTCGAGGATTTGGTCTGGGGTTTTGAGTGGGACGCGGAAATGAATCGGCACCGGAAGTTTGACCAGAGTTAGGTCGATTGGGCAATGGGGCAGGAGTCGGTCGCGTTTGAGTCGGTCGCGTCGGGGTCGGTCGCGTCGGGGTCGGTCGCGGTGTTTGCGCCACTGGTGCCGGAGCAGATCCGGGATTGACCACCCCCGCGAGGTCAATTCGTCCGGCAGTACGATTGCCGGTCATCTCATTGCCAAAAGCGGAAATAATTTCTTTGGCGGCTTCCCCATTAATGTCATATTGGCGATTATTCCGGAAAATATTTCCCCCCGGTTGCCCAGAATAACCCAGGTCAGGTGAGGCGTTAGAAATGGCCACAATGCCATCCCGTTCCGATCCTTCAATTAAGTTATTCCGCAACACAGGTCGAGCGGATCCTTGGACGATCAAGCCATCTTTGTTAAACCGGATGCGATTGCCAATTAATACGGGGGCTGCGTTTTCTAATACGTTAATCCCGAATCCAGTTCTTTCAAAGGAGTTTTCGCGAATTTCTGGTTTAGCGGTGCCGTGGATGGTCATCCCGTTCGCGCCATTTTGGACGAAATTATTCTCACTAATCACGGGGGCAGCGTTACCGGCGACAAAGATTCCGTCTTGGGTGTTGCCAGTAAAAGTGTTGTTGGTGATGGTGGGACTGGTGGATTCAATCCAGAGGCCATAACCCCGCCGACTTGGATTGGTGATGGTGACTCCCGTTAGGGTGGCTTTTTCTGCCCCTAACATGGTGACATTTTGCGCCGCGACAGTCCGACTAATGTAGGAGCCACCACCCTGGATGACCACGCCGCTACCGTTGCGTTCTGGGAGTCCCGATAGGGTGACGTTGCGTTTTAGTTCTAAGGGAAAGGTTTCCCCGGTTTCGGCACTGTAGGTGCCTGGGGCTAAGATAATGGTGGTGTTGGCTTGGGCTACCCGCAGGGCATGGGTAATGGTTTTGTAGGGTGACTGAAGGCTTCCCAGCCCTTCGCGATCGCTTCCCCGATCGGGATTGACATATAACTGGTTGGCGGTTGACGGCGCTTGGGCCAGTATATTGGACATGGCTTCTGGTGCGGTTGGGGTTTGAGCCATAGTTGACTCAGGGGATAAAGCGAAGCAAACACCAGTTGCCAGTAATAGATGGCCGATTCCCTTCGCGATCGCACCGGGAATCCCGTAGTGGTAGCGAGTCGCACCACACATCAGCGTCTCAGTCAGTCGGGTTGACTTTTTAGTTTTATTTACTGAACTCACAATTTTACCTCCTCCGATAAGTCTTAAACACCGATCCCCCAGCACGATCCTGATTTATTTGAGTCGAAGCTAAAAAAACCTTGAAACTTATGATATACTGCCCCACCCAATAATGATTCAAAATCATCAACCAAGATTCATCCTTTTGATATTTTAATGAGTTTTTTTTACAAACCTTTACAATCTGGTCAATTGCTGCTGAAAAATAGCATTTTTTTGAGATTGATAATCGTTTGACTAAAGAAAATAATTACAGCATCTCAAACAGGGGCGATCGCTTGGCCTACAGGGATTGGATCGCCCAGTGATATAAGCATTGATATAAGCATTGATGTAGGCATTGATGTAGGCTTTTGACGAGAGTGTAAACAATGAACTTAAGAGATGAACTTTCATCATGGGGGGGTTCCGATGGTTAATCAAACCAATGAACTGGATCGATCGCCAAATATCAGTCCTTTAATGGCGCAACCAGCACTCTGTCGAATTTTAGATGCGAACTTGGATCGGGCCCGTGAAGGCTTGAGAACCATTGAGGAATGGTGTCGCTTTGGGGTGAACCATGCTCAGATGGCCAGTGAGTGCAAGCATTTGCGCCAGGAACTGGGCAAATGGCATAGCGCTGATATCCGTGCGGCCAGAAATACCCCGGAAGATCCAGGCACTACCCTGAGTCATCCAGCAGAGGAACAGCGCTTGGGCATTGAGCAACTGCTCCAAGTTAACTTTGGTCGGGTACAAGAAGCCCTCAGAGTGCTGGAAGAATACGGCAAGCTTTACCACCCGCAGATGGGCGGGACTTTTAAGCAAATGCGCTATCGGGTTTATACCCTGGAAACTAATTTGCTGGCGTATCGGCGTTATCTCAAGTTAGTGCGATCGCGCCTTTATTTAGTCACTTCCCCAACGGAAAAGATATTTTCTGTTGTGGAAGCGGCTTTACTCGGTGGGCTGACCTTAGTGCAGTATCGTGATAAGTATTCGCCCGATGGCGAACGGATCCGGATTGCCACAAGACTGCGCCAGATTTGCCATGATTATGGTGCGTTATTTTTGATCAATGACCGAGTGGATATTGCGGTGGCTGTAGACGCAGACGGAGTTCACTTGGGACAAGACGATTTACCCATCGCCGTAGCCCGACAATTATTAGGCCCTGGTCGGATTGTCGGTCGTTCCACCACTAACCCAGATGAAATGGAACGGGCGATCGCGGAAGGGGCTGATTATATTGGTGTTGGCCCGGTCTATGAAACCCCCACCAAAGTGGGGAAAACCGCAGCGGGTCTGGAATATGTCCGCTACGCCGCTGAGAATGCCACAATTCCTTGGTTTGCCATTGGTGGCATTGATATGAATAATTTGAATGATGTGCTCGATGCCAGTGCGGAACGGGTCGCCGTGGTGCGAGCCATTATGGAAGCCGAACAACCGACTTTACTGACTCAGTATTTCATCTCTCAACTGACCCGCATTCAAACCCTACGAGAACACGACAGCAAGATTCAACCCTATGTCTAGTCCGATGTCTAGTCCGATGTCTAGTCCAATCATCCCCATTACTCTGCAAGTGAACGGTGAACCGAAAACTTGTCCCCCCCATACCTCTCTGCCGGTATTCCTGGAACAGCTTGGCTTAAATCCCCGGTTGGTGGCGGTGGAGTATAACGGCGAAATTTTACACCGGCAATTTTGGGACACGACCGAAATGCAAATAGGCGATCGCCTAGAAATTGTCACCATTGTGGGCGGTGGTTAAACGGATCTCAGTTCGGATATCTCGTCAATGATTGACCGGAGAACCCCCGCAGAATCTTGCCGAATCGACTACCCTGCCTACTGTCACAAGCGATACATTAGATCAATGACCGTTGACCTTAGTTGTTGGTTGTTGGTTGTTGGTTGTTGGTTGTTGGTTGTTGGTTGTTGGTTGTTGGTTGTTCGTTGTTCGTTGTTAGTTATGACTGATGACTGATGACTGATGACTTGTGACTGATGACTTGTGACTGATGACTTGTGACTGATGACTGATGACTGATGAGTGATGACTGATGACTGATGACTGATGACTGATGACTTAGAACCGTCAACGAATAACAATGAGTTGGTTTATGTATCAAAAATCAAACATCAAATCCTTTTTCAAATCCTGCGACCGTTGACCTTAGTTGTTGGTTGTTGGTTGTTGGTTGTTGGTTGTTGGTTGTTGGTTGTTGGTTGTTGGTTGTTCGTTGTTCGTTGTTAGTTATGACTGATGACTGATGACTGATGACTTGTGACTGATGACTTGTGACTGATGACTTGTGACTGATGACTGATGACTGATGAGTGATGACTGATGACTGATGACTGATGACTGATGACTTAGAACCGTCAACGAATAACAATGAGTTGGTTTATGTATCAAAAATCAAACATCAAATCCTTTTTCAAATCCTGCTTGGCGATCGCCCTGGTCATTGCCCTGGTATTTGGCAATGCCCAAAGCGCTTTGGCCGCAAGGACTGGCGGCAGAATGGGCGGCGGTTCTTTCCGCGCCCCCACTCGCACTTATGCCCCACCCACCCGCGCTTATCCTGGGGGTGGATATGGCGGTGGGATTGGTTTTCCCTTTATTTTTCCCTTCTTTGGTTTCGGTGGCGGGGGTTTGTTTACCCTGTTAATCATCTTTGCCATAGCCAACTTTTTAATCCGCAGTTTTAATAATGGCGGGGAAGAGGCGATCGAAGAATATAACAGTAATCCCACCGTATCCATTGCCCAACTCCAAGTTGGACTATTAGCCGGTGCTCGCGGCTTACAAACCGAACTCAATCAAATTGCTGAAAGTGCCGATACTGGTTCTGCCTCTGGTCGGGCCGAAGTGGTTCAAGAAGTCAGCCTCGCTTTATTACGTCATCCCGAATATTGGGTTTATGGTGCGGCTACCACAGAACAAACTAAGTTAAATGCGGCAGAAGCTAAGTTTAATCAGTTGTCCCTGACGGAACGTTCTAAAGTCGAACGGGAAACCCTTTCTAATGTGAATAATCAACTCCGAGAAGCGGATACTCAAGCTGCTTTACCGGGGGATGAAAGTAATGGTGCAACCGCAGATCCAGGGGAATATATTGTCGTCACCATTCTGGTAGGAACCGAAGGGAAATTACAATTACCCAAGATTAACGATAGTGGCGATTTGCGTCAAGCTTTGGGTCAGTTTGGGGGATTAGCGAGCGATCGCCTATTAGCCATAGAAGTTCTCTGGGCACCTCAAGCCAGTGGCGATACTCTGACCACCGATGATATTTTGGCTCAATATCCTAATTTGAAATTAGTTTAAATTAGTTTAAATTAGTTTAAATTAGTTTAAACTAATTTCAAATTGGGCTAATTTTTCTCTCGATTAGGAACAACTTAGAAAAACTTAGGGTGGGCTTTGGCTCACCTTTTTTCTGGCTCAATGGCGATCGGGCATTTGATGATTTTGCATCTGTAATGGCATAGTCATTTCAATTGTGCTTGAGACAAAACATCAGGGGCGCAAGCATTGCGCCCAAAGAAGCAAATCAATAGATATTGTAGGGGCGCAATGCTTGCGCCCCTATATAATTGTATTAATCTTAGTTGAAATGACTAGATAAAATCGTAATTCTAGCAATAATTTTTCAGGCTTGGTATTATTGCTAAATAATGGGATTAATTAGAGATAAATTTATCCAAGATAATGTCATGTTTTTATAATAAAAAAAATACCTCTTACTATCGAGTAAGAGGTATTTAAGCTTTGAGAAAACAAACGATAAACTAATTAAAGTTTAGTGCGATCGCTTAAAATTTCATAGCCATTTTCGGTGACTAATACCGTATGTTCAAACTGAGCAGATAGGGCATTATCCACCGTTACCGCTGTCCATTTATCCGCTAAAATTTTGGTATATTTGGAGCCTTGATTCACAATCGGCTCGATCGCCAAAGTCATCCCAGCGCGTAATTTCACATTAGGCATTTCACGAGTGCGGAAGTTGAACACCGAAGGTTCTTCATGGAGGTTCCGACCCACACCATGACCCGTGAAATCTTCGACCACACTAAAACCATTGGCTTTCACATGGTCTTCAATTGCTCCGGCAATATCTAACAGATAATTGCCCGCTTTGACTTGTTCAATTCCTTTATATAAAGATTCTTCCGCAGCCCGAATCAATTTGGCGGCTTCTGGGCTGACTTCTCCCACTGCAATGGTAATGCAAGAATCCCCGTGGAATCCTTCATAATAAGCGCCAGTGTCTACCTTGAGGACATCTCCGGTACATAAGACTTTTTTCTTGTTAGGAATTCCATGCACCACTTCATTGTTAACGCTGGCACAAATCGAAGCGGGGAAGCCATGATAGCCTTTAAAACTAGGAGTCGCTCCCATTTCCCGAATCCGTTTTTCGGCGTGAGCATCCAGGTCTGCGGTGGTCATTCCGGGCTGAACCATTTCAGAAATTTCTTTGAGCACCGTGGCCACAATTTTCGCAGACTGACGCATGATGTCAATCTCGCGGGGAGATTTCAGTTCAATAGTGCGGCGACGCTGTTGGTTTTTGACGCGGGGTTTCTGAGCAGGTTGTTGCAGGAAGTTGGCAAGAATGTTCATGTGGTCAATAGTAATGATATTGGCTTGAATAGGAGAACAGCGATCGCGCCCGATCCCATTTTTCTAAAATAAAGAAATTGATTTCTGGCGATCGATGATTCAATAGTGACTTTAGCTGGATAAATTAACCGTCTTTAACTAACTTAACAGATTCCCGAAAAATTCCCCACAGAGAATGCAGGGAACTTTTGCGAATGCGGGAAATCAGCCGGAGAACCGAGGATTAAACCTCTGCCCCAGGTTTAATGGTAATGGTGCCAATCATTCCCGCTTCTGTATGTCCGAGAATGGTGCAACGAAGCTGATAAGTTCCGGCCTTTACGGGGACAAACACCCATTCCGCTTTTGTATTTGGTCTGAGTTCTAGTTCGTGAATCGCCCCTTTGATTTCCACGTTACCGGCATCTACTTTTTGACTCCAGGAGGCATCCGCAAAATCTTTGGCAGTGAAATAGTGTTTTTGGGGACTGGGATTGGTCAATACCAGTTTGTAACGACGACCCGCCTCAAATTCAAAGTTATTGGGGATAAATTTTAGTTCATTGGCAGTATTGCCTAAACTCACTGCCACCTCGATCGCCGGTTGACGGGCTAAATCACCCGGAGGTGCCGCGATCGCCGGAACCGACCCCAGCAGGCTGAACCATAGCACTAATGGCAGCAGCATCCAACGGGTTAAAAGTTTATGTGATGAGGAAACAAACTGTTTAATCATGGGAAATAAGTTTAAATCTTGCGGAATATTTCGTTTGCCTGTTCTCATCTTAAAGCGGACTCGTTCCTTTTTTTAATGATGATGGTGGGGCATTTCCGGGGCAGGATTAAAGCGATCGATGTTTTGCATGGGTACGGTGGTGGGATGCAAGCGCATCAGTAAGGCACTTTGAGGCGGTTTAGGCATCCATCCTAGCCGATGCAGTCCCATCCATAAGGTTAAAAAACCCAGAAATGCCATCAGTCCAGCCATGTAGCGTTCCAGTCTGGGTAGTTTGAGTCGTTGCAACAATAGACCAAAGCCGACCATTGCGGGCATTGTTCCTAAGCCAAAGATAAACATACCGAGGGTGGCGATCGCTACTGGTTGAGTCATGGTCAAACTAAGGGCGATCGCGGTTAAGCCACAAGGGATAAATCCCAGAAAAACCCCCAAAGGATAAGTGCGATACCAACTATTGCTGGCATATAACCGTCCCAAGCTTTTTTGATACAATCCCCAATGTTGGAGTGAGGGAAGTTTGCGGGGAAAAAGCTTCAACTGACCTAATGCCATATAAAGCATCACCAGTCCCGCGATTATCAGAATACTGGCCCGAAAACCCAGAAAATTTTGCAATCCATTACCAAAGCTACTGGTGAGAAATCCTAAAAAGGCATAAGTGGTAGAACGACCCAGACCATAGAGCACATGAGAATACCAGGGGTTACGGTTCCACTGGGTATAGCTGACCACAAACGGGCCGCACATTCCCACACAATGCCCACTGCCGATAAAACCCAGTGCTAAAAATATATATAAACTCAGCATTTGTTGTTGGTTGTTGGTTGTTGGTTGTTGGTTGTTGGTTGTTGGTTGTTGGTTGGAAAGTTGTTGGTTATTGGTGGTTGGTTATTCAGCAGAGGACGCGGATAAATTCTAGGGGCAAGCCGTCACTATCGGCAATAAAAGTAACTTCATAAACGCGATCGCCGATCGTCTGTTGGGTCGGTGCTAACAGCACTTGCAACGGTTGAAACATTGCCGGATCCGCTGCCGCAGCGGAGGCAAAACTTTCCTGTAAATCCCTTAACCAACTGGGTAAATCCTGAGTTTTGTCCGTTAAATCAAAAGATAAATGATAGTAGCCCGTATAATGCTCATCCCCAAAAGCATCCGGCGCCGGACGAGGTTCGGGAATTTGGATTAATTCAATTCGTCCCAAGTCCCCGACCAGCCAACAAGCCAAGGTAATTCCAGCAGTAAACCGATCGCTGACCGTAAACCCCAGCTTTTCATAAAAGGCGATCGCTCGGTGAATATTCGCAGTTCTAATCGAGGCATGGTGCATAACTACTCAAATAAGCGAAAATAAGGATAACGACTGGGGACTCCGGGCTCTTGTTCTAAAGTAAAATTAATCACCTCCCATTGGGGGTCTTCCTGGGGATCCGGGCTAAACTCCACGGGCAAACCATAAAGTTTGGGCAGCAGAGCATCAGACTGACCTCCCCAAGGGGCGCTACGTTCTAAATAAGAATTGAGGAGTTGTTCATAGCGTTTGGCAATAATCACGCGAGTGGCGCGATATCCCTTGGTATAGAGACGATCCAAGGCTTCATGGATTTCAAAGCGAATGCCGTCAGGATGCGTATGTTGTCGATACCATTCACCCTGCCACAGGCGCCAATGACGCCCCGATTGTAAATGAATCAGTTCTTTTGTGTCAGGGTTTGCCTCAAAAGCACCATGCCGTTGACAAAGATAACTATCTGTCAACGTCAGCGCTTGAATTGTCTGACGACAATGAGGACATTGAATCTCTGGACCGAAAATGGGATATTGCAATACTAGATTCATGGTTGAGGCAGGTTATCGGCAAAAATATTAATGAGTATTGGCGCCAGTGAATTGGGTCTTATTATACCTAGAGATATTTATCACTTCTTCGGATACTTGCGCTCCAGTGGGCGCGACCGTATTTTGGCCTGCCAGTGGGCGCGACCGAAGCGAGTGTTTTTACCTAAAGGAAGGAATGATTGTGAACTATATTAACCAATCCATCACTAACTTACCTAATTATTGGCCGACACCGGACATTTCTGCGGCAGCATTTGTGGCGCCTACCGCTACCGTGGTCGGTTGGGTGAAACTGGGGGTCGGTGCAAGTGTCTGGTACGGGGCGGTGATCCGGGGAGATGTAGAAAAAATTATGATTGGCGATCGCACCAATATTCAAGATGGGGCAATTCTCCACGGAGATCCCGGTCAGGTGACATTATTAGAAGATTGTGTCACCGTCGGCCACCGGGCGGTGATTCATGCGGCAACCATTGAACGAGGCAGTCTAATTGGCATTGGGGCGGTGGTGATGGATGGCGTCCGGGTGGGCGCTGGCAGTATTATTGGCGCTGGGGCAATTGTCACCAAAGATGTGGCGGCGCGATCGCTCATGGTGGGAATTCCCGCCAAACGAGTTCGCACGGTGACAGACGAAGAAGCCGCAGACCTCATCGAACACGCCCACCGTTATGAGAAACTGGCCTTAGTTCATGCAAACAAAGGTGACGATCCTGGGTTTCCTCAACCCACATCATGGTAAATTTGCTCATGGCAAATTAGACAAAATGGAATTTTTTTGCCAAAAGACTGGAAAATAAAGACCTTTAATTGCAAAATAGAGAAAATGAGAACCTGATACAAATCTTTAAAGAGGAGAGGCAACATTATGGATTGGCGTATTATCGTTGTGTTACTTCCGATTATTTTGGCCGGTAGCTGGGCTATTTTCAATGTCCTGGCGGCTGCTTTAAGCCAAATCCAAGCCTGGTGGAATAAGCAAGCCTAAAGGCATCTCCCGATTTAGCCAAGGAACCGACTGTCTTCTGGTCTAAGCAGTCGGTTCTATTGCTTACCAGAGAAACGGTTTGATTTTTCTGAGAGCAAAAATTTATTTTTTTGCCAAAACAAATCATCAAATTACTTACTGGTAATAAACCGTCAAATTGCCCTGGAAAACTCCAGAAAACTTGACTTAATCGTGGAACTTCAAAAACCTGCTTTCCGTCCATCTGGTCATGTAGCTTGGACTGCCCCTTCGCAAGGGAACACTCAACCAAGTGAAATGCACCCTATTAAATGCCCCTAGCCTTTGGCAGGGGCTTTTTTTGCTTCGGGACGGGATGAGTGGTGAATGATGATATTTTTTCGCTCAGAAAAATTAAACTCCCGATGATTTACGGGATAGCCTTGATAATTTCAATCCGTAGATTGTGGTTCAGATTTTCCTGTGGAATCAGGCAGAATATTCGGTTATTTCCAAGATTCAAACTGCTGGTTTTTAGCTTGAATCTGATCGACAATGATCTCGCAAACTAAGTCACAAATTTGGAACAAAAACGGGTTAGCGATTTCATAGAAAACATTCACCCCTTGAGGATCCCGTCTCACCAGTCCCGCTTGGGTTAAAATCTTCAAGTGTTTGGAGACATTTGCTTGTCCTAATCCAGTTTCAGCAATGATCTCCGTGACATTTTTCGGACCTTTTTTTAAAGAACATAAAATCTGAATCCGACTAATTTCTGAAAGCACTTTAAAGAAATCAGCCACCATTCCTATACCCATCGGCGGTAGTTGGGATATTTTGGCATCATCCGGGTTTATTGTTGCCATAGAATCGGTAATTAAGGGTAAAGTTTTTGTCGGCATCACTGAAAATAACCTCGATATATAGACTCAATAGATAGACTGTCGGGCGATCGCTGACTTATTCTAATTTAAATAAGCCGTTAAGTGGGAACTATTCATCATCATTTTTAGCATAAGACTCGATCGCGGCGCGGCAATGCCACCGAAATAAATGGTCAAGCATCTAGGTGATCGGGAAGAATTATCTGACATGGGACAGTCGGCTAATTCTTCTTTAGCCAGTAAGATGAGTCAAATGTTGGCTATATTACCACATAGCTTTATAGTTAATCAATCCCCTAGGGCAAATATTTTATTTGTTGTTGGTTATTTGTTGTTGGTTATTTGTTGTTGGTTATTTGTTGTTGGTTATTTGTTGTTGGTTATTTGTTGTTGGTTATTTGTTGTTGGTTATTTGTTGTTGGTTATTTGTTGTTGGTTATTTGTTGCCCCCCTTTGAAGGGGGGGGTTGGGGGGGGTCGTTATTTGTTGTTGGTTATTTGTTGTTGGTTATTCGCTGCGAAATCAGTCCTGACAGATCGCTAAGTATAAATAACTAAGTATAAATAACTAAGCATAAGTAACTAAGTATAAATAACTAAGTATAAGTAACTAATGACAAAAAGCTTAGGACTGGCGGACTGGCGGACTTGCGGACAAAAATTACTCGATCGCTCTCCCTTGACATCTCTACGATATCACTATATACTCATAATAGTATAAATTAAAAAAGAAAAGCGATCCAGTAGAAGCAACTGGTAGCGGACGATATTTTTTCTCCTTATCCCAATGTACAAGTACCCGGAAGTCAGCCATGTTATTTAGACAACTGTTTGATCAAGAATCCTGCACCTATACTTATCTGATCGCCGATCGCACCACCAAAGAAGCGGTTTTGGTCGATCCAGTGATCGAACAAGTGGAACGCGACTATAAATTAATTCAAGAACTGGGTTTGACCCTGCGTTATTGTCTGGAGACTCATGTCCATGCGGATCATATTACGGGAACGGGCAAGCTGCGCGAACTGACTGGCTGTTCCGGTATCGTCCCCGAAGGGGCTCAGGTAAGCTGTGCCGATCGCCATATCGCTGATGGGGAAATGTTAAGAGTGGGTGACATCGAAATTCAGGCGATCGCTACTTTGGGTCATACCGATAGTCACTATGCTTATCTAGTCAATCGGCTGATGGTACTGACTGGAGATGCGTTGTTTATTCGCGGGTGTGGACGCACGGATTTCCAAAGTGGGGATGCGGGAACCTTGTATGATGCGGTCACCCAAAGACTGTTTACTTTACCCGATGAAACCTTGGTTTATCCCGGTCACGACTACCGAGGGATGATGGTTTCTAGCATTGGCGAAGAAAAACAACTTAATCCCAGATTTGTGGGGCGCGATCGCGACAATTTCATTCAATTTATGGGTTCCCTAAATCTGCCCAACCCGAAAAAAATGATGGAAGCCGTCCCCGCCAACCAAAGTTGTGGTATGGCCTAACTTGGATGAGTGGCGACGCTATAATCTAAGAAGTACCATTGATACAATTACCACACCAAATCAACCAAGAATCAATCTCTATGACTATCTCAGCTAACGGACAAATTCAAACTGTCAATGCCGAAACCCTCAAACAGTTAATTGACCAAAACCTTGTCCAACTGATTGATGTCCGCGAACCTTCGGAGTTTGCCGGAGAACATATTGCCGGGGCAACTCTACTTCCTTTGTCCAGTTTTGATGCCAACAAAGTACCCCGTCAAACTTCCCCCCAAGTCATTTTATATTGCCAAAGCAGCAATCGTTCGGGACAAGCGGCGAAAAAACTATTAGAGGCTGGCTTTGACAAAGTAGTTCATCTGGAAGGGGGGATTAATGCTTGGAAACAAGCCGGTTATCCCACCAAAGTGAATAAAAATGCCCCCATTAGCATTATGCGCCAAGTGCAAATTGTCGCCGGTTCCTTAGTCTTAGCCGGGACTATTCTAGGGGCGACTGTTTCTCCCAAGTACCTGTTCTTGAGTGGTTTTGTTGGTGCCGGTTTAGTCTTTGCTGGGACGACAAATACTTGCATGATGGCGAGGTTATTGGCCAAGTTGCCTTATAATCAGTAAGCATCTAGAAAGTAGGGTGGGCAATGCCCACCCTATTCATTGAAAATATAAGCATGGCCAAATTACGAGAAATACAAGTATAAATATTAAGAAATGATTAATAAATTAAATCGCTCAAAGTGGGGTGCTACTTTGAGCGAATATTTGCCAATTCTAGACTGGGGTTTAAATTATCGGCGGCAAGATTTATCGGGAGATATTACGGCGGGGATCATCGTTGCGAGTTTGTTAATTCCTCAAGGCATGGCTTATGCAATGCTGGCGGGTTTGCCCCCCCAAGTGGGACTGTATGCCAGTATTTTGCCCCAGGTAATTTACGCTTTTTTGGGCACTGCCAGAATGCTATCCGTTGCCCCGGTTGCGGTGGATTCTTTGATGGTGGCAACGGCGATTAGTGCCTTAGCCCCGGATGAGTCAAACTATTTGGCTTATGCGATTACCCTGGCTTTTTTGGTGGGGGCGATCGAGATTTTTATGGGGGTTTTTCGCCTAGGATTTCTGGTAAATTTTCTCAGCCAAGCGGTGATTTCCGGCTTTATTACGGCAGCAGCAATTATCATCGGCTTTAGCCAAGTTAAGCATTTGTTTGGCTTGAAAATTCCCCAGACCGAATCATTTTTAATGACCCTGAATTATCTGGGGCAGCAACTTAGCAATACTAATGGGATTACCCTTGGTTTAGGATCGATCTGCTTACTGAGTTTATTATATTTTAAAAAAGGGTTGGGGGAACAACTGAAAAAATGGGGTGTCAACCCCAAGGCGATCGCATTTATCAGTAAAACCGGCCCCTTAATTGTGGTGATTGTCAGTTCTTTAGTTGTTTGGGGATTGCAATTAGATCGGGTGGCGGCAGTTAAAGTGGTGGGAAAGATTCCCCAAGGTTTGCCACCGCTAACTTTACCCTTATTCGATCTGAATACTATAGAATCATTAATCACCCCGGCTTTAGCTATTAGTTTCGTCGGGTTTATGGAAGCCTTTGCGGTGGGTAAATTTTTGGCCGCTAAAAGGGGTCAAAAAGTTGATGCAAATCAGGAATTTATTGCTTTGGGTGGGGCAAATGTCGCCGCCGCATTTACGGGAGGTTATCCGATTACTGGGGGTTTAAGTCGTTCGGTGGTGAATTTTTCTGCTGGGGCAAATACCGCACTCGCGGGAATTATTACCGCCGTAATTTTAGCCCTAACCGTGTTATTTTTAACCCCGTTATTTTATTTTCTGCCCCAAACCAGTTTAGCGGCGATTATTTTAGTGGCTGTGGGCAATTTACTGGATTTTGCCACATTGAAACGGTTATGGAATTACGATAAAGCGGATGCGATCGCCTGGTTAGCGGCTTTTGTGGCGGTATTACTCACCAGTGTAGAAAAAGGAATTATGTTCGGTGCGGTAATTTCTTTATTGTTACATTTATGGCGAACCAGTGTACCCCATATCGCCCTTGTAGGACGAGTAGAAGATACGGAACATTATAGAAATGTTTTACGCCATCCAGTGAAAACTTGCCCCCATGTTTTAGCCGTCCGGGTGGATGAAAGTTTGTATTTTGTGAATACAAAGTATCTGGAAAATTATGTCATGCAAGCCGTTCGCAAGAATCCAGAGGTGAAGTCTTTATTATTGGTTTGCAGCGCGGTTAATTTAATTGACGGCAGTGCTTTGGAAACTTTACAAAGCTTGATTTTGGATTTAGAGAATATGGGGATCGAGTTTTATATGTCAGAGGTGAAAGGCCCGGTGATGGATAAGCTAGAAAAGGTCGGTTTTGTGGAGAAATTAGGGCGCGATCGCATCTTTTTAACCACGGATCAAGGGATGAAAATCTTGGAAGTTCGTTAATTTTGCTCCTTTCTGTGCTTCGTGTCGCAAGTGGTTTATTGTTTCACCACTTTCGACACAAAGTAACAATGTAGGGTGGGCATTGCCCACCCTATTCATTTAGAATATAAAAATTGCCAAATTAAGTACGATTCCCAAGATCGAGAAATGATTAATGAATTAAAGCGCTCAAAGGCGGGTGCTACTTTGAGCAAATATTTGCCAATTCTAGACTGGGGCTTGAATTACCGGCGAGAAGATTTATCCGGCGATCTGACAGCGGGGATTATCGTTGCGAGTCTGTTAATTCCCCAAGGGATGGCTTATGCAATGCTGGCCGGTTTGCCCCCCCAAGTGGGACTGTATGCCAGTATTTTACCCCAGGTAGTTTACGCTTTTTTGGGTACGGCGAGAATACTATCCGTTGCCCCGGTTGCGGTGGATTCTTTGATGGTGGCCACAGCAATTGGGGCATTATCTCCCGATAAGTCAAACTATTTGGCTTATGCGATTACCCTGGCTTTTCTGGTGGGGGCGATCGAGATATTTATGGGGGTTTTCCGCTTAGGGTTTCTGGTAAATCTCCTCAGTCAAGCGGTGATTTCCGGCTTTATTACATCGGCAGCAATTGTCGTCGAATTTAGCCAAGTTAAGCATTTGTTTGGCTTAGAAATTCCCCAAACAGAGTCATTTTTAATGACCGTGAATTACCTGGGTCAGCAAATTAGCAATACCAATAAAATTACCTTCGCTTTGGGAGCAATCTCCTTACTGAGTTTATTCTATTTCAAAAAAGGGCTGGGAGGACAACTGAAAAAACGGGGCGTTAATCCTGTCAAAATCGCCTTTATCAGTAAAACTGGTCCGCTGATTGTCGTGATTGTCAGTTCTCTAGTTGTTTGGGGATTGCAATTAGATCGGGTGGCGGGAGTTAAAGTGGTGGGAAGTATTCCCCAAGGGTTGCCACCGCTAACTTTACCCTTATTCGATCTGAATACTATAGAATCACTCATACCATCGGCTTTAGCCATTAGTTTTGTCGGGTTTACAGAAGCCTTTGCGGTGGGTAAATTTTTAGCCGGGAAAAAGGGCAAAAAAGTCGATGCAAATCAGGAATTTATTGCCTTGGGTGGGGCAAATGTAGCCGCCGCATTTACGGGAGGTTATCCAATTACCGGGGGTTTAAGTCGTTCGGTGGTGAATTTTTCTGCGGGGGCAAATACGGGACTTGCCAGTATTATGACCGGGGGAATTTTAGCCCTAACCGTGTTATTTTTAACCCCGTTATTTTATTTCCTCCCCAAAACCAGTTTAGCCGCAATTATTTTAGCGGCGGCGGGCGATTTATTGGATTTTGCTACCTTGAAACGGTTATGGAATTATGATAAAGCTGATGCGATCGCCTGGTTAACCGCTTTCGTGGCGGTAATCCTCACCAATGTAGGAACAGGAATTATGCTCGGTGCGCTAATTTCCGTACTGTTACATTTATGGCGAACCAGTGTACCTCATATCGCCGTTGTGGGACGAGTAGAAGATACGGAACATTTTAGAAATGTTTTACGCCATCCGGTGAAAACTTGCCCCCATGTTTTAGCCGTCCGCGTGGATGAAAGTTTATATTTTGTGAATACAAAGTATCTGGAAAACTACGTCATGCAAGCTGTCAGCGAGAATCCAGAGGTAAAGTCTTTATTATTGGTTTGCAGTGCGGTTAATTTGATTGACGGCAGTGCTTTGGAAACTTTACAAAGCTTGATTTTGGATTTAGAGAATATGGGGATCGAGTTTTATATGTCAGAGGTGAAAGGCCCGGTGATGGATAAGTTAGAAAAGATCGGTTTTGTGGAAAAATTAGGGCGCGATCGCATCTTTTTAACCACGGATCAAGGGATGAAAATCTTGGAATGTCGTTAATTTTGCTTCTTTGTGTGCTTCGTGTCTTTGTGGTTTATTTTTTCACCACAAAGACACGAAGGACACAAAGGATAAAAAGGGATTACCGCTAAGTTAAATATTAGCATAAATATTAGCATAAATATTAGCAGTTATCCGTGGGCAGCCATATAGTAAACTCGGTGCCAATGCCCGGTTTTGATGCACAGGTGAGGGTGCCATGATGTTTTTCCGTGACAATTTTACGGGCGATCGCCAATCCGAGTCCGGTGCCTTTGCCAACGGATTTAGTGGTAAAACCTTGGTCAAAAATTCGCTCTCTTACCTCCTCCTTCATGCCAATGCCATTATCAGCAATTTTGATCGTTAAGCCCGCGTTGCGCCCACTGGCGGACAAGGACTTTTCTAAGCGAGTTTGGATTAATATTTTATTAGGATTGGCTTTAATATCCGCAAAATTTCTGCCTTCATTACTTTCCTCTAAGGCATCGATCGCATTTGATAACAAATTCATAAATACTTGATTAAGCTGACCGGGAAAACAGCATATTTCCGGTAAATCTCCATAATTTTTGACAATCAGAATCTCCGGGCGATTTTCATTAGCTTTGATCCGATGTTTTAAAATCAGCAGGGTACTCTCGATTCCCTCGTGAATTTTTAAGGAAACTTTGCGATCGCTATCGGTGCGGGAAAAAATTCTCAAAGAGTTAGTAATGTGGCGGATTCGTTCCACGCCTAAATTCATAGAATTAATTAATTTTGGCAAATCTTCTCGTAAAAAATCTAAATCAATTTGCTCAATTTGTTTTTGAATCGCTGCCCCAGGATTGGGAAACGTTTTGCCATACATTTCTATTAAGCTAAGTAAATCTTCCACATAGTTTTTGGCCGGTTCAATATTGCCTTTTAAAAAGCCAATTGGATTATTAATTTCGTGAGCTATTCCGGCCACTAATTGACCTAAAGTGGCCATTTTTTCACTTTCGACTAATTGCAGTTGGGCGTCTTGCAGTTGTTGTAAACGTTGGCATAATTCTTGATTAGCTAGTTCCAATTTTTGATTAATTTTTTGCAACAGGGCATTTTGATCCGCGAGTTGCATATCTTGAATTTTAGTTTTTTCCTGCAATTGTTGTTGCAATCTATAGAGAGAAATATGGGTTTTGACTCTGGCTAGGACTTCGCGATCGTTAAAGGGTTTAGTGATATAATCAATGCCACCTACTTCAAATGCTTTTAATTTATCCAATACATCATCAAAAGCGCTGACAAAGATAACTGGAATTTCTCTAGTTTTTTCGTTTTTTTTCAGTTCCTGGCAGACTTGATAACCGTCCATGTCTGGCATAGAAATATCTAGGAGAATCAGATCGGGATAGTTGAAATGAATTCCCTGGAGGGCTAATTTGCCACTGGGAACCGGGCGCACCGTATATCCTTTTTGTGATAATAGCCCCATTAATAATTGTAAGTTGGCCGGAGTATCGTCGATAATTAAGATATTGCCGGATTGAGGTTCATTGGTATCCATATTCATAGTCATGGGGAAAGTAAGTTTAAAATTTTCTCGTATTGAAAGCGATCGCAGCAGTCTTGAATCGCATTCGCTAATGGGGGATTTTCTCCTCTAATTTGGTCGATAATTGTGGCTAATAACGCCAAGTTACCTGTTAATAAACACTTTGGTAATTCCTGCTGAATAGATTTGGGCAAGTTCATTAAATCATCGCGGCTTAATAGATTTGCTGTGGATTTTTTAACGGGAGATTCTCTGTCAATTGTCACCTCTTCATATAGGTAACGGATTCCTAAATGTTGGTGCATAAGTTCAAATATTTCTTCTTCCCGAAAAGGTTTGCGGAGAAAATCATCGCACCCAACGGCAAATACTTCGGCTTTTTCTGCTTCTAATACACTAGCAGTTACGGCAATAATTATCGTAGATTTTCCTTTTTTTGTGGCTTTAATCTGTTGAGTGGCTGTGTATCCATCCATCACGGGCATTCGCATATCCATCCAAATCAAATGTGGTTGCCAACTTTGCCATATTTCTATGGCTTCTTGACCGTTACTCGCTTCTTGTAATTCAAATCCTAAAGGGGATAACAGTTCGGTTAATAATTTCCGATTAAACGGTTTATCATCGACAATTAATAACCGATAAGACCCTTGTCCTGGTTCCATTTTCAGGATTTTTTGTGGGGGTTTATTGGTGACAACGCGATCGCCTGCTACGGGAATTGCATTGATATCAAATTTAAAGGTTGTGCCTTTGCCTAATTGAGAAAAAACTTCCAGGTTGCCTCCCATTAGTTTAACAAAAGAACGACTAATCACCAATCCCAATCCCGTGCCTTCTTGGGCTTGCTTGCCGCTGGAAGTTTGAGAGAAAGCTTGGAAAAGTTGTTCCATCTCTTCTGGGGCAATTCCCACTCCAGTATCGGTGACTTCAAAATAAATTTGCACTTGGTTTTGGGATGCTGCCAACTGGGAAGAAACTCTCACGGAAACTCCGCCATTTTCGGTAAATTTAATGGCATTGTTAATTAAGTTAATTAAAATTTGCCGCAGTTTTACTTCATCGGTGCAAATATATTGGGGCAGGTCTGATGCCGGTTCGATAAATATTTGCAATCCTTTGGCTTGGGCTTTTAAGTAAAGCAGGCTTTCAATATCTGCCAACAAACGATAAAGATCGAAGTTTTTGGGGTTTAGGGTGGTTTGTCCCGCTTCGATTTTGGATAGGTCGAGGACATTGTTGATTAAGGTGAGCAGGTGGTCGCCACTATTGTAGATAATTTGCAGATTTTCTTGATGTTCTTCGGGAAAGTTTGCCGATCGCATCATCATTTGGGAAAACCCCAAAATGGCATTGAGGGGAGTTCTTAATTCGTGACTCATGTTGGCAATAAAACGGCTTTTGGCAGCGTTGGCGGCATCGGCTTTTTCTTTCGCTTTGGCCAGTTCAGCGGTGCGTTGTTGTACCCGGATTTCTAACTGTTGTGCTTGTTCTCTGAGTTGGGCTTCGGAACGACGTAGGGCGGCTTCCGCTTGTTTTTGTGCGGTGATATCCCGCAAAATAATTACATTTTCTTCTGATGCTTCATGGGTTAATTCCGAGGTGGACATTTCTAAAATCTGATGCTGTTCGCCTAAGATGAAATGCTGTTCGCTCAGACGCGGCCAATTATTGACAGCATCTGGCAAATCTGTTAAGTATTCTTTGAGATGGCAACCGATTAGCTGTTTTGCCGGAGTTTGAAATAATTTACTCATGGCTGGATTGACTTGACGAATCACCCCCAAGCGATCGATCGTGCCAATGGCATCTTGGGCAATGGTGAATAATAATTCTGATTGTTCTCTGGCTTCGACAATTCGGGCGACTTGCGGCAAGCTGGTCCAACAAGCGATCGCCACTCCGACAAATCCGGCAGTTATCACCAGGATCGCCATGATGCTGCTTTGCACCTGGGCAGGCAGTGGATCCAGCAGGGAACGCAAGAACCACCCCATTCCGGTGGCTCCACAAGCCAAAAAGACCACTACCGAGACTTGCAGCCCGACAAAATCTTTAAAATCTTCGGCGGTTTTTACTTGATAGCGCTGGTTCCACCAAGCAGGATGAAAAATTGCCCAGGGCAGTCGGGCGATCGCGCGATCGCCGACAATTAGCAACGCCGGAATGGTCAAACCGATGATAAAGTCCGCTGCACCCCAGCCCCAACCGCCGACTAATAGGGCGATCGCCTCCACAATCAGAAAAGCCAAAGACCATTTTGGCCAAAGAACTTGCGGTTTACCTCGATTCAGCCACAGTCCCAAATGCATCGCCATCATGGAAATCAGATAACCAGTGCCGGTAATCCAGACAATTTGGATAATATCTCCCCAAATCAAACAAGCGATACTGATGACTAAAGTAGCACTCAGGGCTGGCCCCAAGACTCCGCGCCGGGAAACCGTGCTAAACACTGGGGCAATATACCCATCTAGGGACAACTGGTACAGGGATCGGGCGCAGAGGGCGACGGTGTTAGCGCAACTCAGCAAGCAGGCAAAGGCCAGCAGTAGTACGATTAAGACCGTGGCGGACTCACCCCAAAAATGGCGAGCGGTTTCGCTCAAGTTCAGCAGGATGTTTTTGCCTAAAGCGCGATCGCTGGCCAAACGCATCACCACCCAAGACCCGCCCACATAGACAATGGGCAACAGTCCAGCGGTCATTTTCAAATAATATAGTGCGGCACTGGGGTTGCGACTATCGGCAATAAACGCGGCAGCCCCTTCACTAGCATAAGCGGTAAATACGGCGACGATATACCACTTCGCCCATTCTACAAAACTGAACTCCGGCCAGACTTCGGGGAAAAAACCGGGACTGTTCGGGGACAGCAGCAACCACCCCAATCCTTGAATGGCAAACACCAGCAGAAAACCAGTCGCTGGCACCATAAAAATTAGGTGCAGAATGGCCAAAGCCCGGTTGCCACTAAAGGCTAGGATAAAAGCAATTAAAGTAAATCCAATTTTTAGGGCAATATAGGGAACTTCTATTTGATAGGGAGTCAGCAATGCAGCGATTAAATTAGTTAAAACGATCGCATTAATCGGAATAATCGCCACCCAACCGATAAAATAGCCACTGGCAGCATATAAGCCCAAAGTTGGATAAGATTTCAGCAGCCGCGTGGCGTAGTTGGAAGTACCCCCTGACATTTCTGGCCAATGGCTGCCCACGCGGGCTAATTGAATATTCAGTAAAATTCCCACGATCGCCGCAGGCACCCAAACGAATACCGCTTGAGCCCCCAAAGCATGATGCATTCCAATGACCGCACCAGGCCAAAGTAGTAATCCAGTGAGGCTAAAGCCAAAATCTTCTAAGCGACTAAAACTACGACCTAAGCGCAATGTGGGTTGATGGTGATGGTATTGGGCAATGAAGCGGGACATAGAAAGTGTGATATTTCAGGGCAAAGTTAGGGCAAAGTTAGGGCAAAGACGGAGGGGCAACCACGGAGGGATTGCTGCTACCATTAACGGACAAAATTGACTAAAAGAATTGTATTTGCTGATTCAATTTGTCAAATTAGACCGGGTGACTGTTACGACTATATTTCTATCCGTAGGGTGGGCAAGATGCAAGCCCACCCTACATTTCTAGGCTTGTAGGGACACGGCATTGCCGTGTCCCTACCACACTTCATAAATATGGAATCTGCTGTAAATCAAAAATTACCGGGGATGAATCGGCTGATTTCCTCCGGTGAGTCTTCCTCCTTCACGACCAGAACGTAAAGCAATGATTTCGGCAAAAATAGAAATGGCCGTTTCTTCGGGACTGTTTGCCCCAATGTCTAAGCCAATGGGGGAACTAATCCGAGCCATATCAGCCGGATCCATGCCGATTTCCTGAAGGCGCCGGACGCGATCGCTGTGAGTGCGACGGCTGCCGATCGCCCCGATATATCCGGCATTGGTGCGGACTGCTGCCCGCAATGCGGGAATATCAAACTTGGGGTCATGGGTTAAAACCACGATCGCGGTGCGGGAATCAATCGCCGTGCTTTCTATGCTTTCTATATAATGATGGGGCCATTCGATTTCTACTCGGTCAGCCTGGGGAAACCGGGCAACGGTGGCAAAGCGCGATCGGGCGTCACAAATAGTCACATGGTAGCCCAACAATTTGCCCACCTGACATAAGGCGCTGCTAAAGTCGATCGCCCCAATAATAATTAGACGCGGTGGGGGGAGAAAACTGTGGATAAAAACTTGTGTAGCTTGTGTAGATGGGGTTTCCCCTGGATCGCATTCTTCTAAGTTGCCGTAATCACGCAACTGAGTCAGTCCTTTGGTTAAAAATACCTTAGCCTCCTGTGAAACCAACCGATCCAAGGCGGAATTGCCCAAAGAAGCGATCGCACCTGGGCTGGAGTCACCAAAAATCAGCATTTTTGCCCCGATATTTGGGCCGCTGACCGCCGTACAAAGGGCAAAAGCGGACTGATTTTGGATAGCTGCCACTAAGCGGTCAAAAAATAACCCCGGTTGAAGGCGATCGACAAAAATATCAGTCGTTCCCCCGCAGGTCAACCCCACCGCTAAACCCAATTCATCGGTAATGCCATAACTCAATAGTCGCGGAATACCATCTGCGAGACAGGCGATCGCCTCATCCACCACTGCGGACTCCACACAGCCGCCACTCACGGATCCCGCCACTTCACCGCCATCATTCACTGCCAAAACCGCGCCGAGTTCCCTGGGGCTAGAACCTGCCTTTGCCACCACTGTAGCCGTAGCAATTTGATGCCCTTGGGCAAACCAATGCTGAATCTCTTGAATCACCTCTTTCATATTACTGCCCCGTACCCTTGATTAGTCATAAGTCATAAATATTTAATTATTTAATCGAGATTTAATCGAGCGATCGGCGATATTATTTTTTCTGCCACTTTTTGTGATTAAAATAGACATTATTTTCCCATTATATCAGATAATAAAGCAAAAGCAAAATATTTAAATTATTTTAAGTTTAACTACTAATGGTAAATTTTAATCGTAAATATTTATAGCAAATAATCCTGGTAATTTTATGATTTATGACTATATCATTGTTGGGGCTGGTTCTGCTGGTTGTGTATTGGCAAATCGTCTCAGTGCCAACCCAAAAAATCAGGTACTTTTACTAGAAGCGGGAATGAGCGATCGCCTATCCGCTATTCAAATTCCGGCAGCTTTTGCTAAACTATTTAAAACTCCCTTAGATTGGGCTTATGAAACCGAACCCCAAGTTCAATTGAATCAGCGATCGTTATTTTGGCCTCGGGGAAAAGTCTTGGGGGGTTCTAGTTCTATTAATGCCATGTTGTATATTCGCGGTCATCGGGATGACTACGATCGCTGGCAAAAATTAGGCAATCCGGGTTGGGGTTACAGCGACCTATTGCCCTATTTCAAAAAAGCCGAAAACCAAGAAAATTGGGTTTCCGAATATCATGGAATCGGCGGGCCAATGAATGTGGCAAATTTACGCACAATTAATCGTCTTTCTCATGTTTTTGTCCAAGCCGGAAACGAAAGCGGCTGGCCAATTATTGCAGATTTTAATGTTCCCGAACCTGAAGGGGTTGGGTTTTATCAAGTTACCCAAAAAAATGGTCAACGACATAGTGCGGCATCGGCTTATTTAAAGCCTTATTTAAAGCCTATTTTATCGCGATCTAATTTAACCATTTGTCTAGAGGCAACGGTGACTCGGCTTTTATTTGAAAACCGGCGAATTGTGGGCGTAGAATATTTAGCCAATGGTCAAGAAAAACGTCAGGTAAAAAGTGGCAAAGAAGTGATTTTATCCGGGGGAACAATTAATTCGCCTCAGTTACTCATGTTATCGGGAATTGGTCCGGGGAATCATTTGCAAAATTTAGGCATTACCGTGGTGTTAGATTTACCAGGAGTTGGCCAAAATTTACAAGACCATTTAATTACCGGGGTATTCTATGAATGCCGGAAACCCGTGACTTTAAAAGGTGCCAATAACTTGGTAAATTTACTCAAGTATTTATGGCTCAAAACCGGGCCATTGACTTCAAGTGTGGCGGAGGCAGGTGGTTTTGTCAAAAGTCAGGCGGATTTGGAGATTCCTGATTTACAATTTCATTTTGCCCCAGCATTTTTTTTCAATCATGGGTTTACTAAATGGGAAAATCACGCCTTAACTTTGGGGGTGACACAACTGCGTCCCGACAGTCGGGGTTATATTCAGTTGCGATCGCCGGATCCCCTGCAACCGCCGATCGTTCAACCAAATTATTTAACCGTAGAAACCGATTGGCAGGTGATGATCCGTGGGCTGCAACTTGCTGATAAAATATTCCAAGCATCCGCATTTGCTCCTTGGCGAGGTTCAGTAATTTTTCCCAGTAAAGTTACCCTGCCAAAACTTGAGTCTACCCAGGAATATCATCAACAAATTCGTGATTATATTCGGGAAACGACACAAACTTTGTATCATCCCGTTGGAACTTGTAAAATGGGAAACGATTCAACGGCTGTGGTCGATTCGCGATTACAAGTCCGAGGAATTGAAGGATTGCGGGTGGTGGATGCTTCGATTATGCCCACCATTATCGGTGGAAATACGAATGCTCCTACGATCGCGATCGCGGAAAAAGCAGCGGATTTGATTCTGAATTCTTGACATAAGTCTGCGGCAGATTATTGGTTATTTGTGATGAGCGATCCTCCCGAATAACCAATAACTAATCACCAATAACAAATCAACATCAACCAGTAAAGGAACTACCGAAAATGAGTGCAAAAACACAACTCTTAAAAGCGATCGCCGGACGAAATCGGGGATTACTCGCGCAATCAAGCGATCGACAGATTATTTTAGATGCGATCGACCATTTAGAAGACGAAAATCCCACCCCGCAACCCATAGAAAGTAACCTTTTAGCCGGAGACTGGCGGCTAATTTATACCACGAATAGTAATTTATTATTTATTGACTTGCCGCCCTTAGTGCGTTTGGGTCAAATTTACCAATCTATTCGTCCCGCAACGGGCAAATTATATAATATTGCCGAAGTGGTTTCTGGATTCCCCGGTTTATCTGGATTAATTTGCGTCAGTGCCAAATTTACGGCGGTTTCTGACAAGCGAGTTGACGTAAAATTCCAGCGGTGGATTATTGGATTACAAAACTTACTGGATTATCAATCTCCTGAAGAATTGGTGGAGAAAATTGAGTCTGGTAATGGACTCACAGCCCTGGATTTGCCTATTGATGAACAAAACCAAGACAACTGGCTGGATATTACCTATTTAGATGAAGATTTACGCATCGGACGGGGACATCGCGGCAACTTATTTGTGCTAACCAAAGACTAATCAAGCTTGATTTTTTCTGCCACCCAAGAAACCACTGTTGGATTAAACCCCCTCTGATTTGAGGGGTCATATCCCTTATTTTGATGCTTGACATATCAGCGATCGGCAGTCAGCTATTAGTCTGGGAATGGGGTGTAGGGTGTAGGGTGTAGGGGGGAAACAATTAACAATTGATAATTGATAATTATGTTTAATTATCAATTATCAATTATCAATTATCAATTATTCTCTCTTCCCCTACACCCTCTCGAACCCTACACCCTACACCCTACACCCTACACCCTCTCGAACCCTACACCCTACACCCTACCCCCCCACCGTTCTCTGTTCCCTGTTGTCTAATGGCTATCTTTGGTAATTATTAAGATTTTTTTTTGAGTTAATTTCGGCGCAATTTTGAACTATACTAGGATTAGTCAGTCTCAAAATTTATTGGTCTAAGCAGTTACCGACTAAAAATTGATTTCAGAAAAATCAAAAATTGCTATCGGCGATCGCGATAACTTGAAGAGGAGATTAAAATTTGTTTATGAAATAAGCTAGATCCAAATTATCCGCATGAAATTAAAATGGCCAGATTTTAATTTATCCAAGAATAAAAATAATCAATAATTAACCTTGGGATACTTATGATTGAGGCTTTTTCACTCTAAAAGAACGACGGGTGAGCCGATTTACCAAGGTAAACCTAATAATTTCGGCGATCGGTGAGCAACTAATCGCGCCGTCAAACCTGATGTGTGGTGATTCGGGGGAATCGTATAATGAATGCTTTAGCTTTATCTCATCTAGATCGAGTGACCGCAGAATTAGAAGGTAGCGTCAACATTAACCGGATGAAAAAGCTACTTTATTTTGTGGTCTATGGGAAGTGGGAAGTTAGTGAAACCAAATTAACGGATGTAGAACTTAAGGATTTACTTCGCGAAGTTATTGGGTTGAATTACACTTTAGAGCAATTAGAAGGGTTACTGAAAGATATTTGCAGTAAGATTAATAAACAAGTTGAATATTTGGCAATTTCTGGTGAGATTATTCAAAAAATTGCTCCCCTTTATTTAGAAACATCAGAAATTATATCGATCGCGGGCAATTCTTCAAATGGTTCAAATGGTTCAAATGGTTCAAATGGGGATTCTTCAATTGACAATTTATTAGTGAGTCATCAGCAGGCAGCGCTGTTGACTCATTTATATGATGTAGATGAAAAAAAACAAGTCCAAAACGATTTATTTGAAGTCCGCCTGAAACTGGTGCAACGCACGAATCCCCTGCGAGTAAAAATCTTGATTTTTTCAGCGGTAGATCGCTTATTTACGTTTAGCGAACCAGACTGGTTAGCGTTGAAAAAATATCGCTTAGATGAGTTGTTGCAAAAACTTTTGCGTAAGTGTCCCAGCAAAAAAGATTTAGAAAATCAGCTTTATCAAACAGCCAAAAAATTTGAGAATAAAAACGAAAATATCCAAGTAGCTAGTGCGATCGTTAAGTATCTCGGTCCACTTTATGAAAAAAACCCCCCACAAGTTCTGCACCACCAGGTGAGTGCAGAAATCACCGAAAAAGTCACTACCTATTTCTCGGAGCAACCCGTCCCAGACGACAGCGATTTTTCCAATCTGATTTCGTTTCAATCCCCAGCAGAAGAAGCAGCGATCGCACATTCAAATAACGGCGCAATTCCGACCCAATCTCCCATTGATTCATGGTCTTCAGGGGATGAAGTTGCCTCTGTGGAATATCACCAATATCCCGGACAAGTTTATGCTGGGGAAGATGAGATCACAATTCCAGAATTGCACACCAGTGCTTCTGAGCATTTTTCAGCAGGAAGTGAGTTATTAGAAAAGCAATATGGGGACGAATTGATGAATTCACCCGCTCCCTATTCCCTTAGCTTTGCAAGTAAAATTAACTCAAGAATTACCGCATCGCTCAAGCGGCATCTGGTTTTAGAAGACGAACTTAATCACTTAGTAATTATGCAAGTGAATCGGTTAACGGAAGAAATGGATAATGGTTTAAGTGAATTAGAACAGATGTTAGACGATCGCTTACAAAATCAAGAAGTTTTTCAAGCCGCATCATTGAAATATGATAGCATGAAACAGATGATGGTGCAAATCCAAGCAAAAACCTCTAAGTATCTGGATTTACTCAATCAAATGCAGCAGGCAGAATTGCAGGATTTAAAAGCTTTAAGCAACCACTCTAGTCCAGGGGAAAATTCTGCTAGATCCGTAGAACCTGCCGAAGCCGAAACTGACGATGACCCGGAGGCTAAGGTGGTTCAATTAGCCAAAGAAGGAAACGCTAAGGCGATCGCGGCTTTGATGAATCAGATCCTCAAAGGTCGGGGAATTAATACCTTAGCCACGATAAAAAATGATTGTCTGCACATTGTTTTGGAATCAGAAAAAGAACCTAACCAAAAAGCCAGCATTAATGTAGTGCGAAAGAATGTATTTCCCTTAGAAATTACATCAATTACCAAGGTAAAAGTTCACTGGCGCAAAACTGGGAGTAAATCTCCGGTTTGGAGTCACGAATTTACTTACATTGTTGATGGATGATTGTTGGTTGTTGGTGGTTGTTTGTTCTTTGTTGGTTGTTGTTTGATAATTATAAATAAAAAATTATCAATTATCAATTATCAATTATCAATTAATGCCAACCAACCAACCAACCACTAACCAACAACCCACAACCAACAACCAACAACTAACAACAAATAACAAATATGGAAGGAAATGAAATTCTCAGACGATATCAAGCGGGAGAGACTGAGTTTAAAGGAGTTTCTCTGCGGAATGCCAACTTGCAAGGGGCTGATTTAATTGGGGTGAATTTGAGTCAGGCAGACCTGAATGCGGCAAATCTGATTTTCGGATATTTAAGTCGGGTGAATTTGTATGGGGCAAATTTGACCCATACAAAAATGGCTGGGGCTAATCTGAATCAGGCGGATTTACGCAATGCTAATTTAAGTGATGCCGATTTGCATGGGGCAACTTTGCAAGGGGCAGATTTACGCAAGGCTAATCTGTCTTTGGCGGTGTTGTTAGATGCTAATTTGATTGGGGCAGATTTACGCAATGTGAATCTGAGTGGGGCTTGCTTGCGGGGGGCTTGTTTGCGCGGGGCAAATCTGCGTTATGAACGACGCGCTTATGCTGCCGCTGACTTGCGCGGGGCAGACTTGCGGGGGGCAGACTTGCGGGGGGTGAATTTGGCCGGGGCTGACCTCACCAGGGCGGATTTGCGTGGGGCAAATTTGATGGAAACGAACCTGCGAGGGGCAAACCTGACTCAGGTGAAAATCCAAGAGGCTAATTTAACGCGGGCATTGCTGACGGAAGCGAATTTAACTCACGCGATCGCCTTTGATGCGTTGATGATTGAAGTTCAGATGGAACGGGCGATCCTTACGGAGTCTGACCTGACCAGGGCAAATCTTAGTGGGTCAAGGTTGCCTGATGCTAAACTTGACAAAGCGACTCTGGTAGGCGCAAATTTAACTAAGGCTAATTTAACTCGGGCTGACTTAACTCGCACCAATTTGACGGGAGCGAATCTCACTGAGGCGGATCTTTTAGAAGTTTATTTTGCCAAAACCAACCTTAGTGACGCCAATTTAAGGAAAGCCACTCTATTGAGAGCAGAACTCAGTATGGCTAATTTAGAAGGTGCAAACCTGGAAGGTGCCACGATGCCTAATGGAGATATGAATGATTAAAACACTTCCGAGTTATCATACCAAATCCGGTTCTTAAAAGCCACTGATAATGTTATATGTCATTCCCGCGAACGCGGGAATCCATAAGTATTTTATGGGATTATAACCAATAGTCTATGAGAACCTGATTTGATATCAATAGCCTTTTCCATCACGAATATTGTGTGAGGATGAGTATTATGTTGGCCAAGTATGCTAAGTATTTTTTCTGTGGCTTTTCTTGTGGCCTTTCTGTGCTAATGCTTCATGGGGGATTAGTGAATGCATCAGAAAGCGATCGCCTCGAACAAGCAACAACCAACAACCAACCACCAACTAACGTCAATGAGGTTTTGCAGCAAATAGAAGAATACAGCCCCATTAATCAATCCCTGCAAGAATCAGAACCTTTGGAAAAGGTGAATTCAGTGTTTGATTTGGCGGATGTGTTTCCTAATGATTGGGCTTATACTGCTTTGGAATCTTTGGCGGAACGTTACGATTGTTTGTTGGGTTATGGCGATCGCACTTATCGGGGCGATCGCGCCATGACTCGTTATGAATTTGCCGCCAGTTTAGATGCTTGTTTAACCGCAATTCAACAACAAATCGAAACTAAAAAATCCGATATCACTGCGGAAGATTTAGCCCAATTACAGCGCTTGCAAACGGAATTTGCCACAGAATTAGGCCAATTGCGAGCTCGCATCGATAACTTGGAAGTTCGCACCGCTGAATTAGAAGCAAATAAAGTCAATCAGTCGGTGACAGTGTTTGGTGGTGAGGCAATTTTTGGTCTAGCCACCGCCTTTGGGGGCGACCCTCCGGGGACGGGAGATGCACAAACGGTATTTCATAGCTTAGTCCGCTTGCAAACGGTTTCCACGTTTACCGGCAAAGACCGCTTACGGGTAGAAATGGCGGCTGGCAACTTTGAAGACCTGGGTTTTGCCAATCCCCAAGTGTTAAATACTGCCCCCGCGTTGCTGTCTTATCAAGCAGATACGGATAAAAATATTCAGTTGTCAATGCTGGAATATCGAGTGGCTTTGGGCGATCGCTTCGTGGCCACTTTTCGCCCCGTCGGATTTAGCCTTGCCACGGTTTTAACCACCAACTCCCCTTATTTCGATAATGGACGCGGAGCAATTTCCCGCTTTGGGGAAGCCAACCCGGTGTTTAAAATTGGCGATTTAGATGCTGGGGTGGGATTTGACTGGTTGATCGGTCAGCGATTTCGCGTGCAAATGGCTTACGGCACTCAAGGAACGGGCGATCCCCTGAAAGGTTTTGGCAATGCGGATAGTAATGCCCTAGGATTGCAGTTTTTACTCTTACCCTTTGACCGGGTGCTCACTGGTCTGACTTTTGTTTATGGGTATTCTGAAGATGGGCGATTAAATACCTTTACCGGCAGTGCGATCGCCGATGCTTCGGGCTTTATCAATCAGCGATCGCGCATTTATGCCGCCAGTGGCACCTTACAATGGCGGGTATTAGACGACCTGACTTTCTCCACCTGGGGCGGTGTCGTGGGCACTCACGGCATGGAAACCGACGCTTTTGCCGTCAGCACTAATTATATGTTTAGCTTGGGTTTGTCGGATGCCTTTGGCCGAGATGGGGACTTACTTGCGGTCATGTTTGGCCAACCGCCGAAGTTAGTCGAATATGATGATTTTGATGTATCTTCTGGTCTGGCTGACGATGCCAGTTCTTATCACATTGAAGCCTTTTATCGCTTTAAAATCAATGATAAAGTAACCATTACTCCGGGCTTCTTCATGGTGACAAACCCAGGAAATATCGAAGATAACAACAATATCTATGTGGGCGCACTCCGTACCACATTTCGCTTTTAATTTCTCTGCCCAATCATTCGGTAAATAATATGTGGCAACTAAAACAAATTCCCGCAATTTTCATATTTTTGGCCGGTCTGGGTTTAAACCTGAACTTATCAGGAATAGGGGCTGCTCATGCCCAATCCTCTGAATCATCAGAGCAAATAATTGCCCAAGCAACCGACAGCCAACCAGCCCCGCGCCGTCGCATCAAACCTTCCTTTTTTGAAGAAGAAAGAAGACCAAAATTTGGCTTTGGTGACTTTCTCGACTCCGCCTTAAATGGCGTCGAAAATGCCTTTGGTGCCGATGATACCACCCAAATCATTCAAAACATTGGCTTTGATGCCATATCTGTTCCCGTGTTACAAGGAATCGCAGGAACTTTAACGGTTAGTGATTTTGAAGACAACGATATTGGCACGTTTTTGAACACCACTTTGATTGGCGATGGGGTGAATTTAAGCTTCACCAATAGTCAACCAAATTCCGACCAACGTACCGGCACCATTACGGTCAATGGAACGGTCAGCAGTGGCAGCGGAACTTTGACTTTTAACAACGAAGTCAGACAATATAACGCTGGTTTTAGTAACAAAGGAAATGATGTCAGTGCGGTATTCTTAATTGTCGATCCCAACGATCCGAGTCGGTCAATTTTTATTCAACTGCCGCGCACGACTGTTGAAGGGGCAAACGACCTAAATGATGATGATGATGTTGTCTCCGGTCCGGCTAGTTTGTCTATTGGTTTACCCACCGATCGCTAATTTTTTTTCCTGACCCGAAATCCCTATCCCAAATTAGGATAGGGATTAAAAAAACCGGTTTTTGAACCAAATTTCTCTGTGTTCTGATTTCTCTGTGTCCTTTGTGTCTCTGTGGTTCAAATTATTCGGTTTAGAAATCTTCTCGAAATCCTAGTACCTCTAGTTAAAACTACTCACAATATGATATTATGACTTCATCTAACTTAGAAAATGCGGCCAGCAGAATTATTGAAAGTCGGATTAAATCGGTTACGGTTTACACCAATCAAGCTTTAGTTGTGCGCCATTCCCAAATTGAATTGACCGGAGCAGAACAGGAGTTAATTATTGAAGGATTGCCCCTGAGTTTGCAACAAGATTCCGTGAGAAGTCGGGGGGTTGGCAATGTGCCGGTGAAAATATTAGGGGTGCAAACTGAGCAAGTTTTTTCTTCAGAACCCATTGAACAACGGACTGCCGAAATTAACCAGGAAATTCAGGCGATTCAAGGGGGAATACAACAACTTGAAGATCGAATCGTCGGGATTAATTTACAGCGAAATTTTGTGCAAGATTTGGGAAGTAAATATCTAGAACGATTTTCCAGCTTGCAACCTCCTAATGAAGTGAATTTAGACGAAATTAGCCGGTTATTAGGATTTATTGGCAGCCAAGACCAATCATTAGCCGGTCAAATTACTCAGTATAAACAAGAAAAAGCTAACCGGGAAAATCAATTAGAGGTTTTGCGCGATCGCCTGAAACAAGTCCAAAACAAAACCAACCGCGATCGCTACAGTCATTATCGCATTCTCGTAGCCATTGAACCGGAAAGCGCCGGAACTTTTGAACTGGAAATTTCTTATTTAGTCAATCATTCTAGTTGGAGTCCACTTTATGATATTCGCAGCAATACCACAGGGGATCAACTGCATTTAACTTATTTGGCGGAAGTAAAACAAAAAACCGGCGAAGATTGGACAGGGATTCATTTAACTTTATCCACGGCAAAACCTGCCCTGGGAAAACTGCCCAATAAATTAAAACCTTTCTTTATTCAAGGCATGGAGCTACGTCGGTCTCGACCCGTCGATGACTTGGCTGGAAGGGGAGGGTCCCATTCCCCTGAATTTTTTGAATTGGACGCACTATTACAAGAAGCCTCTGCGCCATCAATTGATTTAAGTGCTGAGGTAAAAATAGAAGCGGAACAAGCGATCGCTGAAACGACTCAAGTCGGGGGAATTGTCACATTTTCTTTAGAGCGAAATTCCACAATTCCCAGTGACGACCAAGCCCATAAAGTCATGGTTTATCAGACTCATTATGCTGGTCAACCGCAACATATTACCATACCTCGGTTAGATAGTTGTGCTTATCTAGAAACTCAAGCCATAAATCCCGCTGATGGTGCAAGCTTACTCCCCGGTAAAGCGAATATTTTCCGGGATAATACCCTAGTCGGAACCACCGAGTTAGAGCATATTTCTCCCGGTCAATCCTTTAAAATTTATTTAGGGATTGATGAAAGTATCAAAGTCAATCGGGACTTAGTTAAACGAGAAGTTGAATCAATCGGCACTTATCGCCGGATTAATTACAGTTACCGAATTCGCCTGAGCAATTTACGCGCTGAGGAAAGCAAAATTCGAGTAATTGAACAATTGCCCGTCAGTCGGGATGAACGAATTAAAGTTCGCTTGTTGCGGACTCAACCAGAAATTCCCGAAGGAGATATGGGAACCTTAGAATGGTTATTAGTGTTAGCCCCGAAATCCCAACCCGAATCTCGCCAAGAGATAGCTTACCAATCCAGTACAGAATATCCGACTAACTTGGAGATTAGATATTCATACTAAACTGAATTAGCATAATTATTTACAGCATTTACAGCGTTTTTACATTGGGTGAATCAGCGGGTGCAATCACATTTGTCAAAAGACTATCTTGAGGAAAGGGTGGCGAATATCGGAGGGTGGGAATAAATGGGAAGCGATCGGCTAATTACACCCTGGAAATGCTCCCCCGACAACTTCTCCTTGGTAGGTATTCAAGCGATCGCCTATAGCAATCCGTTTAGAGGTTGTGGTAGGGGAAATTTACCCCTACGATATGGGTTAAATTTCCCAAAATATTACAACTTAAATAGGATTGCTATACAAGTTCGCACTAATACAGTTATCACTAACAATCTAATAAGGGAGACTCACTTCTAAATCACCGATCGATTGACGGGAAGAAATCAAACCGTTATTTCCCAGGATTGATTCGATTGTCCGTGAACTTACGTCAAAATAATTCGCCGCCTCTTCTATGGCTGACTCTGAATAATCATTATTCAAATAAGCCTGCAAATGCTTCAAAGGACAAAGAAACTCCGCAGCAAAAGCACGCTGATACTTTTGCCTTGAGGTTCTCATATCTGTGCTAGTCAGCCATGATTCTCCTTGATTGCCATAAAACAAGTAGTCACCGATCGATCTAGCCAATTCAAATCTCTTTGCCGTTGGATATTTTTTCCTGGGGTGGAAATTAAACCCATTTTCTTTTGAGGGAACTGCCAGTGAAATATGCTGCCGACTAGGAGGATTCCACCCTTCATATTCAGACTTTTGTAAACCAAGCAGATCGTAAAGTTTATCGTTGGTGATGGGATTTTCTCCAGCGTCAATGGCATTGCGTACAAGCAATGCGATCTCGTTTCCTCGCTGCCAAGGTGCTTTTGGCGTCTCTGGGTTAACAGAGTAGTCAATAGAAATATCAGGCTTTCCTTGAATTCCCGATGCTTGAATGAGCTCAATAATTGAGCTAAGGGGTTTCGCTTCTGATAAATTCTGGCTACAAGCGGGAGCCAATTCAGATAAAGTTTTGCTCCCCATCCGTTCAGCAAGATTCAGCGCATCTTCCACGACACTTTCAGGGCAATCATCAGGATCAAAGCCCAATTCAGCCTCACAACGACGATATTTCGTTGCATCGGCATCAGAACGCTCTTCCTGAACTTCTTGCCAAAGGTTAGCCAATGGAGTGTGATGCACTCCCATTGCACTGAGACGATCGATCGCAGTCTCAATGAACTCCGCTGCTGTTTGCTCGAATTCACGGAGGTTAATTGGGCATGGCTGCTCAAGACCATTAATATAGCGAACAGATTGTCGCTCGAAAACCGGAGATGGTGTTGACCATATCTGCATCAATTCGGTATCTGAAGCCAGTATGACTCTCGGCCAAATAAATCCTTGATTGGCCGCCGCAAGTTCATGGGCCATCCTCCAGTCAACTGACGGTTTGGTGTTGTTAGGCGGAAGCGGTTCAAAAAGTAATCGCCACCATGAAGATGCCATCCAAGCCGCAATAGGATAAGCAGAAACGAGAACGGCGTCGCGAATTGTTTTAGACCAAATATCCTCATGCTCAGTGAGAGTGACATCCCCCAATCGTAGTCTAAACATCCCCATAGTCTGCTGGATTTCGGGGGAATTATTGCCGCTTGTAAGCCACTCAAAATTAAGATTTAGGGAGTTCACTCCGAATCCTCCATTGCTGAATCACTTCTTCGCAGAAAGGATCGTCTTTTTGCATGGGATAACCATGATAGGCTCCTGTTTCTGACGACTCAAGCTGTGCTTCTAGGGGAGTTTCGTCATCCATAACAGACCAAACATTCTTCGGCCACTTTCCCTCAACGCGATCGCTCACTAACCCGTTTTTAATGCCTTTCCTGAGTAAATCTAGCGCTTCCTTTCTGGTAAATACCTTAACGGAATCACACAGAGACTTACCGGATCTCGGTCTACTTGGAGGTGTCAGGTTAAAGTCTCCTGGATTTTTTTTATGTTCAGGATTTCCACCATATTGAGCCTGTCGTGAAAGGTTTAAAAGATCGTTAAAATTACATTCCTCTATCTTGAGCATTTTGCGTTTGGGATTAAACTGACCGTTCCGCTTTTTCATTCATGTTTGGAATTAACGTTCAAAAATTACTTTTACCATAGCACAGTTTCGGGAACCTCTAGCTTATACCAAATCCGGCTGCGATCGACGTTGCGATCGCCACCAGCTAAAATGCCAAAGGATTCCCGCCTTTACCCCTGCCCCCCGTCCCCCGTATATCTGTTCAAGTTCAAATAACGCCAACTACCGAGTTAGTTTAAATTAATGGAAACAATCAAAAAATCAAGCCTCGTAGAGAAGGCGGAAGCCTACCTACTCTGCAAATACAGGACAAAAGCTCAAGCGATCGCATCCCTGATTTTTTATTGACTATTTGTTAAAGATTTGTTACAGTTATAACCGATCGCTCTCTGAAGCGGAAAGCAAAAAGCTAAAATAAAGATAGCTGTGTCAAGCTTAATGGGAACTCAGGGGATTTCAACTATGAAGACCGACCAAAAACTTTTATTTATAATTGGAGGAATAATTGCCGTCCAAATTGCCCAAATCAACCTTATCTCTAATGCCCAAACTCCACTGCGATCGGGCAGATTTATCGCCCAAGAAACCACCCCAAACAGTGACAGCAACTCCAGCCAGAATCAACCGCAAGAAACTGGTCGCAGTCGCCGTCGGGACGTGAGATATCGATTTGAATGCAACAGCGCCAATCAAACCATTCTGGCCTTATATAAAGGAACCCGCAGCCGCAGCAGTAGCAGGGTTTCTTGGCATCGGGCTGGAGAACGGCAGCTAATTCAATGGACTGAAGAAGGCGCCCAAGAGTTTGGCGAAAATTTGACCGCTAGAGACCGTTGCCGCGCTGTGACAACAAGGTTTAATCAGCATTTTTTGCGGCAAAGCACTCAGCCAAACCTGCCGCCATTAAGTGAAGGATTTGTGCATGGAATGCCGGTGATTTGTGCCGCTGCGGAGGGTGACTGTAATGCTAATAATATTTTGTGGACATTAAAGCCAGAAAACCGCGATACTAATGGCCGAATTATTGCTCAACTTTTAAGTGCTTTAAAAGGAGAAGCGGGGACGGGTTTAATTTTAGAAAGTGAGGATGATTTAGAGATTACTTCAGTGCCGATGGATAGTTTGATTGATGCGATTATTATGCAGGAAAGCGATCGCCTAGATGCCTTAGAATTCAGCCCTGATGAAGTTGAATTTGACGATGAATTTGGCGAAGATCGGGTGATATTAGAAAATCCATTTTAAATCGCGCGATCGCCCAGGGGATTAAGTCAGAGGCAACAAGAGGCGATCGTCCCCCGACCAAGGCTGGATTTTCCCCCAGGTTTACCGGCAAAAGTATGAAGAAATGATGCGGCGAATGGGCTTATAGGCTTTATTATGTAAATGTCACAAACTTGGAGAAAAATTATGGGTCGCAAAAGCAAAATGAAACTACCAAAGGCGTTCAATCCTGCGATAAAAAATGATTTGTTGACTTTGGAGATTGTTGCAATAAAAATGGTTCCCCTGGAGTTGTCTGTCGAATTTTCTGAGTTTTGTAGCGTTAAAGATGAGGAACAAATATCTTGGGATGATTATTTTGGGTCTTCAGATGTGCCACCAGAAGTCCAGAGTTTTTGTCAAAAACTTAATTGGACACCAAAAATGAAAGCCGCTATTTATTTTGAGCCGACTAGAGAGTGGGCCTTTAATTTCGGCAAACGCTATTGTCTAAATCCCAGTGAACATGCAGCGGTATTTACGACCGCAGTAAAATTAATTGTGTTGGCAGAGATGAGTTTAAACGACTGCTGGTATGAAATTTTCCCCTCTGAAATTTTAGAGGAAAATTATGAAAAGTACGAAAAGGGGGAATACGATGAATATTATCAAGATTATATCAATGAATACGGAAAACCACCCCGAATTCAGAAATATTTTAATGAGTTTGAAGTTTGGGAACTAAATATTTTACCTGATTATATGAGCGAATCTAAAATACGCGAACGACACGCTAGAGTAACGGAAAGAGCAAGGGACTAATCACCGCCATAACCACGAAAGAATGATGGTTTCAGCCCCGCTTTAGCTCAACTTGTAGCAAAATTGTAGCAGAAGTGAAACTCCCTAAGCCTTGCGGATAGGGAGTTTCACTTTTTAAAAGTACAAAAAATGTAGCAAAATCGTAGCATGGTGCGGGACAAAAAAATACCGCAAGGGCTGAAACCCTTGCGGTGTCTATGGCTCAAGCGTGATTTGAACACGCGACCAAGGGCTTATGAGTCCCCTGCTCTACCACTGAGCTACTGAGCCTTGTTTTTTTCCGAACCTTAACTATCTTAGCAGATTTTTTTTAAATGTCTATAGTTTTGGCCAAAAATTTTTCGATTTTTTTGTCAATCGGCTCTAACCCTCTCCAGACAAGCCTTTCAGGAGTTTCGATCGGCGATCGCCGTCAGTCCCAGGAAGACACCGGAACGAAATCAGCCCGGTTTACCCCCAGATTTTGCCGCTTGCCTGGGAAAATCCCTAGACGGAAGTTGGGACAACCGCCAGGGATTTGTGGGGACTGCTGGGTGGCAAACAGTGAATTTTTGAGCTAAACTGAAATAAATTGGCTAAAAATTCTCCACTTTTCATCCATAATATAAAATATGACATTAATTCAACTAAATTTAACCAATCTTATTGAGCTAAACGATCGACAATTTCTGGAGATTTGCCAAAGTAATCAGAATTATAAATTTGAGCGGACGGTTGAAGGAACCCTCCAGATTTGCAGTCAGCCTGACCGTCAAACCAAACAGTGGACTTGGGCGATCGCCAGTCAATTTTGGACTTGGAATCAACAAACCGGACTCGGCGTAGTTTTCGACAATACTGCTTTTAGATTACCTTATGGCAGCATTAGATGTCCCAATTTAGCCTGGGTCAAGCAAGAAAATTGCTCTAATTTAACGGCAATCCAAACCCAGTCAATCATCCCATTATGCCCGGATTTTATCCTGGAGTTACTTTCTCCTGATGATGATTGGCAAAGTCTCCAGCTAAAAATGCAAGAGTACCAAAATCAGGGTGCTAGTTTGGGCTGGTTAATCGATCCAATTCTGAAAAAAATTGAAATTTATGCCCCTAGCAAGTCGATGCAAAGAATGCAACTGCCGGATTTTTTATCCGGCGACGATCTCTTGATTGGATTGGGATTAGACTTGAAACAAATATTTTTTCTAGGAAAATAAAACTACCTTAGTAAATTGTTAATAAAATCTGGAAAATTTGGCCAGCTAATCTACTTTATCGCTTTTCGCCGATCGCAAATTTGAGCCAACCATGAGCCAGAAAATATCGAGCGATGATAACTTGCGACAAATTTAGCGGATATCTGGTTTTACCATTGCATCCGTTTCTCTGTTTGCCTGAATTTAGGGCGGCGATTCTTGGCTAATTAACCAACTGAGATTTTTCGGAGTACAATAGACTGGGAATTGCGGCGAGTGTTATCAGTTAGATCGTGCTACTGTTGCAGAAATGTTGAGCATTAGGCCCCACTTCTCAGCATTTTCAGAATTGTCAGCCTTTAAACATGGCTGATATTTGCTCATAAACAGGGTGTGAATTGAATCGAGGACAAGCCGCGAGATTACCCGGACGCTTTCCTCTGCCAAAATCACAAATAGCACTTACCCATTACCTATATATATGGTAGGGGTGATTCGCTTTCTCAGGCCGATCCTAAACGCGAGCGATCGCCAATATTGGGTAAGTCGTGCCCCAAAAAAAATACTAATATGAAACATTTAATTATTAGGTTAGCGACAATAGTCGCTGGTTTACTTACCTTGACTTATCAACCCGGTTCCAGGGATACTTTTCTGAGTTTTCCTATGGCCAATAGTGCGGAAAATGCTTCAGAAATGATGGGGATAGATCCCGCTGTTCAGGGCATTGTCACGGCCAATAATCGATTTGCCGTTGACCTTTATCAGCAATTATCCCAAAGGGAGGGAAACTTATTTTTTTCCCCTTATAGTTTGTCTACCGCTTTGGCCATGACTTACGGCGGTGCCGCCGGACAAACCGCCGAAAAAATTGCAGAAGTGCTTCATTTTAGTTTGGCACCACAGGCCATACATTCGGGTTTCAGTCAGGTTGCCCATAGGATCGGTCTAAATAAATCTGAAGGGTATCAAATCTACATAGCAAATCGACTGTGGGGTCAAAAAAATTATGGTTTTTTGGCCAGTTTTCTGCAATTGACCGAAGAATATTATGGAGCGACTTTAGCTGAAGTAGATTTTCAAACTCAGCCGGAATCCGCTCGCGATACTATTAATCAGTGGGTGGCGGCACAAACCCAAGAAAATATTACAGATTTAATCCCTGCGGGAGTGTTAAATACTTCGACTCGGTTAGTTTTAACAAATGCCATTTTTTTTCAAGGAAATTGGTTATACCCTTTTGAAGCAAAAAATACTCAACAAAACTCATTTACTACCGAATCAGGGGAAGAGATTACGGTGCCGATGATGTATCAAAAAAACCGATTCTGGTATGGAAAATACGATGGGGTAGAAGTTTTACGATTGTTTTATCTAGACTATGGATTTTCTATGGTAATTATGTTACCAGAAACTCCAGAAAAGTTGGCAGACCTAGAACAACAAATCGGCGAAGAAAATTTAGATTCATTGATTTCCTGTGCCGATCGCGAGTATATGGTAGAATTATGGCTGCCTAAGTTCAAAATGGCGGCTGAATTCGATCTCAAGGAGACTCTTTCCCGCATGGGAATGGAAATCGCTTTTAATCAGGAAAAAGCAAATTTTTCTGGGATGAATGGCAGCCCCGAGGACCTTTATTTGTCAGCAGTTGTTCACAAAGCGTTTCTCGATGTGAATGAAGTGGGGACGGAGGCAGGCGGCGCGTCAGGAGTGGTTGCCGCCAGTCGGAACACGGTTCCGGCAACCACTTTTCGGGCTGACCATCCATTTATTTTTTTAATTCAAGATAATGAATCTGACAGTATTTTATTTCTCGGTCGGGTGGTTAATCCGTTAAATTAACAGTTTAATTACAGTGAGGTTTTTTGCCTGGAGATCGCTGTTTGCTATGGGGAAATTCCATCGCGATCGCAATTCAATGATTAAATGGTGACAAATAACTTATTCAAAACCGCCGAAATATTAAGAAATGATTACATAATGCCCTTGGTGTCAGAGAATTGATTGCGAAACTTTAAAACTTTTGCTAGTCTGACAATGTGGATTGAACGGGAGACTTATCGGGTGATCAATCATTTAGCCATGCCACTGGTTTGTATTTTAGGAATACAATCGGGATACGCGATCGCCCAAGCCCGACCCACTGAGCCATCAGAGGCAGTGCCAACAGTTCCATCTGTAACCCAAGTTTTGCCCGCCAACGTGACCGGAGTGCTGTTGCTCAATAACCAGTCCCAACCTTGGCAAAATGTGAGTCGATTTCTCCCCATTCCCCCAGACTTTGCCGCTCCCGGCTTTGTCCCTCATATCCCACCGGAAATTAACTTTGCAACAGAGATTAAACCTTGGTTAGGAGATTGGACGGCACAGGTTTTGATGCCCAATTCTGAGACTGCCCCCAACAGTCCAGGAAGTCATGGCATCTTGACTTTAGCTCCGGTGACAGATGCCAGCCGATTGCCACAATTTATCGATCGAGTCAAGCAACAACGGTCGGAACCACCGATAGAGCGAGAATACCAGGGGGTGAAGATTTTAGTTTGGCCAGAAAAAGTGATTCCTCAGCGGCAAATGATGCCACCGTTGCCCCCAGAATCCGGGGAACCGAAATCTCTGGGTCAGGTTTTGCCCCAGACTTTATTTCCCGACCCCAATCAAGTCAGCGATCGCCTCGGTAGCATGGTTTCCAGCAATGTTTTTCCGGGGCTGTCACTGGAAAAGTCGATTAAATTTCCGTGGCAGTCAAGTTTTGGCCAGGGTTTAGTTAAGCAAAAGGCGATCGAACATAGACCGATCGCTCCCTTGATGGCCAATCAGCAAAATCCCCAGCCAGAAACAATCCCACAAGTGATGCCCGGGTTGGCGATCGCGGTGGTGCCTGGATACTTGGCCGCGGCGGAAACCGTTGCCCCCATTGAACAGTGGTTAAATAGTCGGGAGCGGGGAATTACATTAGCCGAAAATCCGCAATTCCAGAAAACTTTAGAAAATCCAGATTTTAGCCGATCGCTATTTGTGGGCTATGGAGAACTTTCTGGGTTGGCTCAAAGTTTTTTGGATCGAACATTTGACCCCAACGCCTGGGGAATTCCCTTGCCCATCCCCGATGTCCAAGAATTACAAAATGCCCTAGGATTGCTCGGCGAAACTTATAGTAGTGGCGAATTTTTCGCCTGGTTCCAACCGGAAGGATTTCGGGCAAAATCGCGGATTTACTATAAAAATCCCCAGGATATAACTGCCATTGCGCCGATGGGGAATGACATTTATCGACAAATTCCCGCTGCCACTTATCTTTCTCTATCCGGTAAAAATTTTAATCAACTCTTCTTAGGGTTATTCCGTGGCTTATTAAATCAACCAGCGATCGCCGAAGTTTGGGCAACTCTGGGAAATAATCCCAACTCGGTGAGCGGAAATCTTGACAAAAATATGATTCCTTGGCTAGATGGTGAATATGCCATATTCTTATTTCCCACCACCGGAGGATTATTTCCCGCATTCGATCCCAGACTCCAACTAGGTATGGGATTTATTGCTCAAACCAAAGATCCAGCCGCAGCCAAACAAGCTTTACAAAAGTTAGATGAATTGACAGTGCGATCGTCATCAGAAAATATCCGCCTAAAACAGGAAATTCTCAATGGTCAGCCGGTTACAGAATGGCAAGTCTTCAATCCCCAACGGCAATCAATGGAAAGCTTGTTATCTTATAGTTGGTTAGATAACCGAACTTTGATCGTCACCACTGGATTGCCCCCGCTGAAAGAACTACATCCCAAACCCTATTTAAGTCTCGATCGATCCTTTACCTTTACTACAGCCACTAACCCCCTACCCACTCCCAACAACGGTTATCTTTACATCAATGTTGGTTCTTTATTATCTTTAGTAAACAACTTCTTAGACCCCGGAGCAATCAATAACGATCCCATGCTGGCTTTAGGAACCAGTATTTTAGGAAATATTCGCAGTCTGACCTTAAGCAATTCCAGCACAACCATCAGTACCCAATCTGATTTTTTCATCGTCTTATCTCCCCGTCGTCCCATTCCCTAAAATATCAAACCCGGAATTTCTTCAAGGATTAAGACTTGCCAGGGGAGGGAACAACGCGATCGACCTCGGCGTCTCTCCCGTTGGTTATCTAAACATTTATCGCTAATTTCAACCTCAGTATTTAGCCATCAGCGATTAGATATCAGCTTCTCAGCTTTTCAGCTTCTCATTGACCTGCTTTCGGCTGATGAGATTTTTACCCAAGCACTCTCACGCTGATATCTGATAGCTAAAGGCTAAAAGCTGACCTTTTCAGCTTTCTGTTGCGGAGTTTCCCAATGGGAAACCACCATCTAATATTAGAAACATTAGAAACATTAGCGAAAATTATCCATGTCAAGTAACTTTTTTTGAACTTTTCTGAAAAAAAGTTGACTTAAGAATGTTTCGTGGCACAATAGCAAGATAAAATGTATAGATGGATAGAGGGAAATTTATTTTCCCACTATTCCGATTCACAGACAACCTGAGCCAGACCGGATATGAGTCACCTTTATCCGTATAACACAGGATATAACCCTAAATTTGCGGTCAACGGAAAATTTTCATAAACTCTCGGTAAAACTGGCAGACAATTTAGCATAAACTATCAGGAGTCTACCCATGAACATAGAATCTCGGAGCGATCTAATGCAACTGCTTCGTCCCAATACCCAATTTTTTAAACAAGTCGGAAAAAGATGTTTATCTTTGTTTCTGGCCTTTGTCGTTGCCACCGTGGCAACTTTTTCCTTTAATACCGAAAACGCCCTCGCTGCTGACAGAATCGATCTGATTTATCGCGGGGTACGGGAAGTTATCACATTCCAAGACCTAGAAAACTTTGTCAGAAGAGGCTCACTTCCCGATGCTCTCAATCGTTTACAACTGAGCAGTGATGAGATTAGCATTCTCCGTGAAGCTTTAGGTCAAGAAATTCCTCTGCCTAAGCAACTTGTTGAAAGAGTCCTTCGCAGTTCCATTGGTCGATTTGTCCTTTCTCGGATCGATCCCGTGATTGGTGATGGCACCATGAACAGTGTAGAAAACTTGACCGAAGGTTTCCTCAATGCCGCCGGAAATGACCAAATCAATTTGTTGGAAGTGTTCAAGTTTTATCCCGCAAGCCAGATTTCTGTTCAAGGAGAGCTTGTGAGTGATGCGGTTAACCGAGTTCGTTTAATTGCTGATACAGTAATTCCGCTCGCTGAAGTAGTCAGAAATTATATGTACGACATCGTATGTACCGATGACTTCTTTAGTTATCAACCTGATACTCAAATACCCGACATTCTCACTCGTGCCAACACTGATAGATTAAATTGGCTCAAATAAGCCAAGGATTTGAAATCTAAAAAGTCGGGATCCGGGAGTTTCCCAACTCCCGACTTTGAAATCAGTGACAAATTCGCTGAATTTTGTATCAGGAGTCTATCCATGAAGTTTCCTTTTAGTTTTCTTCAAAGGGTGGCGGACAAATTGAGAGCTTTACCCCAAAGACTCTATAAATTCGTTGCTCTCGGAATGGCAGTCTGTTTAGTCACAACTTCTTTGGTGTTTATTCACCATCCCCAGACTGTCGTTGCTCAAACTGTGGTGCAAAAAGTCACTTTGACTTATGGACCGCAAAGAGTGACCATCCCCATGTCTGAGCTAGAGACTTTTGCTGAAACTGGCGAAGCCTCTAAGGTGATTCGGTTTATTTCTGGGTTTGTTAGTGATGATACAGAGATGTTTAGAACTGCATTGACCCGGAAAATTCCGGCTCCGAATCCTTTGTTTTTAAATAAAGCAATGGATTTTATTGTGGGCGAATTATTCCTGTTTGAAATCGGACAGGTGATTCATACACCTTCCCGGAAAAATGTCATTGAGGCGTTGCGGTCTTCGATTGGTTTATCCGTTCTGGACGATCGCGAAATTTCCTTGTTAGAAGTGATTGAAAAATATCCCGCGCAAGAACTTTTTGTTGATGCGAGAAAACTGAATCAAGCGTCTAAATATATGACATTTTTGGTGAGTGGTGCTGAACAAGGCTTAATGTTTGTCCGCGAAACCTTGGCAGACTTGATCTGTTAAACATCAAGGGGTTTCGGTTTCCAGCCTAAACCAAAAATAACCATTATTCAGAAAAAAAGCCGACTGTTTTTTCCCAAACAGTCGGCTTTTTTAGCCGCTTTGGATCGGTGAAATTATCGGTAAACTTATACTATTTACTAACATTCGTAGGGTGGGCAAACAATTTTACCCACCCTACCATATATGATGGTGAATTTTTGCCCACCCTACGAATCTTACGGGATTTCAATATTTACTATGTCGTGATTATTTTTGCGCCCAATGCCAATATTTGTAAGCGGCATAAGCGAGGGTGACTACGCCAGTGACAATGGCGGATTCATCGATGTCAAATTGAGGGTGATGGAGGGGATGATTCGATCGCTCTGGAACGCCCACTCCCAACCGAAACATCATCCCTGGGGAACGGTGCGATCGCTGCATCCAGAAACCCATAGCCAGCTTCCGAACTGGATTGAAAATATTGTCGCCAATGTCTGCCAAACCTACGGGGCCAAATATCAAGTCAACTATAAACGTCTCGTCCCATCAGTATTTAATCACCCCGCCCTGACTCAGTTAGTCCAAACTGCGACGGAAGAGGCTTGGGGTCATGGGGCGATCGAAATATTACCAGAACCGTCATTAGCGGCGGAAGATTTTTCTGTGTATTTGGAACATACCGCTCGTAAAAATCTGGACAAAGTTACCCAAAAGTAGACAATGTTAGACAGCTACGTTGGTAATTTTAGTCCAAAGGTCTAAAATTACAGGGATAAACGGCAATCCCTCTATTCCCTCAAAAGCATCGGGAATTACTTTTCTAGCTATATTCATGCTTCCATTGATATCAGCGTTGATGATTCTACCAGTGGAAGTCAAGTATAAACCACGTTTAACAC
>JAABRM010000047.1 GCA_011390955.1 Oscillatoriales cyanobacterium | reverse complement strand
AAATTATTGCTACTATTTCAAGGTTAATTTGGGCGCAAGCCGAAGCGCCCCTACAGATAAATCACCAAAAACTTGTAGGGGCGCTTCGGCTTGCGCCCCTACAGATGCATAAATTTTGGTAAATGGTATGACTAACTCTAATTTATCTGCATCAAATGCCGATATTTCAAATGTGAGGATAAAACAGGGGGGTATGAAAAAGGCAACCGATCGAAGATGGTCTTTGGATGCGGTTGCCTGGATTTCAAAGAGCTTAGTCGTCAATGAGTGACGCGGGCAAACCGCCATCGTCGTCTCGATTCAACAGCCTTCTGGCCCACAGAAACTGTGTCCGTACAGTACCTCAGCGCTACAGATATAGACAATGCCCGCATAATCGTTGAAATACTTCAACGCGACCTTATCCGCAATATCCTCAGCCATCTCCCGATTTTCGGTGAGGATCTCGAACTTTACATTTGAATCGGTTTCGGAAACATGGGGTTGTCCCGACGAGCGCACGTTACGACTGCCTTTACCGCCAGTCTCCATCACCGTATAACCTTTCGCCCCGCATTCTTCGACGATCTTGGCGATCTTTTTCAGCAGAATCTTTTCCGTGACGATGACGAGCTTGTTGGCTTGCTTGGCCATGTTGGTTATCTCCTTAAATTATGTACATTAATCTACTCGATCTGCCGGATCAAGGGAGCACCGACAGACCTCGACCCGTGTCTGGGATTAGAGTCCGCCGATCGCTTGGGCAAGCCCGATAAAGAGCGGGATACACAAGCCGATCGCGATTGGCGTACCGACGGCGGTGGACGCACCGATATAGGCCGATGGATTGGCCGAAGGGATACCGGCTCGCAATGTGGGCGGACCTGAGATATCTGAACTAGAGGAGGCGATCACAGCCAGGATCACGACGCCGCCCATGCTGAAGTTCACGGTGTAGTGGGCAATCATGCCGAGACCGAAGGCGATCAGCCCATGCACAATCGGTGCGATTAAACTATACACAACATACCACTGGGCCACCTTACGCAGTTCGCCAAGTCGTGACCAAGCCTCCATCCCCATGACCAGCATCAAGATTGAGAGCAAACCGCGAAAGAGGGGATTGTAGAAGCTTTGATAGACATTTTCTGGTTGGGTGAACAGGCCAAGGGCGAGGCCGAGCAGCATTGCCGATAAGGCAGGACCCCGGAGGCTTTCCTCGATAATCGGCCAGATCTTGACTTTGTTATCATCAGGATCCTTCTGCTGGCTGAGATACTCCTGCCGAGTGCTGGGATAATCCCCTGCGGCAACGGGCTGCTTGGTCAAAGACCCCTCCATAGCAGCGCGGGCTAATTCTTTACGCTTCTTATTGTTAAGGTAAATATTGGCCACAACAATCGCAGTTACGAGCGCAGGGATATCCATGAAGGGATAAAGTGCCGCAGACCATGCCTCAAATGTGATTTTTTGTTCTTCCAGTACCGTCAGACCAGCGGCCATCGTAGAACCACTGACGGCGCCAAACAATCCCCCAGTCGCGATCGCATCCACGGTTTTGACCTTCGGCAGCTTGCCTAATGTGTAGCGGGCGACGAATACAATCACAATCCCTGTTAGTGCGGCAAAAAATGCAGGTAACAGTACATCCGCCGGATTAGAATCGCGGATCGCCATTCCACCAGTCAGACCGACTTTAGTGAGTAGCATAAAGACGATGATCGTACAAATTGACTCTGGAATTACCAATTCGCTACCAAGGGCAGCAATGATTATCCCCCCAATCAAAAAGGCCAGGGTTGGGGACTGCAACTGCTTAACGAAGTCCATTAGAAAAAGCGACAAAAAATCCACGAATACCTCCTTCCGCCTCGTCTAACGAGGAGCGATTATTGTAATAAGTGTGCTTGAAAAAGTAAGAGTGAAGCGTTTCACCCCTACAGCACGGGTGTTACGGGAGAACCCGTTGACAGGGAGTTCAGAGATGGCCGCTCTCCGAATGGGGCTGGAAGGTGATAGCTGCCCTGCACCATTGTCCATAGACCATACTCTATTAATACCGGAATATTCATGTGCTTAAGTCTATACTAAAATCCACAGATTTTTGCGTTTTTTCACATGGATTTGGAACAAAATATTAAATTAAACCTATAAGTTTTTCTTTTATTTCGTTTGGTTAACTCTAACTTTGGTTTATGTTATTGGGGAGTTACGCTTCTTGAAGCGTCATGTTTGTTATAGGGTTGATTCGCGAATCAACCCTACAGGTTTAGGGTTTATGGGTAAGTCCTGCCCTAAAAAGAAATAATCAAATAGCCATTTTGGAATTTAGCCCCTTTAACGGGTTTGCCTCGCAACTGATTAGGCAGGAAAATATTCCGCCGTTGATCGCCTGCTTCAATGGTAACTTCCGGCCCATATTGCAATAGTTTGACCTGCTTTTTATCAAAAGTGGGCAAATATAACCGGACTGTCCCCGATACCACGTCAATTTCTACCGAACGAGGGGCTTGTGTGGCTTTGGTGAAATCCGGTAAAGCCGCGATCGCACCTTGCCAATCATCTCCAGACCGCTGGGGGATTGCTGCCAGATCCAAGGGGGCAAATTCAGCTTTTAATTCTTCGCTGACAGATGCTTGGTTTGCCAGCACCCCAGCCACCGTTAAACCGACTTGTTGGGCGCTGCCCCACAAATAACGGGCGGTAGCGATGGCAGTTTTATCCTGAGTCGTCACCAAATAAGCCACGACCCGCTGGGGATCCGATACCGCCGTTTTCCCTCGATCCAGCAGGTTATTCACTTCCTGGGCTGGTTTACCGCCAATATCATCACTACTCCAACTCACGTTAAAAACCGCACTGGTGACAGGTTGGACAAAAGGTGACAAGGCTTTACCGAGATCCGACTGCGCCAACACATCCTTAAAACGGCGCAAATACCAACTGAGAATTTCTGGCATCCCCAACATCCGCAGGGTATGTTTATCGCCGCTGCCATCATAGACGATCGCATCATAATCACCCGCTGCATCATACTCGCGAATCGCATTCAAGGCTAGGGCGCTATCCATCCCCGGTAAAACACCGAGTTCTTGACCATAAACTTCTTTAAAAAAAGGAGTGCGGACATATTCCGCTTCCAGTTTTTTCAACTGTTCCCAACTCCGATCTAGGAGTACCGCTGACTCCAACTGCACCGCCTTCAAGTTCGGGGCAGTTTCTTGTGGATCTGGGCCAACGGTCTGACCTAGAATTAGCCCAAATGTTGGGCTAGTGTCTTGACTCGCGAGCAGCACCCGCTTGCCTTGGGCGGCCAAACTCCGGGCAGCGGCGATCGCCATTGTGGTTTTCCCTGTCCCACCCTTACCTAAAAACGTCAAAATCAAAGCCATAAGTTTTCTGGTTGTAGCTTCCTGCTTGCTATTTGACGTTCAATATTAATCGTTATCGGCAAATTTGGCATAACTGACACGAATTAAGTCGATCCCGCCAAACCCCTAAAACGAGGATAGAGGTTTGCAGGAGAGAGGAGAGAGAATTTTCCTCTTTCCTCTTTCATGGTTCACCTCTTTCCTCTCTTCGGATGGATCTGGATGGGTTGGGAACTATTGCACCACTTGCACTTCGTCTTCAAAAAACCAAGTGGAAACGCCGTTGCCAAAATCAACCACTACGCCGACACCGCTGCCGTCAGTCATTTTGAAATCCTTAACGGTGCCCATCGGATTTTGCTTGATTTTTTCAATCACATCAGCGGCCATCTTTTGTCTGAGACGGAGGACTTTTACCTTTTGTCCGATTTTCATTGCAACTGTAATTCCTGTACTTATCTTGGGTGAATCATTCCACAGTTTATCAGCGATCGCATCCCATAGATTCTCCCAGTGAGACAATTAGACTGGATCGCAGCCGGTGGTGGAAACCAGAAATGTAATTTGAACAGGACGATAGCAGCTAATCTATATGTAGGGTGGGCAATGCCCACCATGCAATATATATAGTGATTAAATCCTAGATTTGCGTAAGTCCTATTGAAACCCGCTGCGATCGCAATTATCGACCATCTCTACTGAGAATTACCATGCTTGCGAAAAGAATCTTGCCTTGTTTAGATGTCAAAGCCGGTCGCGTTGTTAAAGGAGTCAACTTTGTCAACCTCCAAGACGCGGGCGACCCGGTAGAATTGGCCAAAGTTTACAATGATGCCGGGGCCGATGAATTGGTCTTTTTAGACATCACCGCCACCCATGAAGACCGCGACATTATTATTGATGTGGTGTATCGCACAGCGGAACAAGTGTTTATCCCCCTCACCGTGGGCGGTGGGATTCAATCCTTAGATACCATTAAACAATTGTTACGGGCGGGCGCCGATAAAGTCAGCGTTAACTCATCAGCAGTACGCGATCCAGATTTTGTCAACCGGGCCAGCGATCGCTTTGGCAATCAATGCATCGTCGTGGCGATCGATGCCCGTCGGCGCACCGACCCCAACAATCCGGGCTGGGATGTCTATGTCCGTGGGGGGCGGGAAAATACCGGCATTGATGCGATCGCCTGGGCTAAAGAAGTCACCCAGCGGGGCGCCGGGGAACTACTCGTCACCAGCATGGACGCCGACGGCACCCAAGCGGGCTATGACTTAGAACTCACCCGCACCATTGCCGAACAAGTAGAAATTCCCGTGATTGCCTCTGGTGGGGCAGGCAACTGCCAACATATTTACGAAGCCCTCACAGATGGTAAATCCGAAGCCGCACTCCTGGCATCATTACTGCACTACGGTCAACTCTCCGTTGCCGAAATTAAAAATTACTTAGCCGAACATCATGTCCCCGTGCGTCGATAATCATCCCTAAGTCAATCATTTTCTTTCAGAACGTCAGCATTACCTCTATATCTGGTAGGGTTGATTCGCGAATCAACCCTACATTTATGGTTGCATAAGGCAATTTGCGTAAGTCCTATCTTTGTAGGGGCGTTTACCGAAACGCCCCTTATTTATAGTTGGTTATATGCAACTCACCGATTCCCGATCGACTATTTTACCGGAAAATTGACCGATTTCTAGTCCAATTATTAATTTTTGCCAAACAATACCTCATTTTTTTAACGAACTGTTACAATGCTTCATATAAATAGCCAATATATGTAAAGTTATGTTTTTGATCCTCATTTTTATCATCGCTTTGGTTGCCTGGTCACTGCATCTGATGCAAGAAGCCTTTGACCGTCAGGAGTCCTCCTTAATCTTGGCCGGGACTCTCGTAGCGATGGCGGCAGCGGCGATGCTGGCGGTTTACTTCCTCGTGGGAGACTGCATCGTCTATTTAAATCGGATGGCCGAATACTCTGCCGAACTGAGTCAATGTCCGGATCCCCTGAATTCAGCGATCGTCACTGCCCAAGCAGAACCGTGGTTAACGGAATACTATCAAGTGGTAGACGCGGATTTAGTTAATGATTTCATCTCTATCCCCTAGGGCAGCATTCCTGGATTTTCATGGGCTAAAACTCAATCCCAGATTAAGTTTGAGCCTGATTTGGTTCCGACCTTTGTCAGCCTCCTTGACCCATCAGAAAAAATTTTTGGCAAAACACTTGACAAAATAGAAGTAGTTAGGACATTATATATAAGGCAGTCGGGGGCTATAGCTCAGTTGGTAGAGCACCTCAATGGCATTGAGGGGGCCAGCGGTTCGAGTCCGCTTAGCTCCATTCCGTTGATAATTAACAATTAATAATTGATAATTGATAATTGATAATTGAACATAATTATCAATTATCAATTTTTAATTATCAATTGATAATTGATAATTGAACATAATTATCAATTATCAATTATCAATTATCAATTAATGGGGTCTCTGGTGCATTTATTTATGCCGGTCTACTTAAGACTCATAAATCCGCGCTTCTACTGCTTCTGGGTTTTCATCACAGTATTGTTCAAAGGCGCTTTGTGGGGGTTTTTTGGCTTGTTGATGTGCGGCTTCAGCTTGGAGTTCTTCGACAATATCCCAAGCGGCAGCACATTCTTTAGAACTGGCGCCTTTAGCGGCACAAATTGCCCGTGCTTCCTCAATGGCTTTTTGAATTTCACTTGCCATCACGGTTTCTTGGGGTTTCTCAACAAATTGACTCTTGGTGAGAATATCTGTCACCGAGATAATGCCGAGAAGACTGCCTTTAATCACAGGGGCGCGGCGAATTCCCGTATTAGCAAATAACCGCGCCACATATTCCACCCCCAGTTCGGGATTAACCACAATGCAGGGTTTGGTCATAATTTCATAGACGCGGAGTTTTTTCGGATCTTTACCAAATGCAGCAACTTTATATACAATGTCTGTTTCGGTGACGATTCCGTAAGAATCTTGATCGTGGCGACGTTGTACAATCAAGGCGCGTAAGCTTTTTTCTTTCATCAGCTTGACTGCATCGGCAACTGTGGCTGAACCCCGAATGGTCACCACATCTTTGGTCATAATTTCTTCAGCTTTCATCATGGCGATCGCCTTTTTCTAATCATTTCTTTATTCCTATATTAAACCTATTCGGTGCTCTTGTTAGTTGCTCTAGTTAAAATTTTAAAATTTAGGCTAAAATTATCGGCGATCGCAAATTGTTACAGTTAAATTTTAATTTTTAATTTTAGCCTGCCATTACCCGGTCTTCTATAAATCAATTTGGCTCATTTTTCCTGAAAAAAACACCAATTTTTCGTAAATTTATATTTTCTTTTGTAAAGAAAAATTGATAATCGATAATTATCAATTATCAATTGTCAATTATCGATTATCAATTGTTAATTAGCGATACTAAGCCGCATTCTCCCGCTAGAAGCGCGATTCCCCCCCCGCGAAGGCGGGGGCAAGCTTCGGGATTCGCTGCGCGGAATCGCCCAACATCACTTGTTTAGCCAGTAACTCGATCGCCGCTTGATATTGTGGGTCTGCTTCTGTCGCCACTTGCTGACGAGTCAGGGCATCAAGGGGAACCACATAATCCGGTGTAATCCCTAACTTATGAATATCGCGATGATTGGGGGTCTCATATTTGGCCACGGTGACGGCCAATCCAGAGCCATCAAACAAGTCAAATAAGGACTGAATCAAGCCTTTGCCAAAAGTTTTTTCCCCCACGAGCAAAGCGCGACCATTATCCTGTAAGGCACCAGCCAGAATCTCGCTGGCGCTGGCGGTTCCCTGGTTGACTAACACCACCAGTGGATCGTCGGTTAATTCTGTTTCCGTGGCTTCAAAACTGTCGAGAATGCCTTGGCGATTGACGGTGTAGACGATCGCACCTTCTTTCAGCCACAACCGGGCAATTTCGATTCCCGCTTGCAGGAGTCCCCCTGGATTGTTGCGTAAATCCAGAATATAAGCATCGGCCTCTTTTGCTTCCAAATCATTAATCGCCTTGGTCACTTCTGCGGTGGCGTTGGCATTAAATTGAGTTAAGCGAATATAGCCCACATTAATGTTCTCAGTGGCTTTCAGTTCAGCCACGACCGGGTTCAGTTCAATGCGATCGCGCACAATAGCGATATCTTCAATACTTTGGTCGCTATAGTGTTGAATCGTCAGGATCACAGTGGTTCCCACCTTGCCCCGCATCCGTTGCGCCGCTTCATCCAAAGACAGACCCAAAGTAGACAAGCCATCAATTTGGAGAATGCGATCGCGGGGTTGCAATCCCGCTGCTTCTGCCGGGGATCCAGAAATCGGCAAAATCACCTCAATACTTCCCTGGTCATCCAGGGCAATTTGTAAACCCACCCCGGTCAGTTCCCCGGAAGTATTCACCCGTAAACTGCGATACTGCTCAGGGGGCAAAAATCGAGTAAACGGGTCATCCAGACTAGCCAGCATTTCTTGAATCGCCCCATAAGACTCCTCGCGATCGCGCAATGGCTTCTTCAATGCCTTTTGGCGAATTAACCACCAATTTTGATGATTAAACGACTCATCCACATAAGCGCGGTTCAAAATCCCCCACGCTTGATTAAATAACTTTTGCTCGTCCGTTAACGCCGCTGCCGATGGCGTCCCCCAAAAACTGGTGAAAACCAATTGCACCAACAGTAACAGCCCAACCCAGAAAACTCGTTTGCTCATAATTAAGATAATTGAATCTTTTTCACAACTTATACTGATATGCCCGCAATGGCTGCCCGGAGTAATCGTGAAGACTTTCCCCAAAGAAATCGCGATCCGTTCTTTAGCTTTATCTCCCTACCCCCTACCCCATCCACAGGGAATCTACTGGGGTACTTGCTAGAGGCTTCATGCTAGAGGGGTAATGCGATCGCTCCTTTAGCTGTCAGATCGACTCAAATCCCAAATCCTCTCAGACGGGACAAGTCACCAAATCTCTTTGATAAATTTTTCTTTAAAATATGTTACATTCTTGAGGAACGGGAATAAATTCAACTCCTTCGCTTGTTAAATGTTTTCCAAGGAAGTCACAAACTCAAAAACCTACCAATGGTTTCAAGAGCGCCTAGAAATCCAGGCGCTCTCTGATGATATCAGCAGCAAGTACGTCCCCCCCCATGTAAATATCTTTTACTGCCTCGGCGGGATTACCCTAGTTTGCTTTTTAATCCAGTTTGCCACTGGATTTGCCATGACCTTTTACTATAAGCCAACCGTCACCGAAGCCTTTGCCTCCGTGCAATACATTATGACTGAGGTGAACTTTGGCTGGCTGATCCGCTCCATCCACCGCTGGTCTGCCAGCATGATGGTGCTGATGATGATTCTGCACATTTTCCGGGTTTACCTCACCGGCGGTTTCAAGAAACCCCGTGAACTCACCTGGGTGACTGGCGTGATTATGGCCGTAGTTACCGTTTCTTTTGGTGTAACCGGCTATTCCCTGCCTTGGGACCAAATCGGTTATTGGGCGGTGAAAATCGTTTCCGGCGTTCCTGAAGCAATTCCCGTGGTCGGTTCTACCATTGTGGAACTCCTCCGGGGTGGCACCAGTGTTGGCCAAGGAACTCTGACTCGTTACTACAGCCTGCACACCTTCGTGCTGCCTTGGCTGCTGGCAGTATTCATGCTGCTGCACTTCTTAATGATTCGCAAACAAGGTATCTCTGGTCCCTTGTAAAAAGTTAATCCACAACTTTTTTTCATAGAGGCGATCGGGATTACCTTTTTGGCAGAATTAATCATATCTGCCGATCTATCAGCAAGAGAGGAATTGTAACGATGTCAATCCTAAAAAAACCGGATCTGAGCGATCCAGCACTTCGAGCTAAACTGGCCAAAGGCATGGGTCACAACTATTATGGTGAACCCGCTTGGCCAAATGACCTGCTTTATATCTTCCCCGTCTGCATTCTGGGCACCATTGCCCTGATGGTAGGTTTAGCAGTTCTTGACCCCGCTGTGGTTGGAGAACCTGCGGATCCCTTTGCCACTCCGTTAGAAATTCTGCCGGAATGGTATTTGTGGCCTGTGTTCCAAATCCTGCGCGTTATCCCCAACAAACTTCTGGGAATTGCCATCATGGGTGGAATTCCTCTGGGTTTGATGTTAGTGCCTTTTATCGAAAGCATCAACAAGTTCCAAAACCCCTTCCGTCGTCCAGTGGCCATGACTGTGTTCTTATTTGGCACATTCGTGACTCTGTGGTTGGGTATTGGTGCTGTATTCCCGCTCGATAAATCTCTGACTTTGGGACTGTTCTAAATCGGTCTTTAAATATTCAGTTCAGAGTATTTTATTCAGATTCATTCAGACGCCTGTGTGGTTTTCAGACTTTGTTTTTCTGAGATACTCACACAGGCGTCTATATTATTTGCGATATTATTTGCGATATTATTTGCGATGATTATTTGCGATATTATTTGAAATGTAAGTAGGTGAACATAATTAATTGCACTTTTCGTTCTCCACCGTAAATCCTTGGATTCCCGCATTCGCGGGAATGACAGTTTTTCTCCCGATCTGGTCTGTAGTGCATTTATTTCTGCCCACCTACTTAGTGATTTGAGTCTAATATAATCCTGAAAGCGATCGCTGGCAGTGGTAAGGGTTAACTACAGAAGCAGGACTTACCAAAAACGTCTCCAAATAAGTTCTCAGCAGGAATCAAAGGATGGGAGTAAGCAGACCGTGGCAATTCCAGAGGCAATTTCAAAAAATGATCGGTTCGTGTTTTTGGAAATTTTTGGCTTAGAGGGGGGGATTCAATCTTATGTGAAAGATATGCTCAAAACATATCTTTCACTGGTTTCTGAGTACAACCAGGGAAACCCAGAACCCCGCAAGGCTGAAGTATTTTTGTTGCGCGATCGCCCGGATTGTGAAAATCCCTTAGCCAGCCAGTCGGTGATGAAATTCCACTATCTCTATACTCAGCCTCCAGCTTTGGGACGGTTGCGGCTTTCGGGGAGGCTGGCCCTAAATCTGCTGGCGGCATTTTTTTTGGGGCGTCCCCAACGGGTCTTTTGCGGTCATATTAACTTAGCGCCCTTGGTGCAGTGGTTGTGTCAACCTCTGGGAATTCCTTATATTGTCCTCACCTACGGCAAAGAGGTTTGGGAACCCTTAACCCCTCCTTACCAAAAAGCATTACAACAAGCTGCGGCGATTTGGACGATTAGTCGCTACAGTCGCGATCGCGCTTGTGAAGTGAACCAACTCGATCCAGCGAAATTTCAAATATTGCCCTGTGCGGTGAATTGCGATTTATTTCGCCCCGGCCCAAAGCCACTAGACTTAATCCAACGCTACAATCTCGCTGACGCCAAGGTGTTGATGACCGTCGCTCGTTTATGGCCGGGAGATATCTATAAAGGCGTCGATGTCACCATTCGCGCTTTACCGCACATAGCACAAATTATTCCAAATGTCAAGTATTTAGTCGTCGGTCGGGGAGATGACCAACCGCGACTGGCTCAGTTAGCGCTGGATCTGGGAGTGAGCGATCGCGTAGTCTTTGCCGGTTTTGTCCCCGCAGCGGACTTACCCGCCCATTACCGGGTGGCGGATGCTTATGTCATGCCCTCCCAAGAAGGCTTTGGCATTGTGTATCTAGAGGCGATGGTCTCTGGAGTCCCCGTGGTTGCGGGAAAAGATGACGGTTCCGCCGATCCCCTGCAAGATGGGCGAGTCGGTTGGCAAGTGCCGCACCGAGACCCAGAAGCGGTCGCCAACGCTTGTATAGAAATTCTCCAAGGCCATGACCCCCGTTGCAATGGGGCTTGGTTGCGAGAGCAGACTCAAGACAAGTTTGGTACGGATGCCTTCACCCAACGTCTGCGGCAACTTATGCAATTTGAACAGTAGGATAGAAATGTAGGCAAGTATCAAGGTAAAAGCTGTGAACCAAGGTAGCCCTAAATTATGGTCTTTAACTCTTTCTGACTTCAGTCGTTTGCTGGTGCCATTTTTAATTATTTGGTTGCTGGGCTCAATTGGTCTTGGTTGGTTAGTCAATTCTTTCTTAATTTTAGTCGGACTGCTGTTGATCTCTCCGGTGATTGCCGTATTTGTGTTGCGCTGGTGGGTGAGTCGAAATGTGATTACTGACCAATGTCCTGTTTGTAGTTATGAATTTACTGGGTTAACTCAGGCTCAATTTCAATGCCCCAACTGTGGTGAAACCCTGAAAGTCGAAAATCGCCAATTTCAACGGGTGACTCCCCCAGGCACTATTGATGTGCAAGCCGTTGAGGTATCCAGTTCTCCCGTTGATAATTAGTCATAAAAAATTAGCCATAAAATTACCCAATCTCGATCGATTCTTTGATAAGCAGACTGCCGCTAAAGAGAATCGCCGCCAAAGTCAATTCTTTGGCGGCGGCTCCACATAGACGATTTTCATGTGCGATCGCTCAAATTATCCTCAAATTAATTGGGTTTTTGACTAATTTTTAAAGTATAGGAATAATCACCAGGAGTGCGATTGCCGATGTAAATATTGTAGGTTCCCGCATCCCACAATCCAGAGATTTCGGGATTGTCTCCAGAGTAATTATCCGCGAGTACGCAGAAACGTCCCCCCGGCCCTTCAATAATCAAGACTGGTTCCCCTTCACTTTGGATGCTAAAACGGAGGTAGGGAAATGGCTGGGTCATCTCAATGACCCAATTCGCGACGGTGGGGGTGGCATTACAGTTTAAAGCCGGTTGCCCTGAGAGGGCTTGGGTGAATTGTAAAGGATCTTGAGGGATTTGAGTCGCCAGTTGGATCGTTGGGGGCGGGTCGCTATTCATGGATAGTGGATTACTCCTAGCGATTTGCGGGAAGGAGAAACTCACCATGAGGGCAGTGGTTAGAAGGATTTCGCGAATCAGGGTTTTCATAGTTTTGTTGCTCCGATAATTTAAATGTCTAAATGATTTTTTTTAAGCCTTCTCTGATTTAAGACGCTGATAATTCAGGCTAGTTTCCGGTTTCCCTTTGTTCCAGTGCTGAATGGGGGTGAGTTCGCTCAAGAAAGCAATTTGGTTTTTGAGCCTTTGTGGTGAGCGATCGCCTCTTGAGGTCAATTTGTCCACCAGAGGATCTGCCTCTATTTCTATGATAAACACAGGGTAATAGGCGATCGCTGTTCCCTTGTGACAGTTGGTGGACTGACCCTTGATTGGGTCTTCGATTGATGGTACAAGAGACCAGCGATCTCCCAGGAGAAAAATTCCGTTCTATATGATATATAGAGATGATATATAAAGGTGATATATTTAGATTAATAACTAATGGTTTTTTTAGATGGGATGATGCCAAAACAAACCCATTATAGCACTTGTCAGATTTATGAAGTACAAAAAAAACTTGTCATTCCCGCCTTCGCGGGAATCCAGAAAACCTCTGTACTTCCCGAACGATAATAACCGCTATATAACTCAGAACCATCACGCCCACTGGAAAATTTGGATTAAGGGAGAACAAACACCATGACTGAAGGCGGATCTATTCGGGTAAACCAGGATGCCCCTGACTTTACGGCCACTGCGGTATTAGATAAAGAGTTCAAAAACATTAAACTTTCTGACTATCGGGGTCAGTATGTAATTTTATTTTTCTATTCTTTAGATTTTACTTTTGTTTGCCCTACAGAAATTATCGCTTTTAGCGATCGCTATGAAGAATTTAAGAAGCTAAATACAGAAATATTGGCGGTTTCTGTAGATAGTGAATTTTCTCACCTAGCTTGGCTGGAAACTGACCGTCAATCTGGAGGATTAGGCAATATCAAATATCCGTTGATTTCCGATCTAAAAAAAGAAATTAGTACCGCTTATAACGTTTTAGACCCAGAAACGGGAATCGCCCTGCGGGGTCTATTTATTATTGACAAAGATGGGATTATTCAACACGCCACTATTAATAATTTAGCCTTTGGTCGGAATGTGGATGAAACTTTGCGAACCTTGCAAGCAATTCAATATGTCCAGTCACACCCGGATGCGGTCTGCCCTGTGGGTTGGCAACCGGGAGATAAAACGATGACCCCGGATCCGGTGAAATCAAAAGAGTTTTTCGCTGCGGTTAAATCATCCTAATTTGGGCATGGACGAGTTGGGGTGGCGATCGCTGGCAATTTTTGGCAAAATCTACTAGATTAATTAATCAAATGAAAATTTTCTGGGGAAACTATGATGCTGACTTCTACGGATTTTAGTGGTTTATTTAATCGTCGATTTTTCAAGAACTTTTTACCAATTCCCGCTCGTCATCAACTTTATCTGGGAGTAGGGACTCCGAGTTTTGAATTACCGGATATTACGGGCGATTCGCAAGAGCGTCCGCTTTCGCGGAATCGCACCGTAAAATTGGCGGATTACCGAGGCAAACAGCCGGTGATTTTAGCCTTCACCAGGATTTTTACCGAAAAACAATATTGCCCCCTTTGTTTTCCCCATATTGTCGCTTTGAATGAAAACTATGAAAAGTTTACCGAAAAAGGGGCAGAAATTTTAATGCTCGCCAGTACCGATGAACAGCAAAGTAAAATAGTGGTCAAAGATTTAGGCTTAAAAATGCCCCTACTCAGCGATCCAAGCTGTAGTGTATTTCGGCGGTATGGCACGGGACAATCTTTGGGGGCGCCTTTACCGGCTCAGTTTGTTTTAGACCAAGAAGGAAAACTGCAATTTACCCATTTATTCTCATTTCTAGACCCAAATGCCACTGTGGAAAGATTGCTGGCTGCGTTAGAAATCAGCGATGAAAAATAATCCGAATTAGGTTTAAACGATTGGGGCTGTAAAACGGATTGTTTGAGCGATCGGTGATAACAAATAAGGTTGTCAAAACCCTTTTATAAAGCGATCTGTCATTCCCGCTTCAGGCGGGAATCCACAAGCGTTTTAGGGGATTATCGTAGTCAGTCTATCAGAACCGGATTTGGTATGAGAGGTCAGGGGTTTTCACCCATGACCTCTCATCGATTTTTGCTGGGCGTTTTTTCGGTGCAACCGGGGACTTGTTTACAGTCGAATGCCCAGTAAATCACTGCGGGGATTAAAACTACGAACTGCTCGGATTTTTTCATAGTATTCTCGTTCCGTAGCACTGATAGTTTTTGGTGTCATAATCTGAATTCGCACCAATTGATCGCCGCGATCGCCTTTGGCTTGTGGCCAACCTTTGCCTCGTAATCGTAATGATTGACCGCTGCGAATTCCAGCGGGAACATTCATTTTTACCGCGCCATCAGGGGTGGGAACATCGATGGTAGCCCCTAAAACCGCTTCATCAGGGGCGATCGGCACTTCACAAACCAAGTTATCCCCTTCAAATTGGAAAAATTGGTGGGGTTGAATTTGCACCGTTAAATATAAATCCCCCCGTTTTCCGTAAGCAGTCACTTGTCCTTTGCCCCGTAAGCGAATGCGACTACCGGGTTTAGCCCCAGCGGGAATCCGCACATTGATCGTTTCATTCCCCAAACTTAGGCGCTTGGTGGTGCCATGAAAAGCTTCTGCTAATGTCAGAGTGAGATTGCCTTCGCGATCGCCCGAAGCATTTCCTCCAGCAGAACCATAAGCAAAATCCTCAAATCCATTGCCACCGGGCGCAGTGTTCTGGCGATAAGAAGCATTCCATCGGTTATTGCGAGTGTTATTGCCACCGACTCGACCCAGCAATTCATTGATAAAGTCATCAAAACTATTGAATTGATTAAAGTCGAAGCCACTCATATCCGTGGGAAAACCGGATGGGGCGCCGCCACCCGGCCATCCTCCCGCCCCAGCAGTGGCCGCTTGCTTCCAGTATTGACCGTATTGGTCGTATTTCTGCCGTTTTTCCGGTTCCGATAAGACTTCGTAGGCTTCACCAACTTCTTTAAACCGGGCTTCCGCTTGGCGATCGCCTGGGTTCATATCTGGGTGGTATTTCCGAGCTAATTTGCGATAAGCTCGTTTGATTTCGTCAGCAGTAGCACTCTTATTCACTCCCAAAACGGCGTAATAGTCTTTAAAATCCGTTGCCGCCATAAATCATCAGCCTCCTATCCTTTAACGATTCAGTTTATCGAGTTTTTCTGGCAATTTTCTAATACTGGACACAAGCAAATACACCATTGTGCCAAATTAGTCAGTTTAAATCTGTTCTTGTCAATGATTTCTCTTTATCTACAAGGGTCGCAACCGTGACACAGGTACTCAGGATCCGCAGGTCAAAACATCCGTTAGCCTGCTTTGGGACAATGTTCTGCCTCCCGGATCCTGCCTCCCAGTCAAAGCATCTCTCCCTTTGACTATATCTAAGACTCACCCAGGTTCAAGTTCGGTTCTTTCTCTCTCAATGCAGGGAAATTGCCGTATTTTTCAGTATTTGTTATTGGTTGGTTGTTGGTTGTTGGTTGTTGGTTGTTGGTTGTTGGTTGTTGGTTGTTGGTTGTTGGTTGTTGGTTGTTGGTTGTTGTTGGTTGGTTGTAGACGGCTCCTCTGCACCTCTGCACCTCTGCACCTCTGCACCCGATGGCGGCCTCTGCACCCCTGCTCCTCTGCACCCCTGCACCCCTGCTCCGTAAGTCCGGTGGCTGACCAATGGATCAGACGGTGAAGTGAGAAAATCCTGTATCCTTGGCAAGGGCGATCGCTGATTTGCGCGATCGCCTTGCGGCATTGGTGGCATCATAAATTGCTTCTGGAACTGCCGTCCGCGATGTTTTGCTATTTCCATAAAGAAAGTGACCCCGTTGGGGGGTCACTGCTTGACGAAATTGGCGTTCGACTTCTTGCCAAATTAATCCCCAAGGTCCTTGGTAAGCTTCATCCCCAAAAAGTTGGGCGCGAATAGCATCTGTAGCAATAAGCAGCCGGTGGGGACATTCTGCCACAAGCTGTCTCGCCACAAAAGATTTACCGCTACCAGGAAGTCCAATTAGCAAGATTAAGTGAGCCATTGTGATTTGAGAAATTGGCATTTAGATTTATTATTTAACATCTAAAATCACCAATCTAAAATCACCCATCTAAAATCACAATGGCTCAAATCGGCACTAAATTACGGTGCCATTAGGAATCACACCATTTTTCAGCACCACAACGATGCCATTACGGATGTAAAATCCTTGGCTTTCCCGTTCCGCTTCTTCCACGCGATCTTTATTGATAATTTGCACATTGCGACCAATGCAAGCATTCTTATCAATAATGGCGCGGCGAATCGTACTTCCCGCACCAATTCCCATAGGAACTTTGCCACTGCTTTCGGAAGAATGCCGTTCGGCATAAGGTTGATAATAGTCCGACCCCATAATCAACGCATCTTGGATATTGCAGTTGGACTCAATCCGGGTGCGGACTCCCAGGACAGAATGTTCCACCCGACATTCTTTCAGGATGCAGCCTTCACCAATAATGGACTCGGTGACATAGCAATCTAATAACTTGGTCGGGGGTAAATAACGGGGACGAGTATAGATTGGAGCTTGTTCGTCGTAGAAGCTAAATGGCGGCTGTGGTTGCTTGGTTAAAGCTAGGTTAGCATCATAGAACGCTTCAATGGTTCCGATATCTTCCCAGTAACCTTTAAACAAATAAGCTTGAACATTATAGTTCTGGGCAGAGGCGGGAATAATTTCCTTACCAAAATCTGTCCGCTCTGGGGCTTCTAGGAGCAGCTTTTTGAGAACCTCTTTTTTAAAGACGTAAATGCCCATTGAGGCAATATATGGACTTTTCTCCGCTTCTTCTGGCGTTAACCCCAAGGCGGTTGTATCCACTTGCATGGCTTTTAAGGCTTCCCCTTTGGGTTTCTCGCTGAAATCAACCACTCGCCCTTGGTCGTTGATTTTCATCAAGCCAAAATCAGAGGCGCGTTTTTCGTCAATGGGTAATACCGAGAGAGTAATATCCGCTCCAGTTTGCCGGTGACGGTTTAAAAATTCGTGATAGTCCATCCGGTATAGATGATCCCCAGAGAGAATCAAATACTCATCAACATCCCATTCATCCAACAGCCAGAGATATTTGCGTACTGCGTCAGCGGTTCCCTGGAACCAGCTAGGGTCGCTGGCGGTTTGCTGCGCGGCAAGCACTTCCACAAAGCCGTCGGTCAAACCGAAAAAGTTATAAGCGCGGGCAATGTGACGATTCAGAGACGCAGAGTTGAACTGCGTCATCACATAGATTTTGAGAATGTCTGAGTTAATACAGTTACTCACAGGAATATCAATTAAGCGATATTTCCCGGCGAGTGGTACAGCGGGTTTCGCCCGCATTTTGGTGAGGGGATAAAGGCGGCTACCAGCGCCACCTCCCAGAATAATCCCTAGGACTCTTTTCACGAAAACACCTCGCATTCATCAGCTTTAAGGTTCAAGTCCAGTGTCCGACTGTGGGGGATCGTTGACAAGGGGGGAGACGGATAAATTCAGAATCAATGGCGCGGGTAGGTGACTCTGGATTGCTTGCAATCAGCCTGATAGCTTACTTTTAGCAGCCCAAATTAACTGGCAAAATATTAGCAGCCCAAATTAACTGGCAAAGTTAAGTGGCTTGAATTTCTTGTTCTAAAGCCGCTTTGACCCTTGCGTACTCCGTGGCTATTTTGCCGATTAGGACGGGGGCTTCGGCGGTATTACCCGCACGAGTCATCAGTTCGAGGCTTTGGTTGAGTTGCGCCAGGGTATTGGCGCCGATCGCCCCACTGGTTGATTTTAAGGAATGCGCGGCGTCTCGTAATTGGGCTGGATCCCCTTGTTCGATCGCTTCCGTCATTTTTTGCAGCAGTTTGGGAGACTCGGTTAAGTAAATTTCAATTACTTCTTCGAGGGCGTCGATTTCCCGCAGTGAGTTGAGAATATTGGCATCGATTAGGGATTCGCTGTTGTGCCAGTCTTGCTGCGGTTCTTGGGGCGGTTCGGGGATGGAAATGAATGTGGTTGGGGAGGGTAGGGATGGATCTTGGTGGGTTGTCTGAATAGTCCGTTGATTGGGATCGAGGGGTTGGCAGACCGAAAGGGCTTGACTCAGTTCGATCGTGCGGATGGGTTTGCTGATGTAGTCGTCCATTCCCGCAGCTAAACAAGCTTCGCGATCGCCACTCATGGCATTAGCAGTCATGGCAATAATTCGCGGTCTGTAGGCTAACTGACCGGATGAAAATGCTTCCCGAATCTTTTGGGCGGCTTCTAACCCATTCATTTCTGGCATTTGTACGTCCATTAACACCACATCATAGGTTTTTTGCTGGATTAATGCGATCGCTTCTAAGCCATTGTTGGCAATATCCGTTTGATGCCCCATGCGCTCTAACATTTGTAGCGCCACTTTTTGATTTACAAGATGGTCTTCGGCTAACAAAATTTTTAGGGTCACGACTTCAGTCGGTGGCGGGTTGCCTAAATTAATCTCCGGTGCTACAGACCGAGAATTCAGGGTTTGTTTGCCGAAAATTCCACTGACCACATTAAACATCAAAGATTTTTTAATCGGTTTATTCAGATAAGCGGTGAATTGGTCGCGATGGTTCAGCTTAGTGCCTAAAGGAATCATCATCAGTAAAGGGACGGTGGCGTAATTATCTAATGCCCGAATTTCTGCACTCAGAGCGATCCCATCCATTTCTGGCATAAGCATATCCAAAATTACCAAGTCAAAAGGTGGTTGATTTGGCAACAGGGATAAAGCCTCTGCTGAGGATGTGGCGGTTGCTACTTTCATGCCCCATGATTTCGTTTCTCGGCTTAAAATTTTTAAGATCGTCGGATTATCATCGACTATTAATACTCGTTTATTGGTTAAGTAGTTTTCTGCTCCTAGGGGAATCAATAATAAGGATGAAGTGGGAATTTCTGGGGCAAGAATGGTGAAACCAAAGGTGGCGCCAACGTTTAAAGATGATGCCTGGTTTTTTGGTAAAAATGTATCAATAAATGATTGGCTGCCCGTGGGCAACTGTTGCCAATTTTGCGGCGGCGTACCGGCGATCGCGCCACCACTTGTAACCCACATTGTCCCTCCCATCATTTGCGTTAAAGAGTTACTAATCGCCAGTCCTAATCCGGTGCCGCCATATTGTCTGCTGGTGGCCGCGTCCGCTTGACTGAAAGATTTAAAGAGACGGGACATTTTATTGGCGGGAATGCCAATGCCGGTATCTTTAATCAAGAAGATAATTTCAAAAATTTTCTGGGTTGTGGTTTCCGGGGCGATTCCGCGAAGCGGATCCCTTGCAGGAATCGCCTCATATTCTAATTGCAAATGTGTACGATTCAGCCAATTTTCTGCCTCTTTTTCCGGTTTTAATTGAGAGGTGATTAAAAGAATAACTTCCCCTGCATCTGTAAATTTAATGGCATTACTGAGCAAATTAACTAATATTTGGCGCAGTCGATTTAACTCGCCCAAAATTAAATTTGGGGTAAATTCATCTATAATATACCCTAATTCTATTCCCCGATTGTTGGCTTTACTTGCTAGTAGTTCTATGGTGTCTTCAATGCAATCTTCCAGATAAAATGGTTGATATTCTAAATCCATTTTTCCGGCTTCCATTTTGGAAAAATCTAAGATATCATTAATAATGGTGAGTAAAGCATCTCCACTATTTTGAATGGTGGTGACAAAATCTTTCTGTTCTGAGGTGAGGGGGGTATCTAATAATAAACTGGTGAGGCCAATGACGGCATTCATGGGGGTTCTAATTTCATGGCTCATGGTGGCCAGAAATTCACTTTTAGCTTGGGTAGCTGCGATCGCTTCATCCCGCATTTGAGCGATTTTTTCCGCCGCTTGGATTCGTTGTAGTTCAGTGCCAATCCACTGAGCCATTAATTGCAGGAGTTCTTGGTCTTGACTTTGGAAAGGAATTTCCCGGGGCTGGGAACTGAAAAAACTTAAAGTTCCATAGATTTTTTCATTGACCATCACCGGACAGCCCAGATACGCTTTTTGGTCTAGAATAGAATTGATTGATTCGCTGTGCCAGGGAGAAACCATTAGGGATTCAAAATATACAATTTTCTGGGCTTGATAGGTTTTTTTGCAATAAGTTTGATTTAAGCTAATCCGCTGACCGGAGGCGATTTCCTCCGGGACTTTCCCTGAATTTTCCCCTGGTTCAAAATGGAAGGAGATCGCGGTATAATTGTTTTCTTCAATTTGGGATACAATTCCCACATTGAGACTAAAATGACGGCAGCCCATTGCTAATAATTGGGCGATTTTTTGCGAAAAATCTAGCTGAGGGTCGGAAGTAATTCGACAAAGTTGCCGAATTGATTCTTGATTATGTTCTAATTCACTTTCGGTTTCGTGGCGATCGGTAATATCATGGGAAATCCACAATAATTCTAAGTTGCCTGGAGAGGATGAATCGGCTAAAACTTTGCTGGTAGTTTCCAGCCAAATGTAATCCCCACCTTGGCGTTGATAGCGATGAGCAAAGGTTAAAGTCACGGGCTTTTCTTTGATGATGGTATATGCGCGATTAACTTGGGTGCGGTCTTCTGGATGCAGTAAATCCTGGACGGAAAGTCCGATCATTTCTTCCGGTTGGTATCCCAGAAGTTGACGACACCCCGATGAGACGTACAAAAATACACCATCTATGGTTTGGCGGGTAATTAAACAATTGCCATAATCAGCGATCGCATTATAGTAAGATTCTATTTGATTTTTCGCTTGTTTGATTTGCGTAAAGTCCGCCTCGATCTGGCTCAGTTCTGCTAGAATCGGCGAGTTTTTTTCCGGTGAAGCGATCGCCGATTGTGTCCCCGAGTAATTCATGGATGATGGACGATTCTCCGCCGCCACAAGATCGAGAATTGTTGTGACTTTTTCCTGTATTTGAGCGAGTTTTTGCCGCCGCATCCGATCGATTAAGATTAAAATGACGACATTAAAACCCAATGCTAAACCGAAAAAAATCCAGGGTAAAGAACCCTCGGAGATTAACCTGCGGCGATCGCTGTTGACCCTCAAGAAAATTAACGAAGATTTCCGCTCAATAGCGGGCAAAGTGATTTTGTCATAGGCGATCGCTGGCTGTAGGGGAATCAGCAAAAATCCACTGGCAGTTTCTATTAAACCGGCGAGCGGTATTTCCGCAGGCGGCTTTAGCAAAAGCAGCTTGAGCAAAAGTTGTTTAATTTGTGGCGATCGAGCGAAGAAATTTGGCTGGCGATCGACTAAAGCAAGCTGAGTCGGCATATCGATCCGCACATTGATTAGATGCTCAACCATCACCTCATCTTGTGGTTGAGCCTGTTGTAGTTGCGACTTTTGAATCGGACGGAAAATCAGTGGCCATGCAATTAAGTACACAAGGCTTTGTGTACTAATTAGTGCTGCACCCATGAGCAAAAATGTTTTTTGACGCAGTTTCATTGAGAATTTCCTGGTTGCCATCCCCCCTGGGGTTGCTAAGGTAAATTTGAATCGCCGATCTGACGGATAAACGGTTCCCTTAGCGGCGGGGGTTTGTATAAAGCAAGGTGGCTTATGCTGTGCAGGCCGAAGATCCGATCGACGAGCCCAGCAATTCCCCCATATAATCAGTTTTAGCCTTAATTGAGCCTGAAATCACCTGGCACCAGTCGGAAATTGCTCGTTAACAGAGCGATCGCCTGGTTATATCTCATTCTATTTTAAGTTTTCGATCCTTAATGATTCAATGCAGTGGTTTGCCCCCAAGACTGTTCGGTGCGATCGCGCTGTAGCTTTTTCACAAAGAGTTGTGAATCAAAGGGGTGTAGGGTCTAGGACATAGCGAAAGAGGTTCTTAGGTTCTTAGGTTCTTAGGAAAGAGTACCAGATCAGAAGTTGCCAGATCCGAAGTCAACTCTTCCTTTTCTTGGTTAATCCTAGTTCACATTTCATCAGACAACGCTATAGTCAGCGATCGGCGGAATTGGTTCTTGCCGCCACGAGTTTTAACCAGTGGCTACTGTCCCTAATTTTCACTAGCTTCCCCAATGAGTGAAATCACCGCTTGTAAAAGTGTAGGATCGTGAAAACTGCTTTTGCTTAAATAATAGTTAACCCCAACTTCAAAGCCCCTGGATCGATCTTTTTCTCGGTTTTTTTCAGACATAATAATGATAGGAATTGATTTTAATTTAGGATGATTTCTGATTTGCTCAGTTAACTCAATTCCATTCATTTTGGGCATATCAAAATCCGTAATTACTAAATCATAATCAGCGGTTCTTACGGCATTCCAAGCGTCCATCCCATCTACCGCTACTTCCACTTTGTAGCCATGCTTTTCCAGGAGTTTTCGTTCCATTTGTCGGACTGTAATGGAATCATCTACGACTAAGACTTTTTTCACTGAATTTTCTGGGGAACGGGCTGGAGTTTCTCTAATTAATTTTAACTGTCCCCGGGCGAGCAGTCGCTCGATGGAACCGATCATATCTTCGACATCTAAAATTAAAACTGGCGATCCATCTTCCCGAACCGCCGCTGCACTAATATCGCGAACTTTTCCTAGTCTGGGGTCTAAGGGGATGACGACTAAATCGCGATCGCCAATCAACCGATCCACCACTACCCCATAGCGATGAAAGCGATCGCCGATAGTCACCACTGGCAATGTATCCAAACTCAAGGTAGCTTCTGGTAATTCTAATACGTGAGAGGCAGAAACTAAGCTAAGATTTTCTTGCTTGAGGGTAAAATATTGCTGATTTTCTCTCCTCAATATTTTTGTTCGATCCAGCTTGACAATTTGGTCAATTTGTGTTAAAGGAAAAGCATAAGCTTCTCCAGAAATTTCGACTAATAAAGTTTTGACCACCGCCAGAGTCATAGGTAATTGAAAATCAAACTTCATCCCGGTTCCAGGGTAGGAAAAAGCCCGGATTGTTCCGCCCAATTCTCCTACGACGCTTTTAGCAATATTCAAGCCGAACTTTCGACCAGAAATTTCATTAGTTTCGGTGCAGTTGACCAACTCAGGTAAAAATAAAAATTCCATTAACTCATCTGCGGTCAGTTGGTTGGCTATTTCTGGATTAACCAAATTTTTTTGGACAATCATCAGGCGGAGTTTTTCTAAGTCTATCCCCCGGCCATCATCTGTCACCGTAATCGATAACATTCCGCCAGAATGGGTCACGGCTAATCTAATTAAACCTTCCGGTGATTTGCCCAGGGCTACTCGTCGATCTGGCAATTCAATCCCGTGTAAAATGGCATTTTGTAGGACATGGTTGAGGGGATTTGCTAATTTTCCTAAGATATCTCGATCTACTAGGGTTGATTGGCCAATGATTTCAAATTTGACTTGTTTGCCTAATTTTATGGCTAAATCATGCACCAATGAAGAAAAACCCATTGATATTTCAGAAAATGGCTGCATTTTACTGGCAATGACTTCTTGGTACAGCCGCTCGGATAAATTAGTAACTTGTTGGGAAAATAGTTCTAGTTCATTGAGGCGATCGCTCAGACTTTGCTGGCATTGTTGCTGTTGTTTTTTTGCTATTTCTAAACAATTAATTGCCGAGTTATTGGCTGAGGGATTTATTAGATGTTTTTCTAAGGTGCTTAATATTTTTGATAATTCTAACTGCTGTTTTTCCAAAATTAGCCATGAATCAGCCAACGGTGCTAATCCAGTCGCTGCGACCAAATATTCTCCCGCTAAACTCATTAACCGATTTAAATTTTCGGCCATGAATTTAACTACTTGGTCCGGGGGATCTGCGATTTCTTGAACCTCGCCGGTATGACCGATCGCCGATTTAGCCGATTTAGTCGATCCGGTCAGTTTTGGCGCTATTTGTGGTGTTATTTGACTGGTATAAGCGATCGCCTCTTTCGCTTCAATGGGGGATTGATTATCTGGGAAATCTTCTCGTTCTAACCAATTCTCATTCTCTGGTAAATTTTCCGCCATAGCATCATCGTTCGGATCGGTAATTTCCGACTGAGGCGCTATCTGACTTTCTATTTTCCGGGGTGTTTCGGCGATCGGGGTAATTTCTGGAACTTTTGAAGCTGGAGCAATTTGCTCCGGGGGGAAATTTGATGATTTGCCTCTAAAAATCGCCGCGATCGCCTGCTTTTTTTGGTTAATTTCTGCCTGATGTTCCGCCAACCAATCCGCCATTTCCGGTTCTTTAACTTGGCTAATGAGATCGATTAAATCCACCCCTTGAAATAACAATTGAATGTCCGCTGGTTCTAACTGAATATTTCCGGCGATCGCCTCCACAAAACATTCCTCCATCACATCAGCAATGGTGACGGCAACATCTAATTGGACAATGCGAGCCGCCCCTTTAATCGAATGTGCCGCTCGCATCAAAGATTCTAAAGCTTTAGCATGGTGGGGATTATTTTCTAGAGCCAATAAATTTTCATTAAAATTCACCGATTGAGTTTCTAATTCCATGCGGAATAAATCCAGCATAGAAAAATTACATAAGTCTTGAAGCTGACCGCTCATAAAATCCTCCGATCTAAAGTATAAAATAATAACCGATCGTCTAATAAATTAATCAAACCATCTTTCCATTTAATCAGTGCTTGGGTATAGACTCCATTGGATTTAGCATTAATAGATTTAGCATTAACAGCGGCAGTATGCTGCAACTCTTGACCACTCAATCGCTCGATTCCATAAACTTCATCCGCCACAAACACCCAGCTATTTCCATCTTTGGCCATCACGATCATTCGTTGATAAACCACCGGACTTAAATGCGTCGGTTTACCCGCATTTTTTAGCTGAGAATCGGTCGTTCCTAAGCCCAGCAAATGCCGCAGAGAAATACACAATAATAATTCCCCTCGCACATTGACAACACCGAGAAATATCTGATTACTGCGGTGGGGCACGGTATGAATTCTCTGGGTTTGGGTCACTTCTCTAAATAATTTAGCGGATAAACCAAACCATTCCACTCCCAAGCGAAAAATCAACACCGAGACAGTATTCGAGGAGTCTAGGGTTGTCAGACCATTGGCTAAAGTGTCGCCGTCTGAGTCAACTGGTGGCACTTCTGTAGTTTCTGGAGGGAGTCGGTTGGTTCCGCGATTCGCGAGAGCGGATCCGGAAAGGGAATCGCGATCCTCCCCGGTTGCCTCATGTTCAGCTAAACGCGGATTTGCCGCCAAATATACTGGACAATCGCGACAATGAATCAACTGTTCTAGTTCTGGACAAGTGCAATTACCCATCACTCCGATCTGATTCCAGCAATCTTTACTCATTATGGTGATTGGTCATTCGTTGTTTACTGTCATTTATTGGTGATTGTTTATTCGTGATTGGACAAAAAATATACGTCCACATCACCAAATAGCCAATAGCCAAATAGCCATTGCTTGTAATTATCAACTAGCAGCGGCAATATTTGCACCGGAATAACTTACTTCACTCCCAGATAACTCGAAGAAATCGCCTGATTAATTTGAGTTGCAGCTTGAGTTTGATTGGCCATTCCTTGACTAACCACTTGAAAACGCGGAGTCAGATGTTGAATTTGGGAAATAATCGCTGCTAATTGTTGACTAACATTATGCACATATTTCAGGCTCAGACTCAATTCTTGGCTAAATCGATCCATTTCTGTGACTTCAGTGGACACCGCATTTTGCATATCTTTGACCATAAGCTCAATGTCTAAACTGGCAAGGGCGGTTTGGTCAGCTAGTTGGCGAATTTCTCGCCCGATCGCGGCAAAACCTGCCCCATAAGCTCCGGCTTTTTCTGTTTCAATGGCCGCATTTAGTGAGAGTAAATTGGCGCGATCGGCCACCTGGGAAATCGTTGTCATCACTCTACTAATATTATTAGATTTTTCGGTAATTCTTCCCATTTTTGAAGAGAGGGAAGTCGTGTAATGGGCTAGTTGATGCATATTTTTTTCCAGAACCGCCAAATCTTGTTGACCATTCGTGGCTGTATTAGCCAGGTCTTGATATATAGCGGTCACTTCATCAATGGTCTGAGATACTTGCTGACAGTTCAAGGCTATTTCTTGCGCGATTTGTACCACTTGAGCATTCGATGGCCAATCTTGCATTTCCGGGGCTTCTAATTCATTTCTAACTGTGACAATTTCTCGACTATAACTGGTGATTTGCATCGCCGAAGTTTGCATTTGCACAATTAAAGAACTTAGCCTGTCTGTCATCGCTTCAAAGCTGTCAAGTAATTGCCTACTTTCATCGCGATCGCTTATATGGTTTAGGGATTTCTCTTTAGATCGAATAAAATCTTTTTCGGAGCTACTTTCCGGTAGAGCCAATAATTTTTCCCTTTGATTTTTCCGCAGCATAGTCATTACCAGGCTCAGAGTGATGCTAATCGCGATCGATAAAGCTGTAGCCAACACCAAAACCCCCAGCATCAATTCATTTGCCCCGGCAAATTTACCTTGATTTATTGCGTAACCTTTGGTAATTTCTGCGATTAACTCTTTTTGAATATTCTCGATTGCGGTCAGATTTAAATTCTCGATAATTTCCCTAGCTTCAACCAGCTTGTTTTGTTCTAACAAACTTCGCGCATTTTCACAATCATTGAACAATGCTTCTCCTTGTTGAATGAGATTATTTAACAAAAACTGTTTTTTGTTTTGTTCTTTAGCCTTATCTATGGCTAAATCAAGGTTTTTTATTTGGCTAATTTTGGCGGGGAATAAATTAGCCGTTTCTTGATAAATTTGGCCATGATATTTGCGATCGGGTAAGAGAACATAGCTGCGGGCATTTCGCGCTAATCTGCCCATCTCAAGCATAAAATCGTTCACTTCTAACAGGGTATTCGTGGTCAGTTTTGTTTCTTGCTCAAACTTTAAGGAGTTTTGCGACTTTACATATAGAGTGATGCTTAAAGTTATCAGAAATACAATGGGAATGGAAAATCCCCAAAAAATCCGGTTGTTTACAATAGATTTGCCAAGCATATTTTCTAGTTAATTTATTTTAATTCTGTATTTTAATTCTGTCATTGCTAATCGAGTCTTTGAAGTATGATAATATATCTGCGGTTGCGTTATAGCAGTCCCATCATATTCTCCATCATATTCACAGACTATATGATTCCCCCTGTCCCACTTGCTTGAGAGGGGTTAGGGGTGAGGAAGGATTTTGTCACAACAAGGGGATACAGAAATCAATTAATAAATTTTGACACAATATAATTTTATCTTAAGCGATCGCCCTGGGCAAAAAAAGGATCGATTAAATTAACTCAGATTTAATCCATCAGCCACGGGTTAAAACCCGTGGCCTTTAGAACCCAGTCCGCCCAAGGGCATAGAAAACCCGATCCACCCCTGATGTGGGTTTTGCTACTTGAGGGATGGGTTGTAACTATTCAATATAGCCATCTTCTTTAAGCTTTTGCAAAACCTTATTGACACATTCGTCTATAGTTTCTAGGTCAGTGCGACACTCAAGATCCGGATGTTCTGGGGCTTCATAAGGATCGTCAATCCCCGTAAAGTGTTTAATTTCTCCAGCCCGTGCTTTTTTGTACAGTCCCTTGACATCGCGTTTTTCACACTCAGCCAAAGGCGCATTGACGAAAACTTCAACGAAATCACCAATCTGGCGTTTAACTTCCCGGCGGATTTCTCGATATGGAGAAATGGCCGAAACCAGCACGATCGCACCATTACGAGTCAATAGATGTGCCACAAAACCAATGCGGCGAATATTGATATCTCGGTCTTCCTTGCTAAAACCCAATCCTTTGGTCAGGTTTTCCCGCACGATATCACCATCAAGTCTCTCAATTTTGCATTGGTTATCTCGGAGATATTGTTCCACCCGATCGCTAATGGTGGTTTTTCCGGCTCCACTCAACCCTGTAAACCAAACTGTGACGCCGCGATGTTTCATTGTTATTTGACTCCAACTATAGCAATAAGAATATAGCAATAAAAATATAGCAATAAAAAACATCCTGTTGAGCCAAGATTTTATAAGAGTTTGTAAAGATTGACTAGGTTGGTGTCCCCGGGGATTTTAAGTCCCTGATTACTGGTAGATTTTTGCCGGTTAATTATCGGCAAAAAAAACCCCCGGTTTTTTGGAAAAACCGGGGGTTTTTTTCTTTATTTAATAGTTAATGGAGCTGAGCGGAATCGAACCGCTTTCCGAAAAACCTATTAACTTCCCACTCGTTCACAGGCGTAGCCTTTCTAATCCTCAAGGCGGGAACCATCCATTATCCCGGATGATGGGATGCAATGGTTAAGTCTTAGCTAACAAGCAACCAGAGTAATCTTGTTAGAGCATCCGTTGGGGGTTGGTCTATAGTCCTTAACGGAGTCAAACTACAGACGCTCGAACCTATGAGAGGTTATTAGGCAGCAACAGTGGCCGCTTTACGAGCAAATGGAACGATGTTGTTCGCAGTTACTTTTTTGTTTGAGCCTTTGATTATCGAGAGGAGACTCACTCTCGGCCCGCATCACAGGACCAGCTTTCAATTTCCCGTCGAAACCAATACAGCCCCTAGCACTTTCTATTATAATAAAAAATTCTCAATTGTCAAGGAGTCGTGGGTGTGGGGCCGCCATCGGTGTGGGGCCGCCATCGGTGTGGGGAGCGGGGGAGCGGGGGAGCAGAGGAGCGGGGGAGCGGGGGAGCGTAAGAGTGCGGGGGAGCGGGGGAGCAGAGGAGCAGAGGAGCGGGGGAGCGTAAGAGTGCGGGGGAGCAGAGGGGCATTTAACCAAGAACAACCAACAAACAACCAACAACCAACAACCAAGAACAAACAACCAACAACCAACAACAAACAACCAAGAACAACCAACCAAGAACAACCAACAACCAACAATAGGACAAATGGAGATATTTGAAATTGAAGTTACTGTGTTTAAGTAATGGTCATGGAGAGGATGCGATCGCACTTCGCATTATCAAGGAACTTCAGCGGCAAGCAGATCCTCCAGAAATCGTGGCTTTGCCTTTGGTCGGGGATGGACTGGCGTACAAAAACCAGCAAGTACCGATCGCCGGCCCGGTGAAGCGGATGCCTTCCGGTGGTTTTATCTATATGGATGGTCAGCAACTTTGGGGAGATTTACAAAGTGGCTTGCTGAAACTGACTTGGGAGCAAATTAAAGTAATTCGCGCTTGGGCACAGGATGGTTCTGCTTCAGAAAAGCCAGAAAAGAAATTTATTTTAGCGGTGGGAGATATTGTCCCCCTTTTGTTTGCGTGGTTGAGTGGGGCTGACTATGCTTTTGTGGGGACGGCGAAATCAGAATATTATTTGCGGGATGAAGTGGGTCTGCTACCCCGTCAGTCTTGGTTTGAGCGGTTGGAAAGTTGGTCTGGGTCGGTGTATTTGCCGTGGGAACGGGTGCTGATGCGGCAAAAACGCTGTAGGGGAGTTTTTCCCAGAGATACTTTGACGACGACAACGTTACAGAAATTCGGGATTCCCGCGTTGGATTTGGGAAATCCGATGATGGATGACTTGGAGGCAGAAAATCCCCCAGGGATATTTTACGATCGCCAAAAAATATTGAATGCTGAGTTGAGAGAAACTCAAAGACCTTTGGTGGTGGTGCTGCTGCCTGGGTCGCGATCGCCGGAAGCAGGAGAGAATTGGGAAATAATTATGGCCGGTGTGACGGATTTGCTGGCGGCATTAGGCGATCGCCCAATAATTTTGCTGGGCGCGATCGCTCCTGGGGTCAGTTTAGAACCTCTGCAAAAAGTGCTCCAGATTTATGGCTGGAACCTGCAAACCAGTCCTCAGCCATCATCGGCAACTGAGTTAGGAATTACGGAGTTAGGGATTAAAGACCCCGATGCCCTCTATTTCCAGCAAAAAAATACTTCATTAATTTTAACTCAGCAAAGTTTTGTCTCTTGCCTACAAAAAGCTGACCTGGCGATCGCGATGGCAGGAACTGCCACGGAGCAATTTGTCGGTCTGGGTAAACCGGCGATCGCCATTTCCGGACGTGGCCCACAATTTACCCCGGCTTTTGCCGAAGCCCAAAGCCGGTTACTGGGGGCATCATTAATTTTAGTCAATCGTCCCTCACAGGTGGGCGCCGCCGTCCAGCAGCTTTTTCGTGACCCCGATCGCCTGGAATTAATTAGACAAAATGGCCGAAGACGGATGGGCGAACCAGGGGCCGCCCATCGAATTGCCCGCTATTTAATGGAACAGATTGCCGTTAATGGTTAATAGTTATTTGTTGTTAGTTATTTGTTGTTAGTTATTTGTTGTTAGTTATTTGTTATTTTTTGTTAATTATTTGTTATTTGTTATTTGTTATTCGTTATTCGTTAGAGAAACAACCAACAACCAACAACCAACAACCAAAGAATCCCTACCCAACAACCAACAACCAACAACCAACAACCAACAACCAACAACCAACAACCAACAACCAACAACCAACAACCAACAACCAACAACCAACAAGAAATATTAATTTTTCACTAATACCCCTGGTTCTTTTTGAATGGGAACCACATCTAAAATATCCATATCGCAGCAATACTTAAGGTCTTCATCTCGATTAAGTCTGAGTAGACGTTGACCATGACTGGCTAAACGCATCAGTTTTAAGAGATCGTCTTTCCACTGTTCATAAAGCGCGATCGCGCCAATCACTTCATCATTGCCAGCGAATTCGCCAATGTTCAACCCTGTAGCGGCAATCAAACTATGGGCGATCGCCCCCGCACAAACCGTATCTTCCAGGGAAAAACTGCCTTCCCAACCTGATGCAACAATCCAGACTGTTTCTGGTTTTTGCTCTAGAATAAAGTCCACCACAGCCTTGCGATTAATTAAAGCCGCTGCCAACACAATGGGGGCTTTTTGAATGCATTGCAGGGCTCTGGTGCCATTGGTGGTACTGATAAATAAGCGGCATTCTTTCACCCGTTCTGGAGTGCAATCAAAAGGAGAGTTGCCCATGTCACAACCTTCTACCTGGGCGCCCCCGCGTTCCCCAGCCCGCAGCCGCTTGTGGGCAGGCCAAGCTTCACTGACTTGCATCAACTCATTTATATCACTGAAAACTTGCACGGCTTCGGCGCCTGCATTCAAGGCCGTTGCCATCGTACTGGTAGCCCGTAAAACATCAACAGCGATCGCACAATCTGGGACGCGATCGCTCGGAGTTAATTCAGGAGTATGGTAAATATATAACTTCACTGTTTGGCTTCACTTATTGTTTTATCCAGTCGGAATAACATTCTATTGGTTTGTGTGTCATCAAAAGCAATGATTTTTTTATCTTTAGGAATATTTTTGACCACAGGTAGAAACAGACCCCACTCCTGTTGCGGTTGGCGTGGCTAAGTGCTGCGAATTTTCGCCAATCGCCAATTGAGATCGTTTTTTTCTTATAGGTTTTATAATTTTTTTTAATTTTGATGCGGATTTGCGAATTTGACGAGAGCGATCGCCGGGTGGGCAAATTCTCTAAACATGGTAGGGTGGGCAAATTCTTGCCCACCCTACATTTAGTGATGAGTAATTATTAATTGATTGCTTGGTCAAATAACCAACAACCAATCACCAGCAACCAATAACCAATAATCAGTAAAATTTTCAAGCGAAATATTTACTTAATAACAAGGCTAACTTTTCCTTGGTGGCTGCTGGTGCGTGATTCAAAGGGGTTAAAATTGCATATTTTAACGCCGAGTGCGCCTCAGAAATCGGCGGATTTGCGTGTAAACGTCTGACCGTTTCTTGAATCACTTTTTGAGCATTCACCGCATTTCGTTGCAAATTGCCAATCACCATATCAACGGTGACACTATCGTGGTCTGGGTGCCAGCAATCGTAATCCGTGACTAAGGCTAAGGTGGCATAAGCGATTTCCGCTTCTCGCGCTAATTTGGCTTCGGTTAAATTGGTCATGCCGATAATCGTGGCATCCCAACTCCGATAAAGATGCGATTCAGCTTTGGTGGAAAATGCCGGCCCTTCCATACAGACATAAGTGCCCCCACGATGCAGGGTGACATCGGGTAAGTTTAAACTAGCTACCGCATCGCCAATAATTTTAGCCAGATGGCCGCAAACTGGATCCGCAAAAGCAATGTGAGCCACAATCCCATCGCCGAAGAAAGTGGCAATCCGATTTTTGGTGCGATCGATAAACTGATCCGGGACGACCATATCCAATGGCTTCACCTTTTTTTTCAGGGAACCGACCGCTGATGCGGAGATTAAATACTCTACCCCTAAACTTTTCATGGCATAAATATTAGCCCGGTAGGGAACTTCCGAAGGTAAGAAAGTATGGTGACGACCATGCCGCGCTAAAAAAGCCACACGAGTTTGCTCTAATGTGCCCACAATCAGCACATCAGAAGGATCGCCGAAAGGAGTGTCAATTTTGATTTCTTCTACGTCTGTCAGGCCATCCATTTTGTACAGCCCGCTACCACCAATAATGCCAATTTTTGCTTGTGCCATGAGTAATTCCTGTCACCAAATTTTTACCAACATATTTGGTTATTGTATAGGAAATTTGCTCAGTTAATACATGGTGTCAGTGATTTTTGTCACTAAGTTTGCCAGAAAATATCACAATACTTCCATGAGCGCGATCGCTTCTAAATCTTTATAAAATCTTTAAGAATAGAAAGATAAAGTTGTGATATAGACTTCAGAGGGATTCTATATGCCAGGGACTAACAACATATCCAGAACTTCAGTGGACAGCATCGTCAACCGGATCTTTAGATGGAAAAAAATTACCAGGAATGACCAACATCTCCTGATGTCAGCATTGTTAGCCAAAGAATCGATTAGTCCAGAGGAAAAATATCAAATAGATCGAGTATTTGATGCCGTCAATAGTGGGTTTTTGAAAGTGCTTTAAGCCAAACCAGCCCGGTTTGTCAGATAAAAAATTATTTCACGAGGAGCAGGGGAGCGGATGGTGCAGGGGAGCTTCTGGTGCAGGGGTGCGGAGGGGCAGGGGTGCGGAGGGGCAGGGGTGCGGAGGGGCAGGGGTGCAGAGGTGCAGGGGTGCAGGGGAGCAGAGGAACAAACAACAAACAACAAACAACAAACAACAAACAACAAACAACAAACAACAACCAACAACCAACAACCAATATAATTTTATTATGAGTTTGCTAGAATAGTAACAATACATTCAGTCTGACAAAGAAAAGGAGTTAATTATATGGTGTCAACAAATAACTGGGGAATCACCAATGAAACTAAAGAAATGTTCAAACATCGAGTAAATCCGATTGTGGAGCATTTTCTCTCGACCGATAAATTGTTTGAGAATTTGAATCGGGATGAAATGGTCGAGGTCATGGTTGAGGCATTTAGCAAAAATTTTTCCGCCACGCAATTAGAAACTATGTCCGATGAAACTTTAACGGCGAAAATCAGAAGCGTCTTAGGAGGAGAAGCCTTGTCTCATTTGTTTGATGATTGGACTCCCGAACAAATTGCCGAATATGAAGCTGCTGTTAAAGATGTCAGGAGAACTTGGTAATGGACTATTTATTGGATACGAATATTTTAACCGCCATTTTGAAGCAAAATCCCCAGGCAATTGAAAAACGGCGAGAGTGTAACTTACAAGGCGATCGCCTCTTTATCAGTTGTATCACTTACTTTGAGAGCGAAGGGGGTTTACTGGCGGTAAATGCGACAAAAAAATTAGCCATGCTAGAAAATTTATGTAGCCATGATATTCAAGTTGTATTTTTAGAGGAAATAGAGATTATTCATATCGCCTCTAGAATTTACGCCGATTTAAGACGCAAAGGAACCCCCATCCAATTTCCTGATATTTTAATTGCTGCTACGGGGATGTATCATCAGATGATTTTGGTTTCTAATGACTCGGATATGTTGAGAATTGACGGGCTAACCTTAGAAAATTGGTTAGGGTAGTTTACAGCGGGTTTTTTGGAAAAAAACGTAGATATCTATCTATTATTTAACCGGGTGTAGTCATATTTGTAAAAACATATCTGAATCTAGATATTTCCACTAATTCAGCTTCATAATCGGCATGAAACTCGAATAATCCGAAATCTAATATCGACGAGTATAAATGGGTTTTGAGAACCGAATTTAGTTCAAACAACCCAGTTTGTTGCTAATCTTGCAATAGCCAAAAGCCAGGAATATAGAGGTTTACATGAAATATGCCCGATGGTCAAGGAATAATATATAAACTCTGTTTCCCATTAATTCGATAGATTGAAAAATCTTTTCTATCTAATGTAAATACGGTGTCTATTTTCTGGGATTCTGCCAAGTAACATAAAGAAGCATCGGCTATTTGAACCCCCATATCGTAATAATTCAGCATAAAAATTTTTAGCCACAAAATTGATTCATTTTGTAATGGCTTGATGGCGATGAGTTGACCGTCTATCATTGTGAATAGAGTCTCAATTGCTTTTTTGTTTGCTCGAATTAACCAGAGAACTTCCGTAATCACTGCCCAAGTCGTGAATAATGGGGGTTGCAATGTTTTGAGCGTCTCAACACAAATTCTATGATAATTATCACTTGGAGATAGGATCGCCACAATAGGACTGGTATCAACTACGACGTGATTATTCATAATTTACTGACCAAATCCTTCTAAATAATTGGGGTTAGTGCTGAGATCGGCGGGAAGGTTTTCAGCCCTGCCAATGACCCCTAGTTGTAAAGCCAGATCGTAGCAATTTTGGGATTGATTTAGTTCCTGAAGATGTTTTGTAATTGCCTCGATAATAAGTTCTTGTTCGGTTTTGTTGGTTTGCTTGGCAATTGCTTTTAACTTTGCTTCTAGTTGGGGCTCAAGAGTAATTTTCATCATTCACCAGTCAATTAATTTTAGTTGTGATTTAATATATATTAATACCGTTTCCCATCAAAAGTGCAACTTTTCTGGACGCGGGGCGACCACCCTTGGGCAGATGGAACGGTTGACGAAAAAATTGGCCGCACAGTTTACTGAAAGCGCCAATCGGGAAAATCTCTGGAGGTTGGAGTTATGAGTCCTTTACTACAACAGCTATTGCAGCAAGTCGAACAACTAGCCCCTGAAGAGCGCTTAGAGTTAATTCGACAGATTGCACAAGGGCTGAAAAAGTCAGAGGTGGTCGTCAGACCCAAGCCTCGATGGAGCGATTTAAAAGGAATGGCTCCCTATCCAATGATGGGAGAAGATGCTCAAGAGTGGGTTTCGCGTACTCGACGAGAAGCCGATGAGCATCGAAGCCAAGTTTTGCGAGGCGAATGATGAGAATTGATGAGGCTCTTTCTGGGGTATCGCGGCTGTTTTTAGATACGGCTCCTGTCATTTACTTTGTAGAACGGAATCCTAGCTTTATCGATCGGGTCGATCCAATATTCGATCGATTAGAGTCTGGGATTACGCCAGTAGTGGGATCGGTGACGGTTGCCGAGTGCTTAGTGGGTGCGTTGCAGATGGGCTTAACGAATTTAGAACAAGCATATATGGCTATCTTTACACGAGATGATGTACTGTTTGTGGAGAATACCCTGACGATCGCTCGTGAGGCTGCAAGGGTGAGAGTCCGATACAATCTGCAACTTCCTGACGCATTGCAAATTGCCGCCGCGATCGATGCTGGCTGTGAGGCGTTTTTAACTAATGACGTGCAACTGAAACGGGTAACAGAATTAAAAATTATCGTTGTTAGTGAATTAGCGATTTAACCAGCCGATTTGGATAGTGCATCATCTTCGGGCGCAGATTATCGCGTTTAGAAATATTGATTGATTAGACATCTCCAAAAATCAGCTATAAAGCCTTGATATGGCTTTGTGACTGGCAATTATTGGAGATGTCTATTAGCTAAAAATCTGTCATTCCCGCGAATGCGGGAATCCCAGGATTTACGTCGGGAAAAGAAAAGTGCAATTAATTATGTTCACCTACTTAATAATCAGGCTATTGTTACTAAATTAATCACGATCGGGAAAAATATCTTCTCCATATTCTGCAATCAAATCATTGAAAAATTCTTCCCCTTCTAGATTATCTATCATTAAACTTTGTTGAAGTTCTTCTTGTTGTTTTAAAGCAATTTTTTCAGCTATTTTTTTATTGTTATTGATACATTTTTGATATTTTCACACATATTAATTGCTTCTTGTAATGTTTTTCCTTTACCTAAAAAATTGATATTTACGGGGTGTTCTTCATCTTCAATAGCTAGAATTTTTACTACTTCCCATGTAATTTTTTGTCTCCCAACATTAAGAGTAAATTTATGAGTATTTGATTGACATGACAATTCAAAATAAGATAACTCAATATATGAAAAGCCATTTTCATGGTAAGCGAATGTAACGGTATTGGGGTTAACCATAGGGTCGATTTTTTTGCAAGTATCAAACATTCGCTGCTTGGTCAACGGAATTTTTTGTTCAATAAAAGAATCGATGATTATCTGAGAATTAGTAAATGTTTTTATTCTGGCTTTATGAAATTCTAAATCAGCTTCTGGTAAAGTCTTTCCATAGCCCATCATATTTTTTGGTTATTTTGCATATTTAGTATTCTTCGTAGGTGTTTTTAAAATCAGCCAACTTTGAAACGTTTCATTGTCAAATGAAAATCGCAAATAAGCATAAGTTTTCAGACTATGAACTTGTGAGTTTTTTAGTTTTTTCCACGATGTATTTAATTTGGGTTTTTTAGAAAATCGATTTTGAATAATTTTAAGTGAATACTCTTTCGGATTTTCGGAATATAATGGAGCATCGCAAATAAATAATATAAAATCTTCCAATGCTTCAATTGCACAGCGGATATTACTAAATTTATTTAATAAATTTATGATTAATTCATCTCGATATAGCCGATCGCAAAACAATAAATTAGCCCGATCTATGAATCTTCCTGATTGCGTCGAAATCGTTGGATCGAAGATAGAGCAATATGTAATAAAGTCATCTAAACTTTTAAGATCGGGTTCTTGGAAAGAAGGTTGCGGTTTTGGTTGATTCCGATCATTCAAAAAAGCTTCCATGTTTTTCATGTGATTTTCCTCACAAACTTTTGACTACTAACAATTGATTGCCTCGCTCATCGATCGCCTTGACAGCAATTTCTTTATGCTCACCGGCTGCAAACGGTGCGCTAATTGTCCCGGCTAAATGATCCTAAACTTGATCGTCATAGGTTCCCTTTAATGCATTCTTATGATAAACTGGCCACTGAGCTTGCCGAAAGTATGTCAAATTTCCTTGTTTCCACCACCTCCAGTTCGATAACTGATTCCGGTTTGTTTGGCATAGTCTGATAGTTTCATGTCAATATATTACCAACAATTGCCATATCTGACTATATTTTTATTGAAACTTTACAATACCAAATCCGCTGGCTCAAGTAGGGGCGATTCGCGAATCGCCCCTACTTGAGAACCGAATTTAGTTCAAAAAACCCAGTTTGTTGCTAATCTTGCAATAGCCAAAAGCCACTATAAGTCATCCCCGAATCATCCGGTTGAACCAGGAGAAAATGTAAGCCTTTAATCAGTTGTTTCCGGGTTTGATAATTTTGGGCAGCCGCTGCAACTTCTTTGTCTTCAAAGGTGGCAATCACCCAGCGATCGCACAAACCAGCCTCTAAGATTAATCCATCCGGTTGACCGGGGATATAATTAATCGATACCGGATTAATTTCTTGCAGCCATCGGGCTAATTGCATCGATGACCGACCGCCATAAATCACAATCCCAGGGACGGCCACCGTTGACGCTAATCCTAAATGAATCGGGGTAATAAATTCGGGTATTTCTTTCACGGGAATCGGTAAATCTGCAAAGGTATCAATTAAATCCCCAGCTTTTACCGTTGCCATGCGCCATTGTTCTCCCCAGAGGTTTTCTGGTAATGGTAATGGAGGCGGTTTATCTATGGCTAATGGTTCATAATTTTCTCGGATATAACGAGGATCGCTGGGATATTCTTTTGCCCTGTCAAGGAGCGATCGCTTCAAAGCCAAAGTGCGCCGTGTCGGTTCTACGGGAATCCCGAAGCTTTGGGCTACAGTCTCAATTAAACTCAAACTCTGAGGTCGAAATACTTGGATTTTATCCGGTAGTTTCCCATGATTAACTTGCGGGAATTGCGCCCGCACCCAATCAGCATTGACCTCGGATTGCGGACAGAAATTAGAAAATAATGGGGCTGAATCACTGGCATCACAAACCAGTAATTCCCATAAAGGTTGTCCCGATTCATTTTTCAGGGGACGACGATAGCAGTCAACTTGCCAAATTTCCATTGATTGATTTCTGAGTGAGGGCGATCGATGATTAGATTAATCTAAATTAATCTAACCTAATCCCAAAATAAAAAAAATGTCGATCTTTTTTCACGAACAACTTTATAGAACTCCCGAAGTCATGGCAAAACTAAAAACATTGCCCGTGACGATCTGCGGCGCCGGAGCCCTCGGTGCCAATATCACCGAAAGTTTAGCCCGGACTGGCTTTACTCAGCTAAAAACCATCGATCGCGATCGCATCGAAGAACGCAACCTATCCACCCAACCTTATTATCGCTCGGATATTGGCGCCTTTAAAGCCAAAATATTAGCCAATAGCCTTTACCGCGCTTTAGGGGTAAAAGTCGAAGCCCAAGCCAAAGAATTAACCCCCCAAAATGCCAGTCAACTCATTGGTAAACCGGGATTAGTCATTGATACCTTTGACAATAGCATTGGCCGTCAAGCAGTCAAAGATTATTGTGCCACTGCTAACATTCCTTGTTTACATATTGGCATGGCCAGTGACTACGCAGAAATTATCTGGAACGAAGATTATCGCGTCCCCTCACCGACCAACGATGATATCTGTGAATATCCCTTAGCCAGAAACTTAGTCACCCTAACCGTAGCGGTTGCTTGTGAAGTGACAATCCATTTTACCGCCACCCAACAACCGCAAAGTTTTACTGTCACATTGGGGGACTTCGCGATTAAACCTTTTTTATCCTCTCAGTCTTAGGCAATTATGTGCCACTTAAGCAAGTGGCTAGTTTAAGTGGCACATTCCCTAAAATTTTCCCTAAAGTAGTTACACAGACTACTAAATGGGAGAGAAACAGGAATATGCAAGCGGAAGAACTGATTCAAAGATATAAATCTGGCGAGAGAAATTTTCGGTCAATTTCTCTACATGAAGGGCAATTAATGAATGCTAATTTAGCCAAAATCAGCTTAGAAAAAGTCGATTTAATCGATGCGGATTTAGAAAATGCTAATCTGCGTGAAGCCAACCTCAAGGATGCGAATTTAAGCGGGGCTTGGTTATTTGCTGCTGACCTGAAAGGGGCGATGCTGAAAGGAGCAAATCTCAGCGGGGCTTTTCTGGGTTTAGCGGATCTTAGAGGGGCCGATTTAAGTCAGGCAAATCTGGCTGGAGCCTATTTAAAAACCGCTAGACTTGATGGAGCAATTTTAACAGATACTCAGATGTAATTACTGGTAACTTATATCGACTATTTGTTAATACCATAATTCATATTTATATGTATGTAATTAATCTCCCGATTTACATTTAATTAGCTTTAATTTATCGATCGATTGATAGCAATATTCAGATTTGTAAACTACAAAATAACTGTGATTATAGTTACTTGAATTAAGATTAGTACAATTATCTAAGGGTGCAATGCTTGCGCCCCTACAGCAAATAAATTTATGTTGTAGGGGCGCAAGCATTGCGCCCCTGATGTTTTGTCAAAATCACAGGCGATGCCGTGTCTTTAATTATTTAGGCATTTATTTATGAATTGCCGTCACAATTGGCAGGAAACATAAAAATTTTTAGCCCATTTTTTCACCGAATAAGCGATCGCCAATTCCCCGGAGAAATATCATAGTAATTCTTTCCCCAGTTAAATTTTGCCAAAGCTTCGGGATTTCCTGGGGGATTTGCCGTAGTTTCTGTCATGGCAAAAATGCCTCAGCATCATACCTCGGAGTCCCAATGCCTCGGAGTCCAAAGCAATCACCCAAACATGGCCAAAAATGAGGCTTGGAACCGAAACAGAACGACTCCAGTCAACGGGGACACCTCTCAGTCCAGACTCACTGAGTCCGAAAAAAAAACTCAACTTCTGCCCAAATTTGGGTAAACTTAATCAAATGTTACAGTTTAAAACCGCCAGAGGGAATTACTACCGGATGAATTGGATCCGCCAAATGTTCAGAAGAATGCATAAATTTACACAAAAGTCAGCCTTGATCCGTTTTGTGCTGGGGATTTTCCCAGACCTTTGGCTATTGCAACAGCGGGTTTTTCGGCGCTGGAAAAACTCTCAATTAAAGCCTCAGTTAGCGATCGCCGGTTGCTTAGTCTTGGTAGCCATAACCGTGACTCAAGTCTATGCCTATCCAATTCCGATCGATCTGCCAGAAAATTCTCAACCGCCATCCCCTTCTTATTCTGATTGGCAGTTTCAAACCCAGAATGAACTACCCTTGCCCACGGAAAATAATCAGCAAAATCAACCACAAAATCAACCACCTTTCCCAACTCAAAATCCGGTAAATAATAATATGTTTACCCTAGTGAGTGTGGAACACCAACGGGAGTTTCGGGGCACTTGGGTCGCGTCCGTGGCTAACATTGACTGGCCTTCCAGTCCCGACCTCACCGTAGACCAGCAAAAAGCCGAACTGCTGCAAATTCTTGACCGGATCCAAGAGTTAAATATGAATGCTTTGGTCTTGCAAATTAGACCGGCAGGAGATGCTTTTTATGCCTCCGAGATCGAACCTTGGAGTTATTGGTTAACCGGACAACAAGGCAAAGCCCCCGTCCCCTTTTATGACCCCCTAGAATTTGCGATCGCTGAAAGTCATAAACGGAATATCGAACTCCATGCTTGGTTGAATCCTTACCGGGCAAGAAACGCCACCAGCTACACCTTAGCGGCCAATAATATGGCCAGACTTTATCCCGAATATGCCTATGAATATGGCCAATTAATTTGGATGGATCCGGGGGCGAAAGTTGTCCAAGACCAGACTTACAATGTGATTATGGATATAGTGCGTCGGTACGATCTCGATGCCATTCACATTGATGACTATTTCTATCCCTATCCTGAAGCGGGAATACCCTTTCCTGACAACAAAACTTATAACGCTTATCGGAGTTCTGGGGGTACTCTTTCCCTGGCAGACTGGCGGCGAGAAAACGTCAATCTGATGATTAAACGCATCTGGGAAGGAATTAAATCCGAGAAACCTCATGTCAAATTTGGCATTAGTCCTTTTGGCATTTATCGCCCCGGAAAAGCACCCGGAATCGTCGGACTAGATCAATATGAGAGTCTTTATGCTGACGTAAAATTATGGTTAGAAAAAGGTTGGTTAGACTACCTCGCCCCGCAACTTTACTGGCGCATCGATCCCCCGCAACAAAGTTATCCTGTATTACTCAAATGGTGGGTGGAAAATAACCCCATGCGTCGTCATATTTATGCCGGTAATTTCCTCAGTAAACTTGATGGAACTTCTTGGCCAATTTCTGAATTTGAAAGACAAGTGGAACTCTCTCGTCAAGAGGTGAATAGATTGTCCCTGGGCAATATATTGTACAGTGCCAAAGTGCTGAGAGATAATTGGCTAGGGGTGAATGAACGATTCAAAACAAATCTGTTCTCTCAACCAGCATTACCACCAACAATGCCTTGGTTAGATGCAGTTCCCCCGGAACCGCCCACGGGAATTCAAGTTAGTTCTGGGCAAATTAGTTGGAATCCAGCTACTTCTAATGACATTCGTTCTTGGAGTTTGTACCAGCGTCAAGGAAATAGTTGGCAATTGGCCAGAATTATCCCCGCAAATGTCAACAATTTACGGGTGAATCCGGGAACCTATGCCTTATGTGCTGTGGATAATATGGCTAATGAAAGTGCCGGTGTAGTCATTGCAGCCCAATAAAATTAGTTAGACCGTTAGGGTTCAGGCACATGGTCTAATTTGGCTATTGTCTAATATTGTCTAATTTGGCTATTGTCTAATTTGGTTTAATTAGGGGCAATTATATAATTGCCCCTCTTTTTATGGGAAATCCACGGTGGTATTCAAGGTCGGGCGATCGCGGTTCACCATCATATATGGTAGGGTGGGCAAAAACTTTTGCCCACCCTACGAATGTTAGGGGCCGTTGGCTGAATTTTTGTAAATGGTATAACCTCGTAATTTAGCGATAATTTTTTAAATTGGTATAATTTGGTTTATTATCTAAATCAATTTACTGTTTCCGTACAAAATTAGCTGTCAGTGATGAGAGGTCAGCAATTCGCTGGTTGATTCTGCTCTACCGTGTCATTAAATTCTGTGCTATCACCGATCTTGATGATTTCGCGAAACGCTGACTGCTGAGTGCTGAAAGCCGATCGCCTTTTGATAACCCATTAAATCAATTATTCCGGAATTTAACGATGATAGCTTCTATTGATGATATTGCTAAACAAGCTCGCCAAGGCAGTGTGGCGGCGATTATACAAGTGCTTAATGAAAACTTAGCCGCTTCTGGGGTCAGAACCCGTGCGGTTTTGTCTGAAGGAGTGCTACAAATTCTTTGTGAGGCTCGCACCGAGGCGGCTTTACCGCAATCGACGGTAGTGGAGGAAATTCGGGAAATCTTGGAAGGTTTATCGCCGAAGAATATTCACCACGTCAATATTAATAGTCGATTGGTGCGCGAGCAACAGCTTCTCTGGTTGGAAGAAATTATGCGAGATCCCGAGAATCAATTGCTGTGGTCAGAAAAAATTATTTTACGCAAGCCCAATATGCTGAAGCGCTTGCTGGAAGATATCCGCACTCAGCCAACAGACCCGCGTCAATTGCTTTTGAGTCTGACTACATCTTCCGCAGTGGCAGAACAAAAACGTCAACAACGGCAACTATTGAATTCTCTAATGGTGGGGGCTGGTTTTGCTTTTTTGGTGAGTTTAGGGCTGGGCTGGTTTTGGTATCAAAATCAAAATCGCCAACAATTGTCAACGTCGCCCCAACAAATTCAACCACCGACACCTTCTGAGGCTACGGTTCCGTCCGCGACCATTGCCGCACCGACTCCCGATTATACAGAAAATTTTGCTCAGGCGGTGCGTTTGGCCGAACAAGCGTCCAGTCAGGGAAAGAATGCCCAAACTGCTGAGGATTGGTTGGCGATCGCCGCCCTTTGGGATCAAGCTTCTAAATTGATGGCATCGGTGCCCCCGGATCATAGTCGATATGACACGGCGAAAAATCGCACTGCCCTTTATCGTCAATATAGTCAGTCCACCCAGGAGAAAGCAGAGGCATTAATGGATCGAGGATTTTAAGTTGATATTTTTAGCTATTAGTTATTAGTTATCTTTTAGGGGAGGAAACAGGGTAGTCAAGCACCGGAGAAACCACGGGCTTTAATCCCACCAAGCGCGGAGAAAGTTGGATTTAAGTTCTAATTCATCGGCATCTTCAGCGAATATTTCAAAAGTGGAGATTACCGGATGACCAACATCACCGCGCCACTCAATGCCATCAATACTAACGCGGTAATCTTCACGGTCTGGGGAGACGACATAGCCCGCAAAGGTAAAGTCAAATCCTTGGCTTTTTTGGGCTTGGGCAAAGGCCAAAAATTCGGCAATTGTGGGGGAGGAATTTTGTCTGTCTTCGGGGTCGGCAAATCCTTGCTCAATTAATGCTTGCAATTGTTCAACGGTGAGGGTATAAAAGTAAGATATTCCACCCGTTCCACCATTTTGCCAATCGATTGGTTGACCAAAAATAATCGTGTCTCTGGTGCGATAATCCCGGTTATAGTTAAACTGCTGTCTGGGGGAAAACGAGGAAAACAGAAAACTCGCATCCGGGAGATCGACGTAAATGTCGATATCGTCAGGGTTGATGTTTAGGTTGAGAAAGTACAGTCGAAAAGCTTCTTGCCGATCTAGGGGCGAATTTTCCAGGCATTGTTTGAGGTTAGGGCAATTGTGAATTACCCCGGTCATGGATTTACAGTCTAGTTGCATTGGGCAATACATGGCATTAAGTGCGATCGCGCTTGTAGGACTATATGTAGGACTATACAAAATATAAACCCAATAGGCCCGGTTTTTGCCATAAATTTTGCCCAAACCCCAAAATTTAATTAAAAAACCGGGTTTCTGAACCCCCTGTTTTACCTCTCTTTATGCAGGACATAGCACAACTTAGCAATTTTCCCATCGGGAGATTCGCTAATTTTTTGAAAAGTGATTGCTTGCAACTGCTCTAGAAATGGTAGCAGATTATAAGTTTTTGAGCCATCAAATTGATCTTTTTCGGCTAAATTCCATTTCGGCCACCAATTTCGTCCGGTGATTGATGTTGGCACAACATCCACAGTAATTTTGTAAACACCTGTTTCCATCTTTGGGGAATTAAACAACATAGAAAAATCTATGGTATTTTCTTGAATATTCCAATTACTGGCTTGCATAAATTCTGCTACGGCATTTTGATCTATATCCTCAAAATCGGGGCTATCATTATTAAATGTTCCGCCTAATTTTAGCTGAAAATCAGGGGATACAGATAAAACGTAAGGTAAAGGATTGTATGCAAATTCGTACTGAATACCTTGCGATTGTTCAGCGGAGTCAGTATTTTTGAACATCAGCCGTTCGATGTTTCGCTCGTTTGGCACCAGGAGCATCACGTTGCCATCATTAATTGTGACTTGACGTTCAATTCCTGCTAGATTTGATTTCAAGATATCCGATTCAATGTTTAAGAATGAGGGTTGTTCTACTAGGCGATGATAAAAAATTACAAATTGGTCATCGCTAAAGTTGAGTCCATCACTTTGGCTGGCTTGTTTGAGGCGATCGAAGTAACTGGCAACATTTTCGTAAGTCCCCAAAACCATTACATAGAAGGGGTGGAAGGTTTCCGGCTTATTAGAATTCGTCGTATAATCAAAATACTGATCTCTCAAGCTGACGTCGTAAACAATGCCATCAAATTCGCTCCGCACTCCCAAAATTCCTACGGCATACCCTTTGTCTAAATAGTTGGTTTTTAAGCTATTGAGTACCGCCGTCATTTCCCCTTCTTGTTGATACAAGTCGGTGACAACAATATAAACTTCGTTAACTGGTGTGTCGTCTATCGGTTCCACCGCTTTGTCAATTCGCGCATCAAGCAGGGATGCGCTGTTGCCGTCATAAAACCAAGAACTTTGGGCAATTCGAGTAGATGTTTCTTTGCTTAAGCGCGTTCGGTTGAGGCCAAAACGATAGTATCTGGGAGGTTGAGACTGGGAAAAGGCAGTGGTGGTCGCCATGTCCAGCAGACGGAGGGTGCGGATATAGCGGCTGTCGGGAATGTTAACAAACCCTTGCATGGATGGGGTGCCGTCTATTTGAACGATCGGGGTGATCGATCCTGATGTTGATGCCTGATGTTGCAGTTCCCCGTTGGTCGGTAGGCTGCATTCCCAGTTATCTTGCTTGATACACCCAGTCAGAGTTAAGGACAGGATGGTGATTCCTACAGCATAGATGGCTTTGTTCATGGTAGTTCCTTGCTCCCTCGCAGGCAGCGATAAATTTAAAATGTAAATTTTTGTAAAATGTAACAAAATATACAGAAAAAAAAACAATAATATGTATTATCACTGTAATAAAATAACAAATTACTAGATTTAAAGTCAAAAAAATTATTAATTAAGAATAGATAACTTTCGATAAAACACTAATCCCTTGTTCAAAGCATGACCCATATTCAAGAGCGAGCCTGGGAAGTATTTCGCTTATTTTTAGCAGTTGTTTTGGGATTTATTTTGCTTCAGGTAGGCGGTTGGCTATTTTCTACCGGCATGATTCCTTTGACAGCAGTTCGTCCAGATCGGTTTGTGAAGTATCATTATAATCCTGCCGCTTTGATTGTATTTTGGGCTTCATTGATCGGGGCATTACTCTGGTGGGCGATCGCTGCTTTTCAGCTTGAACCTAAATTTTCTTCGAGAGAAGATGAAAAACCAGCCAAACTTGTTTGGTGGCTAATATTCACCGTCGCTATCTGTATTGTTGGTGCATCTCTGTATATTTACGGAAAAACTATCCCCCAAACAATTCCCTGGATGTTAGGCAGTTTAGTCATGATTATGGTGATTAATCATTGGTTAGCTACAGCAGTGAGTACCCCTTTTATGCTGGCTCATGTAGTTCCCGGTGCTCAGTGGTTGCAACGTTTTTTGAGGATAAACTAGACTGATGACTCTGTATATTATCGCTATTGGCGGAACTGGTGCCAAAATTGTCGAAGCGGTTGCCCATTTAGCGGCGGCAGGAATTTATTCAACTCCAGACGGCAAATTAGAAAAAATTAAAGTTTTATCTTTAGATCCAGATAAAGGCAACGGCAATATCGCCGCTGCCGATAAAACTCTGAAGGTTTATCAGAAATGTAGTGAAATTATTGGTCAAGATAATACTTTGGCTTTGATGCAGTCAGAAATCGAGCAATTTCAAGGAGGTCTTTTGTCTCCGTTTACCCAAGCCAGAGTCAAACTTGGGGATGCCTTTCAATACGATAGATATGCCGCTGATAGCCCAGTGCGTAATTTGTTTGATGTTTTATATCCTTTAGAAGAAAGAAATGACGATCTGAGAGAGGGATTTCATGGTCGTCCCGCAGTTGGGGCGGCGTTTATGACTCAGTTGAGCCGAGATTCGCAGAATCTACAGAATTGGCAAAATTTGATCGACCAAATTGTGGAGGATGAACGCGGAGCAAAAGCACCGAGGGTGTTTCTCTGCGGTTCGATTTTTGGCGGCACCGGGGCAGCCGGATTTCCGACTTTGGGCCGATTGCTTTTAAATGATTTAACCGCCAAAAATGTGCGCGATCGCGTCAAGGTGGGCGGGGTGCTGATGTTGCCTTATTTTCAATTTAGACCGTCGGGTCAATCTCAGCCAGACAAAATCTATGCGAAGTCTGAAGAATTTGTTCTCAGCAGTGAAGCAGCTTTAGGATACTATGCGACTAAAAATTTAGATTTCGATCGAGTTTACCTCCTGGGAACCCCTCAGTTGACTGAGGTTTCTTTTAGTACCGGAGGCAGAGAACAGCGCAATAAGCCTCATTTTTTAGAACTTTATGCAGCTTTGGCGTTGCGAGATTTTTTACTAAACAACGACGCTGGGCGAAATCAAGTGGTTCTGACCAGTCGCGAAACAGCAAGCGCGGTGACATGGAGCGATATCCCAGATCGAGATCGAGTTAGGCAAAAACTGCTGAATGCGGCTCAATTTGCTTTTGTCTGGAAGTATGCGATCGTTCCCGATTTGGAATATGCGATCGAAAGCAAGCGGCCCAATGCTGTTCCTTGGTCGTTAAAGTTTTTTAATAGCGCTGAACTTAAGAGTGAGCCAGAACAGGATCGGCGCCGGGAAGTTGAAGCGTGGTGTGAAGATTATTTACGATGGTTGGCCACGATTCACTGTTCGGAAACTGGAGTGGAACTGTTTAATGTTCATAGTTTTGTCGAGAATCCTCCTGGAAGACATCAGGCAGGTGATGTCAACCTCAAGACTTACAGCAAAGAAGTTAGAGATGAGTTTAGCAATTTGCTCAAAAACAGCAGTGGTAAATCTATGAACGATGTTTTACGAAAGTTGCCCCAAATGGCGACGAAAATTCAACCGCCCAATCGCGGCGTCGTGGGATTAGCCAAAGCATTGTACCGCACAATTCAAGAAAACTCTTAAGCAAAAATTAGCAAAAATTAGCAAAAATTAGCAAAAATTAGCAAGTTCAGATCATGCCTAATAATCAATTTTTTTCTTTGTTATTGCCACCACAAAATCCCCAAAACAAAATTTCACCGGGGGAAGCGGGGAAATGGCAGGCTCAAGCTGCGATCGCCTTTAGGGAAATTGCCGATAGTCTGGAATTACGCTCGACTGGCAATGAGCAAAAAACTGTCAGTTCCATTCCCGATATGTGGGCGCGTCCTTTATTAGTGGAGATGATTTTACGGGACGAATATCATCCCCTACATCAAAAAATAAAAGCAGAATGGAAAGGGATGCTGGCGGCGATCGCCCTTGCTCAAGTTCAGGGATTGAACTTAAAAGCGCAATTTTTAAAGTTGAGCGATGATAAATATAAGCAAGATCCATTTGTACAGGGACTCAGAGACCTGATTCCTGATGCCCAACATAGCCTTTATCAATTAGACGATCGAAACCAGAATCCTTGGGAACATCTGTATATATTCTTACTCGAAGGTAAAGCGGTAGGGATGACTTCTCCGGCCACCCTAATTTGTTCGGCAGAAAGTGCCGATTGGTCAAAAATTCCTTGGGGAACAAGCGGTCAGTTACAGTCGCCAATTCAACCCAACGATTATTTAACTGCGGACGAAAAAACTCAACTTTGGTATTGGCTTAGGGATCTTTTAACTGAGTTAAATCAACATTCAGGAAATTCAGTGATAATTCAGGGGACGATCGCTAAATTTCAAGAGGAACTGGCGAACAGCTTGGGTTCAAATCCTCCCATAGAAAAACAAAGGCCCAGAAGTGCTCGGCAATATTTTGGGGTTCCTCTTGTGGGCGGCGCCTTAAAAGCTCTGGACAAACAGATCGTACCGCAACCAAGACCTTCCAGCGTTCAGTTAATGCCTCGAATTCAGGTGGCAGGTACACAAGTTTTGTTTATTCCAGATTCAGAGGAGTTAACTAGACAATGGTCTTATCAAGCTGCCAAAGATATTTGGATTGCTGACGGCAATTTGCAGGGATTTAATCGAGATGAGTTTCTCCGCAATTATAAAGGAGAATACTTGACCGAAGCCGACTTGTTTTTAGCAGATTTCTATTTTATTAAGGGAGACAGTCAACTTCCGGGAGCACAGTTGCCCCAGGGAACGGCAGACCTAACCTACATAGTAGATAATAGCGAGGAGCGATTAACTCCTTTATTACCGATTAATCCCAAGCTGCTGAACTATTTTAGCGCTACGGAATTGAACGAAATTCTGGAGTTGCAACCAGTTGTCATTGAGTCGCAGTCTGGAGTTAGAGTCACAATTAAGCTTCCTCTCTCTGGGGGAACATATCAGGTGACTAAAGATTATGCGATCGCCGCAGAAAATGCTGTAGAAATTATTCCATTTCTGGAACTATGGCCAAATTTTGTCGTGACGCCTGAGTTGCCTCAGTGGTCTGAATACTATGCGTTTTACAAAGATGACCGCATAAATAAGGATGACCTGAGTTTTCAGGTAAAATTTCCGCAAGGAGTTGCCCAAGTTCATCCGCCAGAATTGGTCGATTTTCAAATTACTCGTTTGACCGAATTCCCTTCCTATCTGATTTGCCAGAATGAGCATCAGCATCAATCTGAACCAAAGGGGCATCAATCTGAACCAAAGAAAGTAATTTTGCTGGGAGTAATTTTGCTGAAAGTTCCTCCCAAAGTTGGGGTTGAAGATCCAAATAAAACTTGGAGAGTGGGAGTGGATTTTGGCACTTCGTTCACCCATGTTTACTATAAGCCGAATCGCGGAGAACCCCAGCCACTAACTTGGTCTCCTTTATTGCTTCAAGTAACCGAAACTAGCGGCGCTGCTAGAATTGGGAATCTGTATAAGTATTTTACTCCGCCAAGAGGACAAAATTTCCCCTTAGCTACGGTGCTAACCACTCTGGGAAATAAAGGTACAGCTAATCCGGTTTTTGACGGACGGATTTACATTCCTGAAGATATTTACAAGTTCAATCCGCAAGAAAATCATATTGAAACCGATTTGAAGTGGCAAGCCGAGGACATTCCTTACAAGGAGCTATTTTTAAAGCATTTGGCTTTGGTAATTGCCGCCGAAGCGGCGAACAATCATGTCAGGGCGATCGAATGGACGATTTCCTATCCCACGGCTTTTTCCGGAAAGCATAAAAGTATATACCGAGGGAAATGGGATCAGATTATTCAAGATTTAGCGAATAAAACAGGAATTGCCCACCAATGGTTGCCGACAGTAAAAGGACGGTACTACCGCACCGAAAGCGTCACTTTGGCTCACTATTTTGAGTCTGAAGAACGTCAATCGTTTGCTTACACTACTTGCATTGACTTAGGCGGCGGCACTACAGATATTTCTGTTTGGATAGGCGATCGCATCGTTCATCAATGCTCTGTTGAGCTAGGAGGGAAATTATTATTCTCTCAGTTTATGAAGCGCAAGCCTAAGTTTCTCAAAGAACAATTTGGCCTAGGAATTTCTGACTCAGATAGCAAAGGCGAGTCAAAAGCTGCGGAGCGACTCTATGCTTTGTTAGATGGCGTATTGCTGGCTGAGGGTGAAAAGTGGCTGAAAGCAAAACGTTCTTTTTTAGAAGATGACCCAGAGTTGCAGGAAATTGTCCAAGGGGCGGCGATCGGCATTGCGGGTCTGTACTATTATGTGGGGATTATCCTTCAAGGTTTATATTTAGAAGAAAAGAGCAAGGAGCAAAAAGTTACTCCCGTTCTAATTGGTGGCAATGGTTCTCGACTTTTGCACTGGCTTGATGATTCTGGTCAATTTAGCAATGCTTCCGAAGTCAATAAATTGCTCCGTCGGATGCTCAGTAAAGGATCCGGTTTTCCAGCTACAGGAGAAGACACTCGTTTGAGCGAAAAACCTAAAGCAGAAGTCGCTTGTGGTTTAGTAGCAGATCAGAATCAGAAAAACACCAAATTAAAAGGAATGGAGGCAGAGGATGAAAATGAAGTATTTGCCGGGGAAGAATGTGTAGTCAACGGACAGCCGGTAGGAGCTTATGAGCGAATTCGCTTGCCAGATCAAGTTAACAACTTTGAGGTTCCAGAATTAGGCACTCTTCAGGCTTTCTTGGAGGATTTTCATCAAGCGTTAAAGGATTTGAGAATTACCAGTATCACGCCACTGAAGGAATATAAATCTCAGCCTAGTTCTCAGTCTTCACAGAGTCAGGACAAACTCTGGGAGAAGATTAAAGAAAAAGTAGACGTTGATTTGAAAAGAATTCAGGGAAGTCGGGAGGATATCAGTAGTGGCGAACCTCCGTTTGTTTTGGGATTGAAATGGCTGTTATATTTTTTGGCAAGGAGAGAAGAATGGGAACAACGAGACAGAGACAACGATTACTAATTAATGGCTTGGTGACAGTTTTTCTGTTGAGTCTGCTGGGTGGCTGCGTTCCGCCACCCGCGCCGAATGGCGATGGAAGCAATGTGGGTGATGATTCGCAGCCATCAACTACGGCTACAACTACGGCGCCTACTCCGGCGCCTACTCCGGCGCCGGATATTCTAGGGTTAAAAGCTGAACTTGCGGCGATTGAAAAACTGGTATTTAAGGAGCAGCCTCAGTATGTTGCTGCCAAGGAAGAGTTAACAAAATTTCAGCAATCATTTCAGGCGTTTTCAGAAAAATATAAAGATAATAATAAATTAAAGCGGCAAATTGATAAAATTAGCGATTTATTGAAGGATGTTGAAAGTTATTTGGATGATTCAGAACTTCAAAAGAGGAAGGCAGAATTTGATGAAAAATTGCGGTTAATTTTCGCTGATTTAAAAGCAGGGTTGGATAGTTTTACTGAGTTATCTAAAACTCCGCAAGGTGGAACAACAACTCCTCAAAATCACGCACAAAAACCAATCACGGATCAAGGAAGCACACCTCCAACCAATACCTCAAAAACACAGAGCGACAGTCAAGGCGATCGCCAATCTGGGTTGACATTTGGACAGGTGATTTTTGCCAACTTTTTGGCCACAGGTTTTACCATTTTATTGGTCGTGGGGATAATGAAAGTCTCAGCAGAGATATCTAATCAGCGACGAGATGGTCGGCGAAATTCTAATAACCCAGCCGCAACAAATCCTCAAGCAAACACACTGCCTCAGCAAAATAACCTACAGCATAATAAAGGTGATGGTCAATTAAAGCAACTTGTTGACAAAATCGATGTTTTAACAGCAGAATTTAATAAACTTTCTTCAGGAATTACAAATTTTTCCGACAATTCGCCCACCAAGTACGATATAAGCTCTTTACAGACAACCCTTAATAGCATTCAAACAGAAATTGCAAGTATTCCCAGTTCCATTTCTGGGGCCGTGAGCCGCACTTCATCGTATGATAACAACTTAGTCCAATCATATTTAAATCAAATTGGAGAACTTAATCAAGAAACGCAAAACCTGCGCGATCACATTAATCTGTTGCAAAGTGAAAAAGGAACTCAATCTGATGAGATTAGAGACTTAAAAGCGCAGCTAGATAAGTTGTTAAACTCTCATACTAATGCTGTAAGTTTAGTTCAATATAACCAATTAGAACAAAGATTCAATGATTTAAGAGAAGAACATGAAACCCTAAAAAATAACTATAACAATTTAGAACAAAGTATTAGAAATAATAATGCAGCCAATCAAGGGGAATTAGAGAAACGCGATCGAAAGTTGACAGATGTTCAGCAAAAGCTTGACCAAGTAAACAGTGCTTTAACAAAAGTAACAGCAGAACGAGATAAATTACAAGAAGAACGAGATAAATTACAAGAAGAACGAGATGGATTACAAGAAAAGCTAAACAAATTCAACCGTATACAAAGCAGCAATGATAATTCATATCAAACAAATTCAGTAATTTCTAGTTTATCTATAGGTACACAGTCAAACAGTTCTAGCAGTTCCCCTCTTCCCGCAGATATTCAAAGGTTGGTTGGCGAGTATAACCAAAACCCAAAAAGTTTACAAAACCGTAAAGCTGCGGCAGTTGACTTTACTGGGACGGATTATAATGCATATATGCGTGAAGGAAGTCCTGCTATTCTTGAGAATACTACAAAAACTGGTGGCTATTGGGTTGTAAATTCAAGTTCTAATACTTGGCTATTTCCACCAGATACTAAGCTGAAGCTGAAAGGTGATCACTATGCCCTTTCTGCTTTATATGAATGTCATCAATATCAAGAAAATTTGACCAAATTTACCCTGATTAAACCCGCTAAAGTTACCAATTTGGGGTCGGGTAAATGGCAACTGATAGAAAAAGGTGAGCTTGAGTTTACGAGTTAAAGACTGAAATGCAGAACTTAACTAACTGACCGAAGCTATATTACACAGTCAAAAAGAAGCGCTTCCGCTTCATCGGATCGCTGCGCGAATCGCGGTTTTTCGCGGATATCAGTAGGGGCGAACCTCCGTTTATTTTGGGACTAAGTAGCTGAACATAATTAATTGCACTTTTCGTTCCCCGCCGTAAATCCTTGGATTCCCGCCTTCGCGGGAATGACAGTTTTTCTTCTGATATGGTCTTTGGTGCATTTATTTCTGCCCACCTACTTAAAATGGCTGTTATATTTTTTGGCGAGGAGAGAAGAATGAAAACAACGAGACAGAGACAACGATTACTAACTAACGGCTTGATGACAGTTTTTCTGTTAAGTCTGCTGGGTGGCTGCGGTTTGAGACCCACGCCGAATGGCGATGGGACAACTCCGGCGACAACTCCGGCGCCGGATATTCTAGGGTTAAAAGCTGAACTTGCGGCGATTGAAAACCTAGTATTTCAGCAGAATCCTCCGTATTTTGCTGCCGAGAAAGAGTTAACAAGATTTCAGGAATCATTTCAGAAGTTTTCAGTAAAATATCAAAATGAGCCTGGATTGAAGCAGCAAATTGACAAAATTAATAATTTATTACAACTGGCTGACGGTAATTTTTTAAAAAATTCACAACTTCAAGGTGACAGACAAGCATTTGATGCGGGACTGCGGCCAATTTTCGCGGATTTAAAAGCCGGGTTGAATAGTTTTAATCAGTCCTCTGAAACTACGCCAATTGCAACAGCAGGTAATCAAAATCAAACAGGAAAACAAAACAAGGAACAAAAAAGCACACCTCCAACCAATTCCTCTTCTTCACAACAGAGCGACAGTCAAGGCGATCGCCAATCTGGGTTGACATTTGGACAGGTGATTTTTGCCAACTTTTTGGCCATAGGTTTTACCATTTTATTGATAGTGGGGATAGCGGGAGTCGGAGAAAAAAAGGCATATAAGCCAGGAAATGGTCAGCGAAAGTCTAATAACCCAGCCGAAACAAATCCTCAAGCAAACACACTGCCTCAGCAAAATAACCTAGATAGTCGTAAAAACATCGATGCATTAACAGCAGAATTTAATAAACTTTATTCACTCATTTCAGGTCTTCAAGAATACTCGATTAAACAGCGCGAGTTCAACTCTCTACAGCAAACCCTTAATAGTATTCAAAAAGAAATTAAAAGTATTCCCCGTTCCATTCCTGAATCCGTGAGCCGCACTTCCTCGGATGATAGTACCTCAGTTCAATTATATTTAAATCAAATTAAGTCACTTAATCAAGAAAAAGAAAACAAAGATAATGAAATTAAGCAATTACAGCGAGAAAGAAAAGATCAATCCGATGAGATTAAAAAAATACAAGCGCAGCTAGATCAGTTGTCTCACTCTCATACTAATGCTGTAAGTTCAGTTCAATATAACCAATTAGAACAAAGATTCAATGATTTAAGAGAAGAATATAAAACCCTAAAAACTACATATAACAATTTAGAACAAAGTATTAGAAATAATAATGCAGCCAATCAAGGGGAATTAGCGGAACGCGATCGACAGTTGACAGTTATTCAGCAAAAGCTTGACCAAGTAAACAGTGCTTTAACAAAAGTAACAGCAGAACGAGATGAATTGCGATACAAACTAGATGAATTTGAAGAGTTTCTAAAGAAATTCAACCGTAGACAAAACAGCAATGATAATTTATCTAAAACAAGTCCAAACGAAGTATTTTCTGGTTTATCTATAGGTACACAGTCAAACAGTTCTAGCAGTTCCCCTCTGACCGCAGATATTCAAGATTTGATTAACCAGTATAACCAAAACCCAAAAAGTTTACAAGTCTGTCAAACTGCGAGAGTTGAATTTCCTGAGTCGAATTATAATGCACATCGTTTAGGAAGTCCTGTTATTCTTGAGAATACTACAAAAACTGGTGCCTATTGGGTTGTAACTTCAAGTCCTGATACTTGGCTATTTCCACCAGATACTAAGCTGAAGCTGAGAAGTGATTACTATACCCTTTCTGCTTTATATGAATGTCATCAATATCAAGAAAGTTTGACCAAATTTACCCTGATTAAACCCGCTAAAGTTAGCAATTTGGGGTCGAGTAAATGGCAACTGATAGAAAAAGGTGAGCTTGAGTTTACGAGTTAAAGACTGAAATGCAGAACTTAACTAACTGACCGAAGCTATATTACACAGTCAAAAAGAAGCGCTTCCGCAAAGCGCGGATCGCTGCGCGAATCGCGGTTTTTCACGATGGCAAAGTAATTGGTTATTTTTATCCGATGAATGATTTAGAATCCGTGTCTAAAAGATGAATTAGCCAATGTCCTAGACAAAGTAATGGAACAAACGGGATGGGATGAAGCAGAGTTAGTAAAAGCGTTTACTGAGTAATTAGATTCAACGGTTTGTTCGCGAGGCAGAGCCTCTAGAAGGGCATTCCCAGGCAGAGCCTGGGAACGAGAAAATAAACCACAAAAATTTTGTAGGGGCGAAGCATGAC
>JAABRM010000005.1 GCA_011390955.1 Oscillatoriales cyanobacterium | reverse complement strand
CCCTATAAGGGTTCGGCTACTTTTGCGGAGGTGTTAAAGTTAGCAAAAGAATCCCAAGGGGTTGATTTAGAAGGCTATCGGGCTGAGTTTATTCGGTTGGTAGAAAAAAGTCAGGCGATCGCACCTAGAAAACCTTAGTTGGGTTCAAAAGTAATGAAAAACCGGGTTTTTTATCTAAAAAAACCCGGTTTCTATAATTACTCCTAATTAAGGTCGGTGACTGCGGCGAATTTGGGTAATTTGATCGGCTTGATCTAACAAAGCATTCGGCATATTTGGCCCGGTTAAAATGATATCAACGTGACCGGGACGATTATCGAGTAGTTCGGTCACTTCCTCTTCTGGAATTAAGCCAAAATGAATCGCCAAACTTAATTCGTCAAGCACGACTAAATCGTATTGTCCGGCCATCACCGCTTGTTGGGTATGTTCCCACAATTCGCGTAAGGCAGCTACTTCGATTTCTTCCAGTTCAGGGGTGTCAATGCAGCGGGGCAGATTACATCTAATCCATTCTAAATTTTGCCCTAGGCGAACGGGATGTTCTTTCCCACCACCGATTCCGCCTTTGAGAAACTGTACCACTAACACCGGGGTTCCTTGACCGGCAATTCTCAAGGCTTGCGCCATGACGTTGGTAAAAAAGCAACGGTGGGTGCTAGTGAAGACCTGAACCAGTCCCGAAATCGCGTAAGCGGGACGACTAGGAGTTTCGACAATCGGAGTTTCAAGCTGTGCAATCATACGGGCAATTTTCCCTGTTAGAAGGTCTAATTAGTATATGGACTGAGGTTAAAGCTGTGGAGCATGACCATGATAACAGACAATATGTAGCGTATTTTTGATAATTTGGCCAAAACTGAACACTAAATGTATGAAGCTGAAGTGACCTAAATCACCATCGCTTTTGCTGATACTTGCTTTGGGAGTAAATCTGTAAGTTTATTTAAAAGCCAAAATTTCTTTTTTTGTGATTCGTCTTTGGTCTTTGACCAAATAACAAATAACAAATAACAAACAACAAATAACAAATAACAAATAAAATAATGATGAAATCCAAAATTTGTAGTAAAGTCTACTGTGGGCGCGAGTAGGAGTGTAGTTGCGTGAGATTGGTAATTCTGGGCGGGCCGGGTGCTGGCAAAGGAACACAAGCAAATAAGTTGTGTAATCATTTTCAAATTCCTTTGGTTTCTATTGGCGATATTCTTCGAGAGGCGATCGCAGCAGAAACGGAGTTGGGAAAAAAAGCCGAACCTTATGTGGCAAAAGGCGAACTGGTGCCAGATATAACGATGATTAAATTTGTGCGCGATCGCCTGCTGCAACCAGATACGAAAAATGGCTGGTTATTGGATGGTTATCCCCGCACCGCTTTCCAAGCGGAAGAGTTAGATTTTTTGCTAGATACCCTAGAACAAAAGTTAGATTGGGCGATTTTTTTAAATGTGCCAGAGGATGTATTAATGCATCGCTGCCAAAATCGAGAAAAATGGCGGAATGATGACGCACCGGCGATCGTCAAACGGCGAATTGATTTGTTTAATCAGCGCACGATTCCTTTGTTGGAGTATTATGAATATTGTCAGCGACAAAGGCTGATCGCCGTTCACGGAGAAAAAACTCCCGAAGCAATATTTCAGGAAATTTTGACCCAGATTCCCACTGAATAATGGGATGATGTAATCTTTACGGAGTAATTAAATTTTTTATGACTTGGCAACGTCCTGATGGCAGAAAAGCGGATCAATTACGTCCGATTTCTTTTGAGAAAGATTTTACTCGATTTGCGGCGGCTTCGGTGTTAACTCGATGTGGTGATACCCAGGTACTTTGTAATGTTACTATTGAGCCTGGAGTGCCGAGATTTTTGCTCGGTCAAGGCAAAGGTTGGCTGACTGCGGAATATCGAATGCTGCCTGGGGCGACGGTACAACGGCAACGCCGGGAGTTTATGCAGCTATCCGGTCGGACTCAGGAAATTCAACGGTTAATTGGCCGAAGTTTGCGGTCTTGTTTGGATTTTAAAGTGTTAGGAGAACGGACGATTACGGTGGATGCAGATGTGTTGCAAGCGGATGCCGGAACCCGGACAACGGCTATTACGGGCGGGTTTGTGGCGTTGTCTTTGGCGATGCAAAAGCTCGTAGAGAAAGGGAATTTGGCGCGATCGCCGATTATTAACCAGGTGGCGGCGGTGTCCGTGGGCCTGCTGGACGGTGAGGCATTTCTGGATTTAAATTACCCGGAAGATGTGGCAGCGGATATCGATTGTAATGTGGTAATGAACGGGGATTTAAACTTAATTGAAATCCAAGGCACGGCGGAAGCGGGTAGCTTTAGCCGAGGTCAATTAAATCAGATTTTAGATGTGGCGGAAAAAGGTATGAAAGAATTATTCGCCGCCCAGCGTCAGGTAATTAGTAATTCTGTCTAACTGGTTAAATTATGTCTAATCATCGGTTTGTTACTTATAATATCCTCTCTAGCCATTTAGCCGAACCGGAACATTTTGTGAAGTGCGATCGGGCTGACTTGAACCCAGAAACTCGCCTCAACCGGGTTATGGCTAAATTATTACCGGAAATTGCCCAAAACTCGATTATTTGTCTCCAAGAAGTTTCGACATTGTGGGCTGGTGAATTTCATCGGTTTTTCGCTAACCATAATTATTATTTAGTCACGGGTTTATATGGCCATCATAAAAATGGTTATATGGGAGTAGCTATGGCTTTTCCTCTAGAAAAATATAAACTTTTAGAAACAAGAATTGAACGGTTAAGTGATAGCCGAGATTGGCCAAAGTTGTCCCCTTTAGCCGTAGCGGGACGAAATTTACTCCAAGGATTTGTGCGTCTGTGGGACAAAAAAAAGGCCAAAAGTCTGGAACACGCGATCGCTCATGCCAAAAGGCGGACGAATCAAGTGATTTTTCTGCGGTTAGAAGATCAAGCCGAAGGGCATAAATTCGGGGTGGCAACTTATCATATGCCTTGTGTTTTTTATGCCCCGAAAGTGATGACCATTCATGCTGCCATGTTGGTGCAACGTATCCAAGAATTAGCCCAAGACGATCCCTTTGTTTTAACGGGAGATTTTAATATTCGCCCCGCCGAATCTCACTATCAGTTAATTACTACTGGGTCAATTGCTAGTAATAATCCAGCTTATCCACCAATCCTTAAAGGCGATCGCTGGCGACCGGAATTAGCCACACCATTGCGGAGTGCTTATCGGGAAGCATTTGGTCAAGAACCGGAATTTACCAACTATGCTCAAACCAGAAAAAAAGCTCCTTTTCAAGAAACCTTAGATTATATTTGGTTATCTCCTCAATGGCAGGTAGTTTCTGCTTTGCCCCTACCCACTCGCGACCAAGTAACCAGTTCTTTTCCTAATCCTGAACAGCCCTCGGATCATATTTTATTGGCTGCGGAAATGAAGCTGAAAAGCTAGAAAAAGTAGGGTTGGGCATTGGTACAGTGGATTTATGGGCAATGCCCAGCCTACAGCCCTCAATGTTTCTGAATTTCCGAGATAAATTAACCTAGTGAATCAGCTAGTAAACCTTTAATAAACTTAAAAAAAGTTTACATATTATCTCAGAAAAAATTTAACAATTTATTATAATTTAGCCAATGATAACGATGATGGGCGATCGCGCCTCATTGCCCCATCCATCCTAGACGGTTCGCTGTGGACGATCTGATAATTTGCCGCCTAAAATTAAAATAACTAAGATAACACCCCAGTAAAAAAACTAGGGTGTTTTTCCTGCCTTTTTAACTAAAAACTGAAAAATGAAAGATGCAATTTATCCGTTATTCCAAAAGACTTTTTGGCTATGGAATATCCTATTTCTGTCAATTGTCTATTTAGGCTTGTTGCCTTTCGTGGGCATCCCGTTAATCGTCTTCACCTTAGAAGGGTTGATTCCCGTAGACTTTTTCTTAACCTTGGTGCTACTGATTGCCGTTCCCACTATTTGTAGCATCATTGCTGCCAAATCTCTCCAGGGATATCCCTTGCAACTAATCCGATTTTTTTACGGAGTAGAAGCCCCCTTATTTGTCCTCTGCTTAATTCGCTTATTCCTGATCCGAGAACTCACCCCAGCAAGTGCGCTGATTGTTTATACGGGGGTTGGTTGTATTTTCGCCTTTGGGTTTCACCTACTCTACGGTTATCAGGGAAAAAGTCCTCTAGGGGATTGGCTGCAACTGGGAGTTCACAGTTTGATCTCTTTGATTGGCTTATATGTTGGGCTGATATTGCTATTCTATGTTTCGCCAGTTTTCTTAATTTTAATCAAAAGCTTTTTTAGTTTTGAATGGTTATTTTTTCTCAGAGAAGTTTTTATTGAAAGTCCTCCATCCTTTGTGCTGATTGTTGTCTTTTTTATCCTATGGGTAATGCTATTTTTATTCAGCGGTGCCCTGTTTTTGGCTATGCCCTGCGCTTTAGCCACTTTTTATATTGATTCGGTATATGAAATATGGCATAATTTTTCGGCTAAATATGGGCGGAGCAGCGCTATATTATTGTCAGGTAGCGTTGTCACCGCGTGGCTGGTTATGTTTCTCACATTCCAGCAACAGCCGCAAGTCCAAGCATTTAAACTGCTGGAACGTCCTCCAGAAAGTGACCAAATTCGGCAAGAACTTTTGGCCTCTTCTGACGTGATTAGAAATGGGTTGGTAAATGCTTATTTGGTATCTTATCGCTATCTGAGTACCACCGAAGCCAATAATCATATTCGCAGTATATATCGCGATTTCTTGAAATTTAATGATGCTCAAGCCCAGTTTTTGCAAGACCGATATAATCAACTGATGTCGCCATTTTTATATCAAGGGTCGCGATCTGATAGCGAAAAAGCCGCCAAGCTTTATGGGGAATTTTTTGATGCCCCAATTCAAAAAGGCGATCGCCAATCAGTTCTGAAAGCGGTTAAATCCACCTTTAATGGGGAAGAAGCCAAGGCGGGGGTTCTGAATATTAACGATCGCAAAGCCCTGATCGTCAAACAAGAAATTAACATCCAAGAACATGAGGATTGGGCTGATGTAGAACTCCATGAAGTTTACGAAAATCAAACCGCCGAAGATGAAGAAATTTTCTACTATTTTTCTCTGCCAGAAAGTGCGGTCGTCACCGGACTGTGGCTGGGGGAAACAGAGGACAGAGGCGATCGCTATACTTTCCAAGTATCGCCTCGTGGGGCAGCCCAACAAGTCTATAACGAACAAGTTCGGCGTCAAGTCGATCCGGCACTTTTGGAACAAGTTGGCCCCCGTCATTATCGTTTGCGGGTGTATCCAATTCCGGCTCGGATAACGATTTCCAGAAATCCGCATAAACAACATCTTTGGTTAACTTATAAAGTGATGCAAGAAAACGGAGGTTGGCCGCTTCCTCGTTTAGCTGAAAAACGAAATGTTTTTTGGAATTATCGCACTCGCAGAATTTACAATGGCCAGAAAGTTAAATCCTGGATGAATGCTTGGTTGCCAGAATCTTTGCCCGGTAGTCACAAGATATTTCAAGCCGTTCATCAAGTTAGTTTACCAGGAAATTACCAACTTTCTGCCAAACCTTTAAAGGCTGAAGATTACACTTTACCCCAAGGTCAGCGATTTGCGGTAATTATTGACCGTTCCTATAGCATGAAAGCTCATGGAAAAGAAGTCAGCAAAACGATTGACTGGTTAAAATCTCAAGGATTTGCCGATGATTCTTTAGCCAATAATGATGCGGATATTTTCCTCACCGCTTCGGCGGGTGCCCAGCCCGAACGTCTGGATAATTTCCGAGGGTTAAATCCCGAAAAAATCACTTTTTATGGCACGCTACAATATCCAGAAATGTTGCAGCAATTTGAGTTATTACGGGGAACTACTGCTTATGATGCAATTTTGCTGGTGACTGACGGAGGCACTTATGAATTAGCGGATGATAAGGTGGATAATATTCGCCTATCTGCTCCTTTATGGATGATTCATTTAGGTGAGTTTCCCCGGGCTTATGATGATGCCACATTACAGGCAATTCAAGCCAGTGGTGGGGGAGTTGGTACAGACATTTCCCAAGTATTACAACGAGTCGCCACTCAAGCTAAGTTAGGGGATGCTGCGGTGACTGTGGTAGATGGATATGCTTGGTTATTAAACAAGCCAAAATCATCAGATATTACCTCGATTCAGGCAACATTAGCCGCGTTGGATGAGAGTGAGGATGAGAGTGATTTTAATGGGTTTGAACCCCTAGCAGCCCGTCAATTAATTCTGAGTTTAACTAAAGAAATGCAGGGGAGTAAATTGGCGGAACTTGATGCGGTTCATGCGATCGCCAAACGATTTAAAATTGTCTCGCCCTATTCTTCTATGATTGTTCTGGTTAATGAATCGCAAGAACAGGCACTTAAAGAAGCAGAAGCAAAAAGCGATCGCTTCGATCGGGAAGTGGAAAAAGGCAATGAACAGTTAACTCAGCCCAACGATATGATGAGTGTGGCAGCCCCAGAACCGACTACATTGCTGGGCTCTTTGGGCGCGATCGCATTCTTAATTTTTGCCAAACGCCAACTAAGAAAATCTCCGACTCGATAAATCATTTACATAGATTTGCAGACAGGAAAAACCGGGTGAAAATAATCAATGCATCGGGATGAAGCATTAATTATTGTCACCCGGTTTCTGCAACCAATAGCAGTCTTTAAACCAAAACACCTCGACGTTCTTGATCTAACTCAATTGACTCAAACAGCGCCTGGAAATTTCCTTCCCCAAAACCATGATTACCCTTGCGCTGAATATACTCAAAAAAGATGGGGCCGATACTATTTTTTGTAAAAATTTGTAACAGAAAACCGCCGCCCTGAGCCTCGCCACCATCAATCAGAATTTTATGTTTATGCAACTTTTCGACATTTTCAGGATGGCCGGGTAAACGGCGATCGATTAATTCATAATAAGTATCTGGAGTATCTTGGAACTCAATGCCTTTATCGGATAAACCAGCAACCGTTTTGTATAGATTGGTACTAGCCAGGGCAATATGTTGAATTCCCTCCCCATTATACTCACGAATAAACTCAGCGATTTGGGAGCGATCGTCTTTAGTTTCATTCAGGGGGATAATGACGTTCCGACAAGGACTAGCGACTACTTCACTATATAAACCTGTTTTTTTGCCATGAATATGGAATGACCGAATCCGTTGAAAACCGAAGACTGTTTCGTAGAAACGGCACATCTTTTCTACACCACCTTGGTTCAAATTATGGGTCAGATGATCGATACGTTCCAAACAGGTTTCAGGATTAATCTCATAAGTTCGTTGGTAATTAAACAGAGAAAATAACTTTTTCTCCTGTTCATCATCTACCAAATAAATTAGGGAAGCCCCTACACCTTTAATTGCGGGAATATCATAGTCGGTTTTTTCCGCTGGGACAGCCCCCAAGGAAATAGCTCGATCGAAAGCTTTCTGGGAGTCTTCTACCTTAAAACCCATCGCACTTGCCCCCCGACCATGAATGCTGCGAAATATCTCCGTATTCCCCCCAACACCAGGGTTAGAAATAAAGTGAATATCTCCTTGACAATGCAGGGTAGCGGGTCCTTGACCAAATTCTCCCACTTTTCGCATTCCCATTTTCTCGAAAAGAGCTAAAAGCAAGTGAGGACGACTACCGGAAAACTCTAAGAACGAAATCGATGATACTTTAACTCGATCGGTTGTTTGTGGCATTATTGGAAACCTATATAAAGATTGAAAAGGCAGAAATATTGATAGCAAACTATTGGCCATTTTTGGGCTTCGCTCAGATCATATACTTGCTCAATTCTGCTGCTAAAGCCTCCACTTGCCCTTTAGCCAGAATCCCCAAATGATCTCCTTCAATATCAACAACACTCAAATTTTTAATGTATTCTCCCCAACCCAAATCAACTTGCTTTGGTTCAAACTCCGATCGCTTTGTTGCTCTGCATAATAGAACCGGATAATCATAAGGCTCTACTACATAATTATCGATCGCTTTTTTGCGAATATATTTTCGCACATCCGCAAATTCATCACCGGAACCCGCTGACTGAATTGCGTTTTCTTTTCTTTTGGGTCGATTGTCTTTACTTGCTAATTTAGCCAAAATTTTACCATAAACAGATCCGATTCCCCCAGTCTGCAAATGAATCATGGCTTTTTGCCAAGTGCTTAAGCGATCGGTGAAACCAGGTACATGAGTATCCAACATAGCAACTAGCTTAACCTCATCCCCTTGCTTCATCAACTCTCGCGCTACTTCTAAGGCAATAATTCCTCCAAAAGACTCTCCACATAGGAAGTATGGCCCTTGTTGCTGATATTTTTTGATTGATTTTAAGTAGAGTTGAGTAATTCGGGTTACATCCGGAAATTCTTGAAATTCCCGTGAGTCTTTACCCTTATTGATAACATCAATTTCTTCTTGAAGATAAACAGCACAGACAATATTCTCAATATCCAAACTGTCTGCTAGGTCTTTGTACAACAGTACACCATACAAACAAAATAACGGAGGTAATAAAGCGTTTCCCTGTTTCAAGACTGTAACATTACCTAGTTCAGGTATCTTAATCTCGCCTCTGATAATCCCTGCGATGTCTTTAATAGTTGATATTTCCAGTAGTGTAGAAATTGGGATAAACGTCTCGTAACGTTTTTGCACTTCCATTAAAAACTGAACCGCAAGAAGAGAATCTCCTCCTAGTTCAAAAAAGTCATAATTGACCCCAATCCCTTGAATATTAAACAATTTTTCCCATAATTCGATCAGGAAAGTTTCAATAGGATCCGCAGCTTGTTCAAATGCGGCAGTTACTAGAAGATTATCGATATTGGGTGAAGGCAGTTGACTCCGATCTAATTTAGCATTGTGATTGGTAGGAAGCTTATCTAATTTAACGAAAATAGTTGGCACCATGTAATCCGGGAGAAATTTATTCAAATGCTCTCGAATTTGCATAGCAGTTGCGTCAGAACCGCTCTTTAAAACCAGATAAGCCACCAGAGATGTGTCGGTGTTATTTTCCAGAACTCTGCCCACGACGACACAATCAGCAATTGCAGCAAAACGTTTCAAGTGATATTCAATTTCCGGTAACTCTACGCGCATCCCGCGAATTTGGACTTGAAAATCATCTCGTCCCAATAATTCGATATTTCCTGCGGTGTCAAACCGTCCGATATCCCCAATAGAATAAAAGCGATCGCCGTCAATTTGAGTAAATTTTTCTGCCGTCAACTGCTCCTGGTGCAAATAGCCTTTAACCAGTCCATCCCCTGAAAAATATAGTTTTCCGGGAGCGCCAATTGGCACCATATTTCCGTGCTGGTCAAACAGTCTCACGGACATATTTTGATGCGGTTTGCCCACTTTGGTTCTTGCTAGAGTGATGTCTCTAGACACCTCATAAGTGCAACCCATACAACTAATTTCACTCGACCCGTAAATCACATATACTTCGGCATTGACGAAAATTTTCTTGAGTTTTTCCAAAACTTCTGGAGGCACCATATCCCCCCCAGAAGAAACGTGCCTCAGTTGATTAAAAGGACTGAAGTCCGGGAAATTTTCCTCAATATAGGGGAGCAACTGTTTTAATAAACTCGGCCCAAAATGAAAGACTGTTGCCTGTTGTAACTCTTGACATAATTGAGGCAAATTGAGTACAACGTCTCGGGGAATAATCCGCACCGATCCCCCTACATATAGAGGAGTTAGTATTTTAAACAAATTGATACTAAACGTAAATCTGGCCGCTGATATAAACTTATCTTCTCGGCTAAACTTGTATCGGTTGACGGCGGAGGAAAGGTACTGTACAAGGTTTCTGTGGGTTGCTACGACTCCTTTGGGCTTGCCCGTGGTTCCTGATGTAAAGAAGATATGAGATTCACTCTCTATCTGGAAGTTGATTTCTGGGTTGGTTGAGGGGAAAGAATCAAGCATTTCCCCAGAATTTTTCAGGTTTAACCGAGGAATATTAATATCCTCCAATACGGTTTCGGCATCGGAGTTGGTTAGGATCAATTTAGGGTTGACTTCAGCCAAAATTGCCCGGATTCTTTCTTTGGGAAAAGCTGGGTCAATGGGAACGTAAACTGCCCCTACTTTGTGAATGGCAAAGATGGCTTTAACAATATCGGTCGATCGCTCCAGAAATGCGACCACTTTATCCCCGATTTCTACGGGAAATTGCCGCAGAAAATGTGCCAATTGATTGGCTTGATGATTCAACTCACCATAAGTCAATTGTTCCTGACGACAACTGGCAGCGATCGCCTGGGGTGTTTCCACAGCAAAGGCTTCGATATTTTTGTAAACGGGGCGATCGGGAAGGCTGACTTTTTCCCCGCGACCAAATATCAACTGCTGTTGGATTTCTTCCGGGCTTAAAATATTAAAATTATGAATACATTGGTGGGGATTTTTCTCAACAGCGTTTGCCAGGTTGCACAAGTATTCGGGGATACGCTGATAACGGCTGGAATTACTGGTTAAAAAAGAAATTTCTATCGATTCATCGGTGTTAGTGACCAGGCAGGTCAGTTCGCTGTTAGTTTGGTTGTGTAGTGCTTCAGCCGCATCGAGCATTTCCTGAGACAGGGGTTTCTCAGACAAACAGACAATAATCCCGGCAATCTCATCGTAATTGCTCTGGGTTTTTGCCGAGGCAGAACTTGCCAGGGTAGAGGCGATCGCACGGGATAATTCCGGCAACGTCGGGTTGATATTAGAGTCAAATGTAAAACTTTGCTGAACAAAATATTCGGCTAAAGTTTCTAAGCCACTCTTGTTGATATACGAGTACAATGGCAGAGAAAAAGCTTCATTGTAGCTGTTTCTATATACCACAGTGGTTAGCAGGGCTAAAAATGAGGAAACAGGAGATTCTGGATACTCAGAATTGATTAACCAAGATAACTCATTATCTTTTCTGAGGTCAATTCTCGAAGCATCAACACATAGATAATCAGTTTTCATATATATTTAATTTGTCGGTAGATGGCATGATGGTCTGGTTCGATCGGCAAATATTTTTCTCTAAAGGAATAGAGAAAAAATATTGATGGATTATTTCTATTACCCCGTTCGGCTTTTATGCTTCTCGGTTTTAGTTGCTTTCTCAAGGCTATCAAGTAGGGCTGTTATGCATCTGGTCTAAGCCCAAAGATGGAAAAAGCCTCTACATAGCCCCCAAATTAAATCCAAAATTCCCTGAATATAGCACCGTTTTTGGCGCTATATGTATAGTATAAAGCCCTAAAAATTTTGAAAAGTATTGAAAATTTTACCGTAAATATTTGCCGAGGCATTATTTCCTCAAAAATGGCAAAAATTGTTCCCTTAATATGTTATACTTGAGAAGATCGCTATAGTCAATAAGTAAATATACTTATTTATTGCTAAACGAGATGAAAAATTGCTAGAGTGACCAGGATGGTTCAGCGGTTGGGCGATCGTTCGTTGGGTAATCATTTTACCCTTCTAACATCTTAAAGAAATATGCCAAAACATTAAAAAACGTTAAATAAAAAACAAAATCATTGTTTTAGTTTTAGGCTAGATCGGAGATAACCAAGCATCTGGGCGATCGCCTAGAAACCCAGAAACCCGGTTGCTTCACAAATTAGGAGAATATACTTATGAAATTGGCTTATTGGATGTATGCCGGCCCCGCACATATTGGCACCCTTCGCATTGCCAGTTCTTTTAAAAATGTCCATGCTATTATGCACGCTCCTCTCGGCGATGACTATTTTAATGTGATGCGATCGATGCTGGAACGGGAACGGGATTTCACCCCTGTAACTGCCAGTGTAGTAGACCGCAACGTTTTAGCCCGAGGTTCTCAAGAAAAAGTGGTGGATAATATTGTTCGCAAAGACCGGGAAGAAACCCCGGATTTGATTGTGCTCACCCCCACTTGTACCTCTAGCATTTTGCAAGAAGACCTGGAAAACTTTGTGCAACGGGCACAACTGGATGCCAAAGGGGATGTGATGCTGGCAGACGTGAATCACTACCGGGTAAATGAACTCCAAGCCGCCGATCGCACCCTGGATCAAATTGTCCAATTTTATATTAATAAAGCCCGGAAAAAAGGCGAACTGCCGGAAGGAAAAACCGAAAAACCTTCGGTCAATATTATTGGAATGTCTACCCTAGGTTTCCACAATAATCACGACTGCACCGAATTAAAACGCTTGATGGCTGACTTGGGCATTGAAGTCAACGAAGTGATTCCCGAAGGGGCTTCGGTTCATAATCTGAAAAACCTGCCCCGCGCTTGGTTTAACTTAGTACCTTATCGGGAATTAGGCATGATGACCGCTAAATATTTAGAAAGCGAATTTGGGATGCCATTAGTGGATATTACCCCGATGGGAATTGTGGAAACAGCCCGCTGTATCCGCAAAATTCAGCAAGTGCTAAATGCCCAAGGTGCGGATGTGAATTATGAAGAATTTATCGATCGCCAAACGCGGTTTATTTCTCAAGCAGCTTGGTTTTCTCGTTCCATTGACTGCCAAAATTTAACCGGCAAAAAAGCGGTGGTGTTTGGGGATAATACCCATGCCGCTGCTATGACAAAAGTTTTGGCGCGGGAAATGGGAATTCATGTGGTTTTGGCGGGAACTTATTGTAAGTATGATGCGGATTGGTTCCGGGAACAAGTGAGCGAATATTGCGATGAAGTGCTAATTAGTGATGATAATGCAGCGATTGGAGATGCGATCGCTCGTTTAGAACCAGCGGCTATTTTTGGCACCCAAATGGAACGTCATGTGGGCAAACGTTTAGACATTCCTTGTGGGGTGATTGCCTCACCGATTCACATCCAAAATTTCCCTGTGGGTTACACTCCTTTCCTGGGTTATGAAGGGGCGAATCAACTGGTAGATTTAATCTACAATTCCTTTACTTTGGGCATGGAAGACCACCTGCTAGAAATCTTTGGCGGTCACGATACAAAAGAAGTGATTACTAAAGGCATTTCGGCGGATTCTGACCTGAGTTGGACAAAAGATGCTCAAGCGGAATTAAACAAAATCCCTGGTTTTGTCCGAGGCAAAATTAAGCGGAATACGGAAAAATTTGCTCGCGATCGCGGCTTTGACCAAATCACCGTTGAAGTGATGTATGCTGCCAAAGAATCCGTAGGGGCATGACATAGAAACCGGGTTTCTCTAAGGAACCCGGTTTCTGGCTGGGTAGCTGAGTAGGGTGAGCAATATTTTGCTCACCCTAGAATTGATAAATTATAGCTAAGTTGCTTGTAATATATTTTCTGAAAAATTGGTAATTATACTAATCGTTTCTGCGGATAAACTTAACTCTTGGTAAATGACTTGATTCACCGCAACAACATATTGCATTGCTGCTTGCGATGAGACTTTTTGTTCATAAGCTTCCTGAGCAAATCGCTGAAGTCTTTCTTTTCCCTTAACGCTAATTTCCGGGATAGGGATCCGCCCTACATAACCAGAAGTAATCATGTTAGACCGATTTAATATCCCTCGCACCATAAATGTCACCAAATGACTATTTAAGTAGGCAATCAGCCACCAGGTATCTCGATCGCTCGTAATAATATTGGCATTGACTCCATAAGTTGAATTGGCTGGTAAATAGCAGGCAGAAAAAGGGATGCCCATAGAAGAACAAGTGATTCCCGGTCGATATAATAGGTCTTGGTTACGCACCATAAAATTAGGAACTTTTTGGGCAATTGATAAGAAATTATCGGCTAAGTAAGCATTAGGATGAGTAAAAAACCGAGATTTACCAGGATTTTTATAGAAGGGTATGTTAAATCCTGGTTTTTTCTGTTTAGATAAATATTCGCGATCGCATCCGGTGGAAATTCCGGTGACACAAGGAAACAAAGTTCCTAACCTGGGATAAGAAAATAGCCCCTGGATTTCATCGGTCATGGCGATCGCAAATTCATAACTATCTGATTTCCCTGACAGCAGAATTTGCTCTAAAGGTGTGGGGGCAAATTTTTTCGTTTCTAATGTTTTGGCCAATTTTTGCATATTTAACGGACGATTTGCTATTTTAACTTGTTTTTGATACTCGCGTCCTTTTTGCAGAATCATAATACAAGTCCGCACGTCAGCCCCTTGAGCCAAAAACAGGTCATTAGGACAGAGAATCAGATAGTGAATTGCACAATTATTGATAATTTTTTGCCGCAATTCTGTATGCGCTTTAGCCGTCAGGAATGAATCCAGAGTAATCATCCCGATCGCAGCGCCATTCTTGGCAAAATCAATTAACGCCGATATAAACATGGAATACATATTATGTACTCCCACGTCTGAGAAAAAACTCAATAGCTTAGATTTATTTTGTCTAATATAATCGACTTCATGGCAGTTATAAGGAGGATTAGCAATATAAAAATCGTAATCCAGTCCTAATTTTTGATTTAAAATACAGTGAATTTTTTGATTGATATAGTATTCTAAAAAATCTTGGTGGTGAAAATTTATAGTTTCTGGCAAATTGAAGGATAAAATATCCATCCCGTCTACGGATACACCCCGTTTCATCAGCGGAATTGCCATTTCCCCGCGACCCACACAAGGATCTAAGGCATAACTGCCGGTGGGATTAAGGTCTGTAATTGCCCAAGCAATGAACTCAGAAATAAAAGCCGGGGTCGAGTAGTAACCTGTTTCTCGCCGGTCTATACCTGTTTTTGTCTGAATTATTTTAGGATGACGACCCATTTTTAATTATGTAACTTGCTTGCTATGAATATTGATTAATTTTAACTAATTTTTTTCAAAAAATCAAATTTAAAATAGCGATCGCGGCTTTGACCAAATCACCGTTGAAGTGATGTATGCTGCCAAAGAATCCGTAGGGGCATGACATAGAAACCGGGTTGCTTTGAGAAACCCGGTTTCTGCCTGGGTAGACTGGGTAGGGTGGGCAAAATTTTGCCCACCCTACTTACTATATCAGGCGATGCTCTGTGATTACCGAACCGAATTTTATCGCCAAAAAACCCGGTTTTAGTGAAAAAACCGGGTTTTTGGTTTTGATGCTGGTAATGCGGAAAAATCCCCCCACGAATCATTATTGACACAACATAGTTTTCGCTAAAGAAAATGGACGTTGAGGCATCGGCATTTCTTTCATGGTGCGGGTTTTTCCGTTACGAAGATGATCTCGATCTAAGATTTCTGCCTCAATGACTTCTAAAGTCAATGGTTGCCAAGGGTGGGTGATTCGATGATAGGAAAATTTCATCGCGTTTTTTACCGTTTTAGATTACTTGATTGCGATCGCTTATAAAATCGGTGACATCAGATTTGCCGCTTGATAGCCCTGTTTGTTGCACCAGCAATGTCACCTGAGAGTCTTGGCGGTTACGTTGACGTTGACGCTGACGGGCTAGTAAAAATCTGGCTTTGGCTTGGGTATTCATGGCCATACTCCTAAAAATTGAGGGATTACGCGAATTAATGATTTGTCAGTGATTCTTGTGATTAGATTCAGCCCCTAGAGAAACGTTTCCGCAAAATTCTGTATTTATTGATACCAATATTATGCGCGATCGCCCCTATCCCTGTGGTTAAAGGCAATCAAAGCTTTCATTAGACTTATGTTAAATTTTCTTAACCAAGTATTTTTTGTTATTGGTTGTTGGTTATTCGTTATTCGTTATTCAGCAGTTAAATAACAAATAACCAACAACAAACAACAAACAACAAACAACCAACAACCAACAACCAACAACAATTTGTTGTACAGTGTCAAAATCGATCGAAATATTCAAAATAACTCAAAAGATATGATTCAATTAGCCGCTAACCAGGTTTCAAACACCACAATTACCCCGTTTCCGCAAAAGCTAAATGCCCCTTTAACCAAACATCAAATTACAGTCTTACAAATTAATCTAGGGAAACGTTGTAATCTGGCTTGTACTCACTGCCATGTAGAAGCAAGTCCGACCAGAACCGAAGAACTTTCCCCAGAAATTTGCCAGCATATTTTACAGGCGATCGCCCAATTTCCCCAAATTAAAACCGTGGATCTCACCGGCGGCGCCCCGGAAATGCTGTATGGATTCAAACCCATTGTCGAAGCTGCCAGAAACCGAGGCAAAGAGGTGATTGTCCGGTCGAATTTGACCATTTATTTTGAACCGGGATATGAAGATATTCCCGAATATTGTGCCAGTCAACAAGTCAGAATTGTGGCATCTTTGCCTTGTTATCTAGAAGACAATGTAGATAAAATGCGGGGCAAAGGAGTTTATAATGACTCAATCAAAGCCTTACAGAAATTAAACCAGCTTGGCTATGGCACCGACCCGAATTTAATTATCGATTTAGTCTATAACCCGGCACTGCCTAAATCGGAAAATTTTGCTTTAACCCCGGATCGGGAAAAACTGAAAACCGCCTATAAATCATTTTTACAAGCAAATTTTGGCATTCGGTTTAACCAACTGTTAACCATTACCAATTTGCCCATTGGGCGGACTAAGTTTCAGTTACAACATCACCAGCTTTATCAGCCTTATTTAAAATTCTTAGAAAATAACTACAATCCAGCAACGATTTCTAAATTAATGTGTCGCCATGAGTTATCCATTGACTATTTAGGCAATGTTTATGATTGCGATTTTAACCAAATGGAAGGTTTACCCGCACGCACAGCAAATGGAGAAATGTTAACCGTGGCTAAGTTACTAGAAGCCGAAAATTTAGATATGATTTCAACGGTACAAACCGCCAATTATTGTTATGGTTGTACCGCTGGGTCTGGGTCGAGTTGTGGAGGGGCATTGGTCTAAAATTAGATTAGAGTAGATTAGGGAATGTTCAGATTATTTCAGGGTAAAAATTTTGAATTTTTCATAGATAGGTGTCAAATATGAACAACAATCGAATATTTCAACGGGTGAGAGAAGAAGATGAGCAAAAATTGTGGGCAGATTTAGGGCGCAATTGGGCGATTTTGAATCTGGATCCCACCGGATTTACGAGGACAACGGCAAAATATGGGATTGTCTATTATCTCCAGTTGCTGGCCAATTTGCGGGAACTTGCCGATCCAGTGATGAAACAATATGAAGCGATTAAATGGCAGCCGAAAGCAGATAATCTTTATGCTTGTTTTACCCATCCCGATCGCGCCTTAGAAGCAGCGATCGCCATGAATAAAGTAGTAGCTGATGCCCGAATGATGATTGCTGAAGATGAAGCCTTGGGGGTGGCTATTGGCATTGGTTATGGCCCAATGCTTGATGCTGGAGATGAGGGAGTTTACGGCCATGAGGTAAATCTTTCTTATAAATTAGGGGAAGATATTGCCAATGGCGGAGATATTTTACTCACGGAAAATAGTTATGAGAATTTGACTCTTTCCGGTTATCAATTTGAGCAATTAAGTCAGAATGTTTCTCGTTACGTGATTCACTATTATAAATTATTGTATTAAATGCGATTACCGTCTCCAGTAGCTATCAAGCAATAGACAATTCTGGCTTTCATAACGGCGTCGATCCCCCCAACCCCCCTTAAAAAGGGGGGCTTTTTAGAATTTTGCCAGAATTGTCTAATAAATAACCTAATAAATAACAAATAACTTAGTTAAGCCAACTTTGTTCTAATTCTTGACAAGCTTGTTGCCAAATTTCTAAATCTTGCCCTTGAGGACAACCCATCCGTTGCCATAAGTGATAAGCGTGAACTTGGATATCCTGTTCCGTGGGTTTTGGTGGAGGCAGAAAATATTCACAAGTTTGATTGGTAAAATTATAAGGAGGACTGCCGAAATAATTTTGCCGCCCATAAGCTTTGCGGGTAAAGCGAAAACAGTCTTGTTTAATCGGGCAGCGATCGCCAGGACAGAGGGTCATAATATTTTTCCTTTTTAGATTCACATTTATGGAGGTTTCGCTTCGGGAAAGCTTGATATTTACTGATTTACAAGGATTTGCTAAGGAAGCCTAAATGGGTATCAGCTTACACCAAGCCAGTGGAGGCTGCCAAACTACACTTTTGGTCTTGATTAAACCCCTACAAGATTAGCTTAAAAAAGAGGAAATTGAAAGATGGCGATCGCTTTTTGGTTCAGCAACCGGGTTTCTTAACTAAATCTGGGTATTATGGCAAAGCTTACCGCAGAAATCCGGTTTCTTTTCTCTCTTAATTAAGCTTTGGGCGGTGATGCTAAAGTTAAACCAGAAACCGGGTTTATTTTTTGCGAGCGATCGCTATTATAAGAAAATTAAGCAAATTGAGAAAATTGCTATGATGCTAACTTTTATTAAATTGGGTGGTTCTCTAATTACGGATAAACGAGAACCCAGCAGCTTTCATCCCCAAATTGTCTATCAAGTTGCCCAAGAAATAGCCCAGGTAAGAAGAGCACAACCGGAATGGCGCTGGTTAATTGGGCATGGTAGCGGGTCTTTTGGTCATTTTGTGGCCAAAAAATATGGCACAATCGCCGGAGTTTTTACCGCTGAACAATGGCAGGGATTTGCGGAAGTTAGTGTGATGGCTAGAAGATTAAATCATCTAGTTATTGAAGTTTTATCAGAATTTAGTTTACCGATTTTTGCTGTACAGCCTTCCGCATCAGCTTTATGTGAAACTGGCCAAATAATTTATCTGGAAACGCGGCCAATTGTCGCCGCATTAAAACATCGGTTGATTCCCTTAGTGTACGGGGATGTGGCAGTGGATTCACGGCTGGGAGGCACGATTATTTCTACAGAAAAAATATTCGCCTATTTAGCGAAAGAGTTAAAGCCGCAGCGGATTTTTTTATTAGGAGAAGTGGCGGGTATTTACGATCGCACCGGCAAGATTATTGATAAAATTACCCCAGACAACTTTGAGGCGATCGCGCCAGAATTAGGCGGATCTGATGGCACTGATGTCACCGGGGGTATGGCGGACAAAGTGGCCAAGATGTTAGCTTTAATTCAAGAATTACCGGAATTAGAAATTAGAATTTTTAGCGGTAAAGTTGCGGGAGAAGTAGAAGCGACTTTGTTGGGTTACAAGACTCCAGGAACTTTAATTAGTGGGAAATAGACTGGCAAAAGTCAAGGAACATAAATCACGAGCGATCGGTTTAAATATAGCAATTTTATTTGGCAAAAACTATCATATTGCGGCCAGATTAGAAAGTTTTGATAAATCCATTGATAGCGGAATTTGCCGGATTTTAATTGCCGAAAAAACCCGCGAATATAGTTATTTCAATTGCGATCGATCCAAAACATCAGGGGCGCTACGTCCAAGCGCCCCTAACTAAAAAATCCCACAAATACACCGCAATAAGTCGGAATAAACCGGAAACGCGATTAAACCAAAGTTAAGCGTCAACCGATGAAACCATTACCCAGTCTGGGTTTGAGTGAATGGAGAATAGGGAACTCGAATCCCTGACCTCTGCGGTGCGATCGCAGCGCTCTACCAACTGAGCTAATTCCCCGCGTTTGTTCTCAGACATTGTAACACAAGTCAGGGCCAAGGGGAAGTGCTCTGAGTAAAAGAAATGAAAAAAAATCACAAACCCCCTATGCTGCCGTTTGGCCGTAAACTTGCTGCACTCGTTCCAAGTTCAAGTCCCACAAATAGTCTACCGCCCAGTTTGCATGACGTTGCAGCATATGTAATGGATAAGTATGGGCGACTCCGACCACTGGGATATGAGCGCGTTTGGCGGCTTCAATGCCGGGAAAAGTATCCTCAATGGCCAAACAATTTTGGGGTTGCAAATTTAACCCTGGATAGACCCGGTTCAGCCGTTCGACTGCCAGCAAATACCCATCCGGTTCGGGTTTGCTGACTTTAATATCATCCCCACTGACGATCGCGGCAAAATATTCGGCAATTTTTAAACGGTTTAACACCAGTTCAATTTCCGATCGCAAGGCGCCACTGACCACCGCCATTTTTACTCCCAGCACTCGGATCTGATAGATCAAGTCTTCGAGTCCAGGGTAAACGGGGATTTTGGCCAAAGTTTCTAGGTGAGCTTGATAGGCTTGTGCCTTGCGTTGAATGAGTTTGGTGAGTTCCGGTTCTTCGAGAATTCGGCCTCGTCTGGCAAATAATTCCAGGATACAAGCGCGATCGCTGCGTCCTAAGCACAACTCCTTAAACTCACCGTCCTTGGGACGCAAGTTTTCTGCAATGAGCAATTCAGCCAGCAATTGCTCATGGATCGGCTCATCATTAATGATGACACCATTGAAATCAAATAAAATCGCTTTGAGACTCATCACTATACTCCTGGTTTCCTTTCCCTGGTGTCCTGTGGACTCAACTCGCAGGATTTTTCTCCGTTCTGTGAATCCCGGAAAAAAATTAATGATTTTTTTTATATTTTAACCAATTTCTTGACAATTTTTGGCTCGGAGGTGCCGGGGACTTGGGAAACCCCCCATCATCAGAGGGGGATGATTGCATTGAGTCATCACCTATGGTATATAAAATTCAGCCTATTGCCAGCTTGAAAAGCTTGTTAAAAATACTGGCAAAGTCAACAAATATGTTTAAAAATTCTCCCCGCTTAAAATCCAGTAATTTTTACTTAGGAATTACCACAGTTTTCTATACAATTGGCGGCTTATCTTCTCCTCTGTTGGCTCAAGACAAAATCAACTTTTCTGCTCAAGGTTTGTTCAGCAATCCGGTGGCTGAAGCCCAAATAGATGCGCGATCGCTTTTTTTATTTGACAATAGTCTGCTGAATTCCGGGGAAATGCCAACTTTCTCCTTAGAAGTTCAAGACCCTTTAATTCCCCTCAATTCCGCCCAGTTTTTATTAACTCAAGACGTTGACTGGGCAGTTTTTTGTGAGAAATTTCCCCAAAATTCTATATGTCAAGGACGGCAAGAACAGCCACAAGAATCAGACAGTCAAACCCCGGCAACTGAACCCCCGGCAACCCAACCCCCGGCAACCGAACCCCCAGGGATGGAAATGCCAGAGATCCAAACCCCAGAGATCCAACTGCCAGAGATCCAAATGCCAGAGATCCAACCCCCAGAGATTCAAGTTCCCGAAAATACCCCATCTGAATCAAATTCTGAAGACTCAAATAATCAGGAAAAACCTCGGAAATGGGGGCCTTTGAATGAACTCAGTGGGTTGGCGATCGAGCCGCAAGTGAGTAGTTTAGGATTGGGGTTAGATATTACTGCCAGAGTGTCAGAAAATTTGAATGCTCGTGCCGGATTTGGGGTATTTTCTTTAAGTGGAGATTATGAAGAAACGGATGTCAAATATACTACGGATATTAAATTGAGAAGTGGTTCGGCAGTGATGGATATTTATCCGCTTCCTGAGACAGAATTTCGCCTCTCTGCTGGGGTGGTTTTAAATGGCAATAAAGGGGAGGCAACTGCTGAGTCCCAAACAGTAGCGGTTGGTGGGGTAGACCGGCAAGTTTATACCATTGGTGGTCGCACTTTTACCGCTGAACAAGTGGGAACTTTATCGGGAGATGTCACGTTTCCTTTAATCGCGCCTTTTGTGGGCATTGGTTGGGGAAATGCGGTGAAACCAGGAAGAAGATTAGGATTTACGATAGATTTGGGCGTGATGATTCATGGCAGCCCTGAAGTTTCTCTGAGAGCCACAAATCAAGCGGTAACGCCACAGCTTCAAGAGTCAATTGATAAAGAAATTGAGGATTTAAATGCGAAACTAGAGGGTTTTAAATTTTATCCTGTGTTACAAATTGGTATTAGCTATCAATTTTAATCTATTTATATTGTAGGGTGGGCAAAAATCCACCATTATATATGGTAGGGTGGGTAAATTTTTTGCCCACCATTATATATGCTCGTGAACCTTTGCCCACCCTACAATATAAATTTAGAACCAATGAGTCAATAGAAGCAAAAAACCTCATTTATAACCCATAGTTTACGGTGAAATAAAAGCCTTCATCTTGTAAATTGTCGCCTTTATCGTCTATAGAGATTAAAGGACGGGCATAATCTAAGCGCAGATTTAAACCGGGAATCACTTGCCAAAGCACCCCAGCACCAAGGCCAATTAAAAATTGTTCATCCGGTAAGGGGTTAGGATTATCACCATGATTCCAAATACTGCCCATATCAAGAAATGGAGCAATTTGTAAGACGGGGAAATTAGAGGTATTTCTAACCACAGTAATCCGGTCTTCTACGGAGAAGCGAAAGCCATTGTCCCCCGATCGCACATTTTGGCGATATCCCCGTAAGGAACTGCCGCCACCAATCACAAATTGCTGAGAAGATAACAGACTATTCGGTGCCAGTTGCAAATCCCCTTGAATAATTAATAAGTGATTGTTGCTTAAACGTTGGACGCGCTGCAATTGTCCCGTCCAACTGAAAAAACGCCCATCAGGAATCGGATCCGGGTTGACGGTCGCGTTTAACCAGCCGGTGCCCAGGGTAAATTGCGATCGCGCCGACCAAGCCCCTTGAACATCCCGTCGGATATAGTCTTGGCCAAATTTAATCACGCTGGTGCGACTGATTCCGTCTTCATCCGGGCCTAAGCCAAAGGGGGTTGGGCCTTGGAAAGTAAAGGTCTGACCTGTTTGGTGGGCCAGGGCCAAAGATAGGGCAAATTCTTCACGAGGCGATCGCGCCAAAGGCTGACGAAAACTCAGTTCATACAGTGCAGAATTGCCCCGGATTTCTAATTCTTCAAACTCCTCTTGGACAATGCCATTACGGTTTGGGGCGACTCGTAATTGAACGGTGCCATTCATGGCATTCACCGGCACGCGATAGGAGAAATCATAAACTTGTGAATCCCCATCGGAAATATAAAATGAACCCAAAATATCATCACCCCATCCGGTGAGATTGCGCCACCCCAGAGTCACCCCTGCTCGTTGGGAACCCACCGACGGCGGCGATAAATTATCCACCGTAAAATTATTCACAAAAGGACTGGCTTCTTTTATTCTTACCAGGAGCACACTTTTGCCAATCTCACTGCCAGCCCTTAAAGAAGCTTCAACATTTTCAAAAATCGGATTTAATCGGAGTAATCTGAGTTGATCTTCTAATAAGGCTGTATTCAAAGGACTACTTGCCCCTAAAAAGATGCGGCTACTAATATATGAAGGTTTAATGCGACGATTCCCTTCAACTTGAACACCTTCTAAAATTCCTTCAATAATATTAATCTGGAAAATGCCGGTTTCATCGATAGTTTGGTCGGGAATAAAAGCGCGAGAGGTAATATAACCACGATCCAGATAAATTTGGGTAATGGTATCAGCAACTTGTTTGATTTGTTGGACTGTAACATAATTGCCTTCAAGGGGGGCAACGAGTTCTTGAATTTCGGCTTCGGTGAGGACAGTAGAAGTCACAATCTCGATTTTTTTAACCAGAAATTGCTCAGAAGATTCAGCCGGTAGGGGGATCTCTGTGGGGGTGGTTTCTGGGAGAACATTTTCTTCCTCTTCCGGGGAAGTCGGTTCCGGTTCCGGGATTGGTTGCGGAAAGCGATCGCGGTTCGGATCTGGTTGAGGATTTACTGGTGGCGCCGGTGGGTTTTGGGTGATATATTGGGTGATATATTGGGTGATATAATTTTGAGTTAGGTTTTGGGCAATTACGGCGCGATCGCTGTCAAAAGAACCCAAAGAAATATCCGACAATTCCAGAGCATCATTCTCGGTTAAAAGCGGCGACAAATTCGATGCTATTTCTGCTGAAGAGAAATCAAATTTATCATCAATATCCGGTTGATTTGCCACCGCATTTTCCGGCAAAACCACTGATACATTTATCGGCATCTCAGCCCTAGCCCGATTTTCCAATATTAGCAGGCTGATGCTCAGGGAAATTCCACACAAACCCAATTTCATTAGATGTCTAACCATCAGATTGCTTGCTCCTATTTGTGATTGCTTGACTCTTCCTAGCCAAATGTAGCAAAATTTAGGTTGGGTTAGTAAAATGTAGTAAAATAAATAACAACAAATAACTAACAACCAATACCTAACAACCAATAACCAATAACCAACAACCAACAACCAATAACCAATTTACCTCATATTCGCGGGTTCCTGCGATCGAGATATTTTTGCACTCCCATAAAATTCCCCTCCTCATCACCCAGAAAGAGATATTCTATGGCGTTGGAAAGCTGAATTTCTGACCAGAAATGCTTTTGTAAGATGGAGAAGTCTTCTATATCTAAGATGCCGTTGCGGACGGCGGCTGTATTAATTTCTAGGAATAAATGAGGCGCGTTTAAGTAGCTTTCTAAATGGCGATCGATTCGATTGGTGACTTGGCTGCTTAATTGAAGCGCAAAATTATTGACCGTTTTTTGGCCGTTCCTCCAGGAAAAGTAGCCGACCAATGCTACCACTACAACGATTTGCAGCACAAAGGGGACGATCGGCGCGATCCGCAGCGGTATTTTATCCGTGAGTTTACCCATCCAATGATTTAAGTATTTGATGAACATATTGTTGGCTTGTTGGCGATCGCAGCTTTTGAGTTATGATGAATGATATTTAATCGGATTTTACCGAATCTTTTTGTGATTTTTTTAACCTCTGCTATTAATTTGGCTCAAAATGGCTTGGTTTTTTAATTTTAACCCAAAAGATAAGTTTACGGGCAGAAATAAATGCAGACCATAACAGAAGAAAAACTGTCATTCCCGCCCCACGCATTCGCGGGGGTAAACTCCGACGGGAATCCACAGCCTATCGGCGGGGAACGAAAAGTGCAATTAATTATGTTCACCTACTTAAATATAGCGGTTATTGTCCGAATTACAGAGGTGTTCTGGATTCCCGCATTCGCGGGAATGACAAGTTTTTTTGTACTTCATAACTCTGACAATTGCTATAATGAAATCTGCCAAATTTTTCGCTCAACTAGAGATTTTTTGGGCGGTTAAGATTTTAGACGACAGCCGGAAAATGCTCAGAAATCTGTTAAGTCATTTGAATTAATTGCAGATATTTTGTTTTGGCCATTGGTTCGCCTATCGCTTTGTGTTTTCTTCACAATTTATTTATATAGCATTTTCATCTTTGATGTAAATGAGCAAATAACCAACAACCAATAACAATCATCCCAACCAATTCAACCAATTAGCACGAGATGGGGCTGAATTTTCGGTAGTTTTATCTCGATCGGGCTGGGGCTTGATATCATCAGATTCCCAGGATTTTGCCGATCGCCACCACCATTCTTGAACCAATTTTTGCACATCCGATCGCACCTGTTCATAATTTTGCGCCTGACACCAAGGACGCAAAGATAATACGGTACTTTTAGGCGAAATCGCCGTCACCAGGCAACTAGGGGCGGGTTCTTTGAGGACTAAAGGATGGGATTTGACTAATTGTAATAACTCATAAATTGTGGCATCTAAAGAATAAGTTTTAGCCTCATTTAAGCAGCGATCGCCCAAGTCTACGGTCAGATCGACTCGACGAATTTTTAAAGTTGTCGTATTTTTTAAAGTGCCATTAAATAACTGAGCATTAGGCACCATAATTTTAATACAATCTGGGGTAATAATTGTAGTGGAAAAAATGCCAATGGCATCGACTAACCCCGATACTCCAGCCGCTTCAATCAAATCACCCACTTCAAAAGGACGCAGGGTAATCAACATTACTCCAGCGGCAAAATGAGACAATGTATCCCGCCATGCTAACCCAATGGCTAAACCAGCCGCCCCCAAAACTGCTACCAGAGAAGTGGATTGAATTCCTAACGCATTCAAAGCAGCGATCGCGCCAATAATTAAAGTAGAAGTTTCTGCCCCTTGGATTAAAAATTTGCGTAAGGTGGGTTCGGTTCGGCTGAGGGCTTTCGCCATCAATCGACTAACCACACGAATGGCAAATCGAGTCAACGCTAAAATTGCGATCGCCACCAAAAGTTTTGGCAGCAATAGCCAAATTTGCGTTAATATTTGGTCAGAGATTAAAACGATTAATAGAGTGTGAAGCATCATAAAAATAGAGAATGGTAGGGGCGCTTCGGCTTGCGCCCGCAAAGGGTAGGGGCGAATCACTCCTATATAGCTGTCACGATCGCGCTACTTTTTCCAGGGGTTCTAGGCGATCCACGGTGACTCTAGGCAGTCGATGTTTAAAACCACAGAGAATTTCCCAGGAAATTGTACCGATCGCGTTTGCCCAGTCATCGGCAGTAATTTCATCATCGCCGTCACGACCCAACAGGGTGACAACTTCTCCCGCTTGCACATTGGGAACGGTACTGACATCAATCATCATTTGATCCATTGTAATCGCTCCCAACTGGCGCACCTGCTGACCTCGGATTAACACCTGCATTTTACTAGAAAGCAGACGGGGCACGCCATCCGCATAACCAATCCCCACCACCGCAATCCGTAAGGGGCGATCGGCAATAAACCGATAACCGTAGCTGACCCCCGTACCCGCTTCAATGGTTTTTACCTGGGTGACGCGGGCTTTGATTTGCATCAGGGGTTTCAAATGGCAAGTATGGCGCAAATGGGGCGCCGGATATAGCCCATAAAGCCCCAAACCCACTCGCACCATATCGTAATGTAATCCCGGATCGGTTAATGTCGCCGCTGAGTTGGCAAAATGCAGCCGGGGCATTTTAGGCTGGATCTGAGCAATGGTGCGAATGGCTTGCTGAAATCGGGCGTGTTGTTGCCGCATCACCGTTTGGTCTAGGCTATCAGCGGTGGCTAAATGGGAATAGATGCTGGCAATGGTGAGATTGGGCAAACCCTGGATTAATTTGACAAACTCTGCCGCTTGCTGCCAGGGCGCCCCCAGGCGAGACATTCCCGTGTCTAATTTAATATGCACCGGCACCACCCAATCGGTATCGCTCAAAATCTCAGAAAAAACCAGGGCTTGCTGCGGCGTGCAAACCGTTGGTTGTAGCTGCCATTGGGCGATCGCGCAGATTTGCTCTGGGGTATAGGTGGCACCCAAAACCACGATCGGGGCGGTAATTCCCGCTTGCCGCAGTTCAATTCCTTCGGGAATAGTCGCCACCCCCAGCCAACTTGCCCCCGCTTTCAGTACGGTTTGGGCAACGCTGACCGCCCCATGACCGTAAGCGTCTGCTTTCACCACTGCCATAAAGTCGGTTTCCGATGAAATCAGCCGTTTAATTTCGCGGACGTTATGGCTTAAAGCATTCAGGTCAACTTCTACCCAAGCGCGTTGACACAACCAGTCCACCGAATTTTTGCTCTCACTTCTCGATCGCACTCTGGGATTTGGATCGGGGCCTAACATTTTTCATCACTCCTTTTCTTGCAATTTGGCTAATGTTGCCTAGCTAATGTTGCCTAATTTTGTCACACCACTATTGAACTTGGGATGCCGCGATTTATCCGGAAGTCCTTGACAGATCGATTCTAAACAGAGATTTTATTCGCGCGATCGCCTCAAGTTACAATTTAATCTGACCATTGGCCAGCTAATTTTTTTGTTGGTTACTCGTTACTCGTGATTGGCTATTCCAGAGAATCAATCTTAATAACCAATAACCAACAAGCAATTTATTCCGCTCAATTTTGGATTAATTCAACTTCACCTTGTTTATTTACAATTAGTAAATATTTGCTAAAAAATCATGAGGGAATCACCACTATGTTAAGTATCGTTGAAAAAATCATCCTGCAAAAACAATCAATTATTTACGTGCTATTCGATCAAAATTTTAAAGTTATTATGGCATCGGAAAATGTAAATAAATTTACTGATTCTGCTAATTTGATTAGAGTAGGAGACGATGTTAGAGATTATTTCCCGGAAATATTTGGCATCGAAAAAGAATGCCTAAAGATGATCGAGACCCCGCAAAATGGCTTGGATATAGAAGGGATTTGCCGAGAAAATAAACAGCAGGGCATTGTTTATTTTAATTTACATATTGGGGTAATTGTTGATGAGTCAAGTCGGGAATTAATTTTAATAATTCAGGATGTAACTAGGGAATTTATTTTAAAGCAAAAATATGTACAATCTGCCAATGATTCTTATTTATCGATCGACCGGATAGTGGCAACTAATGCTTATATTAATGAATTAATTCATTCAATGGCAGATAGTTTATTTGTCACCGACTTTTCGGGATTAATTAAACAAGTAAATAACGCGGCAGAAAAGTTGTTCGGTTATGAGGAAAAGCAATTAATGGGTCAGCCAATTTCGCTGATTATTCCCGATGTAAAAGTATTGGAACAAATTAGAATAAAAAGCGATGAATTAGATCCGAACTATCACTGGGAAGAGCGAAGAGGAAAATATCTAGAGGTTAATTGCCGGACTAAAACTGGCAAAGAGATTGTGGTGGCTTTTTCTTGTTCCATGTTTTCCACGGAGATTACGGAGTTACAAAATTATATTTACATTGGTCGAGATATCACCGATCGCAAGCGGATGGAAGCTCAACTCCAAAAAGCTAATGAAAATCTGACCCAATCAGTGCATAAATTGCAAAATCGGAACCAGGATATTACCCGATTAAGTCAACTGAGTTATCAACTCCAAGGTTGTTTTACTTTAGCGGAAGCAGAAAGAGCGATCGCGGAAATGGTGCCGCCGATATTTCCCAACAGTATCGGCGGAATCATCACCCAATTGAGTCCCTTTGATAGTCAATTCGAGCGCCAATTGGAACTGAAACTTTTGACAAGTTGGGGCGAGGGATCTGGGTGGGATCTGAAAAACTTATCGACTGCTGATTGTCCGGCATGGACATCAGGGCAACGCTATTTTATTTGCGATCTTAACTTATGCTCGTTGAGAGAAAATATCTCCCCAGAAATATCAAAAGGCTCATGTTGCTGTATTCCTATGGTCTTGCAAGGACAAACCATCGGCTTATTATATTTGAGTTGGCCTGAATTGCCAGAAATCACTCAGGAAAAACAAGACTTAGCCATGACCGTGGCGGAACATATTGGGTTAGCTTTGGTAAACTTAACCGTCCGAGAAACTCTGAAGAATCAAAGTATTCGCGACCCCCTGACGGGATTGTTTAATCGCCGTTATCTGCAAGAATCTGTAGAACAAGAAATTCAGCGAGCCACAGAAAAACAACAATCCATTGGCATAATTATCTTGGATGTGGACTATTTCAAAAAGTTTAATGATACTTTCGGACATCAGGCAGGGGATAAAGTTTTACAAGCGATCGCTCAATTATTAATGCGATCGATTCGCAATGGGGATCTGGCTTGCCGCTACGGGGGTGAAGAATTTCTGGTGATATTGGTGGGTGCTAACTTGGCGGTGACTCAAGCCAGAGCCGAAGCATTCCGGTCAGGGGTGAAGTTGCTTAGATTAGAACACCAAGGGGAGTCTCTCGGATCCATTACCTGTTCTTTTGGGGTCGCTTGTTTCCCGGAACATGGCCAAACCCTTGGGGAATTAGTGGCCGTAGCGGATGCCGCTTTGTATGAGGCGAAAAAGTTAGGGCGCGATCGCGTCGTCACCCCCGAGCAAATGACCGCGAAAAATCCTGAATTGAATCACTCGGATCGCTAACCAAGCCCAATGAAACTTAAAATATTAAATCAAGCAATCATGGGTAGACCATCCGCCGATCGCTCAGAGGTAATGTGTCAGTCCTCTAGAGTATGCCTAGGGAGTAAACCCAACAGTCTGGTGTACAGATATCTGAGGGTGAACGGATACCAGCAGTCTGAGAAACTTGTTTATGGGAGCAATGTGACAAGCGCAATGAATCCTGTGTTAGAAAAATTCTGCGCTGGGCGTGGTCTGGAGTACCTGAAAGTCGATGAGCATTGGCGAATCCAAGATTTTTCTCACGACGTTCGACGGTTTGCGATCGCTCCAGAAACTCTAGCCGTGGGAAAAGATATCTGTGAATTTTTGCCGGAACTTTCCCAGTGGAAAGAATCTTTAAGTGCGGTTTTGACCGGGCAAACCGATCGCTTTCAGTTAAGCCAGATTCACCGAGTGCCACCAAATCAGCCTCCGGTTTATTTTGACTTGTGGGCGATCGCCTTTGCTGAAGATAATCAGCCCCATGAACTGATCGTTTTCCTAGAAGATACGACCGGATTTTTTATCCGAGAAAAAAAATTAGCCAAACAGGACAAACAACTTGATTTTTTACTCAACAAAATTCAAACCGATCACTGCTCTATTCATCAAGTGATTGATTTTCTAGCATTTCCATTATTAATCGCCGATGAATCAGGAGTAATTTTAAAAGCTAACTATGCCGCTGCCAAAATCTTAAAATATCAAGTCAATGAACTGTGGCAAAAAAATATTAATGAAGTTATTCTAGATTTAAATATTTTAAACTATATCAACACCAACCATTACTCCGAAAATCATAACGCATTAAAATATGTCGAAACCATCTGTAAGCAAAAAACTGGCGAAGAAATTTATCTAGCATTTTCCTCCGTGCTAATTCACTCAGAAATCCCAGAACTTAAACCAACCTATATTTATCTGGGTCGAGAAGTGGGCAATAACAAACAAATCGAATTGGCGATTCGCCAAAATGAAGCCCAATATCGATTAATTGCGGAAAATACCAATGATTTAATTGCGCGACGGACTCCTGAAGGAATTTATCTATTTGTGTCGGATTCAGTTCGCGCTTTGTTGGGGTATGAACCGCAAGATATGATCGGTCGTTTGGCCGATGATTTCTTTCATCCCGACGATGACGTTCCCTTAATTAATAGCAAAAATCCCTTAGTCCGTCACCGGCTGCGTCGTCAAGATGGTTCTTATATATGGGTGGAAACTAATCGCCGCTTAGTGCGGAATCATAACAATCCTCAACAATTAGAAATTATTTCCATATCTCGTGATATTTCTGAATATATTAAAGCCGAAGAAAAGCTACAAGAACTCAATGAAACTTTAGAAACTAAAGTAGCCGAACGCACCGCTGCTTTAGAAGAAGTTAATATCCAGTTTTTAGAGGAAATTGTTGAACGAAATAAAGTCGAAAAAACCCTACGTTCCAGCGAACAAAGATTGCGCCGGCAAAGTAATGCCCTATTAGAACTAACCAAGCATCGCACCCGCACCGGAGGAGATTTACATTTAGCCATTCAGGAAATTAGCGAAGTAGCTGCCCGCACTTTGGAAGTAGAAAGGGCAAGCGTGTGGTTTTATGATGAGGAACGCACGGCGATTTTTTGTTTTGATTTGTATGAGCAAAGCAGCGCAAATCATCGCTCAGAAATGCCGGTATTCGTCAGGGATTATCCCCAGTATTTCCAAGCTTTAACCGCCGAACGCATCCTGGCCATAGATGATGCCAAAACTGACCCTAGGACTCAAGAATTGGCGATTAATTATTTAGTGCCTTTGGGGATTGTTGCTCTTTTGGATGCCCCAATTAGACTGGCGGGTAAGATTGTTGGGGTGATTTGTATTGAACATATCGGCAATCCCCGGCAGTGGGCTTTAGAAGAAGAAAATTTTGCCGCTTCTTTGGCGGATTTTGTGGCCTTAGCGATGGAAGAGTCCGAAAGAAAACGGGCTGAGGCCGAACTCCAAAAAGCTAATGAAGAATTGGAAATGCGGGTGGAAGAACGCACCGCTGCTTTGCAAGCGTCTAATCATCAATTAAGAATTGAAATTCAAGAACGGCAGCAAGCTACGGAAGCTTTGCGAGTTGCGGAGGCGAAATATCGGAGCATTTTTGAGAATGTGACCGAAGGGATTTTTCAAACCAGTCCTGATGGACATTTTCTCAGTGCAAATCCCGCATTAGCCAGAATTTTGGGCTATGGGAATCCAGAAGAGTTGATGCAGCGGGTGACGGATATTCGCAATCAACTTTATATCGATCCCAAACGTCGGGATGATTTTATTCATGCGATCGCCAATTCTGGGGCTGTATCGGATTTTGAGTCTCTGGCTTATTCTACTGGGGGCAATGTAATTTGGATTTCTGAAAATGCTCGCGCCGTTTATGATGAACATGGTCAAATTATTTATTATGAAGGGACGGTTCAAGACATTACGACGCGGAAAATTGTGGCGGAAGCCCTGCGTTATCAGCGGGAAGAATCGGAACAATTGCTGTTGAATATTTTGCCAAAACCGATCGCCGAACGGTTAAAACTGAATGAAGTTGTGATTGCGGATAGCTTTCCCGAAGCAACGGTGATGTTTGCGGATATTGTCGGTTTTACTCAATTAAGTGCCCAAATTTCCGCGAAGCAATTAGTGGAATTGTTAAATAAAATTTTCTCCCTGTTCGATCAATTAGCGGATAAGCATGGGTTGGAGAAAATTAAAACTATTGGGGATGCTTATATGGTGGTGGGAGGCTTGCCCACTCCTCGACCAGACCATGCGGAGGCGATCGCGGAAATGGCCCTGGATATGCAAGCGGCAGTAGTCCAGTTTAATAATGAGTTAGAAATCCCCTGTCCCGAACCGTTACGGATTCGCATTGGGATTAATTCTGGCCCCGTGGTGGCTGGGGTAATTGGCTTGAAAAAATTTATTTACGACCTGTGGGGGGATACGGTGAATACTGCCTCGCGCATGGAGTCTCAGGGCATTCCGGGCTGCATTCAAATCACTACTTCCACCTATCAATTACTCAAAGATCGGGATAAATATGACTTTGAACAACGCGGGCCAATCGAAGTTAAAGGCAAAGGTTTGATGACTACTTATCTGATGAAGGCCAAATTTCCGGTTTAACCGATCGCAAAAAACCTCGGTTGTCCCAAACCGAGGTTTTTCAGTCTTTATCAAGTGACTTATCGAGTTATTTGGATTAATGTTTGGATTAATGTTTGGATTAATGTTTAGATTAATGTTTAGATTAATGTTTAGATTAATGCTTGAGAAAACTGTTTAGAGCACCGTAGAAAGTTCGTCCACAATTTGCACTCGTCCCCGGTAGATCGAACGCAGCAGGCGATCGAGGGAAAAGCGGTCTTCTTCGCTGATGGATTCATCTAAAATCGCGGCCATGAGTCCATAGCGGTCGGCTTTGGTGATTTTGTGAGTGTCGCGGACAACGGCAAGCAGTTCAGAAATGGCACCGGGGATCGGTTGAATGGGGAACATGGGACGTTTTTTTAACTCGATACTTATATCATCGCCCCATTAACAAAATTAACCAGCGATAGCGCATCCGCGCCGCTTCGCGAACGCACAGGCAAAAATTTGCGATCATCTTCGGGCGATCGCGTGATTTCCGTTATCTCTGACGATGATTTTAATCACAGTCAATATCACCGAGAATTTTTTGATCTTTTGATCTGAGGCTGGGGCTGCTATTGTTGATTTGCTGTAGGGGCGCTACGTCCCAGCGCCCCTCGCTACGTCCCAGCGCCCCTGATGCCTTGTCTCAAGTACAATTGAAATAACTGCATCTCTGGTCTATTTCATCGAAAACCGCCATAATCTAATTATTCCTCAGCCAGTGGAACAATCATCATGGAACAAAACAACTTAAACCAAAACAACCAAAACAACTTAAACAAATTATTCAATTGGTTGCCCAAGGCTAAAAATCGTGACGATTCTCCCCAAGCGGAATCGCCCAATTCTGGCAGTTTTCTGACAAAAATTACCGCCAATTTGGGCAAAAATAACCCGCCAACTCTCAGCCCTAGCAATGAATTTCCTGATTTCCAAATTCATGGATATCAAGTGCTGCAAAAATTAGGTCATAACTATGCCGGGGGGCGCTGTACTTATCTTGGGGCGGACTGCCAAACCAAGCAACCTGTGGTGATTAAGCAATTTCAATTTGCTAAACCAGGGGCGGACTGGTCAGCGTATAACGCCCACGAACGGGAAATTAAAGTATTAAGAGAACTGAGTCACCCCGGAATTCCCCGTTATTTAGATTCTTTTGAAACTGCTGAGGGATTTTGTCTCGTTCATGAATATAAAAATGCCAAGTCTTTAGCGGTTTATCGTCGGTTTAACCCGGAAAAAATTAAGCGAATTGCCACATCTTTATTAGAAATTTTGGTTTATTTACAAAACCGAGTACCGCCCGTAATTCATCGGGATATTAAACCGGAAAATATCCTGGTTGATAATTATTTGAATGTCTACTTAGTGGATTTTGGCTTTGCCCGCATTGCCGGAGATGACATGATGCAAAGTAGTGTGATTTCTGGCACTCCTGGGTTTATGCCCCCGGAACAATTACTCGATCGCAATGTCAGTGAAGCTTCTGATTTATATGGGTTGGGTGTCACCTTAATTTGTCTGTTAACTAAGACTCCATCCACAGAAATTACCAAAATTATTGATAATCAATATCGCTTAGATTTTCGCGAATTAGTGCCATTTCTTAGTGATGCTTTCATTTCCTGGTTGGAAAAAATGGTACAACCCAATGCAGGCGATCGCTTTCCCCATGCTGCTGCTGCCCTGGAAGCCCTCACCCCCATTGCCGTAAATCGCACTTTACCGGAAGTAGAATTAAGCCAATCTATTATAGAACTAACTGGCGAATATGGAGAAATTTTAACCCACACCATAGAGGTAAAAAACACCGTTGCCGATACCCTCTTACAAGGTCGTTGGGAAATCACTGCCCCGACTAATTTATTAATTGATAACGTTGCCGATGATTTATCCGATTATTTAGCCAAAAAACCGCCAAAAAGCGCTGATTGGTTAAAAATAAAATCAACTAAATTTAAACGCAATAAAGTCAAAACTGAAATTATTATTAATACCGAAAATTTAGCGATCGATGAAGTTTATGAACGGAATATTTTACTCCATACCAATTCAGCGACTCCCACCCAAATTGTCACTATTAAAGTAAAAGCCGTTACCCCAAGAATCACCTTAGCCAAAACCAGCGCCCTACTGCAAAAACAACTATCATCTCAGTTACCGTTAACATTATTAATCATCGGGGCAGCAACACCGATTACGTTGCTTTATCCTTATATTGCCGCTGTGATTTCTATTCCCTTAGTGGTGTTAATTGCCAACGATATCTCAGGGAAAATTGCCGATAATGATTTGAATAATATGGCTGAATTTGCCCAGAAATGGCTAGTTGCCCCGACTTTGACGGGACTGGGGCTATTTATCTTAACTCATTTACAAATTGATTGGGTAGAAAGTCCCACCTCTCAACTGTTATTGCGCCTGTTAATTACCTTATTCATGGGTGGGGTTGGGGTCGGTATTTTCACCTTATTTAAACCGGCTTTTAAACGGGTGGCGGTGGTGTTGCCGTTGCTAATTTTTGCCAGTTCTTTTGTATTTGTGGGAGTTGCCGGTGGTCTGCTGGGCAAACTTGCCGAAGTTGGGGTGAGTAGCTATATTTTAACTGGCACCGTTCAGCAGAGTATTACCAAGGAAAAACTTTCTCAAGGATTGGCGTTAAAAAAATATGGGTTAAAGGCAATGTTTGGCCTGGGTTTGGGTAGCGCGATCGCCTGGTTATTGATTTATTTAGGTATGGGTTCTTTGCTGTGACATAGAAACCAAGTTTCTGGCAAAAATCTGGGTATTTAATGCCGAAATATTGGTTGAGGGCGAACCATGACCGGATCTAAGTTATTGCTGCAAAACAGAAATTTACGGCGGTCATGGTTCGCCCCTACAAAGGTAAATTATTCTCCAAATATTTCTGATAGGTTTATAATAAAACCGCTTCTAATTTTTGTTGTTCCCAGAGCACGCGATAGAATCCACCTTCCTGCAATAGTTTTGTGTGGGTGCCACTCTGCACGATCGCCCCAGCAGCCATAACAAAAATTCGGTCAGCTTTGGCAGCGGCAGACATTTGGTGGGAGATAAAAATCACCGTTTTCCGCTGAGTTCCCCTGGACAGATTTTTGAGAATATCCGTGGCGGTTTGATTATCCACACTGGAAAGGGCATCATCTAAAATGAGCACGGGTGCATCCATTAATAACGCTCTCGCGAGGGCGGTACGTTGCCGTTGTCCCCCAGAAAGGGTAATCCCTCTTTCCCCCACAATTGTTTGATATTGTTGGGGAAAATTGAGAATTTCGGCGTGAATTTGCGCTTGTTTGGCGGCATATTCTACTTGTGTTTGATCCGCCAACGGATTGCCATAGCGAATATTGTCTTGGATGGTGGTACTAAAGAGAAAACTTTCTTGGGGAACGCAGGAGATCGCTCCTCGTAAATCCGTTAATCTTAATTGGGTGATATCTTGTCCATCTAAAAATAACTGACCGGGCTCAATATCTAGTAACCGGGGCAATGCATTAGCTAAAGTTGATTTTCCGGCGGCAATTGACCCAACGATCGCGATGGTTTCTCCGGGCATAATCTCAAAATTGACATGATTTAGCGCGGGAATTTTGCTGTCAGGATAATAATAAGTTAGATTACGAGCATTGAGTTTTCCTTTCGTCTCTTCTGGGGGTAAAGAAATCGCCTGAACCGGGTCAACAATTTTTGGTTTAGCTTCGAGAATGGCTTCCACGCGATCGACACTCACCTCTCCCCGTTGATATGTAGTAATGGTAAAACCCATCAAGGCAGTGGGAAATACTAACCGTTCCACATATAAAAGTAAGGCGACAAAATCCCCGACGGTAATCACTTTATCCGCGATCGCGCTTCCCCCAAAAGCCAACAAAACCAGTAAGCTAATACTAGCTAAACCTCCCAAAATGGGAAACAATAAACTGCGAGTTCTGGCTAACTTCAAATTAGCCTTCAATAAGGTTTCATTTTTATTAGCAAAAGCTCGCCGTTCATTTTCCTCTTGGGCATAAATTTTAATTAAAGAAATACCGCTCATATCCTCTTGAATTAGATCGCTCAAGTTGGATAATTCTTCTTGAACGGTTTGCTGTTGAGTGCGGAGTCGATCGCTAAATAGTTGCACAATAAGCATCAGCAACGGATACACAGCAAGTGCCAATAAAGTCAACTTCACATTAATCGATAGCATCACCGGAATGGTCAGCCCATAAGCAAATACGATATTAGCAAAAGATAACAGGGCAAACCCAACTAAGCGGCGAATACTATCCACATCGGAAGTCGCACGGTTAATTAAATCTCCCACGGGGTTGGCAGCAAAATAAGCGGGTTCTAAGGTGAGTAAATGTTCAAAAATCTTTTGTTTGAGGTCAAATTCTACTTGTCGTCCTACCCCAAACAGCCACGTTCTTGAAGCGACCCGAATCCCCCACATCACGGTGGTCATTACCAGGATAATTATGACATATTTCAACATCAGTTGAAAATCAAATTGTTGTTGGAGTTTATCAATACTATTGCGAATCAGCAGGGGAATATAAACCCCTAAAGCATTGACAATCAATAGAGTGCCAATTCCCCCTAGCTCTTGTCTCCAGTAGGGACGGATGTAGTCGATTAGTGTTTTCAGTCTCGATCGAGCCATGTTTTGCGGTTATTTCTGATTTGAATAATGAATGGGGGACTTTAGCAGTTAACCCCTTATGAGTATAGCAGTCCTAAATGATTTATAACATCTGTCTTCTCCCCTCTCCCAGCCCCCCTTTGAAAGGGGGGTAGGGGGGATGGCCGCCGACGGTTAGAAGTGAGGGCTTATTTCACGATAGATTTAGGATTGCTATAGAGGCAATATCCACATTTTCTTCACCGATTACGGTTTTGCGAATATAGCGAATTACCTTTTCTTTGGTACTGCGATTTTCTGAAATCCGTAATACTTTCAGCGATCGCGCTTCTACTACTAGCTGATAGATTTGAGGATTTTCGGAAAAAATATCCCAAAATGGGGGTTCTTTTTGGCGGGTAAATTTATCGCTTTGCTGACCACGGATTAACCAAATCACTTCCACAATACATGGGTGTCGCGGATGTTGCGAGTTGCTAATGTTGCCTGGTGAACTCGGCAAATGGCTGCAATTTGTGCATCAAATTGTGAGATGGGGCGATTTGTTTGCGGTTAGCTGCTATTTGGGAATTTCAGTTAATTAATTAACGATCCTCAAACAAGAAGCACTCGTTAAATTTTTATCAACCGTTGCTAAAACAAGATCGTAATAAACAGCAGTAGCAGCAATAAACCGATCTGCCGGATCCTGATGTACTAAATCTAATTTACGACTCAGAATCATCACTTCATAGGACAAAGGCGCTTCAACGATATCTAATCGTTCTAAACTATCCTTAATCCATGCCTCTGGATTTGGCTCTAAAACAACCCGCTTTTTCTCTGCCAGCAAAAGAGTTTCCCAAACACTTATCGGACTTAAATTTGATTGGTTTCATCCTCAATAATTTCAATCAGCGATGGTGATAGCCTGGTATTCCCCTCTTGATACCAAATCCAAATATGGGTATCTAACAATAATTTCATGACAAAACATCCCAATCGACCAAATCAGAAGTGGGTTCCACAATATCCCCCAGAACTCTTGTCCGACTTTTCATCATGCCGAATTTTGCTCTCTTTCTTCTCGTTACTGGAGAAATAACCGCCACCGTTTCCCCATCCTGTGTAATTTCCAAGCGATCGCCCGTTAATTGAGCTTGACTTACTAACATCCGAAGCTTTTCAGGAAATTCCGAGAGAGTAATTTGATACATCAACGATACCCCTAGTATAAAAACAAGAAATTAGTTTTTGATGCCCGAAATCAATCCTAATATAACTCCTTACTCCTTAAGATAGCAATAGAGGACACGGCAATGCCGTGTCCCTACCCTCTATAACGGCATTAATTGATGCCCACACTTGAAACAAAACTTAGAATTTGTGGGATTTTTGGTGCCGCAATTGGTGCAGAAAACATGGTTTTGCTGCGGGGTTCGATCCGCTGGAGAGACCGGCTGAGAAATTTCCGGGGTTTCCTTAGATATCTCTACGGTTTTTTCCGGTGTTTTCTCAGTAGTGCTGCTCGTCACCACCAGCTTGTACCGAGTAATCGCATTCTGGATAATTGTCGCTTCTCGCTTATAGATGAGGCTATCTTTCCCTCCCTCTTTTTCCAGTTCGGTTTGCCGCTGGTTTAAATAAGCCATGAAATGCTGATATAACTGCTGTTTTTCTCGGTCAGTTTCCGCTTGTTCAAGTTTAGCCTTGACTTGGCGTTCAATTTCTTCGCGATCGCCCCGACAAGCGAGCACTTCTAACACTTGCACTGCCTCTTCCCAACTAGAGGCAATATCCACATTTTCTTCACCGATTACGGTTTTGCGAGTATAGCGAATTACCTTTTCTTTGGTACTGCGATTTTCTTCAACTCGTAATACTTTCAGCGATCGCGATTCAACCACTAGCTGATAGATTTGGGGATTTTCGGGGAAAATATCCCAAAATGGGGGTTCTTTTTGGATATGAACTGGAATCGGTGGGTCTTTACTTTCCCCCCGTAATTGTGCCCGTTTTGCCTCAATAGTTTGGCCTTTCCAATCTTGATAAGACTGGCGCAACTCCCGCATCCCGTCAATGCTACGCAGGGAAAACCCGCCGATTTCTTGGACAAACACCACGCGATGCCGTTCTGCTTCTCCCAAAGGAGTCACCGCATCTTTACTGCCTACTCGTTCTTCTAATAAGGGCAATAATTTAATTGCTGCGGGGTCGGAAGGATTGCGACCTCCCACCACCGCAACTTTTACATTTGTAGCCGGAGTAAATCCCGCATCTTTGCCAGACATTATCGCTTGATTGAGTAAGATTAATGGTTTAGACTTGCTGTAGGCAATGCCCAATTGGGTGCGAATTTCTCCCGTGTCGTTGTTAAAAATTTTGAAGACGCGATCGCACGCGGCTAACTCTTTCTTTAACCGGCTACTATTCGGCGCATCGATAATCACTCGTTGACTTTTCTGAGTAATAATCTCGATAAAATCATCATCCTGCACATCCGCCAACTCTGGCAAATTAAACAATCGCATCACCTCATTAGAAGTGCGATTTTGTTTCCACAACGGACTCGCTTCGGCCAAAGTTTGGTCGGAAATATTGCGGCAAATCCCATCCATGCCGATATCATATTTACTTTTACTCCCTTCCGTTGCCCCGGCGTATTGTTCAATTAAATCCTGATACAATTCATTCAATTCTTGACGGTCATAAAGCTTAATCCCATTGAGCGTCAAAGCATCCGCACTATCCGCTTGGGCATCCGCTAACTTTTGGAAATTATCCCGCCATTGCCGTAGCTTTTGATTAAAGCGGGCTAACCGTCGTTCTAACTCATCCAAATGTTCTTGTAAACGGGCGATCGCCTCCAAACCCAAAAACCGGGCTTTGCGTTGAATAGTGGCAATTAAACTCCCTTCTAAACCGCCTAGGGCCGTTTGGCAATATTCCTCCATTTTCGCTTGCTTAGTCAAACCAAACTTATCTTTAAAATGGGCAATATCTTGCAGGGCATCCTCATATTGTTGCTGGCGTTTTTCCTCATTAGATTGCCAGACTTTATCCGCTTCCCGGCGAAACTTTTCGGCTGAAGTAGTAAAAATTTGCCGCATAATGCCCAGAAAACTATCGGCAAACTTTGGCCCCCGGTTGCGGTCTTCCAAAATCCGATAAAATTCTTCTTCTAGGGCTTTGCGTCCTTGGATGATAATCCGATTGCGATTATCGTACATTTTCTGCAAGAAATCCCCATGCAGCCGTTCGTCGGGACTTAATTCCCGCAAGTGATTTGAGTGATATTCCTCAACTTTTGGGCTTAAATAGCCATCAACAAATTGCAGAATTTTGCCTTTTTCTGCCCCCATCACTCCGCCAACTCCCTGCTGGGTACATTGCAATAAATTCTCGGTAGCGATTTCATTGCGAATACTGTTCACCCAATTGGAGATTTCCGCCAAATAAGACTTATCCCCAGCGGCAGATAAATCCCCGATCAATTCCATATCCGTCAGCCGCATTCGCTTGAGTAGATCGTTCTGAATTAACTCAAACATTTGCGGCGGTAATTGCAGCGATTCATTTAGCCACCACCGGATAAAATCAGCCCCTAAACGATTGGCTAAAGATGTGCGAATTTGGGCGATGGGAATTTCTAGAGTAGATAAGCCAAAACTCATAAAGTTTTTCGGATAACCTCGTCCCCCTGGATCCGCAGACGCCCAAGCCCCTTTAATATTATCCCGAATTGACCGTTTATGAGGGGCAAAATCCGAAGTTAAATCGAGGAATATATTCTGGGCAATTAGTTCGCGAATTTGGTTGAGGTTAAACTCACTTTCGCCGTTTTTAGTCCCGACTAAGTAGGTAAAATCAAACGGCGGTAAATTTTGGCGAATTTCATCCATTAAGCTACTACTATATTGAGCCACATATTCCGTGCGATAATCAGAGAAATAACTCAATTCCATCATCGCCGCATAGCCATTCGCTAACACGCGATCGCCCACATTAATCCCCGCAAAAGCCTCTGGAGTTGGCGCAATTGCGGTTATTAAAGGACTCGATTGACCCTTTAACCAATGACGGACACAATAGCCAAGATCGATCATCATGCCACTGCCCGTACCCCCGGAAAGCGATCCGACCACAAACACATTTAAACCCGTCGTCACCACCTTAATGCCGTACTTATCCAGCATATAAGTTTCGTGACCTTTTACCCGGTCGGCAGCTTGATTAAATGCTTTTTGAATTTTATGATAATTGTAGAAAAAAGCAAAGCGACCGCAGCCGCGAATTTGGCCTGCCCCGGCTTCGATCGCCGTAATATTTCTTTCTAATTCTGTAGGAAACCACTGGGAAATCCAGGGATAATTCTGCATATTATCCAGCATATCCCGGACTTGGCGACCACTCACACTCGCCCAGATTTTTTCTGAATCTTTAAACGCCGAACCAGCCGCATTAGGACTGGTGACTTTATATTCTTTATCCGTGTCGATGATTAGGAAGCTAATCAAAGGAAAATTATTCAAACTGCCATAAGTTTCCTCCACCAAGCGGCGGACTCTGGCCAGCACTTCATGTCCCGTACCCCCGACCCCAATTAAGACCGTGGGCACCATGCTTTTTTCATCTACGGTGACTGCCATTTTTTTCTCCTGTTCGATCGCACTTAATTTTATTATATGCGTAGGTTGGGTCGAAGAACGAAACCCAACCGATAAGAGAGAAGAGAGTAAAGAGAAGAGAGAAGCTGCGGGGACAGTTAAGTTAACCAGTGAAAGATTAATTTTTCGCCGCCTAACACACCCTACCTTCTCATATATTAACTGTTGAATTTAGCAAGCACCCGTAAAGGGTAAACCAAATAATCGCCAAACCACAATAATGGTTAAAACAGTCCAAAATAGGGCATTGCCTAACGCGAGTTGACCGCTGAGAGTCATGTTTAAACCAATTAACCCTTGGAATAACCACCGATCTAATGGTAGCGTCAACATCCATATTAAGCAAATAAATGCTGCCCCTAACCAGAAAATTATCCAGCGCAGGTTACTATTAAAGCGGGTAAACAAATTTTCCGTAAATAAAGTGCTTAGTTGGCTGGCTTCTCCAGAGAGATAAATCCCTCGACTGCGAATGGTCGCCGTTTGCAGTTCAGGAGAAGATGCATTTCCTAAGACCACCGCATTAATTTTAACATTATGATCGATCGCCTGGTTAACAATTTCTCCGCTTACATTAGCTCGACCATCAGTCACGATCAACAATTCTCGACAATGCTTGGGAATGGTCTTGAGAGAGTTTACCCCTTCTTGAATGGCTAAATTCAGGTTAGTTCCTCCCCCTAATTGTTTTTCTAGGCTAGGATTTTGTAAAGCTTGGGTTAACTCATTGTCTACTTTCTGAGTATTACTATTAAAAGAAGTGGTTAATGGTTGGACGTTGCTGGCAAAAGCTAATATTTTGATTTCGTTGGGGTTCTTGAGTGCTTCGTTTTGCTGTAAATAGGATTTAATTGCCAGGATTTCTTGTTGTCTCACATAACCCGTGGTACTGCCACTGAGGTCAAGAGAAATTGCCACCGCTACGGGAGGTCTGCCCCAACTTAATAGCCAACCCAAGGCAGCAATGATTAAACAGCCAATCATTAACATTAACGGGATTTGAAATAGAGGATATAGCCAGATTTGACGACGATCGCGCATGATAATTTATTTGTTGGTTGTTGGTTGTTGGTTGTTGGTTGTTAGTTGTTGGTTGTCAGAAACCGGGTTTTTTTAAAGAAACCCGGTTTCTTTTACAGCGGTTTTCAGATTGGTCAACCAGAAATATCTGTAGGGGCGAAGCATTCCGGCAGATATTTCTGGGTTGAAAACAGATATTTAATGCGGTCATGCTTCGCCCCTACTAATATCTGTGGTCTATTTAATATAAAATCGCTGTATGCTATGTTTTTTGGCCTCTAGTCTCCTAAAAATACCTTTCCATATTTGTCCCGCCTCTTGGCTTTTACTCGATAGGATCGAACTGATATTTGGAACCAGTTGGGCCAGCGCTTCCCGGATTAGCTTTCACTAAAGGAATTTCATTAAAAATATTAAATTCCGTGGCCGTTTTTGTCAGGGTGACACCTTGATTTAACTGCTGACTAATCGCCGCTCGATCGCCAGGAAATTGGGTAAAAGTATTGGCTAAGGCATTGGTAGCATCATAGGTTGTGGCAGTGCGCCAACTGACTCTTCCTTGCCAAAGTTTGCCCGCTTGACTCGCAAAAGGATCTTCACTTCGCCAGCGCCAAGGTACAGCCAAAACCATCCCTTTAATGGCATCCCCACCTTGAACTAAAATAGTGGGATTGTACATTTCGTCACTACTAAGTAAAACCAATTGGTTTTGATTGGCTTTAGCGAGGGCGATCGCGGTATCTACTTGATTTTTGCTTAAGGCTAAAAAAGCAATATTTGCCCCAGATGTCCGGGCAGTATTCATCGCCGCATTTGCATCAAAACCCGGCGATAAAATATCCACCTCTGCCACCAAATCGCCTCCAGCTTTTGCCAAAGCTGAAACTACCTCTTTTTTTAAATCTTGGCTATAGCGGTTATCAGAATTGTAGAAAACTGTCATCCTAGCGGGGGCGTGATTTTTCCCAGCATAATTGACCAAAGTTTCTCCGACTTTTTGTAAATAAGTTGTGAGTAAAGTTGTAGTTTTACTCAAGGGAATTGTTTGCACCGTTGATTGGCCTGCATTGCTAGAAATCGTCGTATTTAAAGGAGAAAGTACCGCCATATTATTTTGCTCATAACGGTTTAATGCTTCACGACTATTATTGTCCACCCCATGTCCGATCGCTCCGAGAATATTCGCAGAAGATTGAATCAGATCCTCAGCCAGAGACTCAGATAAACTGGCGTCTTGTTCGTTGACAACCACCACTTCCAATAACCGTCCGGGAATGCTGGGAACTTGGTTAAATTCCCCTTGATATTGGGCAACTCCGCGCAGCACTTCTTTGGCTTCATTCACGCGGGCAGTAATCGGCACCACCACCGCCATTGTTAACGGATTTCCCGCTTGTTTCGCCTTAGCATTGTTCAGATAAATTGCTGCTTCTGGGTCATTTTTATCTTGATTCACCGCTTGCTGATATTGTTGAATTGCCCCATCCCAATCTTGACTGGCAAATGCCGCCGCTGCCGCCGTTTTTTCTTGGAAATTTTTCCCGCCACTAATCAGGATTTTCTCCCCTTGACTAATTAATGAGGCATTCACCGCTGTTTCACTGACGATCGCCAGGGGATTCACCGTGGGGGACACCACCTCACCGCCACCATTTTCCTCTACTTGCGTGCGATCGCCCCCGCGTTGGCTGAAATACCACCAACCGCCACCTCCTAACAGCAACAAGGCGATCGCTGCCACTACCGCGATCGGCAGGGGAAACTTTCCTCCCCCTCCTCCATTGGTCGAAACCACCGTTTTTGCGGACTGCATGGCTTCCTGGGGCAGTCCACAAATTGCACAATCAGGGCCATGATTCTCATAAGGTGGGTGGGGGCCGGAACAATTGGGATATTGCTGGCCATTTTTCGCCGTCCCATCACAAATCCAACTCACTTTGGACTACCTCTCTAGTGACTTTTGTGATAACTATTCTAGAATTATCCTCAACCATACAACAGTAAATTTCGCAATTTTTCATTTTTGTTTAGGGATAGCTAAATTCGGCGGTGATGAGAAAGCTTGTAACAAAACTTAATATGCAGCCAAAGACAGCGGTCAGGAACTCTCCCACCAACGAATGTAGGCACTAACACAAATTGAGTCAATGCGATCGTAAAATCGATCGGGAGGACTTGGAGGCGATCGGCCCCAGTTACTCATCTGGCTTCATGTTACCTCATGTTGCTTCATGTTGCTTTATTTTTTGTCAATATAATCAGCGCCAATGAAACTTAAAATCGTCGAAAACTTCGATCCGAATTTTACTCTCGAACCCACTGCCCAAGCAACCTTATTTAGCTTCTTAACCGGGGAAACCTTTTTAAAGCAAATCTGCCAACAAGCCCAATGCAACGCCGTGGAATTTACCGAACAAATTTTTCAACCTGTCCCCTACAGTACCGCCACCCCCAAAGGGATGCCAGTGGAGTTTGAAAGATACCACCAATCCAACGAATATATCATTATTAACGTCCCAGCCAACTTTATGTTTACCGCCAAAATATTTCAACCCAGCCGACTTTGTGCGGTCTATCGGCGAAAAAAATAGCGGTTTTTTTTGGCTTTATTCCTAACCGCAATTATTCGGCAAATATTTACCGTAAATTAAGCAAAACTATGACAATTCAAACAAATCATCCTACCTTAGCCAGCCTAGAATATTTACCTTATCTAGATCCCGAAGGAGAAATCAACAATACATTCCAAGGTCAAGTCGGAGTTTATGCAATTTTTGACCAAAATCAGCAGTTACAGTTTATTGGCTATTCTCGTGATATTTATCTCAGCCTCAAACAACATCTGATCCGTCAGCCGGATCGATGCTATTGGTTCAAAGTGCAAACGATCGCCCGACCCAGCCGGACAATATTAGAAGAAATTCGCGAAAATTGGATAGCCGAAAACGGATCGATTCCTGTGGGCAATTCCTCAGCCTTAGAAACCTGGACTCAGCCGATTAACGTGAAAAATATGATGCTGGATCGAGAAAAAGAAGACTATGAGAAAGCCGCTGGAGATGAACTCAGCCAAATCAAAGTATTAAAGAAAATTGCCCGCCGAGTGGAAGCAGAAATTCTATCTATTTTAGCACAACGGGGGTTAAAAGAACAACTCCGGTTTAACCCCAAACTCAAAGAAACAGGTTTGCTAGATTTGAAGTAATACCATTTACAAAAATTTATCCCGCAGACCCTAACATTCGTAGGGTGGGCAGGCATATTTTACCCACCCTACCATATATGATGGTGGGCTTTTGCCCACCCTACAATATAAATACTATCCGCTGCCAAATATCCATTACCCAATCATTCATCTATCCGCTGCCAACTATCCGCTGCCAACTATCCGCTGCCAAATATCCTCGACCAAGGATTTGTGGAAAAATTTGACAAAATATATATAATGGTATTTGACAAGCGAAAAAGCTCATTTTCCCAAGGTACAATTAAACAGGACTAACCCAAAAAATACATCATCTTAACTTTTTTATGAACACGACACTTTTAAACAATCGCTATCAGATAATTTCAGCACTAGGCAGCGGAGGGTTTGGTGAGACTTTTTTGGCCGAAGATACCCAAATGCCCTCCCGTCGTCGTTGCGTAATCAAACAACTCAAGCCTGTAACCGGCGATCCGCAAACTTACCAACTGGTAAAAGAACGCTTTGGCCGAGAAGCCGCTGTTTTAGAACAGTTAGGGGAAAAAAATTCGCAAATTCCTAAATTATATGCTTATTTTGAATTCCAGGGAGAATTTTATTTAGTTCAAGAATGGGTTTCAGGGGAAACTCTGACCAATAAACTGCAAAAAGCAGGTCAATTTAGCGATCGCCAAGTGCGAGATTTGCTGGCCAGTTTATTGCCAGTCTTAGAATTTGTCCATAGTCACAAAATTCTCCATCGTGACATTAAACCGGATAATATTATGTTTCGCAACATGGATGGTTTGCCGGTTTTGATTGACTTCGGGGCAGTTAAAGAAACCATGAATACAGTAGTAACGGCTTCCGGTTCTGGGGTGCCTTCAATTGCTATTGGTACACCGGGATTTATGCCCGCAGAACAAGCGGCAGGTAGACCTGTTTATTCCAGTGATTTATATGCTTTGGGGATGACCGGGATTTATTTATTAACGGGCAAAATGCCCCAAGAGTTAGAAACTGATTCTCGGACTGGACAACTTCTCTGGCGAAATTATGCCCCACAAGTTACTCCGAATTTAGCTTTAGTATTAGATCGGGCGGTTAGATTTAATCCCGGCGATCGCTACTATACTGCCCAAGAAATGCTGAAAGCATTGCAACCAGAAAATCAAGGCAATGCTATCTCAAACATGGCCACGGTAGCGGTATCTCCGATAAATCCTTATCCCCCAACTTCAGCGACAACTTACAGTCAACAAACGAATCAACAAACGAACAGTGGTTGGTTGCCGATCGCCATTGTCGGAGTGATGATTTTTAGCGCCGCATTTGCAGGCAGTTTTGCCTTTATGCAGAACAAAAAAACCCCTGTCACCACGACTTCTTCTGACACCACCAGCGAACCAACGGTATCCGACAATTCCGAATGGTCAAGCAACTCTAACTCAACAGGTAATAGCAGCGATCGGGCACCAGAACCAGCCCCAACCAAGCCAGCGCCTGTCTATCCTGAAACCAGCCAATTGCCGACCACAAACCCGTCTAGTCCAAACCAATACTTTCCGCCAGAAACAAGACCAGAAACCTCCAACATTCCCCCAACTCCTGAGAAAACGCCCCCCGCAGAAACTCCATCACAAACTCAGCCAGAAGTCTCGAATATTCCCCCAAATCCTGAGAAAACAATCCCCGCAGAAACCCCACCGGAAACCCAGCCGGAAACCCAGCCAGAAACCCAGCCGGAAACCTCAAATAACTCACCAATATCTGAAATATTTCAGCCCTCAGAACCCAGCCCTAAACCATCCCGGACTGAAGCGGTCAGAAATTACTATGACCAAATTAATCAACGGCAATATTCTACCACTTGGAATCAGCTATCTCCAAAATTTAGATCCAAACAATCAGGCAGCTATCAAGATTATTTGGATTGGTGGAATCAGGTGGACAGAGTAGAAGTGTCTAAAGCGAATGTCATCGAAAGTAGCGAAGACACCGCTTTAGTAAATACCAAGTTGACTTATCACATGAAAACGGGCAGAGTTTCTTCGGAAAACTTGCAATTTTCACTCATTTGGGATGAACAAAGTCAACAATGGATTATTGACCAAACCAGGCGGCTTTAAACAAAAGGTGGGCTTTTGCCCACCCTACATTTATTACTCTAGCGGGATAGCTGCCTCTTCAGGGTTAGCATAATATGCGTAGGGCTGTTTATTTGCCAATGGATTCGGGGGATATTCTTTTTCTACTTCAGGAATGCGATCGATTCCAGAAAACTTATTTTCAATCGCTTCATTCAAGATTTCCGAAGCCAGATCCTCCACAGACTTTCGTTTTTCTGCCGCCACTTTTATTAAAAGTTCTTGAGCCTTTTGACTAATCTTTACATTGGTGACAATCATAGTGAATCTACCCTAACCTATGCGCTGAGTTATATACCAAATACGGTTGTCAAAACCCTTTTATAAAGCCTGCCCCCGTGAAGACGGGGGTCATATGTCATTCCCGCGAAGGCGGGAATCCACAAGCGTTTTAGGTAATGAGCATAGTCAGTATATGACAACCGTATTTGGTATTATTTCTTCATTAGAGAAGAGTGCAAAAATCCGGATTGATCCCCCCAACCCCCCTTTTTAAGGGGGGCTTCTTAGTACAATCATTGTAGGGTGCGCTTTTGCCCACCCTACCTTTCTAAGTCAGGACTTACGCATTATTTAATATCAATCTCTCTATGTAGGGTTGATTCGCGAATCAACCCTACAGATTTAGGGTTTATGCGTAAGTCCTGTAAGTCTCTAAATATCCTTGCGCTTTTGCACCCACAAAGTCAAGCCCAAATAAATCCCCGTATGCAATAACAAAAACCCCCAATTCGAGGCTAAATTCTGCCAAGTTGCATCATAAATTGGTGTCGGATCGAATGGTAAAGGAATCCGTTCTCCGTAGTAATCAATATACTTTTCCGGGTCGGGCACCATTGCATTCACATTCACCAAAGCACCATAAGCCCCCACAGACCAACGACTCAGCATTAACCAAGATATCTTTTCTGCTACCCCTTCCATTTTAAATAATACTCCCGAAAAAATAATTTGTGGTAGCAATAACAGCGGCAATGTACTATTAGCTTGAGCGCTATTTTTGGCTAAGGCAGAAATCAGCAAGCCCAGACTCATGCAAGTAAATAAAGAGAGGAATGTGGTGATGGATAATCCTAATGACCAGGAAATTAACTCCGGTTCTGGAGGTTTGAAACCCAGCAAAATTGTCCCGGTGATTAAAGCGGTTTGCCCTAGGGCTAAAAGTCCTAAGACGATCGCTTTTGAACCCAGATAAGCCCCTAGTCCTAAATTAACTAATCGTTCTCGGAAATAAATCGCCGCTTCTTTGACAATTTCTTGTAAAGAGGAGGAAAGTCCCACCCAAAGGGCGGCACAAGTAAACACAAATAATACCTTGAGGGCTAAAGGGGCTAAACTGGGTTCTGGTTCGCCAATTAAAGGATTTTTATCCGGCAGGGCTAAAGTCATTAAAGCAATTCCCACTGGGGCAGTTAGCAAGGATAAACCTAAGTTCAGGGGGTCGCGGAGACTTAATTTTAAATAGCGCTGAGTTAGAATCGATAATTGTTGCCAAGGTGACGCTTTGACTTGTTTCGGTTTAGCCGGTTTTTTAGCCGAACTCTGATTTTGATTGGCATAATTTTGACCAGTTTGGTTTTGACTGCTGATGTAATTAGTGATATAACGGCTATAATAAGTAGAATTGCTAAATTTATCCGCCCATTTTTTCACCTTATTTTTGTCTTCTAATTGATTGTAAATATCGGCAAAATCCCCAGTCTTAATCTGGAAAAATTGAAAGGCTTCTTTCGGTGGGCCAAAGTAGCATAACCGCCCGCCAACTCCCATGAATACAACGCGATCGCACAAAGTAATATTCGCCGTGGCATGGGTGACTAAAATAATCGTCCGACCTTGATCCGCTAGTTTTCTCAGCAATTGCATCATCTTTTTATCCAACCCCGGATCTAAACCAGAAGTGGGTTCATCTAAAAAGAATAATTTCGGATCTGCCAACAATTCTACCCCAATACTGACTCGTTTCCGCTGCCCCCCACTCAGGTTACTCACTAATTCATCCCGGCGATCGCTCATCTCAATTTCACTCAGGGTTTTTTCGATTAATTCCCGGACATTAATATCTGGGGGTAAGCGCAATTTTGCCGCATAAGTCAGCACTTCTGTCACGGTTAATTGCCCGTGAATAATATCATCTTGGGGGACATAACCAATTTGATTGCGATACATATTAAAGTTTTGTTGCAAATCATCGCCGTTGAGATAAACCTTTCCTTCATTGGTCGGATTAATCCCTAACAAAGTTTTCATTAAAGTAGATTTTCCGGTGCCACTCCCTCCCACTAAGGCCACAAAATGTCCCGGTTCGATCGCCAAGTTAATGCGATCGAGTAACCGTTTCGGCTGTCCTTTTTTATCTTTAACATCTCGCACCAAATTTTGTGCATCTAGGCGAATTTGGTTGCCCCGATCTAAAATTTGCAGGCGATCGCCTCGCAGCACCAAAATATAGGGGCCAATTCTAATCGTATCCCCATCACCCAAATTGGCTTTATCTTGGACTCGCTGATTATTAACAAACACCCCATTGGTACTATAATCTTGTAACAGATATTTCCCCGACCCTGCCGGTTCAATGCTGGCGTGACGACGAGAAATAACCGGACTTTCTAAATGTAAATTAGCATTAACCGGGTCGCGACCAATTAAAAAGGGGAATTGGGTTAGAGAATACGACGGCTGAGACGGGGGAACAGCCGCCTGATTGCCCATCGGATTAAAATAGGTCAAAATAATCTCATCTTTAGGATTTTGACCTATGCGTAATTCCATGCCATTGGTAAGCTGCAACCCATCAGCCAAATTAACCCGAGTTCGGCCTAAAAATAAGCCATTGGTACTGGGTTTATTTTGATATCCATCATAAATATGGTAGTCACTTCCTATTTGCCGCAGTACCGCGTGCTCCCGAGACATAATCGGCCAATTAGGAACTATCAAGTCTGCCTGTCCCCCCGGTCTGCCTAAAATATGCGTGGGTTTAGTCAGTTCAAGTTGCACGGTTTCGCCTTGGTTGTTCAAGACGATATAGGGTCTGCTTCCTACAACCGTTGTGGGAATTTGATTGGTCATCAGCGCCACTCCTTAAGGATCGCTTGATTGATTGTGACTAAATTTTACTCAAAATATCATGAATCGGCTATGGATTTGCCGCCGATAGCGGAAAATTCCCGGCGGATTTATAGCACTTGGCAGAGTTATGAAGTACAAAAAACTCTGTCATTCCCGCGCCCGCTAGAATCCAGAAAAACTCTGTACTTCATCGGGATCATAACCGCTATAAAGCAAAAGACTTAAGGAGTATTTTCTTGGGGAATTAGGGTCGTTTTTTCGCAAATTAGTTCCGCAACTCCTTTGCTGTTGGCACTAGAAATAGCACTAGGAATACTGAGATTCTGTTGCCGGACTTTACAAGTTTTTTTCAGACGGTATGTAGGTGAATCTTCACTAGCACCTGACCAAATTACCCATAAGGTTAAATTATATTCTGAAACATTGGGTTTACCGATGTCTTCCGGTGATTCTACTTCAAGCCTCACCGACCATTGGCTGTCTTCTATTTTACTGATTAACAACTGATTAATTTGATTTTTTAAATATTTAGAATCTAATAATTTTAAATAAGATTCAACCCTTGCCCAAGCTTGATTCTCTAATTTGTTTTTCAGATAAACTTCAAAAAAGTTTAGAATCTCTTCGGGAGTCTTGAGCAATTTTTTTTGCCCAGTCACCGAACTGGGGATTACTTGAACTACAAAAATACTTTGACTAAAATTTTGATCGATGTAAAAATTTTCCGGGTAATTAGCTTTTGACCAGTTTTGAATAAAGAGGTAAAAACTAAACCAACAACTGATTAATAAATAAACTAAGAATATAGCAATTATTTGTTGAAATTTCTCTAAATCGGGTTTACTCAATTTAAACTGTTGATAAATATCTGGTAGAATAGCAATTAGGCCACAAATAATTGGAGCAAATTGTCCAATGGCAAAAAATAGATTAGCGGCAATATTTTTAAATAGAAGGAAAGAAATTAATAATCCCACAACAATCGGTCTTACTTTAATGCCAAAAATTCGCGTTCTTTTTTCGGTGAAAAACCAAAAAATGCCAATAATCAAAAAAATTAAGGCAAAATTACCACTCACATTTGCCGTTACAATACCAGCGCGATCGGGTAAAAGATATGCAAAAAGTGCAAATGCTAAGGAAAACATACTGAGGAACATCAGGGTCTGCCAAGAAATAGCTTTCGGGGCTTTAAAAAAGTTGCCGATGGTTTGTAATATTTTGGTAATTGGATTCATCGTGAATTTAAGTTGACTAAAGTTAAGAGTAATAAGATCAACATATGACTGCAAGAATGTCCCCAAATAATAAATTGATATTTTTTGTTACTTCGCCGTTTTTGGCAGAAAATTTTTCCCTTTCCTGGGGGAATAACAGCAGCTACGGAAAAAGCTTTTTGCAGCTTTTCTAAAAACATAAACATTAGCAGTTTTAAAACTAAATCTAATGTGAATACCGTCAAAATCATTATAGCAATCAAAAAATCTGCGCGATCGGATAGTTTATTGAATAGAATAAAGTTCATTATTTTAATTTGAAAGTTTGGCTCTGCTAATGGCACAAAAAATAGAAAAATTAACCAGCCCATGATGGTTGAGAATAAGTTCATGGGAATGGAGTATTCTAAACTGGCTTTGCGAGACAGTTTTAAAGAATGATATAAAAATGAAGATTCAATAGTAATTTGAACTAAAACAAATAAACTCTGTAAAAATAATGTTTTTAATGGTATAATTGAAGTCAGCATAAGTAATAATTAAGTTAAAAAAATATAATCACAGGCAATTTAGGGATAATTTAATTGATGATTTAATTGGCATGGCTACACATAGGGAAAAGGTGAACAAAAAAGGCTTGGGCAGAAAAATTAAATTTTTTTCTTAGCTTGACAGGAAGAAAACATCTCGGTTACGCTGCATAAGTTCTTTCTGATATTCTAAACTAGGAAACAGGGAAGTCAGCTAACTAGAAAATCTGTTGCTATAGTTGCGCGTTCCCAATTAGCTTAACGAATTACTCCTGATACTATTCACTACTGACAAAGAGACGAAATTATGACACGCGCTGGGATCGGCATTCGCACCGCTCAAGTTCAAAACCGCATTATGGGTCAAATCCATGTGTATGATGGGGCTGGCAAGGGCAAGTCTCAAGCCGCTTTGGGCGTGGTTTTACGCTCAATTGGCTTGGGAATTAATACCCCGGATCAAAGTCGAGTGCTGTTGCTGCGGTTTCTGAAGGGGCCAGGGCGAGAGTACGAGGAAGATGCCGCAATCGCTGCTTTGCAACAGGGCTTTCCCCATTTGATTGACCAAGTTCGCACGGGTCGGGCGGAGTTTTTTGGCCCCGATGAAATCACCCGCTTTGACCGAATGGAAGCCCAACGGGGTTGGGATGTGGCTAAGGGGGCGATCGCCTCTGGTCTGTATTCCGTGGTCGTTTTGGATGAACTGAACCCCCTGTTAGACTTGGGCTTATTGCCAGTGGATGAAGTCGTCCGCACCCTCCAGCATAAACCAGATCATGTGGAAATTATCGCCACGGGCCGCAGTACCCCCGCCGCGTTACTGGAAATTGCGGATTTACATTCGGAAATGAAACCGCAATACCACCCATTAGCGGAGGAACAGGGGTTAAGTGGGATCGAAATTTATACCGGGGCAGGAAAAGGCAAGTCTACGAGTGCTTTGGGTAAGGCATTACAAGCCATTGGTAAGGGTATTTCTCAAGACCAATCGCACCGCGTTTTGATTATGCAATGGCTGAAAGGGGGGAGTGGCTATACGGAGGATGCAGCGATCGCGGCTTTGCGCCAAATCTATCCTAATTTGGTGGATCATCAACGTTGCGGCGGAGATGCGATTGTTTGGCGCGGAAAACAACAAGAAATCGACTATGTGGAAGCGGAACGCGGTTGGGAAATTGCTAGGGCAGCGATCGCTTCTGGTCTATATAAAACGATTATCCTGGATGAACTAAACCCGACGGTGGATTTAGAATTACTGCCCGTTGAACCCATTGTAGAAGCCCTGTTACGCAAACCCAAGGATACGGAAATTATTATTACAGGTCGCTGTCAAAATATCCCCGCTTATTTTGAACTCGCTAGTATTCACTCGGAAGTATTCTGTCACAAACATTATGCTAACCAAGGGGTTGAATTGAAGCGCGGGGTAGATTTTTAATCGACAATATTTTATCTGAGCAAGTGAGCCGATATGGTGGGCAATTTTGCCCACCCTACATATTACTATTAATTAATCGTTTGGCTTCGCGAATTCCTGATAAGTAAGCCCCATGTACCGTGGAGGGATAGTCACGGGAGGTTGCTTCTCCAGCAAAGAAGAGGCGCTGGTTCACAGGTTCAGCGAGCAGATCGCGATCGCTACTATCCCCACCCACGGGAATATAGGAATAAGACCCGAAAGCAAACGGATCCTGATTCCATCGAGTGACGATCGCGCTTTCGGGTTCAGGAATGCGATCGCCATAATTCTGCCGCAAAATCCGCATAATGCGATCGATAATTTCCTCTTCTGATAACTGTGAAATCTGGCGGGCAAAACTACCGCCAGTAAAGGCCATTAATGCCGGTTTTTCACTATACAATGACCAATTTAAAAATTCACCAAAATCCGCTTCCCCTTCAGAAAGATAACCAAATCCGTGATAGTCTTCTGGCCAAAATTTCTGGGGAAATTTTAAAACCACCTTATTTAAAACCCCCATATTTAGGCGATTAATTGCCGCTTGTTTTTGGGCAGGTAATGGGGGATCAAACTTAATATTTCCAGATTTTAATACGCCCAAAGGTAAGGTGACGATCGCCACATCAGCGGTAAAATTACCTCGGTCAGTGGTGACGGATCCGCCAGAATTGCTGGTGTTAATTTCCATCACTTTTTGTTGGCGCTGAATATCTATATTTTTCGCTAATCCGTTGATAATTTGGTCGTAGCCTTGGGGAAAAATATAATCGTCGCCGTCAAAACTTTCCCCCTCATCAAACCACCAAGCGGAAAGATTTTCTAAGTCCGCCCCCCGGTCAATAATTAATTCTGAATTCATCCACCATTGGACTAACTGAGTTTGTTGGGGAGTCAGGGTTTGAGATGTTAAACTCTGTTGAATTGCCGCCGCCAGGGATAGGTCTTTTTCTGAGTTTTCCGCCAATGATTCAGCCCGATCGATAATTTTTTCATAGATTTCATAACTACTATCAATATCGCGATCGCTAATTAATTTGCCATTGCTGCCGTACAAGAGAATATTATCGAAATCTGTGGGCTTAATAGCAATATTCCATTCTCGCGCTAAATTGCCAATGGGATTATCGGTAATGCCATGAATCCATGACGCCCCCAAATCTACGGGAAAACCCAGGGAGCGATCGCTATAAATGCGCCCCCCAATGCGATCGCGCCCTTCCAAAACCGTAACTTGAAACCCATTTTGCTGGAGTTCTCGCGCTGCCGCTAATCCGGCAATTCCCGCCCCAATAATCAACACTTTTTTCTGTTGAGATTGTACTCGATTTTCCGCACAAGCCCAAGACAGACCCACGGTACTAGCGAATAAACTAAACTGAAGGAAACGACGACGGTTAAGCAACGATTTAATTGAGGACATAGAGGATTTAACCAGTTAAATTATTAAGCATAAAGTCCGCATCACCATTAACAGTTACTTCGAGAAACTTATTGTCTCTGTGACTCTGTGGTTTTTCCCCGTTTGAAACAAATCTCTTTTCTGACGATAAAGCGATCGCAAGCTTTCTAAGCCTGCGGGGGTCAACATATGTTTGATCGAACCCACTAATTTACCCCAAGCAAATAATTGACCCATTGAGGTGGCTTGCTGGAAATGCTGTTGATAAAATGCTACCCAAAAGTCCGGGGCATATTTTCCTGACCAACGCCGCCGCCAGTAATCATAATCCCGTCCTTGGGGTAAGTCAACGCCGAGAATGGGGGGCAAGTCAGCGTAGCTGACAAAACGGCTGATTCCTTTACCCACAACGAGGATCACCCGAAACCAGAGGCGCACGCGATAGATATGTTTGACTGGGACTTTTAATAATCGGGCGATCGCTTCTTTGGTGACAAACCGGCATAAAGGATGCCAGCTAATTGACTTCGGCTTAAAAGTTGCTATCATAATAATTAACGTGCGTAATTTGCGTAATTAACGTGCTTAATTTGCGTAATTAACGTGCGATTCGTTCTTTCCCATGTAGATAACTTCATGTTTTCCTGATGGGAGATGATTTGTTTGATTGGCGATCGCCCTTCAGTTTTCCAGGCCGGAGGCATCGCCATTTCTATGCTATGATATGATAAAAATTCATCAAATGTCAATACATGGGTCTAGTTAAGCTGAAAATTCGCGAGTTAGCAGAGGAAAAAGGCTGGAGCATGAAGGAAGTGGCCGTTCGCTCTGGGTTGGTCTATAGCACGATTCGCCATTATGCGCGATCGCCCGGAATGGCTACAGTAGATTTAGTCGCCATTATTAAGTTAGCGCGTACCTTTGATGTGATGGTGGAAGACTTGGTGGAAGTGGTAAAGGAGTAGCCATTCCCATTCCCAAAAGTTCCGCAAAAGTTCCTTAAAAGTTTTTTTCAGGATATCCCATAACCTGTATAGGGACGAACTTCTGGGGGCTGAAATCCTAGGACAATATCGGACTTTGGTATTCCCGCTTCTAGCAATTCTTCCGTAATGCCATCTTCAATACCATCTCTTTGAATCCAAATTTTCCCATCAATAATTTGGACGTGGGTAATACAGCCATGAACGCGGCGTCTTTTGCCGTCTTCCTCTTGCCAACCCACATCAAATAATAAAAAGTGGTTGCGTTAGCGAAGCTTTCCGAAGGAATCGCGATCGACGATCGCATATTCATCAATTTGGCCATAGGAATAAGGCAAATCAGCGTGTCTTTTCAGGATTTTTTCAATAGTGTCTCGATAAAAATCTAAGCGATCCATTGGCATACCTCCTGACTTTCTGGATTAAAAACTAACAATTTAATCTGATTTAAGTAGGTGAACATAATTAATTGCACTTTTCGTTCCCCGCCGATAGACTGTGGATTCCCGCATTCGCGGGAATGACAGTTTTTCTTCTAATATGGTCTCTGGTGCATTTATTTCTGCCCACCTACTTATTTCCACGATTAAATTGGGTAATTATACCAAATTTAAATTAAAATTAAATTTTGCTAAAATTAGCAGCTTACAGCGGTTTTATTTCTTACTGAACCAAGTTAGGGCGAAGCATTCCGTAGGGGCGAAGCATTCCGGCAGTCCATTTAATTTTTTAAAAAATAGGTTATCTGCCGGAATGCTTCGCCCCTACAATATTTTCAGCAATAATTTGTCTGCGGTCATGGTTCGCCCCTAGGTATTTGTGGTTTACTCGCGGAGAAAATTGCTGTAATTTGTTAAAATGGGTATTAGCTTGATTTAAGAAGTTTTATTTAAGAAGTGCCGATCGCACTGCGGACTAAAATCACCGTACAATGACAACCGCGAGAAATTTCTTCGGGAATATTGCCCTTAATCACCTGTTGCAATAACCCTTCCCTGCTGGCACCGAGTACCACCACATCGTAATGATATTCTTGTGCTAAAGCGCTAATGACATCAGGAACAGAATCGCCATATATAGGAGTAGCGGCGATCGGACAATTCACCCGCTGAGTCAGGAATTCACGGGCTTGATATAATGGGGTTTTATCCGGTTTAAATTGATTAGGATAGAACACTTCACAAAGGCGAACTTCTGGTCGATTCCCTAGCTTTAATAAACCCGGTAAAAGTTTGAGGGCTTGTTGAGAATTTGGGCCACCACCGATAGAAACTAACCAACGATTAAATAAAGGCACCGGACAACTTTTAACATTTGCAACCTCTTCTATAGGATTGTCTAACTTGTCTAAGTTATCTAAATTGTCTAAATTGCCTAAGTTATCTAAACTGTTTAGATGTAAAGATTGACTCCATTTCACCACTACCACATGACAAGAAGCTTGGCGAATTACTGTATCAACCACGTTGCTAAAAATCCGCCCAGGACTTAAAGTGGCACCTTTCCAACCCATTAAAATTAAATCAATATGTCGCTCTTTGATCGTATCTAAAATCGCTTGGGAGACATCGTGAGTCACGCGGACTTGGGTATGTACCGGCACTCCGCAACTGCGGGCAATTCTCACCGCTTGCTTTAACAAACGACGACTGCGAGTGGTGCGTACTGGGGTTTCTGATGGGGGTTGATCCCGGTGAACTAAGATTACTTGCAAGCATTCTAGTTCAGAATTTTGCTCGCGGGCGATCGCTGCGGCCACTCTTAACAAAGTTCCGGCGGTTTCTGGGTTAGCCAATGGCACCAAAATCCGAGTTTTTCCCACCGCTGGATCGCGAGTTTGATACACCACATAAGAGGGAGTAGGATTGCTTTTGCCGGAAGTTTCTCTAGCTAAATGAGTGCTTTCGGTTCTAATAATATCGCTACGAGTAATAATCCCCACTAATTTACGTCCATCTACTACCGGCAAGCGACTCAAACCAAACCGATTTAACTGATATAAAACCTCGCTTAAAGCATCGTCTGGCTGTACCGTCACCGGCTGTGGGGTCATAATTTCTCGCACCAATCGATCGTCTTTATAGCCTTTTGTTCCTATTTTGGCTAAATCCGCTTGACCGACAATGCCTACCAATTGACCATTGTTGACCACGGGAAATCCGCGATGGTGAGAGGAAGCAAACATTTCCAAAACTTCACTCAGGGTTTGTTCGGCGCTGAGGGTTTCTACTTGGCGCTGCATCACGTCTACGGCGTGGATTTCCGATAAAAAACCGCCCGCTGGTTTCTCTTTTTTCAGTTCAATGCCATTCAAGGCTAAGAGTTCATCATAAAGTGAACCGCGATTGATGCGTTCCGAAACTAAGTAAGAAACTACGCTGACAATCATCAAAGGCAAGACTAGGTTAAAGTCCGTGGTAATTTCAAATATCATTACCACGCTGGTGATGGGGGCACGAGATACGGCGCAAAAAAATGCCCCCATTCCCGCAAAAGCATAACTGGTGGGTTGTGCCAAAGCCACAGTTTCCCATTCCCATAAACCAACTAAATAACCGAGGGCAGATCCGAGAATTAAGGATGGGGCAAATAGTCCCCCTGGGGCGCGGGAACTGGCGGCAATAATGGTGAGACAGAAGTGAGTGATAAAGGCGATCGCGCAACTTTTTGCATCAGGTTCCCCAGTCAGCATAAATTCGCGCAACCCGGCATAATTTCTAAATAACGGCGGTAAGCTGGAGACAACAATGCCGCCAATTAAACCAGCTAAGGCCATTTGCAGGGGCAAACTCACGCGCAACCATCGCCGATTAAAAATAGTGGTTTGGACAATACCTTTTTGAAACAGTACCCCCAGCAACCCCGCGAGAATTCCCAACAGCAGATAAAAAGGAATTTCTTGAGCGGAAAAAGTGGTATATCTGGTCGTGAAACTTTGATCCAAATTGAGGCTTTGTCCCCCTAGGATTCGAGAAACTACCGCGCCGATAAAAGAAGCAATAATCGCCGGACCGAGGGTAATACCAGAAAAATCTTTAATTAGTTCTTCCACCACAAATAAGACCCCGGCAATGGGGGCATTAAACCCGGCAGCGAGTCCGGCAGCGGCCCCACAAGCAATTAACTGTCGCCGATAGTCGGGAGAGGTGGGAACCCAGCGACTGAGTTGGGCCGCCAAAGCCGCGCCAATTTGCACCGTCGGCCCTTGTCTGCCCAAGGTGACACCAGAGGCAATGGTGAGCATACTGCCCAGTAACTTGACCGCTGCGACTCGACCATCCAGGTTGCCACCGAGTCCAGCTAAGGCAACTTTTACCTGGGGAATACCACTACCAGAGGTTTCTGGGGCGATCCGCTGGACGAGTAACCCGGCTAAAAATGCACCACAACAGGCGATCGCGGGTAGTACCAACCAAACGGGATATTGTTGCGTAAGTATTAGGCGAATGCTGCCCAGCCATTCCACTCCTTGTTTGAGCAAAACCGCTGCCAGCCCTGATACCAAACCAATCAAACAGGCTTCAAAAATCGCCAGGTTTTTCGGGCTGAGGGATTTCCGCAGGCGATCGCGAATCTTAGCCAATGACATAAAGCAATTACAAATTCACAGAAATTTAGCGGAGAACCAAGAATCGAAAATTAAAATAATTTTGCCACTTAAATGGCAAGAATGACTGATTTCACCCTTTTATTCAAGTTGCAGATTCCCTTGTTCCGTCATTTCTGAAACATTGATGAATCGGCAATTAGGTATGATTTCGCGATCGCACCCTCATGCTTCAAAGGCCGGTTAGGGGCACAACAAGCATCCCTAATCAGTCATAAATTGACTATTTTCTTCTGGATAACTTGTCACAATTACTGGATATTTTCGGCATTGAATATCATTTTCGCTCCCCAACCCGGTTAACCTCAAATCTGAAGGGTTATTTTTTGGCATGGGAGTAAATCATTGGTTTATTGAATAGTTTCGATAAGTTTCCCAGGGGTTTCAACTCAATTGTACCCACCACTACTAGACAAGAATGCTTTCATAACTATCTCGATCCCCCCAACCCCCCTTAGATCCGCCATCGGGTTTTTAAGCTTGGGAAAGCATTCTTGTCTACTGAAGTGATTGACAATGAGTAAAATTACTAAATTCTGTAAATTTAAGATGTTTTTATTTTGAGGATTACTGACTGATTTTAACTAATATATTGAGAATTATTGATTTGTTTAGATTAAGTTGACGTTCTTAGATAAGTTCAAGTACAGTAAGGCATAAAAATAAATCATAGAGGACAACCGAGATGTTTCGCAATCGAACTCGAGTGGTTGTGCTTGCCGGGGTCGTCTGCACGGTTGTCGCTTGGGGAATTCCTGGGCGATCGCAGCAACAACCTGGGGAAACATTGGCCCGGCAAGAAACTTACTTGCTGGCACAAGCCGAAGTCAAAGCCGAAGCACCCGCGCCCAAGGCAATCACCACCGAAGCTCCGACCATTCCTGTTGACCAGCTTAAATTATTAGTCAAGCCTCTGACCCTCCCTGAGTTAGAGACTGAAGCCGCAGCCTGGATGGAATTGGTCAAAGCCAAAGTTCAGGAAATCAGCAACGCTGAAATTGCCATCAAACGCAAGAATCAGGTGGTTGAGCAACAACAACAGGCGGTTAAAGCCTTAGAAGATGCCAAAGCTGCCCTTGCTGCTGCTGAAGAAGCTCAAAAAACAGCTACACCCGGTTCTCCAGAAGCTGAAGCAGCGGCTAAAAAAGTTGAAGAAGTCAAGGAAGCCCTAGGGAAAGCTCAAGAAGCGGTTGGTAGCGCCCAGGAAACGACTGAAAAAATTAACCAGGATGAATCCGTAAAGCAACTGGTTGAAGAGGCCAAGCAAGATGTAGCAGAAGGAGGCAAAACCGCCGCCGAAAAAAAAGAAGAAACAAAACAGGCAGATCGAGAGGGTGCTACCGCATCATCCCCCGATGCTGATGAATTCGATCTTTACTGTAACCAGTACGGTTACGCCAGCTATGTAGGTCAGTCCGGAGTTGAAGTTTCCTGTACTAAGGAAAACGCACAAACCGAGGCAGCGGCTAAAAATACCGAGGCAGCGGCTGAAAATATTGGCCAAGCCGCCGCAGATATCGAAGCCGGTGCCGCAGACAGCGAAGGAAAACTCCAAGAACAACAACAGCAGTTAGACGAATCGGCGAAAAAGCTCGAAAAGTCCTCCGCCGCAGAAGAGGAAGTGAAAACCCAACTGGTAGTTAACGTCACGATACTCCAAGGAGAACGCACTAGCTTGATCGATCGCTTAAATGTGGTTTTGGATGAAATACAAGCCAAAGGGGGCGACCCAACAGCTTACAGAACTTACATTAAAGCCGTCAGTCTTGTAGAAGTTGATGTCCGCGATACCAATGCACTGGGCATCCGAGTCTTAAGTTGGCTCCAGTCCGAGGAAGGCGGTGTACGCTGGGGGATGAATATTGGTAAGTTCGTGGGTATTTTAGTAGTCGCGATCGTCGTTTCCCAAATCCTGGGTCAGGTAGTCAATGGCACGATGAACAAATTCGGAGCTTCGTCCCTGTTGCGTGAATTTGTGGTCATGCTGGTGAAACGTGGCGGGGTCATTATCGGCCTTCTGATCGCATTGACCGCATTAGAAATCAGCTTGGGTCCATTGTTAGCCGTATTTGGTGGGCTGAGTTTCATCCTCGGTTTTGCCCTGCAAAGCAACCTCGGCAACTTGGCTAGTGGCTTGATGATTATGGCTTACAAGCCCTTTGACGTAGGGGATGAAGTGAAGGTGGGAGGCTACTGGGCTTACATTGACTCAATTACCCTCGCGAGCACCAAACTTAAGGGCTTTGACGGAAGTATTATTAATGTGCCGAACAATAATGTTTGGGGTGGTGACATTGTTAATTTCACCCACGCAGAAATCCGTAAGCATACGATCCCAATCTCTGTAAAGTTTGAGCAAGACCTAGATCAAGTTTACAAGATGTGGATGGAGATTACTGCCTCACATCCAAAAGTCTTAGATACTCCTGCCCCTGGTTGGTTTCCTTGGAGTGGTCAATATGACTACCAGATATGCGTAACTCTAGCAGCCTGGACAAAGACAGATGACTATTGGCCTGTGTATGTTGATTTGCTCAAGATGTTGCAAAAACGCATTGGCGAGTTAGGGATTCAGTTGACCGCTCCGGTGCAAGATATTCGGATCGAATCTGCATCCAAATCTAATGGGAAAATGTCAAATTTAGCAACGGCATCTCTGCCAGAGTCTCCCATGATGGCAACATCTTTAGAATCTCCTGAATGAGTTTAGTAAAAAAAGCTTAGATCCTGATTTTAGTGAATCGTCAAATCTAAAATTATCAAAAAATGACCAAACATTAGCCCGGTCATTTTTTTATCAGTCCGTTAGCTATATGCTCGTTCCCAGTTCAGAAAAGGGAATGCCAATCTAGAGTATCTGCCTCCCAGCCGATTTTTTTCAAGTGCGATCGCACATCTTGTCGAGGCAAATGACTATAATCGATTCAATGGAGCATGGTGCTGCGCCAAATTTATCGGTCAAGTGCGTTACACTGCGATCGCGCTCCGTTAACACACCCTACCAATACTACCAATATTAACTACTAACAATTCAACAACTCTTGCAAAGCTTGGGCTAATTTTTCATATTGCGCCTCGGTGTTATAAAGTTGAGCGGAAATTCTCACTATCCATTGTTGGGTTGGCCAAAAATAAAAGATGGGCACCTGAATTCGATCGCGATCGTATAAATCCGATTGTAATTGCTCCGGAGGAAAATTTGGCCGTTTATGGGGTAAAGGAATAGACGCCATTGCCCCAATCATGGCATCGGGACAGGGCAAAGCAACTCCTAAAGTTTCACAGATTATTTTTCTGGCTGTCACCGCTAACTGGTGATTTCTTTGCATCAGTTCTGACCAGCCATTTTCTAGTTGCGAATCAATAAATTTTATCGCGGTGGGGACTGATAAATAAGCCGTGCGATCGTCGGTGCCTGTCCAGTCAAATTCTAAGTGTAATTTTGACTTATCCGTGCGTGGTGAATTGGTGCCGTTACTAATCACAATTGGCCGAATCTGTGACTGTCGATCCGAGCGAATATATAAAAATCCTGCCCCTTTGGGACTGAGTAACCATTTATGACAGTTGCCAGTGTAGTAAGTAGCGCCAATTTGTGACAGATTTATCGATACCATCCCCGGTGCTTGGGCACCATCAATCAAGGTATCAATTCCCAGTTTTGTGAGTTGACTAATGAGTTTTTCAATGGGAAAAATTAAGCCTGTTTGACTGGTAGCATGATCGAGTAATACCAGTTTAGTTTTTGCGGAGACTTTCTGCATCACCGCTTCAATGATTCGATCTGGTGATTCCAGAGGAAAAGGCACTGGCGCCCGGACGATCTGGATATTCTGCCGTTCTCCTACCACATTTAGGGCATTTTGGCAAGCATTATAAGTATGGTCGGTGGTTAGTATTTCGTCTCCGGGATGGAAATGCAGCGATCGCAGTATCGTATTTACCCCGGTGGTGGCATTGGGGACAAAGACTAAATCTTCAGGACTTGCCCCCACAAATTGAGCTAATTTATGTCTCGCATCATCTAACAATAGCTCAAAATCTTGCATAAAAAATCGCACTGGATCGAGTTCCAGTTGCGATCGCAGTCGTTGTTGTTCAGCTAGTACCACCTGGGGACAAGCACCAAACGAACCATGATTTAAAAAAGTAATCTGGCGATCGAGTGACCAAAACTGTTGCCAGGGATTCACGAATCTATCTGAGATATTAGCTGCTGATGACATAACTTTATGCCCGGTATTTCCTTCTGAGAATACCATCTTACACCGATACTTTCATCGTTATTCATGGTTTTTGCGTAAAATTTGACATAATTGATATACTCGCTCTGGTTCTAATATTTGATCCGCCAATTTTTGCAAATTTGCCGAAAAATCTTCACTATCTAAAATTGCTCGAATGGCGAGGCTCGATATTTTAATTTGCTGCAAATATTGAATTTTTTGTTCGTCTGACCATCTATCTTGATAACATTCCAGCAATTCCGCTGATGATAAAATCGTGGTTAAGGGAGTCCGCAATTCATGGGAAATCGAAGAAATCACCCAAGAGATCAACTCTTGCAGTTCGAGATCGGATTCAGCCGCAGGTTTCATCGTAGTTATATCCATCAGGTATTAGGGGTTGTGTAAAACGAGCAGTCAGCGATCGGTACGGTGACAAAGCACCCAGTTAAATCTTACACGCTATTCAGAACAATACCATTAATTTTTTATTAAGCTTTCTAAAATAACCACTTTTTTAGCCGATCCAGTCGAACCATATAAAATAATTATAGTGTCAATTCAGCAAAAACAATATTAAACGTTTTTTCTATATTGCTGATGTTAACTTAAGGTGTTTTTTTATTCTACCCATAATTAAAAATGAGAGAAAGGTGAGTATTACCCACCTTTCTTTTGGCGTTGAAGCCTAATGCTGATGCCTAATTGCTTCGCATCAAGCTGTTTCACCCAGAAAACACTATTTCCTTTAATGACGAACAATTACAGATTGTTAAGCCAATCCAAAATTAACGGGTTGACCACTTCGGGGCGTTCGTCATGGGGACAGTGGCCGGTTTTGGGAATGGAAACAAATTTAATGGGTTGCGACTCGGCAAAATCTTGGAAAATTCGCCCGCCACTCACCGGAGTCCAAGGGTCATCTTCGCCCCACAAAACTAATAACGGACACTGTACCTGGGGTAATAATTCCGCCGGTTTTGGGCCGGGAGGGGCGGTGACAATGGAGGCAAAAACTTTTTGCGCCCCTGGATCGCAAGAGGGCTGATAAAGTAACTCGACTAATTCGTTAGTAATAGCCGCTTTATTCCCATAAACTTGTTTCAAGGTGTTGCGGATGCGATGTTTTTGGCGAATGCGGTCAAAGAGAAATGGCCCTAACCCTGGGGAACTGACCACATTAGTAAAGATGGTCATAATTTGCCGCAGGGGAAAATGCAGTTCTTCAGGACGGTGATTTAAGCCACCGGCACAGTTTAGCAAGACCCCACCGGCGACGATTTCGGGATGATTAGCGGCGATCGCCAAACTCAGCAGCGCCCCAATAGAGTTGCCAATAAATACCGCAGGTTCTTGAATATGTTCATGCCAGAAATCTTTAAGCAATTGTTGCCACAGTTCCACGGAATAGTCCACGGGCGCCTTGTCGGAACCGCCAAATCCTAGCAAGTCCAAGGCAAAAACCCGATAACCTCCCTCAGCCAAGGCGGGAATATTCTTACGCCAATGTCCAATGGAGGCACCGAACCCATGCACGAGCACGAGAGGCAAACCTGTGCCTTTGACGGTGTAAGTTATTTTATGTCCTTGCCACTGCCAGGTCAGTGGTTCTAGAGTGTTCGGTGAGGTAAGTGGTTCTGCGATCGCGGTCATTTATGAAGTTTTGTAAAGGATATTTGATTATGATAAAGCTTTTAAGCCATTAATAGACATTTGTTGGTTGGTGGTTGTTGGTTGGTGGTTGTTGGTTGGTGGTTGTTGGTGGTTGGTGGTTGGTGGTTGGTGGTTGGTGGTTGGTGGTTGGTGGTTGTTGGTTGTTGGTTGTTAGTTAGTGGTTGGTGGCGAACAATAAGAACAAATAACAAACAACAGTCAACAAACAACAATCAACCATCAACCATCAACAATCAACAATCAACAATCAACAATCAACCAACAACAATCAACAATATCATTGCAACTGGGTATTTTGAGCATCAATAAATTTTAACTGTTGATACAACATCCACATCCGAGGTAAATCGACTCCGGCTAATTTAGCGATGCGTAAAGGGTTGCCTAGGATGGCTTCTACTTCCAGGGGATTGCCGCGATCGCCGTCTAATTTCATGCTAGTCAAATACGGCTTCATTTTCTCAGTATGATCTAACATTTTGGCAATAAAATCTTCGGAAATAATTCGCCCACAAGCTGCCGCACCAGCTACCACTTCCCGCATCAAATCCTCCGCTAAATGGCGAGTATGTGGATTTGCCATCAATTCACTGGTTTGAGCATTTAAAATAACCGAAAGCCCATTATAAGGCACATTCCAAACTAACTTTTTCCAGCGCGTCAAGATTAAATCTTCATTGAGGATAATTGGAATTTTTGCTGCTGCAAAATCCCCAGCAATTAACCGCATATTTTCGGTAATTCCAGCGGGTTGACCGTTCGCCGAATATTCGGCCAAAGTAATCGTCCCATAGTCTAAATGACTAATATGTCCGGGCTTAACTTTGTAAGCGCAAATAAAACATAATCCCCCGATAATGGGGTGATTAGGGAGAAATTCTGCGATATAATCTTCAGAGCCTAAACCATTTTGCAGCAAAACAATTATAGTATTGTCTTTGAGTAGGGGGGGCAATAACTGCGGGAGTAAATGATTTTGGGTAGTCTTGAGGGCGACAACTACCACATCACAAGGAGGCATTTCTTGCACTTGGTTATATGCGTTGACTTTTTCTAAATTAAAGTCACCATCGGTCGATGAAATCAACAGACCATTGTCTCTGACATACTCATAATCGGTATTGAGCAAAAAATGTACTTCAGTTCCGGCTTTTTGCAGTTTGCCGCCGTAAAATCCACCGATCGCCCCTGTGCCAATAATTGCGTAATTACGATTTGTCATCGACTGCGGTAAATTGCTCGTATTCATTGCCTATACTAGATTACCTATACTAATTGTGTTGCTACGTCTATACAAGTTATATCTTTTGATTTTATCGTCGATCGCCCTCCGGTCGGAAGATTGTTAGTCTGAAGGCGATCGATCGGCGATTTACCTAATAACTAAGGGAGCGGAGGAGCGGGGGAGCGGGGGTGCGGAGGAGCGGAGGACGACTCTGATGTTGATTCAGCACATTGGTGTTGAGCGATCGCACCCCACAAAAAAGCGATTCCCTCGCCCGATCTGCGCGATCGCCTTCCCAAAAAAGCGATCGGGTGATTTAAATAGATATGCCTTAACTTTTTCAAGGCTTCAACTTCAAGGCTTCAACTTTTATAAACATCTTTCCGATGCTGACAATGAAGCAATAATACCAAACATTCTTTATCATTGATTTCGTAGCGTACTCGGTAATCACCAATACGGATGCGATACTCATTGTCATAGCCTTTTAACTTTACAGTTCCGGGAGGCCGAGGTTCTTCACCCAATGGCGTAATTTTCTCCAGAATTCGCTCTTGGATATCTTCGGGCAGGCTATCTAGTTGTTTTTGGAACGGTTTCGGAACGATTACAGTATAAGTCATGGAGTTTTGTTTTTCCGAGAAACCATATATTGATCTAGGGTTTGATAGTCTCCTGCTTGGTAGGCAGTGCGAGATTCTTGGATTTCAGCAAGGACTATTGGATCTTCTTCTAACGAGTCTTCTTCTAATTGGGCAAGTTCTGTTTCTAGAAGCTGGAAAAGCTGAATTTTATCTTCGATCGCTAGGGAGGCGATCGCATTGACTAGGGAATCAAAGGGAATTTGTAGTTGAATTGTCGGTTGTGTCATCGTGAGCATGATAATGGTCGTATTTCTTGATTATATCAAGGGAAAAAGCTATTCTCAATGCGGGAGGTGGAAGGAAGCGATCGCACCTCCCAAATGCGATTCCCTCGCAGGAACGCTGCGCGATCGCCCCCCCTGGACTTAGAAACCGGGTTTCTTTGAAACCGGGTTTCTTTTCTTGGTTCCACAGTAGGGGCGATTCGCGAATCGCCCCTACATATTCACAACTTGGGTCCCGGTTTCTTGTTTTGAGCCAAAAAGCGATTCCCTCGCAGGAACGCTGCGCGATCGCCCCCCAAAAAAGCGCTGAATTTAAATGTAGTTATATATTCGGCAAAAGCCCAAGATTCAACTACTCTTGATGAGGATACTCTTCATTTTCTTCAAAGACTGGCGGCCACAATTCAGAAATTTGTAATTCCCATCCGGGCAGCAATTCAGGAATGGTAAGAGTTTCTCCGTTTGTAAATAAAATTGGTTTTTGATTGGGGCGATAAAGAGTTAAAGTTAATTCATCTGGGTCAATTAAAATGCCAATTTTAACTCCTTGGTCGAGAAACATTTCAATTTTTTGGCGCAATTTAACCAGGCGGTCGCTTTGGGATTTAACTTCTACTATTAAGTCGGGGACAAGAGTACCAAAATATCTAACGCTGCGAGGAAGGCGATCGCGCAAAACGAAAGAAACATCTGGTGCTTTTAAGTCGCTATTGGGCAATATAAAGCCACCTGCCGAGTCAAAAACGCGACCGAGACGGCGGGGTTTTACCCAATTACTCAGTTGACGAGCGAATTCTAGGGAGACTTCGCTAGAGATAATGTCTGATGGCCCCATAACAATAATCTTACCTGCTTCCAGTTCCAGTTGACAGTCAAAGTCAGCTTCGCTGAGAATTGACTGAATTTTTTCCACGTCTTTTATGGTCATTTCTGGCATAGTGGACAACTCCAATTGTACTAGCGATGATTTATTGTAACGCTAAAATCGCGATCGCCGTTTTGGATAGAATAGGTTGTCTGGCGATCGCCCCCCTAAACTTAGAAACCGGGTTTCTTTCTCGCTTTCAGAGTAGGGGCGAATGGCCATTCGCCCCTACATATTCACAAAAAAAACCCGATTTCTTTGCTTGGGTTAACTCAATTTTTGGCAGCCTTCAGATCCGAGTACCAAATAGAAACCTCCGCATCTGGAATATCACTTACCCGATGCCATTCTGTTGCTTGAGGCAATTTCTGATTAAATCTAACAGTATCTTGGTCTGATTCCAGTGATTTAAGCACTAATGCCAAAAAAATTGCATATTTTTGCGATTTAAGATATAATGAAAAAAGACTAACCTAAAAACGTAACAAATTAGGAGATATAATTTATCAAATTATAGCCGCAAAATGAAAAAATGCTATATAAATATTATCACAATAGGGAACAGCATAAAGTTAGACAAGTAGCGAATTTTATGTCTTTTATTAATTCATATAAAATGGACAATAAAGAACTTATTATATTTGGAATCAGTCGGCAAACCTTACAATATTTATTAGATGGGAACAAAACCGATTAATAAAATTATATGACCGAGCAGGCAGAGGAAGAAAAACTAAATCAAAAGAAGAAGAGCAAGTTAGAGAATGGATGAAATCTGAGCCACAAAACTTAAATACCGTAAAAACAAAAGTTCAAAAATAATTCAAAAATCAAAACAAAACGTGATTTAATAAACTTTAATATCAAGAGAAAAAATAATATGACCTGGAAAAGAATGAATAAAAGAGTAGCTTTAAAGCCATTGAAATGGGAGGACAAGTTAAAACTTCAACATTTAAAAAAGTTAGATAAATTGGACAATAAAGGTAAGATTAATTTCAGATATTTAGACAAATCAGGAATTTGTTTAAGACGATCTATCCCTTATGGATGGCAGGAAAAAGAATCAACTATAATTCTCCCTATTTCCCGAAGCAAGAGACTAAATATTTTAGAGTTAATTAATCGAAGTAATCAGCTAAAATACGATTTTTACTATAGAAAGTTTACTAGCAAAAATTTGCTAGTCTTGTTAGATGAGTTTAGTAAAAAAAATTTCAAAAAAACCTTGTAAAATTGGATCGCTTCATCGATTTTCGGTACATACAAGTAATTTTATGGCTAAATTAGAAGAATGGCAACAAAAAAAATTATATTTTTTTTGTTGCCACCATACCTAAATTAAAGTTGATTGAATTTTTCTGGAAAGTTCTCAAGTATGAATGGATTAAAGTCGAGGCTTATAAAAATTTGTCAAAGTCAAGTATGTCACAGATGTCTTAGATAATGTTGGAAAAACTTATTAATTTTGCATGACTAATTATGAATAGTTTCAAACCCTTTTATTCTTCTGCATAATTTACTGTATTTACTGCTTGTTTATTTCGGAAAGTGACAGAAGAGGGTTATAAGTACCCGCCTGACTAAGTTTTGTCAACCAACCACCAACAACCAACAACAAACAACAAACAACAAACAACAAACAACAACCAACAAAATTGATATGTCATTTCTGGAAATTTTGCGTCAAACCGATTCCCCCTCCTCTCCTACCCCCCCGCGCTCCTGCTTCCCTCTGGCTGGGGCGGATATGCTCACTTTAGATCAATTAGTTCAGCGAATTCAGGGGGAACATCAGCGGTGTCAAACCGCGATCGCCCTGGGTTTACTGCATGGACGAAATGCCGGGGATTACTTACTACAAGCGATCGCCCTGGTTCCCCCTGAAGAATGGAATAGCTGGTTAACCGACCATTGTCAGATGTCCGTAAAAACTGCTGCCACCTATATGCAAATTGCTCAAGGGTGGCCGAGTGTTGACAAATTATCCGAGAGAAAATCCCATCAACCGGCACTGCCAAGAGGAGAAAATGACTCAGAAAAACCTGATGTAGCTTTGCCAGAGAGAAAAGGGGAAATAAACCCACCGATTACAGTCAATAGCGAAACCGTGCTAAATCCAACCACCATAAACTCGGTTGATGTGATCCCTGAAACCGAAGATCAAACAGAAAATCAAGCCGAAAATCAAACAGAAAATCAAACCGAAAATCTCCCTACAGGCGATTCCCTTGGGGATAGCTTCGCTTCACCCCCGGTTGCCAGTGAAAAAACTGCTGCCTCAACCACCAGCAAAGCTGAGTCATCCCCTGAGTCATCCCCTAAGTCATCTCCTAAGTCATCCCCTGAGTCATCCCCTGAGTCATCCGCGAAAATTTATTCTTTTTGGATTCCCGGAAATGTCACCCCAAAAGCACGTCCCCGCGTGACTAAAAACGGGACATTTTTTCCGCAACGCTATCGCGAATGGCGCTTAAAAGCCCAAGGAGAGATTTTGATGCAAATTCACCGGATGAACCCACCCCTGGAATTACCCCTCAAGACCGCTGCTTTGCGGATTATATTATACGGAAAGCATCGGGGGGATGGAGATAATGCGATCGGTAGTGTGTGCGATGCACTGGTATCAGCGGGAGTCTTACCCTCAGACAGCCTGAAATATTTGCCCTATGGCAGTTGGCGACATATTAAAAGTGAAGAAACGGGAGTTAAAATAGAAATTAAGCCACTGTCTTGATGCTAGATATATACTAGATATATGCCAGATATTTTCTCAGCCCAAAAGGTATCAGTAGTCAGCTTTCAGCTTTGGCCTAAAATTCAGGCAAGGTAGAATAGTGGGTGAATCCTTATGCATTTAAAATCCTTAAAAACACAAGATAATTTGGCTTGTCAGCCATGTGTTAACCGGGTTAAGTTTATAGTTTGGGGATGCTTTGGGCTGTTAAAATTTTTTGTCTTATGGTTGTATCCCAGTGAGGCTGCGGCGACCTTGACCCCAGCCTTCCCAGGGGATAATTTACCGGCGATTGCTGTAGAAATTAGCCAAGGGTTTGAAGACCTAGCCCAAGGGATCAAAGTTGTCGAAATTTCCCGATTACCCAGGCAGAAACGGGAGAATATTACGGTCAATTCAGCCCAAACTTATCAAGCGTTTACGATTTGTGAATTCCTATCTGAATTCGACCAAGAACAGGGTTGTCAAGAAAAGATATTTATCGAAGAGACGATCGCCGGAAAATTTTATCAGATCCAAGGCATTCCTCTGTCTTGGCGTCCTTTTACAAATCTAGCTTGGACAGAGGAGAATATCTTGTCCTTTCAACGCTGGTCAAATCCGCATTATGGTTTACATTATGTGGTGGATATGAACCAGAAAAAGTTAGTGGATATTTCCGCTTTTGATGAATGATGAGAAATGATGAGAAATGATTAATTAGGGGATGTTTCTAAGTCCCAAATTTTGACGGTGCGATCGCTGCTGCCACTAGCAAGAATATGTCCGTCGGGACTAAATACGACGGATTCAACCCATCGAGAATGGGCCGATAAGGTATCAATCACTTCCCCTGTATTCAGATTCCACAATTTAATCCGACCGAGTAAACTTCCTCCGGCTAAAATTTGCCCATTGGGACTAATGGCAACGGATAACATACCGCCAGAATGACTGGCTAAAGTGGCGATCGCTTCTCCTGTTTCTACATTCCACAATTTAATTGTTTTATCCGCACTGCCACTAGCTAACCGCTGATTATCGGGGCTAAAAGCTACGGAATGCACCGTATTAGTATGTCCTAAAAAGCGGCGATCGGGCTGGAAATCAAACCCAACTTTTCCTTGAATGCGGCTTAAATTCCAGAGATGAATGGAACCATCTTCTCCCCCACTTGCCAGGAATTTACCATTGGCACTAAATGCCACGGAAAAAACTCGGCCAAAATGCCCGGAAAATGTGCCCAGTTCCTCACCCAAGGCCAAATGCCAAAGTTTAATACTCCCGTCATTTCCTCCACTAGCTAAAAGTTGGCTATCAGGGCTAATCGCCACAACGGAAACTCCCACCCCTTGAGCTTTTAAAGTTGATATGACCAAGCCCGTGGATAAATCCCAAATTTTAATATTTCCACCGTAACTATTACTGCTACTAACTAAGGTTTGGCCATCGGGACTAATGGCGATCGAAGAAATAATTTCTCCGGCTTCTGAATGGGCGGTTAAAGTTTGAATTAATTCCCCAGTTTTGAGGTGCCAAATTTTAATCGTACCGTCAAAACTGCCGCTGGCAACTTTTGTCCCATCCGGGGTAATTGCCACCGATTGCACATCTTGATCGTGTCCGGCCATAGTTTTTACTAAAGAGATATTTTTTGTCTGATTTGGCGTAATTTCGGGAACGAGATTGTTGGCGATCGCCCCTGGTTGACTCAGATTATTTGCCGCACTTTTAGCGGCACTTGTCGGCGGTAAGTTAACCATTGCATTGGCAAAAGAAGCGGCTTTTAATTGGGTTATTTCAACATTTTCTCGCACCGTTCGATCCTGGATCGGCGTGGGGTTATTTTTCTCTTTTTCATCCCATAAATCTGGGGACGGGGATCCGGATACATCCGCTCCATTTGGCTGATTTGGGCTTAAAGAAGTCCGAATATATTCATAGATACTAACTTCTAAGTAACCCACCAAACCGACAACTAAAAGTATCGCCGCTGCCAGTTTGGGTTTTTTAGCTGGGTTAAATTTAACTGGGTTAAATTTAGCTGGGTTAAATTTAGCTGACAATTGATACGGTAAAGGATAAGCTAAAGCAAATTTGAGGCTAGATGTCCCGGCTAAATTAGCTTCAATTTCGGTTAATCGTTGGATCATAACGTTAGCATTTTGAGGCCGATTACCGGGCAACCGTGCAATCAAATAGTCGATAAAATCTGCTAATAATGGGGAAATTTTCGGGGCAGCATTGCGCCATTGCAAGCTATCAGTGCTGGGGTCATAAAATTCCAGGGGATGTTTACCCGTGAGTAAATGCACAAAAGTCCGTCCCAAAGCAAAAAAATCTGATTGGGGAACCGGATGACCATTTTCTTGTTCTGGGGGCGCATAACCTCTAGAAGCAATCACCGTTCCTCGGTGTCCGACGCCCATTTTTGCCAGGTAAGTGTCGGTGACTTCTCGCACTGAACCAAAGTCAATTAAAGCTAATTGACCATTGGGTTGCAGCATGATATTGGTGGGTTTGATGTCTCGATGGAAAAATTGCCAGCGGTGAACTTCCTGCAAAATATCGATCATTTGTTTTAACCAGTCAATTGCCTCCTCTTGAGTAATGGGGTAATTGTTTCGATCGCCTAACCATTGTTCTAAGTTTTGGCCATAAATCTTTTGCATGACCAAGCAATGTAGCGAAATTTTGCTCGATCGCATCTGAACGGTAAAATATCCTTGGGGTTCCACTCTGGGAATCCCCGGATGTTTGAGTTTTTGCAACACATTTGCTTCTTGTTTAAACAGGGCGATCGCCTTGGGTTCTTTTAGTTGCAGCACTTTTAAAACTTTAGGAAAGCCCCGATCGTCGATTTCATAAGTTTTGGCAAAACCGCCCTCTCCTAGCAACTGCGTCACCCGATAACGTCCGGCAATGAGCAATTCAGCACCGCATTGACGACAAATCCGGTTATTCGCATTCAAAGGATCGCTCGGTTTGGGACACTTGGGATTAATGCAGTAACTCATGGAAATTGATGGTAAAGCAATATTATTTATTCTTCTTAGATCGTAGACGGACGATCGCCGACCTGTAATTTAATGATAAACCCCTTGCCTCAGAATTGACCGCAATGCCGATTTTTTCATCCCGCACAGAAATTACTTGAGAATTAATTGGGCAATTCTAATTAAGCAATTCACGGTTTTCGATCGAAAACCGGCGATCGCCAGATATCATATCAAAGCGGTATGGGCTGATGAGATGAAAGAATATCAAGCAGGATCCAGGCAATGATCTCGGAGAATTGGTTAAATGAATTGCAGCAACATCGGGCGATCGCCGTGATTCGGGCGCCACAGATCGAACTCGGTCGGCGGCAAGCGCAAGCTGTGGCCGAAGGCGGTTTGCGGATCGTGGAAATTACCTGGAATACGGACAGCGCCCCGGCCTTAATTGAACAGTTGCGCTCGGAATTGCCCCACTGTATCATTGGCACCGGGACAATTTTAGATCGAACTGCCCTATTTGAGGCGATCGCTGCTGGGGCACAATTCGCCTTTTCCCCTCATGTCAATATCCCGTTAATTCAAGCCGCTGTCGCCGCCGGAATTCCCATCGTCCCAGGCGCCCTCACCCCCACGGAAATTGTCACCGCGTGGCAAGCTGGGGCCACCTGTGTGAAAATCTTTCCCTGTCAAGCGGTGGGTTATGCCGCCTATATTAAAGGATTACAAGGCCCTCTGGGACAAATTCCCATGATTCCCACTGGGGGCGTCACCATTGACAATGCCCGGGAATTTATCCAAGCAGGGGCGATCGCCGTTGGGTTAGCGGGGGATTTATTTCCCCCATCTTTAATTGCCGCCCAAAATTGGGACGCGATCGCCCAACGTAGTCAAACCTTAGTCACCAGTCTCCAGTCTTTCCGCCAGAAATCATCTAATTAAATTAGCTACACTGGAAACAATAGAAGTGTAACTTCAGACAATTCTATGGTTGATGGGGATTTTCACATGAAACGCACAATTTTTGCTCATAGTTTGCCTCAGAATTTATGGAGGCGATCGACAACTTTTCTAGTCTCTGCACTTATCAGCGGATTTGCTGGAGCAGGCTGGATTTTGCCAGCGCTGGCGGAAACCGACTATCACAACGCAATTGCTAGAAACATTCTGAATTTACAACAATCCCAAAATCGCTGGATTGAAATTGACGTAAGAGCCCAAAGATTAATCGCTTGGGAAGGATCGCAACCTGTCTACGCGGTGATTATTTCCACCGGCAAAGATGCCACTCCCACACCCCCAGGCACCTTTACCATTCAATCCAAACATGAAACCGCCCGAATGCAAGGGGAAGACTACGACGTTCCTGACGTACCATTTGCCATGTATTACTATGGCGGTTATGCCATTCATGGGGCTTATTGGCATAATAACTTTGGCACTCCCGTCAGTCATGGTTGTACCAATGTAGCGGTCAATCATGCAGAATGGTTATTTAATTGGGCTGATGTCGGCACACCCGTAGTGGTTCACGATTAATCATCTTTGGTTTCAGAAAATATTTACCATGACCAAAAGACACGACACAGAGAAAGTAAGTCTCTGTGTTTTTTTATGTCTAATATGATTTAATTAATCTGTGATACTATTTACAAAAATTCATCCAACAGCCCCTAAGATTCGTAGGGTGGGCATGCATATTTTACCCACCCTACCATATATGATAGTGGACATTTGCCCACCCTACAATATAAATACTTGCTAAGATTCTGTCATTCCCGCGAATGCGGGAATCCACAGCCTATCGGCGGGGAACGAAAAGTGCAATTAATTATGTTCACCTACTTAAATCAATTCCGGTTGTTCGGTTACAAAAACAATCCTCTCTCATTAAGATGGATTCCCGCATATAGCCCTTTGGGCATGGGCTTCGCCTAACGCGGGAATGACATGGCTTTGTAGATAATCAGCAAATACACGGAATTGATGTTAGATATTTACATTATTATTAATATCCCAAATGCTCAAATTAGAAATCAAAAAAGTTACCAAATCAGGGTTTCGTTGGTTAATATTAGGCGCAGTATTATTTTTCTTAATCGCCACTTTTAAAAAACACGCATTAGAAGTCGTATCCCTGAAAATTACCGTGGCTGGTTGGAGTTATTTAGGCTTATCTTTAATTGTCACCTTATTAGCACATATTTGGTCGGGGTGGGTTTGGACTTGGATTTTGCGGGAATTTAATCAACCTGTCCCAGTTTTTTGGGCTTTGCGAATATACTTAACCACCAATATGGCCAAGTATATTCCGGGAAATATCTGGCATTTTTATGGCCGCATTTTGACAATTAAACAAATCGGAGTTACTGGCAATGTCGCCACGGTCAGCGTATTATTAGAACCGCTGTTAATGGCAGCAGCCGCTTTAATTATGGCTTTACTTTTTGCTCCGTTACAAAATACTTCCGCCAAAGAATTAGAAATTGGTGCCTATAATTTTTCTCAGACCGTGATTCAATTTGGCAAAATATTGGGTTTAACCGGGGTACTTGTAGGAGTGCATCCGGTGATTTTAAATTTATTGGTCAGTTTTCTGGGTAAGGCGAAACTGAAAAAGCATCATCCAGCCCCAAATATTAGCGGAAAAACCAGCGGAAATAATTCAGAAGATTCCCAAAATGACCAGCAGTTAGAACCAGGGAAAATGCAACGCTATCCTTTGTTTCCTTTAATTGGAGAAATTATTTTTCTTTTGCTGCGGGGCAGTGGTTTTTTATTAGCAATGGTGGCCATGCTGCAACCTCTCGACAAATTGAATTTAGCGACCCTAATTTCATCAGTATCTTTAGTGTTGAGTGCTTTTAGTTTTGCCTGGTTACTGGGTTTAATAGTTCCCGGCGCACCGGGGGGAATTGGTATTTTTGAAGCTACGGCGATCGCTTTATTACAAAATTACTTTCCCCCAGGAATTTTGCTTGGTGCGATCGCCTTTTATCGGCTGATTAGTGTAGCCGCCGAAGCTATTGGGGGGGCGATCGCTTGGTTAATAGAAAAATATCCTAGGGAATAATCAAGCAGCGGTTAATTTTTCGGCGGTTCCCACCCTTGAAAAATATCTGGTGCCACAACAGTTTCGGGGAAAATAGTTTTCAAAGATTCTGCCCTTTGATCCGCCGGGGCCGGCGCCCAATTCCAGAGACTTTCATAGAAAAAGAAAGAAACTCCCGCATATCCTTGATTCCGCACAATATTTACTTGGTCGGCAATATCAGCCATAGCAATCGGTCGTCCTTTTAAACCCGATAAAATCCCAATGGCGACGGGGATATGTTTACGGGCTTTTTGAATCGACTCATTCTGGAGTTCCGCCATAAACGCATTGCGATCGCTGCGATAGATTTGCACGATCAATTCCTCAATCAAGCCTTTTTGTTCCCAAGTTGACCAATCCGCCAAAAACTCTCGATAAGAAAAATTTTGGGGGTTGGGAGATAACCCCACAATCACGTCTTTTTTCTCCGCTTTAATGGCTTTAAATAACTTTTCCATAAATGCGGTAATTTTATCCGCTCGCCACCGCAACCACTCAGGGTCTTTCGGGTCAGTCGGAGGCGCTTTCCCATTGTTTTCTTTTTTATACAAAGCTACGGTAAATTCATCGTAACCAAACTCAGAAGGCAGCCCAAAGTGATCGTCTAATTGAATCCCGTCGATGTCATATTTCCGCACCGCTTCCACGATTAAATCAATCAGAAATTGTTGCACTTCTGGATGAAAAGGATTCAGCCAAACTCGCGGATGGGCTCCTTCCATTTTCACCTGCGTGCCATCACTGCGTTTGGTAATCCACTCAGGACGACGACGGGCTAATTCTGAATCTGCTGGAGCCATAAAACCAAACTCAAACCAGGGAATTACTCGTAAATTTTTGGCCCGACTATGGCGAATAATTTCCGCTAAAACATCGCGATCGCGCAACCCTGGATCGGGATCGATTTTACTCCCAACTACCTTTTCCGCTACTTGACTCGGATACAGAGTATAACCCCAATTCCAAACCGTCGGATAAACCGTATTAAAGTTTAAATCCCCTAAACGAGCGATCGCGGCTGCCACATTTTCTGGAGCAAATAGCACCTCACTATCAATATTCGTCAACCAAACCCCACGAATTTCCCCATTAGCCATTTGGTCATTAGTAACTGTTGGGCGATCGCTTTCTGGAGGAGTGGGATTATTTGCCACCGGAGTTTCTGCCACAGGAGTTTCTGTTCGATCGCTTTCTGGAGGAGTGGGATTATTTGCCACCGGAGTTTCTGCCACCGGAGTTTCTGTTCGATCGCTCTCTGGAGGAGTGGGATTATTTGCCACCGGAGTTTCTGAATTGTCCGTCTCCAAAGGTTTCTCATTCTCCGCAATTTCTGGCGGAAATTCGCTCGCACGGGCAATATATTGAATCGGAATTGGGGAATAAACTCCGATCAAGCTTTGACAGAAAAAAGCCGCCAGTTCTCCGCGAGTTGCTGGTTGATTGGGATTAAATTCCCGCACATTAGGATAATTCACCAAAAGCTGCCTTTCAATTGCTGCCGCGATCGCGCTTCGGGCGTACTCTGGAATTGCTTGAGCATCATTCAAGGCTAAACTTAATTGATCCGGCTTTAACTGATTTGCAGAATACTGTAATCCCGCCGTAAGTGCCACCAAAACTTGAACTTTCGGGATATTTTGGTTAGGATTAAAAATTCGTCCCGAATATCCCGACAAAAAAGCTCTTTCATAAGCATCCCGAATCGCATTTCCTGCCCAAAAATCACTGGGAATATCAATAAATTGAATCGGTTCTCTAACCGACGCTGTTTGCGAAAAAGCCGTCATTAATAAACTGGCAAATTCAGCCCGCGTCACCGGGGCATTCGGACGAAAACTGCCGTCCGGGTATCCATTAAGAATCCGTCTATTTTTTAATTCACTAATACAAGCTTTGGCCCAGTGATTTTCAATATCCGTAAACGGGGTTTGGGCGATCGCCTTGGTTGCTGACTGAACAGTCAACCCCAAAGCCAGGAATGAAGCCATACCTAAACGGCTATACAACAAACTAAACATCATCCACCTCCGAAAGCAACTGTGATGATATTTTAGCCTGGGTTGATTAAATATAGCACTTCTCGGAGTTATGAAGTACAAAAAAACCTGTCATTCCCGCGTCCTTCGAAGCCTGGGGCGTTAGCGCTATAGGCGGGAATCCAAAGCCTATCGGCGGAGAACGAAAAGTGCAATTAATTATGTTCACCTACTTATTCCCCGAATTAACCAAGAAATTAAATTAGCTATTCGATCGCATATGTCAGTGTTTTTTTCTGGTTTTCAGCGGCGATCCTCGGTGACAATTGGAGGAGCGCTGGTTGATGTTTATTGATAATTGTTTCTCTTAATTATTTTTTAATGATTTTGCTAAAATATTTGCGATCCTTTGCCCCTTTCAGCCTTGGTTAGGCTGTGATTAATCTCTGATGCCATCAGGCTTAACTGTTTCTAATTTAAATAATTTTTTCTAGCATTCATTTTAAGATCCATTTTAGCATTCATTTTAGCATTGTCGATGATAAATTGATTTGTGTTTTTAAGCTCGGTAATTTGACTAAATTAAACCAAAATTTATCAATGGATTTGAGGAGATTGGCAAATTCATCTAAACCGATGGGTTTTTTCAAATAACAATTCGCTCCCAGTTTATAAGCCGTTAAAATGTCTTTATCTGAAGCCGAATTGGTTAAAACCAATACAGGAATATGTTTTAAATTTTCATCATTTTTTAATTCCTTTAACACTTCCCGACCATCTTTTTTGGGCATATTCAGATCCAGCAAGATTACGTCAGGTCGGACTGCATCCGCATAGGCACCTTCTTGGAGCAAATACGCCATCGCTTCCATGCCATCTTCTACAGTATTTAATTTGACAGAAATCTTCTGATCTTCCAAGGTTTCGCGAGTCAGGTCTGCCTCAGCCTCGTCATCTTCCACTAATAAAACTTCAACTAATCTGCTTTTCATTTTGCCCTTCCTTTATCCTTATGACTAATTTTTTACAAAATACTGGTTTTTTGATTTAGTCAAAATTAACCAGTATTTTTCCATGATTTTTAATATTTATACCATACTTTTTGAGAATGTTCAACCAGTAATTTTAATTGTTACCAGAAAAAATATCTGAATCGGTACAATAAAATTATTGGCAATATGGCAAAATCAGCGATCCACGCTCTCAATGATTATGGATCGTTAATGGGAGGATTGTGGCGGAATTAAAAATTTCCAGTTCGCCAATCTCAGCCGATATGCTTCAAGAGATCGCCGATTTTTCGCGATCGCGCGATCCAAAGGCTTCCACCCCAACCGGGGAATTTCTCTGGTTGTGGAAATACTATGACTATGACGCATATTTTGAGCCGTTTTAATCGGCAGCCGTTGTTCTCTCAAATCTCGATAGGCTTTTGGTCTGGTTTTTATTTCCGGTATGGTGTTCATAAGATTCTTGGGTAAAAATGAGCGATGCTAGAATCGGCAATAATCTGCCACAATAATCTGCCACAATAATCTGCCACAATTATGGTCGCTGAACCAAGCTGAACCAAGCTTAACCTGTTTTTTGCCTAATTAGCTTTAAATAATTAGCTTTAACTAAGTAGGTGAACATAATTAATTGCACTTTTCTTTCCTCGCCGATAGGCTGTGGATTCCCGTCGGAGTTTACCCCCGCGAATGCGTGGGGCGGGAATGACAGTTTTTTTCTCTGATATGGTCTGTGGTGCATTTATTTCTGCCCGTCTACTTAATTAGCTTTAACTAACTAGCTTTAACTAATTAGCTTTAACTAATAAGCAACGATAAACCGGGTCTTGGTTCTTGAGGGTAGAAAGTTCTCTTTCCGTAGCAACGGAGAGAGGATTTTCGGCCAACCAGTCTGAATGGGTGAGAGAAAAGCGGGGATGCGCCAAAAAGCGATCGCGCATTTCTTTAGCCACTTCTTCCACATCTGATTGTAAAAACACCTGCCCAGAAACTGCCAAATACTCAGCTATAGTTGCCACGACATTTCCTTGCACGATCCGACGTTTTTGATGTCGTTTTTTAAACCAAGGATCGGGAAATTGAATCGACACTCGTTGCAAAGTACCCACGGGCAAAGATGCCAATAATCCGGGTAGAGATTGATTCACATTACAAAAAATATAATGGAGATTATCTAAGCCCGATCGATCCCGATTTGCGATCGCCTCATTCACCACCGATTCACGAATTTCCAACCCCAAATAATTCCACTCAGGAGCCATTTCTGCCATCAGAAGTAAAAAACCGCCCCAAGCACAACCAATATCTAAATGCAGTGGTTTACTCAAGTCAGCATAAACTTGAGACCAATCCGGGGGTGTCACCGGCTTTTCATACGCTTGACTCAGTGGATTCACATGTTGGCGAACTCGTACCCGTACCAAATTTTTAGACCTCCTTTGTCTTAGGGCATGGTATTTTTACAGAATTGCGGCCATAAAAATACCGATAATACTCAAGCCAAACCCTTATTTTTGGCGAATTTTTGCTCGGATTCCCGTCCGCTTTTACCTAAGCAAGCCTGCATTAACAGGAAAATGTCCGGGGCGCCGCACTATAGTATTTAATATACCAAATTTTTGCTAAAATAGATCCGCAAAAAAACCCAGATCGGAATCTGGGTTAAACAAGGGGTCAAGCGATCGCTGCTTTTAAGCGATCGGGACAACGGGAAAAAATACTAAATTGTAAAGTTGTGTTTTAAATTGCTAATAATGCCTCAGATCGATGCTGGATTTCCCAGGCTTTAAGTTGCCGGTTAATTTTTAAGTTTTTTTACTTTTCAGCGATCTATTACTAACACCGATACGAACACCGAGCACGATCCAGGATGGGAATTATTGGGGTGATGGTCGAACCCAGAACATAGGGGCAGAGATTGAATCCCATGAGTCACCAGAAACAGCCCCTAAAGACATTCAACCGGGCGGTGTCACCGTGGACGGTGCTAAATTTGACTGACTTTGACTGACTTTGACTGACTTTTGCTGACTTTTGCTGACTTTTTATGACGACGATGACTTTTTTCATCCCACCAACACAGGTTGAGCTTGACGCCAGACCACTTTTTCTACTTGATCTGGGCAAATTTTCAGATCGTCAAGCATCTGAAAAGCGCCTCTAACTAGGTTGGCATTATTGGTGGCGGCATAATTTTGGAATAATCTTAGCTCTTCTTCCTGGGCCAGCCCTCTGATATTCACGCTATAAGCCATTTCAATATCGACAAACTCGCCAAATTCGTCATAAACTTCCACAAACTCTTCAGGATTTTCGCTATCCGTAGGAATCCCTTGGGGAAAGAGTTCTTGGAGTTCTGGATTGTTTTCATTGAGAATTAGGTAATACATTTGCAACCTCCAGTGGTGAACCTCAAGTTTATGCGATCGCTAATGACTTTGTATTACATCCGGTCGCGAGTCAGGTCAGGACAGAACCAAATATTTTAATCTCTTTTTCTGGAGATATCCTGAATCGGTATATCAGAACACCCTTAGACCAGGGTTATATTCTGAATCACAGATGTCATAGTTCAGTCAAACAGATTGCCAACTCTTGTAACTGGACTTGCATCAAGTCTGTCCATGAGTGGCTTATGACTTTCTATTACTTTTTCTATTACTTTTAGGTATAGCGACGATCGCGCTGGATGTCTTACCCCAGTGGACAGTTTCACAATTGCACATTTGCACTTACGCTCCATGAAACGTAAGCCGCCAGGAGTAGGGTGGGCAAACAATTTTACCCAACCTACCATATATGATGGTAGACCTTTGCCCACCCTACAATATAAATACTTAAGCCAAATAACGAACAACGAATAACGAACAACGAATAACGAATAACGAATAACGAATAATACTTACTTCGACCCTTGGGAGTAATTTTGATTGGTTGACGCAGAATGCAGAATAATCACCCATTGACCAGTTAGAGGATCTCGATAGGCTGTAAAAGGATTTTGACGTAAAGCTTTCTTGTTATTTGTTGTCATGGGAATATCCCCCGTAACTCCTTACAAATTATTGTAGATAAGTAAAAAATTATCTTGAGTGATTTAAATCAAGCCTGAATGTGACTTCTTTGGTTAACTTTTTGTGACATGAGTCAATTTAACCCAGCAAATAATCGCAATATGGGGAATGCGGATTTGTCAGCATTGAGGATTTTTCTTGAGCAGATAAAGTCTGGGAAATTTTGCCAAATAAAATCAGACATCGGGCAGACATCGGGAGTATAATGGTTTGTCGGTAAATTTTAATTTTTTTTTAAAATTTGTGTGATTTGGCTCAGTTATCGGAGTGATTTGGGCGAGAAAATATACCGATCGCGATCGCCAACCAGGTGACTGATGGCTTCTATCTGCCATTTATGCCTATCTGGATTAAACGGCAAAACAAAAAAAACGCAGCCTTTTAAGACTGCGTAGAAAACCAAATGATTATTTCTCTTCCCATCCTAAAGCCATTTTGGGTAAATTAATGTGATGTTAGTCACTGGTTATAGTGATTCTGCACATACTTCAAAGTGATAGCGATCGCTCAATTGCCCGCTCGTTTCCGACATCCACCATCCCTACCCACCCTAACTTTAACTCAAACAAAATTAATATTAACTGCTTTTTTTAAGCAAAATTATTTATCAAATAAAAGCTTATACCAATTTTAAAAAATATTGCTAAAACTCCCAGGTTTATTTGGGCGCAAGCATTGCGCCCCTACTGTTTAATTTTTGTAAATGGTATTACATTAGCGAAATGTTCTAGATCAAAAAAACACATTTATTTGGATTAATTTGTATGTTTTAAACCAAACTTAATCACATATAAACGTTAAAACGAAGCTCTAAGTCACAAAAGCCAATCCACCAAGAGAATGTTATGCTAATAAAGACGTGAAATTCCCGATTCAGCCATGAAACGGGGAATGCTGAAAGCTTTAACACTGAACCTAGGTAGACGCTATCAAATATCGATAGATTATTCTGGGAAACCTTGAGGCAGTCCGCCAACAGGTAAATCTATCTTGAATCGGTAAACTCCAAATCAAGATAATTCCAGAATCAGGTGTAGATTGACTGAATGACTCAATAACTGGCGAAATCATAGATTTCTAACAGCCAAAAGTATCGATATGAGCGGTAATGCTGAGATAGCGACTGCTGGCCAACCGCCAAAATCACCAACGGCCTGGATCTTCTATGCGTTATCAGTCGATTACAAGGATTAGTTTATTTTTCTTAACCTGGGGATTAATCACTATGATTCAACCCCGGTTAACCCACAATTTACACGAACCTCCTTCGGTCGTCATGCCTACCCAAGGTCAACCTGTTAATGCAGCGATCTTGAACGATTTGTTTTTTCTCTCTCCATCTTTCGGAGAAAATGACTCACCGAATCAATCAGGGCTGAAAAATTGGTCGATCCAAAGCGAAAATGCCAGTGAAAGTGCCAATGAGGATCCGAATAATCCAGGCAGTCCTGACTGGATCGAACCGACAATTTTTGACCCCCCGCCCGCTTATGATTTTCTGCCTCCGCCTGAACCGGAACCGGAGAATCCCCAAGGGGCGATCGCCAAACCAAAAAAAACAGGCTTAGGCCATCAAAATTCATCAACCGGGAACCCGAACTATGACGTGGTGGATTTGCTGTGGATTCTCTTATGCTCTGGCTTAGTATTTATTATGCAAGCCGGGTTTATGTGTTTAGAATCTGGATTAACTCGCTCAAAAAATAGTATTAATGTCGCGATTAAAAATTTAATTGATTTTGGCCTATCTGTGGGTTTATTTTGGGCGTTTGGATTTGCCTTAATGTTTGGTATTTCTTATCAAGGATTAATTGGCCAGAATAATTTCTTTTTAAACAGCCATCTCGATCCGTTTCTGGCGGCATTTTTTCTATTTCAAGCCATGTTTTGCGGCACCTCTACTACCATTGTTTCTGGGGCTGTGGCGGAACGGATGAAATTTAGCGCTTATTTAATCACTTCGGCAGTGATTTCTGGTCTGATTTATCCCATATTTGGACATTGGGCTTGGAACGGTGCGAATACAGGTGAATTGTTGGGGTGGCTGGGAAATTTGGGGTTTGTGGATTTTGCCGGTTGTTCCGTGGTTCACAGTGTTGGCGGTTGGGTTTCTTTGGCGGCTTTGCTGATTGTTGGCCCGCGGACCGGTCGCTTTCCCCCAAATGAACCGCCCGCAAAAATTCATGGTTCTAATCTGCCGGTCTCGGTCCTCGGTGCTTTGATCCTCTGGTTTGGTTGGTTTGGATTTAACGGGGGCAGCACTCTGACTTTAAATGACCAAGTGGCTCAAATTATTGTGGATACGGTACTCGCGGGCGTTGCTGGGATGATTAGCGGTTTGGCGATCGGCTGGATCTTCCGGGGCATTCCCGATGTGGAATTGCTGATTAATGGTTCTCTGGCTGGGTTGGTGGCGATTACCGCCTCTTGTCATGCGGTGACTGCCCCATCAGCAGTGGCGATCGGTGCCATTGGTGCGGTGGTGGCGATCGCTGTTGATGATTTGCTGGTGAAGTTACATATTGATGATGCGGTAGGGGCGATTCCGGTGCATTTGGGGGCGGGCATTTGGGGAACTTTGGCGGTGGCGTTGTTTGGCGATCGCGATCGCTTGGCCACCGGTCTGAGTCGCATAGAACAGTTGCAAGTTCAAGTATTAGGAATTATCTGTTGTTTTATCCTGGCATTTGGTCTGGCTTATTTAATTTTACAGATAATTAATCGCTTTTTTCCGTTACGGGTTTCCACCGCCGATGAATTGATTGGGTTAAATGTCTCTGAACATCGGGCAAAAACAGAAATTTTCGATTTATTTCGGGTGATGGATTCCCAGGCAAAAACCCAAGATTTAACTTTACGAGTGCCCGTAGAACCATTTACGGAAGTGGGACAAATTGCCCAACGCTACAATCAAGTGATGGATGCGTTAGAACAAGCCGTCACCCGTACTGATGCCATTGTCAGAACTGCCACCGATGCGATCGCCTGCTTCAGTCAAGCCAGTTTAGAAATTATTTCTGTTAACCCTAGTGCCGAGATAATTTTTCATTATCCTCGCGAGGAATTAGTGGGAATGCACATCGAAAAACTGGTAGATTTTTATGCATATTCAGGAAATAAATATCCCCAGTCATCAAAAAAATTTTACTTAATTTTAGCAGAAATTATCGCCACAGGTCGGCCTCAAGAAGTAATGGGAATTCGCGCCGATGGTGCCGAATTTCCCCTGGAAGTTTCGATTACGAAAACCCAGTCTCAGCAAGGGGACTTTTATACCGGGACATTCCGGGATATCAGCGATCGCAAACAAGCAGAATTAGCCATCAGAGAAAGCGAACAAAAATTTCGCTCGGTCATGGAGCAAGCCGCCGATGCTTTTATTATTAACGACCCAAACTGGCACATCATTGATGTCAATCAGAGTACCTGTAAAAGCTTAGGCTACACCCGTGAAGAATTGCTCAATTTATCCATTCCAGACATTGAAGAAAACTTAATCATATCCGAGCAAATTTTTACCCGGTGGCCAGAGATAGCTGACGGCACTCCCATTACCATTGAAGGAGTCCAAAAACGTAAAGATGGCTCAACCTTTCCCGTAGAGGTTAGAGTCGGCTTATTACAAGCGGGAAATTGCACCTTAATCTTATCATTATGTCGGGATATTACCAAGCGCAAAGCCGCCGAATTTGCCTTACGCATGGAACAAGAAAAATCAGAACAATTGTTATTAAATATTTTACCGCCAAGCATTGCCGAACAGCTTAAAAAAGAACAAATTACCATTGCCGATGGGTTTGCGGAAGCCACGGTTTTATTTGCCGATATTGTCGGATTTACCAAATTAGCAGCCAGAGTTTCGCCCACTCAATTGGTTTATTTACTCAATGAAATATTTTCCCGATTCGATCGCCTAGCGGAAAAACATGGCATCGAGAAAATTAAGACTATTGGCGATGCTTATATGGTCGTCGGGGGGCTGCCGGTACACCGACCGGATCATGCAGAAGCGATCGCGCTCATGGCTTTAGATATGCAGCAAGAAATTAACCAATTCAGCGCCGAAACGGGAGAACCTTTTAGTATTAGAATCGGCATCAATAGTGGGCCTGTCGTTGCTGGAGTAATTGGCTTAAAAAAGTTTATCTACGACTTATGGGGAGATACCGTAAATATTGCCAGTCGCATGGAATCTCATGGGATCCCTGGATCGATTCAAGTCACCCCAGAAACTTATGAAATTTTAAAAGATAAATTCTTATTTGAAAAACGGGGCGTCATTCATATCAAAGGCAAAGGAGAAATGACCACCTATTTACTAATTAGACCCCTTCATTCCAGTAATTTTTCCCTCGATATCGCTTAATTGTTGGTTGTTGGTTATTGGTTGTTGGTTGTTGGTTGTTGGTTGTTGGTTGGGGTGTAATTGACAATTGATAATTGATAATTGATAATTAACAATTGATAATTGATAATTGATAATTGATAATTGATAATTTTATTTAATTGTCAATTGTCAATTATCAATTGTTAATTGTTCTCCTCTGCCCCTCCGCTCCCCTGCACCAGAAGCCCCTCTGCCTACTTTAACTGCGCTGAATTTGAGCAAAAATCTCGTTTAAAATATCTTGGGCGCCTTGATTTTTTAACTCTTCAGCCAGTTCAATGCCCAGTTTTTCCGCTTCAGCCGTGGCCCCAGCCACCGTATCTTTAATTAAACGTTGGCCATCTAAACTGGCAACCATCCCAGTTAAAGTTAGTCGATCGCCGTCAACCACGGTATTCACGCCAATGGGCACTTGACATCCCCCTTCCAGAGTCCGCAGAAAAGCGCGTTCCGCCAAACAGCGATACTTAGTGGGTTCATGTTCCAACACCTTAATAATGTCGAGAATTTCCGTATCCCCATCGCGACATTCAATTCCCAAAGCCCCTTGACCGACGGCATGAAGGCTAATTTCTGGGGGAATTACTTGATCGATGCGATCGCCCATCCCCAAACGACGTAAACCAGCCACCGCCAAAATCAGCGCATCATACTCACCGGCATCTAACTTAGCCAAGCGAGTATTCAGATTGCCCCGAATATCCTTAAACTCCAGATGGGGAAAATGGTGACGTAACTGGGCCAAACGACGCAGAGAAGAAGTACCCACCACCGCCCCTGGGGGCAAAGTATCCAGTTGCTTATCCTTATGGTTTTGGTGTAAAACCAAAGCATCCGCCGGATTTTCTCTTTCGGTAATACAGCCGAGCACCAAACCTTCGGGCAAATTAGTGGGCAGGTCTTTCAAGGAATGAACGGCTAAGTCCGTCTCCTTGTTCAGCATCCCCACTTCCAATTCCTTAGTAAACAGACCCTTATCCCCAATTTTGGCCAAAGGCACATCTAAAATCTTGTCCCCTTGGGTACTCATCTTGTGGATTTCAAAAGTGTTGTCGGGGAAATGTTTTTGTAGTTCTGCTTGCACCCACTCAGTTTGCACCAAAGCCAGTTGGCTTTTGCGGGAACCAAGACGCACGGTATGAGAGGGGTTTACCACGGTAGAAGTCATTAAAATATCGCCAAATTTTAAATAAAGTCACTCGATCTAGACTACCGCACTCGGCGCCCTTGGATCTGTTTTTTTAGTATTTTTAGCCCGCTTGGGGCAGAAGCGGCTTTGGTCAAACCTATCTCCCTGCCGATACCCAACGCCCCAACCACCCCCAATGGGTAGTAAGCGGTAGCAAGCAGTAGTAAATAGGGTGGGCTTGCCGGAACTAAGTAGGTGGGCAGAAATAAATGCAGACCATATCAGAAGAAAAACTGTCATTCCCGCGAAGGCGGGAATCCAAGGATTTACGGCGAGGAACGAAAAGTGCAATTAATTATGTTCACCTACTTAATACCATTTACAAAAATTTATGTAACAGTAGGGGCGGTTCGCGAACCGCCCCTACTTGCGCCCAAATAAACCTTGGAATTGTAGCAATAATTTTTAAAATTGGGATAAATTCCTGAATAAGAATGAAGTTTTTGGGTGGGCGATCGTTTCGGAGATTACTTCATAAAACAACTTTTTTTCTCGCATTCATTTATTCGCCTAAAATTATCTGCAAAATTATGCCAAATATTGTGCAGCGCGTACCTATCCGCTTCTTGCCGTTGTCCGATTTTTCTCAGCACCAGTCGAACTTAAAAATCCATCTTTAAAGATAAAAATTAGTTAGTTTAACTAAAAGATTAATTTTTCATAAATAAAAAGGCAATTTTCCCAGTTTGACTGTCGGTGATTGCCTGATTTTTCCTAGGCTATATATAGCGCCGTTGCGTAATTCCTGGTTATGAAGCAGCAAAACTTAATCGATGTTGTCACCTCAGATATTCATTTTATTCAAGCCGGTTTTCGGGCTTTATTGCGATAAAAGGTTTCTCGATATCGCTTTTTTCCCCCGAAATAACCGGGTTTCTGTTGTGAATATCACAGTAGTTTATTGGTAGGGTTGGCTTGCCTAAAAGCCCACCCTACACTCTTTTTTATCCCAAGCAAATAAACCGGTTTTTTGTGGTGAATATTTAGGGGCGATTCGCTTGCTAGACCCTACGGTTAAAACCAGATGCATAAACCCGGTTTCTAAGTCCCCAAGCACAGAAATTTTGATAAATATTGGCCAAAGTATCAATTTTTTTTATGAAAAGTTTCTCTGTTTATATGATAGTTTAAATATGAGAGTTTAAATCGACACTCCCTAGAGGATTGGGCTGCCATGAAATTACCCCGTCATTTATTTCCCGGTCTCATTGTGCTGCTCTCTGGGTGGGTTTTGCCCTGGCAGTCGTCCACAGCGCAAATCCTTCCAGATGCGACTCTGCCAGGGAATTCCCTGGTGACACCCAACGGGCAAATTTGGGAAATTACTGGGGGCGCCCAAGCGGGCGGCAATTTATTCCACAGTTTTGAAAAGTTTTCGGTTTTGACTGGGGAAACGGCTTTTTTCAATCATTCTTTGGATATTCAAAATATTTTTAGTCGTGTGACCGGGGGTTCAGCTTCCGAAATTGATGGGTTAATTCGGGCAAATGGGACGGCAAATCTATTTTTGCTGAACCCCAATGGGATTATGTTTGGTCCCAATGCGAGGCTGGATATTGGTGGGTCGTTTTTTGCCAGTACCGCAGACCGGATTAATTTTGCCGGTGGCAGTTTTTTTAGTGCCACAAATCCAGAAGCATCTCCGGTTTTAACGATTAATGTGCCTATTGGGTTGCAGTTTGGGGCAAGTCCAGGGACGATATCAAATCAGTCCAGAGTTAGTAGTAATAGTAATGAGCAAACTGTTGGTTTGCAGGTGCGATCGGGCAAAACTTTGGGACTTCTCGGTGGAGAGGTGATGTTCGATGGTGGTGCCCTAACGACAGAAGGAGGATTTATTCAAGTCGGTAGTGTTGCTGAGAATAGTCAGGTCAGCTTAAGTCCCATAGACCAAGGTTGGAAGTTTGGATATGACGAGGTAGAAAGTTTTCAGAATATTGTGCTAAATAATGGTGCATTTATTTCTACTTCCACATTTGGTAGCAGTGACGCTGGGAATTTGACTGTTCATGCTGATTCTATAGAAATCTTCGGCAATGGGAATATGGGAGATATTCTCAACAAAATTCTCCGGGAGGAGTTCACTCCAGATGACCTCCGTGGTGGTTTGTTTACCGCTAGTTTTGGCGAAGGAAAAGCCGGAAATTTAGCAGTTATCACCAATCATTTACATCTAAGCAACGGAGGATTAATATCTGCTTCCAGTTTTGGCAACGGTTTGGGGGGAAATTTAAATATAAATGCTTCGGGAATAGTCAGCGTCAACAATTCAGGCTTACTCACGGGAACAAGAGCATCAAGTGAGTTAGCGAAAGCAGGGGATTTAACAATTAATACTGGACGCTTAATCGTCGAATCAGGAGGCATAGTTGCGACTTCTACTTTAAATTCTGGTCAAGGGGGAAACTTAGAAATTAAAGCTTTAGAGTCTGTAGAATTAATCGGACAATCTGAGGGTCAATTTCCGTTACCTATATATCAGGACGCTCAAAATATTCCCAGTGGATTATTGACCCTTGCTTTGGGTGATGGAGATGCGGGTGATTTGAGCATTCATACCTCAATATTTAGCATTATAAATGGTGCGGTAGCCACTACTTCTAGTTTAAAAGGTCAGGGTAACGCGGGAGTTTTTAACATAAATGCTTCCGAGTTATTGAACCTATTTGGAAGGGGAAACGTTGGAACAAGATTAGAAAATTTGATAGATGGGTTTTCTGCTGATGAAATTCGTGATGGGATATTTACATCTAGTCTTGGGTTTGGCAATGCAGGTAGTTTAACAATTCACACGAATCAATTAAGTCTTAACGATGGGACAGTAATATCTACCAGTACGAATCAGTCTGGTAAGGGAGGAGATTTAACAGTCAATGCGACTAACTCAATTGAAATTATTAATGCAGGCTTAATTACAGGTACAGCAGGAATTGGAACAGCCGGTAATTTACTAATTCATACAGATGGTCGATTCTTAATTGAAGAAGGAGGAGTCGCAGGTACAAGTAGTATAGGTATAGGACAAGGGGGCAATTTAAGTGTTACGGCAGATGTAATCGAATTAAGTGGAATGTCAGTGGGTAAATTTAATATAATCCCTATCCTTCAACAACCAATTGCAGAAATGTCTAGTGGTTTATTTACCCTAAATTTGGGTAATGGAATCCTAGGAAATGCTGGAAACATAACAATTAATAGTAGAAAATTACAGATAAATGATGGAGCAGCAATATCAACCACAACCGTTAATGGTTCGCAGTCTGGCAATATTACAATTCATACTTATGAGTTATTAGAGATTACAGGAAATAACAATATTTCCGGAAGTATAGAAAGAACCGAAATGTCTGGTGTTTTGAATAAAATACTAATGAATCAAGCATCACCAGGTGATTTCAGAAATGCGATCCTAACAGCCAGTTTTTTGAATGGATCAGCCGGGAGTATAGAAATCACTACTCCCAACTTACAAGTTCGCAATGGAGGAATAATTTCTGCCTCGACTTTTACAGATAAAAATGGAGGAAATTTGACAATCAATCCCTATCATCCAACTGGTCTGGTGGATATTTCAGGGAGTTTGATATTAACAGGGACTACAGGAAGTGGAGATTCAGGCGATTTGACCATTAATACGGAGCATTTAAGACTCCAAGATGGCGCGTTAATCTTAACTTCTACATTAAACGGAGGTGGCAACCAAGCTGGTACAGGAGGAGATTTAAAAATTAATGCGGATTTGGTTCAGTTAATTGGAACTACAGCAGATAAATTTGCTTTGCCCATATTTATTGATGAAGAATCAGGAAATATCGAGGCTCGACAGGTTCCTAGTAGTTTATTAACTTTGAGTTTCCCCAATCCAAGTTTAATCAATGGAATGAGTGGTAATCATCAAAGTAATGAAATGGACGGACGTGCTGGAAATTTATTAGTTGAAACTAATAATTTAATTATCCGAGATGGGGCACAAATAGCAACTTCGACTTTTAGCGGTGGTGGTGCTGGGAATTTGACTTTGAATGTGGCTGACTCAGTACAAATAATAGGAAATTCAACAGATTGGAATAGTAGTGTGCGATCGGATGTATTCTTTCCCGGTTCAGGATCCGGTGGTAGTATTGAGCTAAACTCAGGAGATTTAATCTTAAGAGATAACAGTAATATCACCACAAATGCCACCGGCCCAGGAACCGGGGGCGATATCACCATTAATACAAGGTTAATTGTCGGATTAGAAAATAGCGACATTACTACTAATGCAGAAGGTCAAGCTGGAAAAATTACGATTAATTTCCGAGGACTTTTCGGACTGCAAGAAAGAACGCGGGAAGAATTGAAATCTCGCTTGGGAGGTGAACTTACCGTAAACAGTCCTAACGAATTGCCTAGTAGCGATATCACCGCTTTTTCCGTACAATCACCCGAATTAAATGGTGACACAGTTTTTATATTTTCTGATATTGACCCCACTTCGGGTCTATTGAAATTACCGCAGACTCCTGTGGATGTAACCAGTTTAGTCGATCGCCGTTGTACTCCTAGCAACCCACAGCAAAGTTCATTTATTAATATTGGACGCGGTGGTAAACCGGCAACTCCCAGAGATCCTCTGAGTAGTAATGGTGGTTGGGTAGACCCAAGTGACCAGAAATCGGGTTTCTCTTCAGCGACTTTGGCCGAAAGTCAAGAGAGACTGACAGAAACCCGGTTTCTGATGCCACATAATGCCATTGTGGAAGCCCAAGGTTGGATTTTCAACGAACAAGGTCAAATCATATTGGTGGGGCAAACTGATGCCGCTACCCCCGATCGTTTTTTACCGACACCTCGTTGCGGAGAATAACTTAAGTCACGAGACAAATTTTCTGGTTTCTTCCATGCTTTGCATGGGAACGAGTAAACTGGGAATGAACAAAAAAATGGTGACATCATAGTTTTCAGGAGCAGACAACATGAGCTTAATCATTTCCGATGAAGTTGTCAAAGCCAGCCAACTATCAGAAAAAGACCTGATGCTGGAAATTATCATCATGCTATTTGAAAAAGAGAAAATTTCCCTGGCCAAAGCTAGTCATTTAGCAAATATGTCTCAACTTCAGTTTCAACACCTGATTGGCAGCAGGGGAATTTGCATTCATTACGGTGTTGAAGAATTTCGTGAAGATATGAAGTCCTTACAAGAAAATGGGTGGCGATGACTGTAGTTAGCAATACTTCGCCATTGAGTAATTTATCCGCAATTGGCCATATAGAATTGTTGGCACAAATTTACGGCAGAATTACAATTCCCACAGCCGTAGCGAATGAACTCGCTAGTGCGGCACCGGAAGATTTAGGGGTGAGAGAGGTGCCAAATTTGGCATGGATTGAAATTCGGCCTGTCGCCAATCAATCTTTAGTTGAACATTTGGTAAGCGATCGGCAAATACATATCGGGGAAGCAGAAGCGATCGCCTTGGCAGTGGAATTAAATGCCGATCGACTGATTATAGATGAACGTCTTGGTAGACGAGAAGCAAATCGTTTAGGAATTCCGATTGTGGGAATATTGGGAATTCTAGTGGCTGCCAAAAATCGTGGGTTGATTTCGGCGGTTCGACCTTTAATGGATGAATTAATTGCCCAAGCAGATTTTCGGGTGGCTCCTCAGCTTTACACCGAGATATTAGTTATGGCTGGAGAATAGATATCGATCGCGCATGGAGATAGCAACATGACAAAACATTGGTCAGTTTGGCAATATGTTTTATTAGCAATCAGCCTCATTATAGTGATTATTGGCGGGCAAGGAAAATTAATCGCTCAGGTAGATAATCCTGTGGGTAATTCAACAACTTCTGCGATCGCCCAATGTGAGTCAGCAGCGGAAAACTATGGGGCTTGTTTAACTCAAGAAGGTTACAACTATTTAAACCGAGGTGATGCCCAAGCAGCCCTAGAAATTTGGCAAAAAGCTGAGGCAGCTTACCCAGAAAATTCAGATGGATTTATAGGCAGTCAAATTAATCAAGGGATGGCTTTACAAGGGTTAGGTCAATCTCGGCAAGCTTGCCAAGTTTTAGTTAAAGCTTTATATGGCGATCGCCTCTATAGTATTTGTGATGTCACCAGCGAAGAAACCCTAGATTTATCAGCAATAGACCCATCTTTAGTCAATGAGATCAGACCGATCGCATTGCGGAATTTGGGGGAGGTGCTGCGGGCGATCGGGAAACTGGATCAGTCGCAGCAAGTGTTAGAAAAAAGTCTGGAAATATCTCAAAAACTTAACATTTCTGAACAAATAAATCTGGTGCAGCTAGAGTTAGGCAATACTCATCGCGCAAATTACTACAGACTTACCAATTTATACGAAAGAACCGATAATAAGGCGAATACGAGAAAAGATGCGATCGCCCAAGCTGATTTGGCTTTAGCATCCTATCGCCAAGTTCGGCAAACCTACCCGCTACTTCAGATAAAATCCCAACTCAATCAACTCAGCTTATTAGTAGATTTCAAGGATTGGTTGTCAAAGATTAAGCAAAGTGATTCATTCACTCACAAATCAGAAATAACTGATTTAATTGATTTGCTAAACAACTCATCAACTTTGACAAATTTACCCCCCAGCAAATTTGCGGTTGATGCCCAGATTAATTTTGCCTTAAACTTAAGCAAGCTTGGTGAATCTAAGATGGCTTTCACCTATGCGGAAAAAGCCAAAGAAATTGCTACGAGTCTGGGAAATCCATCGACTGAATCTTATGCCTTGGGTGTTCTGGGTGAATTATTTTACGCTCGATATCTTGATTTAAAGCAAGATGAAGATTTAACCCAAGCTGAAACGTTAACCAAAGAAGCCATAGCCACTGCTAACAAGATTCCTGATTCGGCAAATCTTTTGTATGAATGGCAATGGCATTTAGGCAAAATTTACCAAGATCGAGGAAATATTGAGGAGGCGATCGCCGCTTATGATAAAGCAGTTGAATATCTAGAGATAGTTCGCCAAGGTTTGGTTTCGATAGATCGGGATGTGCAGTTTTCTTTTCGAGATAATGTTGAACCAATTTATCGAGAGTTTATCGATTTACTTTTGCGATCGGAAAATCCCAGTACAGAGAATCTCGATAAAGCCATTAAAGCGGCTGACTCGATTCAATTAGCCGAACTAGAAAATTTTATTCAGTGCGATCGCGAATCCTTAAAATTAAAACCTATCTCTGAGTTTAATAACCCACCCGCAGCGATTATTTATCCGATTGTGCTTCGCGATCGCTTAGAGGTTATTGTCAAAAGGGATAAAAAAAATATATATGCTTTTAAATCTCAGATAAAAGAGGAGGATATCAAAAAGACAGTTTACGATTTGCAGCAGAGTTTAGCTGATAAAAATTCTCGGAAAGAAAGTATCGCAAAAAAAGCTCAAAAGCTTTATAATTGGCTAATCCGACCGGCTGAAGATATCTTACCAGAAAGTGGCACTTTAGTATTTGTCTTGGATAGTCTTTTACAGAAAATTCCTATGGCAGTGCTACACGATGGCCAACACTATTTAATAGAAAAATATAGTTTAGCCGTTAGTTCTGGTGAACAAATTCCCGAACCAAAAGACAAAGTAAAGAGGCAAGCGTTGCTGCTTGGAGTCAGCGAAAAAGCGCCAATTTTTCCCGACAATTTACCAGCTTTAAGCGGAGTCATCAGAGAATTTAGCAAGATTCAAAATTTTTTGGGTAATTATCAGCAGCTTATCAATAAAAATTTTACCTTACCAAACCTGGAAAACAAAGTCAAAAATATTCCGTTCTCCGAAATTTTATTTGCTACGCACGGGCAGTTTAGTTCAGATCCAAAAGAAACATTCATTTATGCTTGGGATCACAAAATTACCGTTCAGGAATTAGAGAAACTGCTCCAGCTTAGAGGAAAAATTAGCACAGAACCCCTGCAATTGTTGGTGCTTAGTGCTTGCGAGACAGCGAAAGGAGATCCCAGAGCAGTTTTGGGAATTGCTGGAATTGGTTTAAAAGCTAATGCGCGTAGTGTCGTCGCTAGTCTGTGGCAAGTTGACGATGATGCTACGACTCAATTTATGGGTGAATTTTATCGCCAATTGCATGAACTAAACAAGCCCAAAGCTGAAGCAATTCGCCAAGCACAACTTCCGTTTTTGAAAGATGAGCGAAATGCACATCTTTATGCACATCCGTTTTATTGGTCAGCGTTTATTTTAGCTGGAAATTGGGATAAATAAATGATAAATAAATTAGTAGGGACACGCAATGCTGTGTCCCTACATTATGTTGTGTGTGTTCAAATTATTGAAAATCCCGATCGCCTCTCAAAAGTGAAGTTTTGGTTTATGTGCCGAAGGATTTTAATTCGTCGGCCCGGTTATTTTTACTTTAATCCTTTTCAATTTCCTAGAATTTCTTCCATGTAATCCACCCGCTTTTGTTCTTTTAAAGTTTCATACTCTGTTTTCGCTATATTATACCATTCGTTAGCGTTAGCGATGTCTTGACTAGATTGATATACTTCGCCGATAAACTGAGCTAGTTGAGCCGCACTTCCGGGATCATTTATGCTTTTATAATTCTCCCGTGCAGTTTCTAAATGCTCGATCGCTTCACTCCAATTTTTATCGGCTATATTTACACGGGCTAAACCAATATGTGCATCGGCTTTTTGATTTGGACTATTTGCAAATCTCAAAGCTTGCTCATAGGGTGATTTCGCTAATTCTGGCAGTTCTGCTTTCCAGTAAATATCCCCCAGCATTTGATTAAGCGCTACGGATTGCGGATTTTTTTGCAAGCCTTCCTTTAAAGTAGCGATCGCATTGGTAAATAATTGATATTCCTGATACAATTCCCCCAGGTTTAAGCGTCTTTCTTCATCAGAAATAGCTGAAATAGCTTCTTCTTGTTCACGGATATTGTTTGCGTCTTCTTGTGTCAGCACCCTGAATGTTGTTCGACCGGGTTTTATGTCTTGAATCTCACCAATCGGCTCAACTATCAAGCCATAAGAATTGCCTGGTTCCAAAGGCGGTTTATCTTCAGGATAAACAATTTCCGTCTGACTCACGGTGACATCCCAAACAGTTTGCCCGTATTTCTCTAAGCGCACATTATACTCAGTCGCCCCCTCAACATTCGACCAAGATAAAATCAGTTGATTATTATCAGGTAATAGCGCTCCTCCAGGGGGATTGGTGATTTTAATTTCAGACTTAGAACCGCGATCGCTAGGATAACATTTGCCCGGTGGTTCAGGACATATTATCCGTGGTTTGCTCTGAGCTACCAGAAAATTTTCTTCTCCTCTGGTCGGCAAAGTCCATCCTGGATCCAAAGTAGCGATCGTTAACGTTAAAACAAAAAAAGTCGTAATCTCAAATTTCACGGTTGCACTCCTTCAGTAGTTTCAGTGGTTAAATAACGATGGGCGTCCAGTTTCCATATTTTGACTTCAGGCAAATAACTGTCTGATTCATTATCTCGGCAATATTTCCAAGCAGCGATCGCTTCGTCATCTTTTCGCTCTTGTAATATTCTAGCCAGTAAACAATGTGGTGCAGCCCGATTTTCTCGATCTAAGCGAATTGCTTCTCGGAGAGCTTGTTCTGCCGCTTGATTCTCACCAGCCTGAAAATACGCCCAACCGAGATTTTTATATAAATTCAGTTTTAAATCTTCGGGAGCATCAGATCGCTTTAACGCATCAGTAAGTATTTGAATAGCAACCTGGTCACTATGCTTATGTAAAATTTGCAGACGAGCCCAATTATTTTTCGCACGAAGTTCTATGTCGTCATTTCTATATCTTATGGCTAATTTGTAATTTATTAAAGCTAGGTCAAAATCCCCAAATTCTTCATATAAATCAGCAAGATTATAGTAAATTGTCCCGTCTTCTGGATTCAATTTTAGCGCTTGTTTATACTGCTGTTCAGCACAATTCCAATCTTGCTGGTATCTGCACACCAATCCTAAATCACTATGATAGTTATCATTATTGGGATTAAGTTTTATAGCCCGTGCCAAGTTTTCCCTAGCGATGTCAAACTGTCCAGCTACCATTGCTTTTCTCGCCTCTTCAGAAAAATACTGAGATCGGATATTAAATGATAGCCGATAAATTCCCAACCCAGCAATCAACATTCCTAATATGCTATAAATAGTTAACTTAAACTGACGAGAATTAATAAACCGCCAAACACTTCTAAGCCACAAACCCCGGACGGTCAAATTTCGCAACATCACTTGAATATTTTGCGGTCTAGCTGCCGGATCTGCCGCCATCAAATCATCAATAAAATCCGCCAAAGGTGAAGAAATTTGTGGGGCTTTATTCCGCCAAATTAACTGACCCGTTTTGCCATCTCTGGGTAAGTCTACGGGATGCAACCCTGTGACTAAATGGACAAAGGTACGACCAACAGCAAAAAAATCCGATTCAGGTAATCCTTCTCCTTCTATTTGTTCTGGGGCAGTATAACCACTAGAAATATAAGTAGTCACACTTCTTAGTTTAAGTTTTGCCAGGTAAGTGTTGTTAATTTGCCGGATCGAACCAAAATCAATTAACACCAGTTGCCCGTCTGGTTTAAGAATAATATTAGAAGGCTTAATATCCCGATGTAAAAACTTATTCTCATGGATAACACCCAATATTTCGATAATTTGTCTCAACCAATTAATCGCCACTTTTTGAGATATTCGCCCGTGACGGGCTAACCATTTTTCTAAATCTTCACCCTCGATTTTTTCCATGACTAAACAACTTAGCGGTTCCGACTCTTCACCAATGGTCAACTGAAAATAACCATCGATATCCACTTTGGGAATACCGGGGCGATCGAGCCACTGAAGCGTGAACGCTTCTTCCTCAAACTTTTCGACTAATTTCGGTTCATTATCTTTTAAGATTTTCAGCACTTTACGGGTGTGATTATCTTTAATATCTTCCACTTCAAAAATTTCCGTAGTCAAGCGGCGGTCTAATTTCCGCAAAGGGCGAATTAGTCGATAGCGGTTCCGCACCAATAATGGCGTCCCGCAAGTTGCACAAGAAGTTAAATTATCGTCATTTTCTCGCTGTTTACATTCTGGATTAATACAATAAATCACATTGTTTTGATTCTCCTGCTGCCTAACTCATTCTACTTAACTAAGTAAATGTGCATAAATAAATTCAACACAGACCCTATTAGATAAAAAGCTGTCATTCCCGCGTTAGGCGAAGCCCATGCCAAAGGCTATAGGCGGGAATCCAAGGATTTACGTCGGGAAATGAAAAGTGCAATTAATTATGTTCACCTACTTAACTGATATTTATTGATATATTTCTGAATCACCGGCTGAAGACCAAATCGGCTTTGCTCATTGTCTGGGGATTCGGATTTTTCTAACAGCGATCGCCCCTTAAGTGAATTTAAAGTTTCAATCAAATCGGACATAGAATGGTCTGGCATTTGCTGGCGCAATTTTTCAAAGGATATCGTGCGATCGGCTTGGGCTAAAATCCGCAAAACTTTTTGTTCTGAATGAGATAATCTTTCCCAGTGCCACGCTAAAATATATCGATATTCTGGATCGAGGTAGATGGTTTGTGAATCTTTGAGAAATTTGGCTACATCTTGAGCGAAAAACTCCTGAATCGTCGGGGCAATCAATCTCAAAGCTAAAGGCATCCCACTATATCTCTCGATCAACCCTTGCCAATGTTGAGGTTTTCCCGTTAAATTAGTATTCTGTAAAAGTTCCTGAACATCATCTAGTTTCAATCCCTTCAGTTCTAAAGACTTTACCGCTTGATTAAAATTCCGTAGGCGATCGCATTCTGGGAATTTCTCTCGACTAACGACCACCAAACAACTTTGATGGGCAACTTCACCCACTTTTTTAAACAATTGACCATAAGCTTCAAACCCTGTCCGATATCGACCAAAGCGATCGCCTGGTTGTAAAATTGCCTCCAGATTATCCAAAATCAACAGACAGCGATATTGCCGCAAACCATCAATCAACCGCAAAATTTTGTCATAGACATCTTCCCCCGTATTTTGTGGGGACGACCCAGTTAAAAAGGTCGGTAAATCCCCCAGAAACTTGTCAAAAGTATAAGTCTCGCGCAGCACTCGATAAATGCAGCGGTCAAATTCTCCTTTAACTTGTTCTCCCATGCGAACTGCCAGGGTAGTTTTCCCCATTCCTCCCAGTCCCAAAATCCCCACCATGCGGCATTTGTCTTCAACGATCCAGCCTTTCAAAGTGTTGAGTTCTTCAGTTCGTCCGCAAAAATTAGACACATCTGGTGCATAACCCCAATCATCGCGAGGCTGATTTTTCTCTTCTGGGATTTGGGTGACAGCAGTTTTGGCAACTGGTGAAGTCGGTTGAGGTTGTTTTTCCCACTTTTCCAACACAGCCCGAACATTTCGCTTGCTCACCTGTTCCCCAAATACCTCGCTGAGTAGCTTCCAAAAGTTCGGGCCAACATCCCCTTTGAGATAATTCGCTTCATAGTTTGAGGATTTTTCGGCAATTTGGTCGTAAGTCAGCCCCTCCCAGGCGCCCTGGAATACGACTTTTTCTACGTCAAGTAGCGGCTTGCCGGTTTTCTCCTGCACCAATTGCTCAACTAATTTCAGTGCTATTTCAAATTCCATTGTGTTATTAAAGCTTCTCTGTGTAAATCTGTCTAAGCTTACCTCTATTGTAGCTTAAGCTTAATCTACCACCAGCGCGATCGAAAACCGGGTTTTTTAGGTTGACCGAAAATTTTCCTCCTAGTAGGGACACGGCATTGCCGTGTCCCTACTGGTCAACCCACCGACCTCTGCCAACACGCTTCAACCAAGGATCCAGGGGTTGATTAGAGAAATAACATAATAGTCAGCTTAGGTTATTAGAGGCGATCGCGATTCGGCCTGACCTTGACGGCTATTTATTGCCCCAATTGACTTACAGCACTTTTTTGCTGTAAAAATTTAGCCACTGATTCTCGTCCAATGTAAAGTTATGTAAATATTTTGGCCGACTTATTGCCATAATATTATGCAATAAGTTAAGGTATTGGACAACAAGTTAAGGGTGCAAGCAACCAGAAACGGACAGATACAAATCCCAATCAGATGGAAAGAGGTACACCCATGTCAGAGTGCAGCAAAGCGTTTTCCAATAAGTTGAACTGGGTGCAAGATGAGCATGATGCTAACCATTATGTTTGCCTAAAATGTGGCTGCGATCGATGGGTTCATTCAAGCTCAGGCAGTTTAGCAGAAGTATTGTTACAGATTTTTGCTGGGTTATTGTTGATTATTTTGCTGCGCGATCGCTCCCCCTTCAGCTTTGAAAATTCCAATAACTCTGTTGCTAATTAATTAGCACGGATTGCATCATTTCATTTACATTATTTCAGGAGTAATACAAATGAAGAATTATCTATTTATATCCTCTAAATCTCTATCAAATTCTGTCAGTTTAATTACCAAGTATAAACTTACTATTCGTCTACCATTAGCAATAGCTGGACTAATCGGTACTATTGGCCTTAGTGCAACTGGGGTTTCAGCCGCAGCAATTAATTTGAATACTTGGACAGCAGAAGGTCATGGTAACTGGATCGTCGATGAAGCTGGAACAAGTGTTTTACAAACAATTAATGGTTCTCCGACATTGTTTGTCAGTGACTTTGCTGCTAAAGGTTTGGATTTATCCGGTAATATAAAAGTAGAACCAGGAGGGTGGGATGATGACTTTATTGGCTTTGCTTTGGGGTTTAATCCAGGAGATCGAACTAATAGCAACGCCGATTTTCTATTGGTTGACTGGAAAAAGGCAAATCAATCAGATTATTTAGGTCAACCAGGACTTCCGGTTTCGCGAGCGGGACTTGCGATTTCGCGAGTAACAGGTGTAATAAATGATCTTGAGTCTTGGACTCATGCTGACAGTGCCGGGACTTCAGGGAAAATTACTGAACTTGCTCGTGCTACTAATCTAGGTAATGTGGGTTGGAATTATGGCCAAGACTACGGCATTAAGTTTAACTTCACTGACACAAACTTAAAAGTTTATATGAACGACTCCCTAGAATTAGATGTGAATGGTGACTTTTCTAATATTAATGGGAATTTTGCTTTTTACAACCATTCCCAGGAAAATGTCCGCTACAGTGGATTCCAGTCCAATCCTCTTCCACCTGAAGATGTACCGGAACCTATTACCGGATTAGTTCTCGCTGCGGGAATGGGTGGCGCTGCTTTACGTCGCATTAAAAAGTCAAAAAATACTTAGTAAAAATTAGCCGCTAATTCTATCACAAAATTAGCTTAAGTTATCAAGTATTTGAGTAAGTTTACGGCGCGATCGCACTCAACAAATATTTTTCTAGGCGATCGCGCCATCCTCACCCTCGGATTACTTGCTTTAGGAGTGATGGGAATTTCCTCACAACTGAAAAAAGTTAAACAGCGTTCTTAAACGCTTGCTTGGGACTTACCCCTTGCTTCAGTGTAAGTCCGGTTAAATCATACCTTATCACTTGGTGATTCACCATGAAAAAACAACTTATGGTCACTTGGTTAGTAGCAATCATCTGCCTACTGACCGCGAAATCTGCCCAAGCATCAACTCTATATAAAGGATGGAGTTATGCCATTGATTCTTTTAACGATAGCACCCAGGGAACTCCCCTAAGAGTTGGGGGAACTGACTATGAAATTTATGGCAGTGCTTTCAAACAAACAGACCATAATATTTTCCTTGCTATTAATGCGAATACACCCATCGGAGGAGTTGCCTCCGGAGCCCAAGATGGTTATACCCGATGGGGAGATATCCTGTTTAATTTTTCAGGGCAAAATTTAAATACTGCCAATGCCAACGGCAGTTTATGGGGTGTGCGTTTTGACGGTCAAAATGAGTCTGGAGTTGCTTCAACCGGGGTATTTAAAGATGTTGTTGCCAAAAGCGTGGCTCATTTAAATAATAACGGGTTTGGCAGTCTAGGTCGTCATAATCAAGTGGTGCAAAATTACGGAGGCACTCCCACTATTGGTGATTTGTCTGCCTTCGATCCCTATTTCGATCAAAGCAAACAAGTTGAAAATGTGATAGCGTCCGGCACAAAAGTTGGCGACATTAAATTGCTTAGTTTAACTGAATTAAGCAATTTAGGTCTTGATTTTGCCCACTTTGGACTACCCGGTTCTCAAACAATTGGTTTGAGCTTCGATCGCTCACTATTTCCTGATGAAGGAAGCTTTTTATATCACTTAGCTGTGGAATGTGATAACGATATTATTGCCCAAGGTGGAAACCTTGAGAGAGTCCCCGAACCTTCTGCTATTTTAGGTTTAACTTTCGTGGGATTAATTGGTGGCAGTCGCTTGCGTAAACGTCCCCATGTAAATCAGTAAATTTACAACATAGCGATCGCGCATTCCATTTTCCTTGATAGCGATCGCTATGTTGATGTTTTAGGAGAAATTACGATGATGAAATACCCATTATTTGTTTTAATCTTTCTGGGGCCGATTGCCTCAGTTTTTCCGGTTACCATTACCCATGCTTTAACCCTGACTAATCTATCCTCCGATCGAGAAATGGATGCCCTCCTACCAAAAATTTCCTTTGTGGCTGAAGGTCGAATTGGCGACAGAGGAGGATTTTCTACTCACGAGCTTAATTTACACGAGGAAGACCCAGGTTCTCCCCAAGTTACAGAGCAATTTAATTGGTTAAATGGTAAAACCGAAGCTTTTGAACTCACTTACAATGCTGAGTCTAACTTAGTCAAATATATCATTGGGGCAAAAACTTTAAGTTATGCCTATAATCAGCCATTTTCTGACATTTTTCTGCGGACTCGTGCCATTGATGCGGGTGCCAGTATTGTGGTGGATAAATTGGTATTAGACGACCAAAATATTAACGCCTCTTCCACTGCCACAGGTGAAGTCAAAGGACTAGATATTCTGCGAATAAGCGATATAGCAAAAAGTTTCCGACTAGCGGGTAATGTCACAATGTCTTGGACTGATGAAGCACCGAGAAATTCTCGATTAGCCTATCAAATTAAAATCGGTACACCGACGCTCGTTCCGCCTAAAGAAAACAAAAGAATTCCTGAACCTAGTTCTATTTACGGAATTTTGACGGTTTTTGGTTTATCAGTTTGTCCCAAATTGAACAACCGAAAAATCAAAAGTTAATCTCGATATTTATCGATGAATTGACTGAATTTATCCCATTAATGCCCTGTTATTTCACTCATCTACCATGAAACCACAGCACCCTGATTTACATTACTTGAATGCGATGGAACCTTTAGCCATTCAGGAAATTAAACGACAACTAAAATTTTTGCCCCGTGATGTTGTTGAGGAGATTAATATTAGTGAAGCGATCGCCTATACCCTCAATCGATTGCCTCCTTTATATTCTACTACGCAAGAAGGATATTACTGGCAACAACAACGAGCTAAAGAAACCTTAATGGACTTAATTACTAAAGTAGCCAGTTGGGGCATCCGGGCTGCCCGCAGACCGAACAAGAGTTTTTCTCACCCTCTTAACAGAGAATTGGCTCATCACCACTTTTTAGAACGGCCCGAATCACCACCAGCAAAACCTCAATTAGTTGCCTGAACAAACATCATCATAAATTGTACTTTTATTAATCAAAAATGCCTAGGGGCGCTACGGAAAAGCGCCCTTCCAGGCTGGAGGGAACAAGACCTAGTAATTGTAGCCAGAATTTTTGATGCCCGGTATTACGCTGGCGATCGAGGGAAAAGAGAGAAAAACCGAGTTTTTCCATCAAACCTTGGCCAATTTCTTCTTCTCCCTACCATACCATGTATAGAGGCAGTCGGTCTGTTGTCACCATATTTATATGGTTAAATTATATTAAGTTATGGATAAGCTATGCTTACTTTGTTAGAATAGAAGGCAACCAGTTAATCAATCACCAGGAGTCAGCCAATGACGATCGCAACTGACCCACAATCATTCGGGGCGCCGCCGAACTTAGGCGTGGGAACCTTTATTCAGATACTCCCAGAGTACCAATCGGTACAAGTTTACTGGCAAGCTACTTATTGGTTGGCCAAATTCTCCGGTCAGAACGTTAAACTCGATCGGATTTCTTTGAAACCATACGATCCAGTCATAGTTTTGGCGATCGAAGGAATTGAGTTAATTATTGAACTATCCTCAGAACAGCTTTAACCCAAAACGCGATCGCCGAAATATCAAAATTGATTTCTATCCACCCTGAGCATGATATTTTTTTGGTAAGATGAATAGCATCTCTATAATTAATCGGCATCTCCGTCACCCATCAACCTATTCGGTGGGTAAAAGATCGATCGATATTCTCGGCAGTGCGATCGGTCTATTTATTTTAGCCATCTTATTTCTGCCGATCGCGATCGCGATCGAACGAGATAGCCCTGGCCCGATTTTTTATACTCAAAACCGTTATGGGCTGTATGGTAAACCCTTCACCATCTATAAATTTCGGTCAATGGTTCAGAATGCTGAAACATTAAAACAGCAAATAGAGAATCAAGCCCAGGGATTAATCTTTAAAAATTATGCCGATCCTCGGATTACCAATATAGGACGTTTACTACGCCGTACCAGTCTCGATGAATTTCCTCAATTTTGGAATGTTTTCATCGGCGAAATGAGTTTAGTTGGCACCCGTCCGCCTACCCATGATGAAGTCATTTATTATAATGAATATCACTGGCAAAGACTGCGGGTAAAACCGGGAATTACGGGAGAATGGCAGGTTAATGGTAGATCGCGAATCACGGATTTTGACGCCGTAGTAGAGTTAGACCTTCGGTATCAGCGATTATGGAGTATCTGGCATGATATCCAGATTATTTTTCTAACTCTATATGTAGTAATTTTCCGGCAATTTGAGGCAGCGTAGGTAAAGCTGAATAGAAAATAAAAAATTGAGGTGAGTAAAATATGGCCACTGATATTTATGCATCATCATCTTTAGATGGTTTTGAAGCGGAAGAACAGAAACTATACAACTTAGTCAACCAGTATCGGGCTGAAAATGGATTGCCAGCAATTCCCGCATCCAAAGCGCTGACAACTGTTGCCAACCGTCATGTGTTAGATTTAGCAGAAAATATTGGCACCGTAACCCATACTTGGAGCGATGCTTTTTACGATAGTAGTAATCCAAATACATGGTCTTCTATGTGGGATGCTCCCCAGCGATTCAATACTGGATATCCCGGTATTGGCTATGAAAATGTTCACGGGGGTTCTGGTGGCTACATTGCCACTGCTGAAAGTGCTTTGAACGGATGGAAAAATAGTCCATTACATAATGACGTGATTCTAAATCAAGAAAAATGGACTGACCGAAACTGGAACGCTTTAGGGGTTGGCATTTACCAAGGATATGCGGCTCTATGGTTTGGGGAAGAGGTCGATCCAACCGGAACTCCTGAACTCCCACCCCCAGAAGAAACTACTTCCGTTTATCGATTTTACGACACGATTACCGGCACTCATTTTTATACGGCAAATGAGGCAGAAAGAGATTCTGTTATCAATAACTTTTCCAAGTATAATTATGAAGGGGCTTCATTTGCAGCGGTCAAAAATGCGACGGCTAATACCTCAGAAGTGCATCGGTTTTTCAACACTCTAACCGGCACTCATTTTTACACAATTTCCGACTTTGAAGCTGACCAGGTTCGTCAGAATTTTTCGCATTTTAATTATGAAGGAACCGCTTATTATGCTTATGAGCAACCCGAAGCCGGAACCATTCCCCTCTATCGCTTTTATCGACCTGCCACGGGAACCCATTTTTATACTCCTTCTTTGGCAGAACGAGATGCGGTGATTGATACCTTGGGTGAGTTTTATAGTTATGAAGGAATTGGTTATTATGTTCAGGATGTAAATGGTTGATGATTCTCTCAAGCAATTTCGCCACAAAGGACACAGAGGAGATTTTGTAGTGTCCTTTGTGTTCTTGGTGGTTCAAAGGTATTGCCAGATTTTCTCTCCAAAGGCCGATGAATTGTCAGACTATGTAAATGTTAGTAATACCTCAGTCTTTACTACAAACGATCGCTTTTTACAGGGGCGATCGCTCTTTTTCCTCAAGAAAAGAAACCCGGTTTCTGAGTCCCCAAGAAAAGAAACCGGGTTTCTGTGGTGAATATTAGAGTTAACTGTGGAACCGATAAAAGAAACCCGGTTTCTGGGGTTTCTTAAGGGGGCGATCGCTTTTTTAGGGGGCGATCGCTTTTTGGGGGGGCGATCGCTTTTTTTGGGGGCGATCGCGAAGCTCAGGAGAGGGAATCGCTTTTTTGTTATAATAATAAAACATGTGCGATTCGTTCACGCGGAAAGCGGAGGGCAACGCCCGAAGTGTGCGCGTGGTAATGGTCTCGGCAGACTCGTAGTCACGAACCATTATAACTGTGGATTTGTTGTCCTAAATGGAAGACAAATACCCGGATTTTCTGGCAAGTAATTGCCAGGGGTAATTAGGCATCAGCCCCACCCAGAGACTCACCATCAAAGGCGTGAAGCGGGCTGAAAAGGAGGTGACACTTAACCAGAAAGAGAATCCCTTCAAGCCAATTAGTCAAGGTCAGCCGTGAGGCGAATGTCCGACCTGAACCCTCTTAATTATTAAGCAGCGAAATCTGGTTGATACGCTACGACCAAAAGGTCACGGGGAAAAGGTAGGTAGCTATGTTTCTAACCTACGAAGATACGGAGCTATATATCTCACGTATTAAAGAAATCCCGAAAGTACCCAGGGGGAGAGGACAGCATCCTAAAACTAATAATCCCAAGTCCACGGAACGAAGTAACCCCATACTGGCTCTCAGCAATGAGTAGTGAAATAAAGTGTAAGCGCAAGCCTATATGGGAAAAGGATGCCCTAAGAAGCCAACGACCAGGGTAATGCCTGGTATATGCTGACGTGGGGCGGCTGTGAAGTAGACCAGCAAGATATCCCAACATAGACAAAGCCATCCGCAAGGATAGGATGTAATAACCAATGTGCGTACAGTGAGCCAAAGGTTGAGCAGATAATTGCCTCTGCGAAAGGTGATTGCAATACATCGAACGACTAATTAACCATCAAGGCGGCATTTGGCAAAAGGGGAGAAATGCGAATCGATGCCAAACGGGATGTCGTAAGGCGCCCTAGTAGGAGCAAAGTTAAAGCAAGCACAGCCAGGAGCGGAATGCCGTGAAAGTGGCACGTTCCGTTCTGAATGGGAGGTGAGGGGAGCGATTCCCTCATCGACCCCTAACCAGGAGCGCTTTGATTATATTCATCAGTTGACAAATAAAAAAATGCGTAAACAGACTATTCAATATACATCCCCACTAGACGCTTTAGTGACAGTGGCCAAGCGACTGAGCGTGTATGAACACGAGCAAAAAATGGACTCTGAAGAATTCTTTGACAAATATAATCGAGGTTTGTTGTCAGATGATGCCCAATTTATAGAATGGGCAAATGACTATCGTCATTACTTGGCACTGCATGAAGAACTAGAGCAAAGACTAAATTATGCTGCCTAATCTTTTATCCGATTACCTGGAGCGAGTTGAACAAGCAATTCAACAATGTAGCAATGTTTATGTTGAACGTTATGAAGAGGAATTTTTGACCTCAAACCGGGTTAATCTGAGAATTCGACTGCGCTTTAGTCAGACATACCTGCTGGAAGTCAATGAAGCGATTGTCCTGGCAGATAATCAATTAGAGTTTCTCGATTACCGCTATCATTTTCAGGACGAAAATAATTACCTGATTTTTCGCTATGATAGCACACCCCACTTTCCAGATTTACCTAATTTCCCCCATCATAAACACTTGCCAAATGATACAATCGCTTCTAATAAACCTGAACTAACTGAAGTATTGAAAGAAGTAATTGAGTTACTAGGGTAAGGGCGATCGCTTTTTTGTGGGCGATCGCTTTTTTGTGGGCGATCGCTTCCTTCCACCTCCCGAAGATAATAGCCTTTTCCCTTGATATAATCAGTAAATACGACCATTATCATGCCCACGATGACACAACCGACAATTCAACTACAAATTCCCTTTGATTCTCTAGTCAATGCGATCGCCACCAAGGGCGATCGAAGATAAAATTCAGCTTTTCCAGCTTCTAGAAACAGAACTTGCCCAATTAGAAGAAGACTCGTTAGAAGAAGATCCAATAGTCCTTGCTGAAATCCAAGAATCTCGCACTGCTTACCAAGCAGGCGACTATCAAACCCTAGATCAATATATGGTTTCTCGGAAAAACAAAACTCCATAACTTATACTGTAATCGTTCCGAAACCGTTCCAAAAACAACTAGATAGTCTGCCCGAAGATATCCAAGAGCGAATTCTTGAGAAAATCACGCCATTGGGTGAAGAACCTCGGCCTCCCGGAACTGTAAAGTTAAAAGGCTATGACAATGAGTATCGCATCCATATTGGTGATTACCGGATCCGCTACGAAATCAATGATAAAGAATGTTTGGTATTATTGCTTCATTGTCAGCATCGAAAAGATGTTTATAAAAGTTGAAGCATTAAAAACTGGGCGATCGCTTTTTTACTCCAAGCCAAGAAACCGGGTTTCTGTTGTGGATATCACAGTAGTTTATTGGTAGGGTGGGCTTGCATTTTGCCCACCCTACACTCCAAGCCAAGAAACCGGGTTTCTTTTGTGAATATGTAGGGGCGATTCGCGAATCGCCCCTACTGTGGCAGCGAGAAAGAAACCCGGTTTCTAAGTTCAGGGGACGCGATAAAGAAACTGGGTTTATTCTGTGGATATCACATTTAATTATGGTATGAACCAAGCTGCTGATTATGCATCTGATGAAATTATTCCCGAATTTTCTCTCCAACGGCTGATTAATTGTAAAATTATGTAACATTATGTAAATGTTGGTAATACCTAAGTTAACGGCCAACTAACTATGCTATGCTCAAAAGAGGTAGTTAAAAATTTAGTCGATCGCCGCAGGCAGGAGCAGCTTTCCCATCAAAGAAAGCTACTCATTGTCTCAATTCACGAAATACTAGGGAAGTTTCATCGCCATAATTAAGGTCAGTTTTACCTCATTTTTCCGCAGCGATCGCTCAGTTTGAGTCCAAGACACTGCGCCTACTGAGACAAAACCGATCGGCGCGATCGCTGCGGATCTTAATGACAATTGAGTTAATCAAGCTATTGATAAATATAATCAATAAGGTGGTTATATTTTCCGGCTCAATTGCATAAAATTGGAGAAAATCGGCCATTTTTAGTCATCAGCATTCGGGGTTAAAGTAGCCGCCCGGATTGGCTGATTGACTGACGAAATCAGAACGTAAAGAAGCGTCAGCGATCGCATCTTTACCGCTGATTGCTGACCCTTAAAGGCTGATAGTGAATGGGACGCATCACCAAACTCTTTACTTGGGATGAAAAATCCCCAATAGAACAAAATAATCACTCTTTATGAAAAGTAAAAGAATTTGTTATTCAGCCATGACTCAACCCACTTTATTTTTTCGCGGTGCGATTCCGCGAAGCGGATCCCTTGCGGGAATCGCTTTTCTAGCGGCTACCTCTTTTTGGGTCAATGCCACTGGCAAAGCAGGGGCGCAAGATTTTCACAAAGTAGAAATTGACCAAAGCAGAGTCATCGTCATTTCTACGCAACTTCGGCAAAAATATGCCTTGACAGTGATTAGACAACTAGCCGATACTCGCTCCTGCTGGACTGAAACCAATTCGAGTCAACCTGTGATTGTCAAGTTAGACTTGCTAGAATTTGACTTTACTGGCATTTGCCAACGGAGTGTTGATAGTGGTGGCTATTCTATCCGCATGGCCGATCGAGATTTGGGACTTGATTACAAGGTGGAAGTGTTAAACCGAGATGGGAATCTTGTCTTAGTTGGTACACCCTATTCGCCGAATTTTCCCGAACTAATTATTGGCCAAACTCATGGAATTTCTGGAGATCCGTTGAAATTTTTTTTGAACCCTGGATGGCGGATCACCCAAAGAACCTATGAAGATCAGATTCTCGGTCATTATTATTTTACCCATGACCTAAGTCCTGAAGCTGTTCATGCCACACAAAAGTAACGAAATAATTAAGTCAAAAAACCCGGTTTTCCCAAAAAAAACCGGGTTTTTTTCGCAGATATTTTCTCAGATAATAAAGCTTTAATCCGCCAAAGATGCAATCAGTTTTTCCACCCGTGCTTTAATCTCATCTCGGACGCGGTGAAAGGTTTCAATCGGTTGACCATCCGGGTCATCTAACTGCCAATCTTCAAACACTTCTCTCGTTACCCAATCTGCTGGCAAATTCACCCCACAGCCACAAAGAGAAATCACCGCATCATAATTTTCTGGCTGAAATTCACTCAAGGGATTAGAGGTTTGATCTGTAATATCAATGCCAATTTCTGACATCACTTGAATGGCGGTGGGATGCACTCGACTTGATTCTAATCCCGAACTGGTGACGGTAATTTTGCCTTTGCCCAGATGCTTGGCAAATCCTTCGGCCATTTGGGAACGGCAAGAGTTTCGCTTACAAACAAACATGACGTTTTTCATGGTAATTATTCCTGAAATAAGTTAAAAAGTTTTTGGTTCTGGCTAATTGCCAGCGGGGAAACAGCGGCGATCGCGCAAAGTAGCTTTTTCTGGTTCGCGGCGAAACCAAAAAGCAGTTTTCTTGCAAAATTCCACCAACATTAACATCACCGGCACTTCGATTAAAACCCCCACCACGGTGGCCAAAGCTGCCCCAGAATTTAAGCCAAACAACATCACCGCAGTGGCGATCGCTACCTCAAAATGATTACTTGCCCCAATCAACGCAGCGGGTGCCGCATCTTCATAGGCTAAATCCATCTTTAAAGCCGCCACATAACTAATCAGAAAAATAAAATTAGTCTGAATAAACAGCGGCACCGCAATCAATAAAATATGCAGCGGATTTTGCACAATCAATTCACCTTTAAAGGCAAACAATAAAACGAGAGTAATTAACAGCGCCGAAGTTGCCACGGGACTTAAATAGTGGAGAAACTTCTCCTTAAACCAGTCTTCTCCTTTATACTTAAAAATCCAATAACGGCTATACATTCCTGCCGCCAAAGGTAAACCCACATAAATCAATACTGATAACACAATGGTTTGCCAAGGAACCACCAAATCATTGGCTGCCAATAACCATCGCCCCAGGGGTGCATAGAGAAATAACATCGTCAGGGAATTTATCGCCACCATCACCAAAGTATGGCCTTGATTGCTATAGGAAAGATAGCCCCACATCAACACCATTGCGGTACAAGGGGCGATGCCCAACAAAATCGTTCCGGCAATATAAGAATTAGCTACATCTACTTCCATTCCTCGCAGCATTTCAGTGCCACTGAGTAAAGGGCGAAATAGCCAGCCTAAAAATATCTGGGCAAAGGCGACCATTGTAAACGGTTTAATCAGCCAATTGACCACTAAAGTCAAGAATACTGGCTTAGGGGTTCGCATTGCTTTCGTTGCCTGGGTGAAATCAATTTTCACCATGATGGGATACATCATAAAAAACAAGCAGATCGCGATCGGAATAGAAACTTGATAGACACTCATCGCGTCTAAGGTCGCTGCCACATTGGGGAAAGCTTTGCCCAAACCAATGCCAATTAAAATACAGAAAAACACCCAAACCGTGAGGTATTTTTCAAAAAAACTCAGTTGTCCCCCTGCTTGGACGGGACGAGGTTGGTTTTCCGAGGTCGTATTGGAGTCCATACTCAATTTTTTACCGTTGAGAATCCACTGATGGCCATATCATATCAAAAAAAATTGATATGTAAACTTTCCCAAATTAGAAATTTTGATTTTATTTCGTTATTCGTTACTTGTTATTCGTTACTTGTTAACGGGTATTTAATTACCGAACAACAAACAACAAACAACGAAGAACAAGTAACAAGTAACAAGTAACAAGTAACAAGTAACAAGTAACAAGTAAAATTGCAATCACCCTTGAGAGCGAAAGCGGATGCTGACAAGTTATAGTGTTGATGGAACCGCAGCAATGTAGTTGAGTTCTTGATCGTGAGTTATTGCGTTAATCCCAAGTGCCCCCTGCCCGATGATCCGGCTAACCAAAACCAGAGCCACTGTGTCCACTGTGGTACGGAGGTGCTGATCCAAGGTCGCTATCGAATTTCTAGAGAGATCGGCAGTGGTGGTTTTGGTAAAACTTATGAAGTAGACGATCGGGGGATACCCAGAGTCCTCAAAGTTTTGCTGCAAAATCACGAAAAAGCAGTCAAACTGTTTAAGCAAGAAGCCGATGTGATGATGCGGCTGGACTGTCCCGGCGTTCCCAAAGTTCAGCCCGATGGATATTTTGAGATTCCCCTCCCAGATGGGCAAGATCCATTACACGCGATCGTGATGGAGAAAATCAACGGATTGAACCTGCGGGAGTGGATGAAAAAGCGGCGCAATAAACCCATCACCGAGGAGTTAGCGATCGATTGGTTAAAGCAACTTTCGGAAATTTTAAGTGTCGTTCACCAGGAGCAATTTTTCCATCGAGATATCAAGCCCTTGAACATTATGATCAAGCGCAATGGGCAACTGGTGCTGATTGACTTTGGCGCAGCGAGAGAAGTCACCAACACCTATTTTGCCAAAGTGGGACAGGGGCAAAATATTACCGGGATTGTTTCACCGGGATATACCGCACCGGAACAAGCGAATGGTAAAGCGGTGCCGCAATCGGATTTTTATTCTCTGGGTCGGACTTTTGTCTTTTTAATTACGGGGAAATCCCCCACATCTTTTTCTGAACATCCTCGCACGGGCAAGTTAGTTTGGCGCAAAAGTGCCCCTCATATTTCTGATGGATTTGCTGATGTGATTGATTATTTGATGGCCAGTTTTCCGGGAAAACGGCCTCAAAATGCTCAGGCGATCGTCCGTTGTTTGGAGGAACTGCAACAAGCTGGATCTACTAATGAAGCCGATGCTTCGGAAAAATCGTTAGTCAGTCAAAAGAACACGGGAGCATTTAATCGGAATACGGGGAAAAATCCGACGAAGATGAGCCATACCAGAAATACGCTAAAATCAGCTTCTTCTGTGGGGTCTCGTACTTCGTCCTCCAAGATCAAACAACCTTCTCGGATTCAACCATATACGCCATATCAACCCCCGAAGCAAATCCCTTGGGGAATGATATTTACATTTTTGATCTTGAGTCTATTGGGATCCCAGGTTTATGGGTATTGGCGCTATGGTTTTTTCCCTTCCAATCCCATCTCTTTGATTGCGCGTTTACCGAGTAGTGTTTTTTTACAAAAGAGCTTGACTGGTGTGGGACAAATTCAGTCTGTGGCGATGGGGCCAGAGTCGAGAATTCCTATGTTTGCTAGTGGTAGTTATGGGAAAATCCGCATTTGGAATCTTCAGACTGGAGTGCAGGTCAGAGAATTAGATGCCCATAAATCCTGGGTTAATGCTTTAGCAATTAGCCCTAATGCTCAGATTTTAGCCAGTGGTAGCGAAGATACGACGATCCGCATTTTGAATTTTCAAACCGGGGAACTATTTCAGTCGATCCCCGCTCATTCCGGCCCGGTTAATGCTTTAGCCATTAGTCCCAATGGTCAGCTTTTGGCTAGTGGTTCGGCGGACAAAACGGTTAGATTTTGGAATTTAAGCAATGGGGTGCGTTTGCGGACTATTTCCGGGCATCAAGATGCGGTGAATGCGATCGCCTGGAGTCCGAATGGTCGATTAATTGCTAGTGGCAGTTCTGACAGAACAATTCAAATTTGGGATGCGACGAACGGGACAAGAGTACAGAGGCTACAAGGTCATGGAAATGCAGTTTTATCCGTGGCATTTAGTCCAGATGGTCAGTTGCTTGCCAGTGGCAGTCGTGATAATACGGTGATTGTTTGGGATCTGAAAACAGGTCAACAAAAATATCAGTTAACTGGGGATAATAGTTGGGTTCGTTCCGTGGCGATCGCACCTGATGGTCAGCTATTAGCAACCAGTGGCAAAAACCTCAATATTTGGAATTTAAATACCGGCAAACTGGAAAAAGTGTTATTGGGACACGAGCAATATATTAGTGTGTTTGCCCTGAGTCCCCAGTATCAAAGAATTGTCACTGGCAGTCCAGATAAAACTCTTAAAATTTGGCGATTGCCTCCGTTATCAGAATCGGAAAAATCAGAGTAATTTTGTTAGTTATTAGTTATTAGTTATTTGTTCTTGGTTGTTCGTTGTTGGTTATTCGTTATTTGTTATTCACTTCTAATCACAAACAACGAACAAAGAATCCCTACCCAACTAACAACGAACAACTAGCAACTAACAACTAACAACCAAGAACAAATAACTAATAAATAGAAGGTTTTAAGGCAAAAAATAATCTCTGGAATGCGGCAATATTAGCAGTTACGGCTAAAAGAATTAGTAATGGGAAAAACTGTTGAGTTGAAATTCCCAAAATAATCAAAATAAATCGGGCGGTACGATTGCCAATTGCCGCTGCTACTACGCTTTTTCCTTCCGCTTCACTTCTAGCGCGAATATAGGGAACCATCATCCCGCCAAACATGGCCAATAAACCGGGAATTAAATGTTGACTAGGGTCGAGCAAAATTAGGGCGGTGATGATAAAAAAATCAACGTATCTATCTAGTACACTATCTAAAATTGCCCCTTCTTTAGATGCGACACCCTTTGCTCTAGCTAAGTCTCCATCTAAATCATCCAAAATTCCACTAATAATAATCACCGCAACGGCGATTAAATAATAATTTTCTAGAATTAACCAGCAGGCTAAGGGGCCGCCCAGTAAGGCAGAAAGGATAGAAATCCGATTGGGTGTAATCCAGTCATATTTTGCCAGAAAATTGGCAATTTTTACGGTATAAATTTTTAAAGTTTTTTCTATGAGCGATCGCGGCTTGACGATTTCCGCTTCAGCATGACTGGTTTCCGACTGATTTAATAACGTTTCTAGAGGCTCATTTCCAGATAAATTTGACATAATTCCCGAAAATTAATTTAAGTAGGTGAACATAATTAATTGCACTTTTCGTTCCCCGCCGATAGACTGTGGATTCCCGCCTTCGCGGGAATGACAGTTTTTCTTGTGATATGGTCTCTGGTGCATTTATTTCTGCCCACCTACTTAATTCAACATTAATTTTAAGCGAAAAAAACGTTATTTTCAAGCAATCAACCAACGGACGGTGGGAGTGCGGGGGGGCGGAGGGGCTTTCGGAGCGGAGGAGCAGAGGTGCAGAGGTGCAGAGGTGCAGGGGAAAACAATTAACAATTGACAATTATCAATTATCAATTATCAATTATCAATTATCAATTATCAATTATTCACTCTCCCCTCTGCTCCTCTGCTCCTCTGCTCCTCTGCCGACGGCGGGCCGACGGCGGTCCCCACTGACTGAGGCAAGGCAACCCTTAAGCTTGGGCCGAACGCTTCTGTTTCAAATAGGCAAAGACACTTTTATCTCCAATGTCATCGGGAATGGCTTGAAATACTTTGCGGAAAGCAAAAACCAGAAACAGCATCGCCCAAATGACCAGCATGAGTTTTTCCGCATAAGGGGATAGCAAATCAAACAAGTGTCCCAAGATTAAGACGGGGACTAAAGGGGTTAATATTTTGGTTTCTAAGCGATTAAAGCAAAACGCTTCCTTAAAATAGATCCCGGTTAAACCGGCAAAGGTAAATCCAATGCCGAATAATGCGATCGGGTCGTTGTACACGGCAATCGCCAAGGGGTCGCTGCTGGTCAAGGAGATCCACAATGCTGCTCCTGTACCAATCAACCAAAATAGTTGCAATAGACGGTGTAGGATGGCAAGGTAGATATGAATCATCACCAAACTCACGCCTAAGCCTAGGCAAAAACAAGCATAAAGGGGAAGTAGGAGGGGCGTGAATCCCTCTGTGGTGTTTGGCCATACCACCAAAGTGGTACAGATGGCAAAACAAACTGCTGCCACCATCAAGCCACTGCGGTAGATTTTCACTCCCAGGCGATCGCTGGGTGTAATCGTAAATTCACCAAACTGTCCTTGGTAAATTTCAGGTTCAGCCTGGAACTTGTCATAGTTCGTCATAGTTCTATCTCATCTCTTAACTACAAGGATCCTGAGAACCCGATCCCACTTATGTCTTATCACAGTCAGCACCGAGGAATGATCGATGTCCAAATCTAATCAACCAGATCAAAAAAATCTCTCTCAACCTGACCTCCCCTGTTTAATTCAACTTGATGAGGGGATCTTTGGCGGTCGAATTGCTGAGAGAATCTCGCCGGATATGATGAAACAAGAATTGCAGCATTTCCTCGATAAACTTGAACATTTTCAGCTTGCTCTAGCCGCAGACGAAGACTGGGATGAAGAAGAATACGAGTATGAAGACCTGAATACTGAAGAGTTTGAACCTAAAATTATTTCTATTCTCGGCACTAAAAGAATTCAAGTAAATTGGCCAAATTTGCAAAAATATTTAGCGTATTTAAATAAAGCTATTCAAAGACCTTGTATTCTGACAGGAAATCAAGAATTTGAATGGGAGGAATATTATGTTTTTGGCCCTGGGACGCAAAAACAGCATGAAAAACAGCGAAAAAATCAGCCTTCCTATATGGATCAATTTAAACTCATCAGTCTAGTTAAAGAAGTTTCTGAATCGGCAGGGATCATCGCACAAGTGGAACGTTTGAGCGATCGCCAAAAATTCACCCTTCCCTTATCCCAACTAGAGGAGGCTGAACCAACTACAGAAAACTATGAATTAATTGATGATTATGTGACTTGGTTTGAAAATTATCAAATTTAGTTTTTGGTTGTTGGTTTTTGGTTGTTGGTTGTTGGTTGTTAGTTGTTAGTTGTTAGTTTTTGGTTGTTGGGTAGGGATTCTTTGGTTTTTGGTTGTTGGGTAGGGATTCTTTGGTTTTTGGTTGTTGGTGATTATAAGTTAATAACAAACAACAAATAACAAACAACAAATAACAAATAACAAACAACAAACAACAAATAACAAACAACAAACAACAAACAACAAACAACAAACAACAAACAACAAACAACAAACAACAAACAACAAACAACAAACAACAAACAACAAACAACAAACAACAAACAACAAACAACAAACAACAAACAACAAACAACAAACAACAAACAACAAACAACAAACAACAAACAACAAAATTAAATCATTTTTACGGTTGTGCCGACATTTGAGTTAAATTTAGCTGCCGCATTGCCACCGTTGACGGCAATTTCTACCCACCCATGACTGCCCACCAAGGCGATCGCGCTTCCCGGAGAAACATCACTATAAGTATCACCGGATGGAATAGTGAAACCATCGATCGCCACCGCAAAATTTTTCCCTGGGATCAAATCACTGGGAATATTGGTGACTAGGTTGCCAAAGCGATCGCAATATTGAATACAACCGATGATTCCCTCACGGGTCTGAGTATAAGGGGCGATCGCTAATTGCACCAGAGTTGATGGATCGATGGTTGTTCCTAGGTGGGCGATCGGCACCCCAGAAGCTAAATGTGCGCCCACTGGGGCAAAAATATCTCGACCGTGAAACGTCGCACTCGGTTCGGCAGTCCGCCAATATTCTCGGTTTGTCAACTCCACTGCCGCTAAAACCGTCGAAATAGTCAGCCCACTGAATAATCCATTATCAGGCCCCACCAGAAAGCCACGATCTAATTGAAGCGCGATCGCCCGTCGCCGACTGCCCACCCCAGGATCCACCACTGCTATATGCACCGTACCCTGGGGAAAATAAGGATAAGCACTCATCAGACAAAACCGACCCGCTGCCACATCTTGCGGAGGAATATCGTGAGTTAGGTCAATCACCTGAATATGGGGATTAATTTGCGCGATCGCCCCCTTCATCACCCCAACATAAACATCACTCTGGCCAAAATCCGTTAAAAGCGTCACCAAAGATAAATGTTGCATATTGGCAATATCTTATAAATTTATAGGGGTGGGCAAAATTTTGCCCACCCGACAGATTTATTTAAAGTTTAGTAAATTTTGCTACACTTTGCCGACAATAGTGCTATCTTAGAGAAATGTAAGAGATACTTGAAATTTAGTAAAAAAAAAGTCCACCATGAACCAAGAACGTCACAAAATTGTCAAACAAACCGCCGCCGTGCATCGTGAGAACATCCAAAAAAACTTACAGCACCGGCTAGAAATTGCCCGGAGCAAAGGCGATCAACAATTAATTCGTCTATTGGAAGCCGAGGCCAGCTACTTCAACTAAGCTGTAATCTAACAGCTAAAAGTTAACAGCTATTTAGTATCAAGTTAAAAATAGTTGAAGTTCCTTTCACCAAAGTGAAATTTGACTAATCAGAATTTTCACATAATCGCTTTACAAGGGGATTGGCGTCAGTCAATCCCCTTGTTATTTGGGGTGTAGGGAATAATTGATAATTGATAATTGATAATTGATAATTGATAATTGATAGTTGATAATTATTTTACCCCACACCCCAACCAACAACAAGCAACAAGCAACAAACAACCAATAACAAATAACAAATAAGTTAAAAATAATTTCTACTTCCCTCCCAAATCTGAATTATCTCAGGGTAATATTGTTGTTTGACCCATATAAGCTTTGACAATGGCAGAAACGCTCTTTTTTAACGCACTTCGGGAAGCTATTGATGAAGAGATGGCTCGTGACCCCTCAGTGTATGTTCTCGGTGAAGATGTGGGTCACTACGGTGGCTCCTATAAAGTAACGAAAGACCTCTACAAAAAATATGGCGATCTGCGAGTCCTGGATACGCCGATCGCGGAAAATAGTTTTACGGGAATGGCAGTAGGATCCGCCCTCACAGGGTTGCGTCCCATCGTAGAAGGCATGAACATGGGCTTTTTACTGTTGGCGTTTAACCAAATTGCCAACAACGCGGGGATGTTGCGCTACACTTCCGGTGGAAACTATAAAATTCCGATGGTGATTCGTGGCCCCGGTGGGGTCGGCAGACAGTTGGGGGCAGAACATTCCCAACGTCTGGAGGCGTATTTCCAAGCAGTGCCCGGTCTAAAAATTGTTGCTTGTTCGACCCCGTACAACGGCAAAGGTTTACTGAAAAGTGCCATCCGGGATGATAACCCCGTCCTATTCTTTGAGCACGTGCTGCTTTACAACCTAAAAGAAAAGCTGCCCTCGGAAGAATATCTCCTACCTCTGGATAAAGCAGAAATCGTTCACAAAGGCTCCGATGTGACAATTTTGACCTACTCTCGGATGCGTCATCATGTCATGCAAGCGGTGCCGACTCTGATTAAAGAGGGAATACAACCGGAAGTTATCGATCTAATTTCTTTGAAGCCTTTGGACATGGAAACCATTGGCAACTCGATCTGCAAAACCCATCGGGTGATTATTGTGGAAGAGTGCATGAAAACTGGAGGCATTGCGGCGGAATTAATTGCATCCATTAACGATCGCTTTTTTGATGAGTTAGATGCCCCAGTGGTGCGGTTGTCCTCTGTGGACGTGCCGACTCCTTATAATGGCACTCTGGAAAGACTGACCATCGTCCAACCCCCGCAAATTATTGAAGCTGTTAGAAACATGGTTGGTTTGCAGGTTTAATCCGGGTAAAACAATGCAGGTAAAACTATGCAAAAACAGCGTTCTTTATTACTGTTAATTTTGGTTTTGGCGATCGCTGCTGTGACGGTGCTGGTACAAGATCCCATCCGCTTGGGATTGGATCTCCAAGGGGGTGCCCAGCTAACTATCCAGTTGCAACCCTCCGAAGATATCCCCGAAATTACCGCCAGAGAAACCGAAGCGGTTCTCAGTGTGGTCAGAAACCGGGTGGATGCTTTGGGAGTGTCCGAACCTCTCGTGCAAACCATTGGCACCGATCAAATCTTGGTGCAGTTGCCTGGAGTCAGCGATCCAGCCCAAGCGGAACGGGTACTCGGTGGTACTGCCCAGCTAGACTTTCGGGAGGAAATTCGCAATCCTGAAGTGAATGCTCAACTTGAGGTCAGACAGCAAGAGTTACAGCAATTGTCGATAGAACAGATTGTAGGGAGTCAGAATGCTTCGGAGGAGGAAAAGCAACTCTTAGAAGCAAAAGTTAAAGAAAAGCAAGCGGAGGTCGATCGGTTAATCGATCAACTGTTTCAACGCACAGGTCTAACCGGGAAAAACCTGAAAAATGCCGATCCACAACCCACGAATCAAGCGGGTAGTTGGGGGGTTGGCATTCGGTTTGATGCTGAAGGTGGCAAGCTGTTTGCGGAACTGACCAAAAATATCGCGGGAACAGGTAGGCGCCTGGGCATTTTCCTAGACGATCGCCTCCTGAGTGCCCCCGTGGTTGATGCCCAGTACGCCGCAACCGGGATTTCCGGGGGGGCAGCGGAAATTAGCGGTAGTTTTACCGTGGAAACCGCCAATGACCTAGCGGTGCAGTTGCGCGGTGGGGCTTTACCCGTGCCGGTGGAAATCGTGGAAAACCGCACCGTCGGCGCAACCCTGGGTCGAGATAGCGTCCAAAGCAGTATTTATGCTGGCTTGGTCGGTTTGTTCTTGGTCTTAGTTTTCATGGTGGTTTATTACCGCCTGCCCGGGTTGATTGCTAATGTGGCTTTGGTGCTTTATGCTTTGCTGACTTTAGCCAGTTTTGCCTTACTCGAAGTCACCCTGACCTTACCGGGAATTGCGGGATTTATCCTCAGTATTGGCATGGCAGTGGATGCCAACGTGCTCATTTTTGAGCGGACTAGAGAAGAATTGCGAGCGGGCAAAAGCTTGTATCGGTCGGTAGAGTCTGGATTCTATCGTGCCTTTTCTAGTATTTTGGATAGCAATGTCACCACCCTGATTGCCTGCGGGGCACTATTTTGGTTAGGGGCAGGTTTGGTGAAAGGTTTTGCGTTGACTCTCGCGATCGGGGTGCTGGTAAGTATGTTTACGGCTATTACTTGCAGTCGTACCCTGATGTTTGTGGCGATTACTTTCAACGAGTTACGCAAGCCAGAATTGTTCTGCCCGAACTTGTCCCCTGTAACAAAATCTGAAGCCGAGATGCAGTGATGAAATTAAATGTGATTAAACGGCGAACCTTGTGGTGGTTCATTTCGGGAACCGTCATCATTGTTGGTTTGCTTTCAATGTTGATTTCGTGGCAACAAATTGGGGCGCCCTTGCGCCCTAGTTTGGATTTTGTCGGTGGGACGCGGTTGCAGTTAGAACTGGACTGTAGTCAACCGGGTTCTTGCGATCGCCCCATTGAACTCGGCACGGTGCGACAAGCGATCGATGCTCAAGGATTAGGCAACAGTAGCATTCAAATTGTCGGCGAACAAAGACACGCCCTGTCCATTCGGACATCTAAACTTGATGTCGATCGACGGACTGCTTTAGAAAACACTTTAGCCGCAGCCATTGGCAAGTTTGATCCCCTAAAAACTCAGATTGATACCGTTGGCCCGACTATTGGACGCCAACTGTTTACCTCTGGACTGTTGGCTTTACTGGCTGCGTTGTTCGGGATTATTGCCTATCTAAGTATTCGCTTCCAGTTTGACTACGCTTTCTTTGCGATCGTTGCTCTGCTCCATGATGTTTTGGTCACGGTCGGGGTGTTCTCTATTTTCGGCTTAGTCGCTGGTGTCGAAGTCGATAGCCTCTTTATTGTGGCACTGTTGACGATTATCGGTTTCTCGGTGAATGATACGGTGGTGATTTACGATCGCATCCGGGAAATTTTGAGGCAAAAACCGCATCAAGGGATCGATAACAGTGTCAACGATGCGGTTAATCAAACTTTGACGCGATCGATTAACACTAGCTTAACCACAACTTTGCCATTGTTGGCGATTTTCTTGTTTGGGGGTGAAACCCTGAAATATTTTGCCCTGGCACTAATTATTGGGTTTATTGCTGGTGCTTATTCTAGTATCTTTGTTGCCAGTACCATGCTGGCTTGGTGGCGCGAGAAGCGATCGCCTCAACCCATGACCGCACCTATCGATGGCTTATCACCTTCAGACTCATCTTTTGAGTCCAATGAGTCTGATTTTTAAGTCTAAAAAAATCGATATTTTCGGAATAAGTTACTCCCCTTTCTTCCTAGTGATAGAAAGGGGAAAAAACCCAGTTTGCGCCGATCGCGTTCACATCTAATCCGAAAATTTTGTCAATCCGCCCAATTTTTGCCACCACCAATTACGCCGATTAAATCTGATTAAATACCACAACTTAAGCAAAATATAAGTGCCACGAGCGATCGCCTCTCATACCAAATCCGGTTCTCAAAACCCACCGATAAAGTTATCTGTCATTCCCGCGAATGCGGGAATCCAGAGCGTGTTGTAGGGGATTATCGTAGGGGTAATTTATGAATTCCCCCTACTTGAGCAAGCGGATTTGGTATCCCCCAATATTTTTTTGTTATTTTCTTCCCCAAAAAAACCCATGCCAGCCACGGATCCGAATCAACCAGAAACCAGCAAATCAGAATCGAACCAAGACCCAATTTTTACCGCTCAGGTAGAAAAGTTGCATCGTCTGACAGTTTATGGACGTTGGGCTTTGGTTGGCTTAATTTGGTTGTTTGTCGGTCTGCCTAGTTTGTGGGGCTTACGTTCAGATATTTCGCTCATGTTGGCAGAATTCACCTGGGCAAGTTTGCGCTATACCCTCAGCTTATACTACTCTCCTTTGCCCACAATGGGATTATTTTTTTGTATTGGAATGACCACATCGGTCTTAGTTTGGCAAAGTCGAAATATCCTATTTGGAATGCCCGCTGAAGAAAGAAATCGCCTGGAACGACAGGTTTTGCGGATTCGGCAACAAGGCGAATCTCATCCCCTGTGGAAATGGATTTGTCAATAGTTATTTGGGATTTTTTCTGAATTCATAAAATAAATGAAATATTGAAATATTGAATTCCATTTTACATTATACCAATTGTAAAAATTATTGCTACAATTATAGTTATTTCAATTCAAGATTAATAAAATTATGTATTAGTTCGTAGGTTGGGTTTCGTGGACGGTGGACCCAACCTACGGATTACACGCAATTCCTATCAATAACTTCTAATTCATTGTAGCCAGTTTCTCGGTCGAAACTTCTGATAAATTTCAAATCTTCACTGCTGCCAATAATAATTTCTGCCGTGGTGTAAATAATGCAACCATTCATCAGATGACCGCCAATAATTTTCCCGCTGGCATCGGCGACAGCCAGATGTAAGTGCAGCCCATTGGGAGATAAAGTTCCTACTAAAGATATAATCTCAAATAAACTTTTAAAGGCTTGACCATAAGGATGTCCAGCAAACCGAATGGTAACTTGTTGGAAACTGCCAACCGCTGTCAAAATAAAACCGGATTTTAGCTGAGTTTTGTTCACAAAATCGGTTAAACTTTTTTTTAAATCTTCATTCGGTTTTAACCGCAGAGCAAACACTTGCATACAATCTAACCCACAAACCTTAATAAAAAATTAAACGCTATAATATAAAAGTCTATTACACTCGGTGATTTTAGTTCGCCAAAATTTGCTAAAAAGTATTAAACACCTCGGAAACAATGGAAACAATAATGATGAAATCCTTAAAACGTAATAAACTCGATCGCATCGCTTTTTTTACCATCCTTTCCCTAGGTTGTGCCGCTTGTGTTACATCGTCTTCCACTGGGTCAACCATAGCACAAGGCCGAACCTGGACAAGTGGCGATCCGGACAAAGCACCAAAAAACGTGATTCTGTTGATCGGTGATGGCATGGGGCCAGAACAAGTGAAAGCAGCGGGAATGTATGCGAATGGAACTCCAGGGACACTTCCGTTTGAGCAGTTTCCCCATCAAGGGGAAATAATGACTTACTCGGCAAATAACTCAGTCACCGATTCGGCAGCGGGCGGTACAGCGATCGCGACTGGGGTAAAAGTGAACAATGGGGTGATTAGCATGGCCATTCCTGGGGATGGTCAACCCCTGAAAACAGTCCTAGAAAAATACCAAGCAGCGGGAAAAAGCACTGGGTTAGTCACGACTACGGAAATGACTCATGCCACTCCAGCGGCTTTTGCTGCCCATCAAGAGGGTCGGACTCAACAAGCGGAAATCGGCCAACAATATCTCAATACCACCCGTCCAGAGGTACTGTTTGGCGGCGGGGGTGCGGGAATGTCCCCGAAAGCCGCCGAGTCTGCGGGTTATACGGTGGTGACAAACCGGCAACAGATGCAGGCTTTAGACACGGAAACGATGACGCGGGTTTCTGGACAGTTTGGTCGAGGTCATTTGCCTTATGAGTCTAAAGGCGTTGGTGATTTACCCCATTTGCGAGAGATGGCCAAAACCGCCCTGAATATTTTGGATAATGACCCGGATGGCTTATTTCTGATGATCGAAGGGGGACGGATCGATCATGCGGGACATGAGAATCATCTACAACGAAATGTGATGGAAACTTTGCAGTTCGCCGAGACGGTGGCGGAAGTGCTCAAATGGGCAGAAAATAACCCGGATACGCTGATTATTGTCACCGCTGACCACGAAACTGGCGGGTTAAAAGTGTTAAAAAATAATGGTCAAGGTCAATTTCCCCAGGTTTCTTGGTCTAGTCATAATCACACAGCCGCGAATGTGGGGATTTATGGCTGGGGTCCTAATAGCGATCGAGTTTCTGGCACTATGGAGAATACAGATGTCTTTTATCTATTGCTGGGTCAGCAATATGTTACTGGCGATTAGAAGCGATCGCCCACAATAGTCGCCCACAATAGTCGCCCGCAATAGTCGCCCGCAATAGTAGAGTTGAAAAACCGGTTTTTTTACCCAAAAAAGGCAAGTTTTTTTAAAAAAATAGGGTCAAAATCCGGTTTTTAATTACTTTAAAATGAATCGCTGAATCTCTATTTTTCATTGTATATCGAAATCACGGAACCTCAGATGATATGTTTAAAAAACAAAATTATTATCAAATTTTGGGAGTTAGCCAGACTGCCACTCTCGAAGAAATTAAAAAAGCTTATCGGCGGTTGGCTGTCCAATATCATCCTGATGTGAATCCGGCTGACGAAACCGGAGATTTTTTTAAGGAAATTACCCGAATTTATGAGATTTTGAGAAATCCCTTGGAACGGGAAAAGTATGACCAAGAGTTAGCCCAAGCAGCCTCAAACGAAGAAGTAGAGTTTACCAGCAAAGTCCCTGAACCAGACGTTGAAGTTAATTTAAAAGAGAAGCAATCTGTACATTTTTATCAACAAGGCTTAAAAAAAAGCCAGAAATTAAATTATCAAGGGGCGATCGCGGATTATACTGAAGCGTTAAAATTAAATCCTGAATTAGTCGAGGCTTATTATCAACGCGGGTTTGCCCAATCCCAACTGAGCAATCACCGGGAGGCATTTGCTGATTATACGGAAGCGTTGCACCGCAATAATAAAATACCGGAAATTTATTATTATCGCGGGTTAACTCGGTTTAAATTGGCGAATATTTCCGGAGCGTTGGAAGATTTAAACCAGGCGATCGCGATGAATCCTCATTATGCAGCAGCTTATTATCATCGGGGCTTAGTTTACCAGGAAATTGCCGAAAAGAAAGCGGCAAAAGTCAGTTTTAAGCAAGCGGCTAAAGAATTCTTGACCCAAGGCGATCGCTTTCAGTATCGGCAGACCTTAAATGCCTTAGAAAATCTGCAAAAAACTTTAACCATCATTGACAAAACCCCACCCCCATTCAGTTTACTTTTGCAAATCCTCAAAACTTGGCGGGCTTTTGCTTTCAATCCCATTGAGGGGTTATTTCCGGCGTTTATTACCTTGGGAAATCGACAAGCGATCGCCGTGGGGATTGGCTTTTCCCTGATTTTTAATCTGTGCTTTACCGTCGGCATTAGCAGTAGTTGGCAGAAAATTTACCCCTTCAGTAATTTGCCCATATTGACCTTAATTATTATGGGCTTACTTCCGGTCTTTAGTTTGACCGGGATTAGTGGTTTAATGCGGATCATTTTTCAAGCTAATGGCAGTTTTGCCGGTGATTTATTTATTACTGGTGCGGCTTTATTGCCTTTGGGTTTATGGGTGTTATTGGGTGGGTTGATGCAAAATTGGATCGCGATCGCCATTCTGGGAATTTTCGCCATCAACTATACAATACTGACCCTATATAGTGGCTGCCATGAAATTTCTCTTATGTCTACAGCTAAATCAGCTTTAACTGTACCGATTATGTTATTAATTGGTTTACTGCCATTGATATTTATTTAAGAAACTTGTTATTTGTTGTTTATTGTTTGTTATTTGTTATTCGTTATTTGTTATTTGTTGTTTTTGGTGGGCTATTGAGCTTTTCCTCACAAATAGCTAGTAGCAAATAACAAGTAACGAATATTCGAGATATCCGTAATACTATGTAAAATTTAGCAAATTTAGCAAATTTAGCCATTAAATTGATAAAAATCTGCGTAAAAATACGGAAATTTTCCGGCAAAAAAAATCTTTAAAAAAGGTCAAACATAATATAAAATTATCTAAAGCAATAGTTTGTCAAGAATCACCAATAAATCAACCATTAACTTCTGGTATTCAGAAGAAATAACTTTTCTTGATAAATAGGTAAAATGCCTTAAAATGAACAAACTTTTCTGGAAATATCTGCAATATGTACTCTGATGAAATTAGCCCGATCCCTGCCGCCCCTACTGGTTTTAAGTCTGGATTTATCGGCATCATTGGCCGCCCCAATGTGGGTAAGTCAACGATTATGAACTATCTGGTGGGGCAAAAAATTGCCATTACTTCTCCGATCGCCCAGACCACCCGCAACCGTTTGCGGGGGATTTTAACCACCCCAGAATCTCAAATTATTTTTGTGGATACGCCGGGAATTCATAAGCCTCATCATGAGTTGGGAAAAGTTTTGGTTAAAAATGCCCAAAATGCCATTAAGTCGGTGGATCTGGCGCTGTTTGTGGTGGATTCTTCCGTGGACTGCGGAGGAGGCGATCGCTTTATTGCGGAGTTTCTCAGTCAAACCAAAACTCCAGTAATTCTTGGATTAAATAAACAAGACCAGCAACCAGAAGACCCTCAGAAAATTGCCCAGCTAGATCGGACTTATCAGGAAATGGCTAAGTTTAATAAATGGGCAATGGTAAAATTTTCGGCCATCACTGGTAATGGTCTTGATAATTTATTATCCTTGTTTAAAGAAAAACTCCCCAATGGTCCCTATTATTATCCCCCTGATTTGGTGACAGATCAGCCGGAACGATTTATTATGGGTGAATTAATTCGCGAGCAAATTTTGCATCTCACTCGTGAAGAGATTCCTCATTCGGTGGCGGTGGGAATTGAACAAGTGGAAGAATCTCCCGAAATTACTCGTGTTTTAGCCACCATTTATGTAGAGCGAGATTCCCAAAAAGGAATTCTGATTGGCAGAAAAGGATCTCTGCTGAAAGAAGTGGGCATCGCTGCCCGGGAACAAATGCAAAAGTTAATTGATGGCAAAGTTTATCTAGAAATGTTTGTCAAAGTCCAACCAAAATGGCGACAATCTCGGCATTTTTTGACAGATTTTGGCTATCGAGTTGAGCGGAATTAGTTAAAAAATGCTATTGGTTGTTAGCTATTAGTTATTAGTTATTGGTTATTAGTTATTTGAAGGATGGCAATCCCATAACGAGTAACCAGTAACCAATAACAGTAAAGATAAAAACCAAAGCATAAAAACCAAAGCAAATCTTACATTTCCGAGACAATATCGGAGTTCGTTTTATTCTAAGTAACGTAAACTAGCCGATTGATTTTTGAGAGGATAAGTCATGGCGCGTCTAGCACTGCTGAGTACATCAGATAAAACTGGCTTAATCGAGTTTGCCCGCCAATTAGTTCAAGACTTTGAATTTGACTTGATCAGCAGTGGCGGAACCGCAAAAGCCTTAAAAGATGCCGGTTTGCCCGTGACCAAAGTGGCAGACTATACCGGGTCGCCAGAAATTTTGGGCGGTCGGGTGAAAACGTTGCATCCCCGAATTCACGGGGGAATTTTGGCCAGACGCGATTTGCCAGAAGATATCGCCGATTTACAGAATAACGATATTCGCCCGATTGATTTGGTGGTGGTTAATCTTTATCCGTTTGAGCAAACGATCGCCAAACCGGATGTATCTTATGCGGATGCCATTGAAAATATTGATATTGGGGGGCCAACCCTGCTGCGGGCTGCGGCCAAAAATCACGCTCATTTGACGGTGCTTTGCGAACCAGGGCAATATGAGGAGTATTTACAGGAAATGCGGAAAAATCAGGGAGAAGTCTCTCTAGCTTTCCGCCAAGTTTGCGCCCAAAAAGCATTTTGGCATACGGCAACTTATGACCAGGCGATCGCCAATTATCTGGTTAATCAACCATTGGTTGCTTCTTTGGAAGATAACCCTCTGCCCCCTCGGTTTGGCATGGCCGGTCAGCAAAAACAGGCATTGCGTTATGGGGAAAATCCCCATCAAACCGCTGCATGGTATCAAGTCGGATTAACCCCTACGGGATGGGCAGCCGCACAACAACTGCAAGGGAAAGAACTTAGTTATAACAATTTGGTGGATTTGGAAGCCGCCCGACGGATTATTTGTGAGTTTATCGCTCCGCAATATCCTCCCGCTGTGGCCATTTTGAAACATACTAATCCCTGCGGCGTGGCGTTTGGTAGTACCTTGGTTGAAGCTTACGAAAAAGCTTTGGCTGCGGATCCGATTTCCGCTTTTGGTGGGATTGTGGCGGTGAACCGGCCTCTGGATGCAGCAACGGCCACGGAGATGAAAAAGCTGTTTTTAGAATGTATTCTTGCCCCAAGTTGCGAGCCGGAAGCGGCAGAATTGCTCCAGAAAAAATCTAAGTTACGAGTGCTGACTTTGCCGGATTTAATTAGTGGTCCAAAGCAAGTGATTAAGGCGATCGCTGGTGGTTTCCTGGTGCAAAATACCGATGATGCGGTGGAAAATCCCAGCGAGTGGCAAGTGGTGACGAAAAAGCAACCCACCGAGGATCGGTTACAAGAGTTGCTGTTTGCTTGGAAGGTGGTGAAGCACGTCAAGTCTAATGCTATTGTGGTGACTCGCGATCGCACTACCTTGGGAGTGGGCGCCGGTCAAATGAACCGGGTCGGGGCGGCGAAAATTGCCCTGGAACAAGCGGGAGAAAAAGCCAAAGGTGCGGTGCTCTCTAGTGATGCGTTTTTCCCCTTTGATGATTCGGTGCGGACAGCGGTAGCTGCGGGAATTGAGGCGATCGTCCAACCCGGTGGCAGTCTCCGCGACCAAGACTCTATTGATGCTGCTGATGAATTGGGCATCGTGATGGTCTTTACCGGAATGCGTCACTTCTTACATTAGACAATTCTGGCAAAATAACCGCGCCGATCCCCCCAACCCCCCGATCGTCGGGGGGATTTTTAGAATTTTTCCAGAATTGTCTATTAAATCAGCTATACTTGTGTTAGTCCTCTGTGTTATTTGTGTCTGAGGTGATTTATTTTCCCCACTTCCGACACAGAAGACACAGAGATTTTCTTGAGTAAAAATATGTTTGAACAACAACCAAAAACCCTGCAACAAACAGTTAAGTTACTAGCCACGGAAGCGTTACAGAAATCCGAGCATTCCGCTTGGTTTGATGTGTTATATTCCCAAGCAAATAAGGATGCCAGTAAGGTTCCTTGGGCTAAGTTAACTGCTCATCCTTATTTACAAGATTGGCTGAACGAGCAAATTATTCAGGCTCAAGGAAAGTCCGCATTAGTGATTGGTTGTGGCTTAGGAGATGATGCAGAAGCTTTGGCAGCCCTGGGGTTCCATGTGACGGCTTTTGATATTTCCCACAGCGCGATCGCCTGGGCAAAGGAACGATTTCCTGATTCCCCAGTTAACTATGTGGTAGCGGATTTATTGGCCTTAAATCCCGATTGGCAGGGGAAATTTGATTTCGTATTTGAATGTCGCAATATTCAATCATTGCCCTTGAATATTCGCGAAAAAGTTATTCATGCGATCGCGCCTTTAGTTGCTCCTGGTGGCACTTTATTAGTAATTACTAGACTCCGGGAATTGGATGCTCAACCCGATGGCCCGCCTTGGCCATTATCTGAAACAGAATTAGCCCAGTTTCAGGAATTTGGCTTATCAGAAATTAGCCGCCATACCTTCATTGAAGGCGAGAATATTCACGTGGAACAGGTCAGAATTGAATATAGGTTGATTGTTGATTGTTGATTGTTGATTGTTGATTGTTGATTGTTCTTTGTTCTTTGTTCTTTGTTCTTTGTTCTTTGTTCTTTGTTCAACAACCAACCAACAAACAACCAAAGAATCCCTACCCACCAACAACTAACAACAAACAACAACCAACAAACAACAAACAACTAACAACAAACAACAACCAACAAACAACAAACAACTAACAACAAACAACAACCAACAAACAACAAACAACTAACAACAAACAACCAACAACTAAAAACTAACAACCAATAACTAAAAAGGATAAATTAATGGGGCTAACGTCACCGCAATGATGCCAAATAAAATATTTAAAGGAAAACCAATGCGGGTAAAGTCCGTAAACTTATAACCTCCAGGACCATAAACCATCAAGTTGGTTTGATAACCAATGGGGGTAGAAAAGCTGGCAGAAGCCGCAATCATAATCGTAATCACGAAGGGTAAAATGTTGGTATCAAGACTTTGAGAAAGCGCCAAAGAAATGGGAAACATAATGGCGGCAGCGGCATTATTGGTAATCACTTCAGTCATTAAATTGGTCATAGCATAAACTACCGCCAAGACTACCCAAGGATTATCTCCCGCAATACTAATACAGGTAGCCGCGATCGCCTCAGCAGCGCCGGTAGTTCTCAGTGCTTCACCAACACCTAATGCTGCCCCAATTACCACTAAAACAGACCATTCAATGCTTTGTAAAGAGCGTGCGGGGGAACAACAACCAGTTAAAAGTATCATCATTGCGGCGACAATTGAGGCATTTAACATCGGAACCCAACCAAAGCCAGCGCAGACCACCATCCCCACCAAAATTGCGATCGCCCAACCCGCTTTTTCATGGCGCAACGGTTCAGAATCGGGAATACTACTAACTAAATAAAAATCTTTAGAAGCCCGCTGTTTTTCCAGAAACATCGGATGCGCTTCTAACAACAAGTTATCTCCTGGTTCGAGAATAATATCCCCAATTTTTCCCAGTAATCTTTCTCCATTTCTTGCCACTGCCAAAACTACCGCATTATAGCGAGTCCTAAACTGTCCTTCCCGAATCGTTTTTTTCACCAACGGACAAGTATTAGAAACCACCGCCTCAATCATGCACCGTTCCGTCCGAGGAGTATCCAGCTTAAACACTTCATCCGTAGCTGGTTGTAAACCCCGCGTATGGTGTAAATCAATCACCGAATCCACCACACCCACAAATACTAATTGGTCATTTTCCCGTAAAACTTCCTGGGGACTGACCGCTGGTAACAATTGATTGCCCCGAACAATTTCGGCTAAATACAGTCCTGCGAGGTGGCGAAGTCCCGCTTCTTGAACGGTTTTTCCCGCCAACGGACTTTGGGGGGAAACCACCATTTCCACGGTATATTGTCGCAGTTCATCCGTATTACCAATCACCGGCTTGCGAACCGGCAACAAAGACCCTTGGGCAAGATAAAGAAACAGGGTTCCGGCTATCACACAAGGTAAAGCTACCAAAGTAATATCAAACATCTTCAACCCTGGATGGTCAGTATTCGCAATCAACAATCCATTTACTACCAGGTTGGTGCTGGTGCCAATCAACGTGCAGGTGCCACCAAAAATTGCGGCATAACTCAGGGGAATCATTAGTTTAGAAGGGCTGATGCTGAGTTTGCGGCACCAATCTTTGACCACGGGAATAAACATCGCCACTACGGGAGTATTATTCAAAAAAGCGCTTAAACCAATAATCGGTGGCATTAAGCGTAAAAGCGCTGATTTTTCTCCTTGAGGTAAACCTAATACTCGTTGAGAAATCCAGGCTAATGACCCAGTTTGCTGAAGTCCCGTGACCACCATATACAAGACAGCAACCGTAACCATTCCCTCGTTGCTAAATCCAGCTAATGCCGCATTGGTTTTGAGAATGCCGGTGACTAATAAAACTGCCAACGCCCCTAGAAAAACAATTTCTGCGGGTAGAGTGGTCATTGCATTCCCCAGTAATGCAGCGATGGTGACGGCAATGCTGACCCATGCTTGCCACCCCAGATCCGCTAGTTCAGACTGGATCAACACATCCCAAAAGGCGATCGCGATCGCCACCGTGATACTTAGTAGCATTAGTAAAAACCATTGCTTTTTATTCTTTCTTTTGGGAATTAACCAATTGCGTAAAAATTTCGAGGCTTGCACCATAGAGAAGGTTCCTTAAAACTGAGCCGACTATCTTCATTGCCATTCTAATCTCAGCCTATAAAAAATGGTTGAATTCCCCTCTAATGTTAAGTTATGTTAACCGATGAAATTTTTGTCGGTAAACTCAAAACTATTCCTAGTAATATAACATTTAATTAAATACTAAAAAAAATCATCCTAAATTCGGCTTGGCAAACCGGATTTAGGATTAAAGCAGATTTGGTTTTTACTGATTTGGTTTTTACTGCCGATAGTCTAAACTTGACTGGGGATTAATTTTGCATAAATAAACCCTGAATTTTATTTAGAAAAGAATCAGGTTTTAACGGTTTAACTAAATAATCGTCGGCACCAGCTTCCCAAAAACTATTCAAATCTTCAGGAAGTAAGTAATTGGTCATTAAGACTAAAATTTTTCCGGAATTTGTTGAGGATTTTTTCCTTAAATCTTCGATGAGTTCGGAAGCTTCAACGTCGGATAAAGGAGTTTCAATAATCACCAACTTAGGCTGCAACACTTCTATATTCAGCAAAGCATTAAGAGCATCAACGAGCCAAACGACTTGATAACCAGCATGGGTCAGCAAATCGCAAACCGTTGTGGCAGTTTCCTCATCTTCGGCAATTAAAACGATTCTGCTTAACCCATTCTGATTAGGTATCGGTTCGGTGACTGGAAGTGATGGAGGATGGTTAATTTTTTTGATCGGTAACTCTACGGTAAAAATTGAACCCACTCCGACTTCTGAAGTTACATTAATCCAACCCCCGTGCAATTCTACCAGTTGTTTGGTTAAAGCCAAACCCAATCCAGTTCCCTCATATCGGCGATGATAGGAACTATCTAACTGCTGAAATTTATTAAAAATCAGCGGTTTATGCTCTGGAGAAATACCGACTCCAGTATCTTCAACTTGCAAAATCATTTTATGATTTTCTCGCCAAAACCTCACAGTTACTTGACCACCTTGGGGAGTGAATTTTATGGCATTACTTAACAAGTTATACAAAATTTGTTGAATTCGCCGCGCATCAGCAATTAACCGATCTTCTTCTGGTTTAAGCTGAAAATCTCTTTGCCAAGAAATTTCTCTATTACTGGCTTTTTCGGCCATTTTGAGCAGCATTTGCTCCGCTAATTGAATCAAGGAAATTTCTTGGAGATTTAAAACAGCGTTGCCCGCTTCTAGTTGAGAGAGTTCCAGGATATCATTAATCAGTTCTAGGAGATGTTCTCCGCTATCGTGGATGGTTTTTAGATAATGACGTTGCTTCTCACTCAGTTGACCAAATGACCAACGGAGTAAGGTGGAAGACATCCCGATTACACAAGTTAAAGGAGTCCGCAATTCGTGACTCATCGCTGCTAAAAATTCACTTTTCGATCTACTCGCAGCTTCAGCGGCAATCAACGCATCTCGCAAGTCTTGGTTCTGATTTTGAAATCGTTCTTCTAAGATTTGTTTGTGTTGCTGCAATTGCCGATAAAGTAAGGCTTGACTAATCGCGATCGCCAAATGATCGGCAATATCCCGGAGAAATCGTCGATCGTTTTCTTGCCATTCCCGCATGGTAGAACATTGGTGAGCAATCAGGATACCCCAAAGTTTTTTCTCGACCACAATTGGCAACAATAGCTCAGACTTGATCTGAGCTATTTGGATGAAATGTAAGATATTTTCTTGATTTACCTCGACGTTATTAATGTTATTAATCGGTACAGAAAATTGGTTTACTGCTAAATTTTTTAGCTCTAAATATGCGGCTAAATCATCTTGCAATTCTAACTCTAGAATCGAAGGAATCTCTGGTGAGGTTCTTGATTCATAAGTTGTGCAACCGCAACAATTATTGAGTTGGGTTTGATTTTCTGGGATAACCTCAGCATTATTTTTCTGTGAATTTTCTAGTTTTTCCCGCTGTGAATTTTGGTCGAATTCATAGATTAATAGTCGATCTACTTCTAGACAACGACGCACTGCTTCAACCGCTGTGGATAAAATTACTGGTAATTCTAAGCTTTGGCGAATTTGAGTGGTGACTTGATACAGGAGTTTTTCTTGTTTAATCTGTTGCTGTAAGGCATTTTCAATTGGTTGACAAACAGAAACAAATGGATATTCACTTTCATCACTCATGGGTGATGTTTCCGGGGCGATCGCTCGCTTCCTGGAGATGAGTTCTAGTAACCGGATCGTAAATTGACTTTGGATTTTACCATCGTTCGGTTGAAGGTTGCCGCAGGCTTTTTCTATTTCGGTTATGCGATCGCTGGATAAGTCGGATAAACTGCTTAATTGAGTACAAAAACTCGCGATCGCCTCTGGTTGAAAAGTTAAGCCGATCTGAATTCTTTCTCCTGGGTTGGTTGGGTCAGACGATCTTTCCCCAATCAAAACTAAGCCATTAAATTTTTCTGACAAAAATAAACTAAATTCTGTCCATGCGATCGCGTTTAACCCTGCCGCTTGGTCTGCTCGTAACTGTTCTCGAATCCAGATGGCATTTAGAGGCTGAATGAGTTCCTCAAAAGCCACCATAAGCGGATCGATCGTGTCATAAATTAAGTAATAACTTATCTCTAAATCTACCATTTTACCAAAAAATGTAAGCTAATTTACAGTTACAATCAATAAAACTTATTTATGTAAAAAATAAGCTGAAAAGTTATCCCGATCTTAACAACAAAAGCGAAATTAGTTTCCCAAAGACAATGACATTGTTGATTATGCCTGCTGGTTTTAAATTGGGATAATCTTTACGGTGGTAAAGTTGGCGCGTATTTTTGACTGGCTTTTGCATCGCTTCCAGTTAATTTTAGCATCGCATGGTTTTTTGATTTCTTCATCAAAATTTAATCATGGGATAAAAAAATCAACAGAGCATTTTCGCAATTCTTAAGGGTCTGTAATGGCGGACATATTTTTGAGCCATTGATTTGAGCCATTGATTTGAGTCATTGATTTGAGCCATTGATTTGAGTCATTGATTTGAGCCATTGATTTGAGTCGGAGAAAATAGTCTAGCTGAATGTTTGTGATGGTTTAACCTTAGTTCCAGTTTTACTTCTAAGTATAGCAGAGTATAGCATATTTGTTTTCCGCGAATTTTGGGTTTTCAATATACCATATAGATCGAGAAACCTCGGAAAATCTCTCTAAAGTTTTAAGATTTTGCTTGGCTTCAAAGAATTAGGACTGGTGCAGATATATAGTCTCAGTGTAATTACTCCCGGAACTGGGTTTTTTTACTATTTTTTCCGAATTACCCGTTAGCCTTGCAAAAACTCGATTTCTCATGCCTCCGCTACTAAGTCATTAATCTACTAGGGCAGGAAAAATGATCTAAACTGAATTGCTGTACTTTCGGAGATTCAATTATTATGCACCGTCTCGCTGCAATTCCCGGAGGCTGGAATTCTGACACGGAAGGGGTCATTTTTGTGGCACAAACCCCGGCGCCGTTGGTGTTCCTCACTGCTGCGGATACGGATATTCAAGTGCTTTCGGCGGCTGTCACCCAATTGCCAGAAGATTTTCCTGGGTTACGAGTGACCAATTTGTTACAACTTCAGCAGCAGTTGAGTATTGATACTTATGCTGAGGAGGTTTTGGCTCAGGCTGAGGCGATCGTTTTGCGGCTGCTGGGGGGTCGCGCTTATTGGTCTTATGGGTTGGAAGTGGTGAAAGCAACGGTGGAACAGACCGGCGGCTATTTGATTGTGTTGCCGGGAGACGATCGCCCGGATCCAGATTTAATGGGTCATTCCACGGTTCCCCTGCGGGTGGTTAACCAAGTTTGGCGCTATTTGACCGAGGGCGGGGTGGAAAATACCCGAAATGCCCTGAAATTTATTGCTGACAATTGTTTGGGCAAAAGTTATCAACCTCCGGCGCCAGTTTCGGTGGCCAGGGTGGGTCGATATGATTTTATCTCAGAAACCGGGTTTTTGGCAAAAACTCGATTTCTTGCCCCATTTCTTGCTCCTAAAATAGGCATTTTATTTTATCGCGCTCATTATTTGGCGGGGAATATGGCCCCCATTGATGCCCTTTGTGTGGCGTTGGCTAAAAGAGGTTTAGACCCGGTGCCTTTGTTTGTTTCTTCCTTGCGCGATCGCGATGTGCAAGGGGAAATTTTATCTTATTTTCCAGATATTCAAGTTATTTTGAATACTACCGGATTTGCGATCGCTCAAGAATCTGTGTCTAGTTCTCAGTCTAATGCTCAAAATTATACTAAATCATCAAATAATATCTCGTTTTGGCAACAGCTAGATGTGCCAGTTTTGCAAGTTATTTTAAGTAGTGGCACTGAGGAACAATGGCGATCGGGATTTTCCGGTCTTTCCCCTCGCGATTTGGCGATGAATGTGGCATTGCCAGAGGTAGATGGGCGGATTATTAGTCGGGCAATTTCTTTTAAATCAGTCCAAAATCAGGATAATAATATTGAAACTCCCGTGGTGGTTTATCAGCCAGTGCGCGATCGCATTGAATTTGTGGCTGATTTGGCAAAAAATTGGGCAAAATTGCGACAAACTCCTCCAGAAAAACGCCGAGTTGCTTTAATTTTAGCTAATTATCCCACTCGCGATGGTCGTTTAGCGAATGGGGTGGGTTTGGATACTCCCGCAAGCTGTGTGGAAATCCTCAAAGCTTTGCAAAAAGCGGGTTATTTTGTCAGCGATATTCCCGCTGATGGGGATGAGTTAATTACCCGACTAACTACGGGGATTACTAATGACCCAGAAGGGCAAGGATTTCGCCCGATTTGGCAACAGTTAAACCGGGCAGAATATCATAGTTATTTTAGCACATTGCCGCCAGAAGTGCAAGCCCAAATCAGCGATCGCTGGCAAAATCCAGAGACTATATTAAATAGTGATATTCCCATTTCTGGGATGCAGTTGGGGAACATCTTTGTGGGGATTCAACCCTCTAGAGGCTATGAACTTGACCCTAGTTTAAATTATCATGCACCTGATTTAGAACCGACTCATCATTATTTAGGGTTTTACTATTGGTTAAAACAGCATTTTGATGCTGATGCAATGGTGCATATCGGCAAACATGGAAATTTAGAATGGCTGCCGGGAAAAGGGGTAGCTTTATCGGAAAATTGTTATCCCGAAATTGCCCTTGGGCCTTGGCCACATTTATATCCGTTTATTGTCAATGACCCAGGGGAAGGTTCCCAGGCAAAACGCCGCGCCCAGGCGGTAATTATTGACCATTTAACTCCGCCGATGACTCGCGCTGAGTTGTATGGGCCGCTGTTGGAATTGGAAAGATTAATTGATGAGTATTATGAAGCCCAAAATTTAGACCCAAAAAGGGTTTCAATTATTCGCGATCGCATTACAAATTTGCTATTTGCCCAAAATTTACACCAGGAGTTATCTTTATCGGATAATCATAATGTAAATCAGTCAAAATCCGCCGCTAAAGATGATAATATCGCCGATATTATTGCCAATATTGACGGCTATCTTTGTGAGTTAAAAGAGGCACAAATTCGCGATGGGCTGCATATATTTGGTCAATGTCCCCAAGGCAGACAATTAAGAGATTTAATTGTCGCGATCGCCCGTTGTCCTGGTGTGGGTCGGATGGGATTAACTCGTGCATTAGCAGAAGATTTAGGGCTAGATTTTGACCCGTTAACCGTCGATCCCGCTTTCATCCATCCCCAATATGGGCATATTGGAGAAGCGATCGAACAGTTAGAAAATATCGCCGCCGAATTAGTCGAACAGGTGATGCAAAACCCCGGAAAATTTTCTAATTTTACCCTAAATCTAGGGGCGATTCGCGAATCGCCCCTACAGGATAATCGCCAAATAAACTTATCGGCAATACCGGGAAAAGCCACGGAACAAGAATTAAACTGGATTCGCCAGTTTCTCTTTCCAGCCCTACAAGAAACTCCGCAAGAAATTAGCCAATTACTACATGGATTAAATGGCGGATATGTGCCTAGTGGGGCTTCCGGTGCTCCCACCAGAGGCAGACCGGAAGTATTGCCCACCGGACGCAATTTTTACTCTGTAGATATTCGCGCTATTCCCACAGAAACCGCGTGGGATATTGGCCGAAAAGCGGCAGATGAAGTCATCTTACGTTATACTCAAGAAAATGGCGAATATCCCCAAACTTTAGGGTTATCAATTTGGGGAACTTCCACCATGCGAACTGGGGGAGATGATATTGCTGAAGCGTTAGCATTATTAGGAGTTCGTCCGGTTTGGGATGGCCCTTCTCGTCGAGTAGTGGATATAGAAATTATCCCCTTATCGGTGTTAGGTCGTCCTCGAGTTGATGTGACTTTAAGAATTTCTGGGTTTTTCCGGGATGGCTTTCCGAATTTGATTGATTTATACGATCGCGCAGTGAATGCAGTGGCAAGTTTAGATGAACCCGCAGACCAAAATCCTTTGGCGTTTCAAGTGCAAACAGAAACTAAAATTTGGCAACAGTTAGGGTTAAATTCAGAACAGGCAAAGGTGCGATCGGGCTATCGGGTTTTTGGTAGTAAACCGGGGGCTTATGGGGCCGGACTGCAAGGGTTAATTGAAGCACAAAATTGGCTAACTGATGAAGACTTAGCCCGGGCTTATATTAATTGGAGTAGCTATGCTTATACGGGCACTTCTACTGGCAATGTGGAAGGGCATTCTGCCCCCGAAGCATTTAACCAACGGTTAAAGGAAATGCAAATAGTATTACATAACCAAGATAACCGCGAACATGACCTATTAGACTCCGATGATTACTATCAATTTCAAGGAGGTTTAACCGTAGCGGTTCGGTCTGTCACCGGCAAAAATCCGCAAACTTATTTTGGGGATAATTCTATTCCCGAAAAACCGAAAGTGCGACAATTGCGGGAAGAAATTGCCAAAGTCTATCGATCGCGAGTGATTAATCCCAAATGGATCGCTGGGGTAATGCGTCACGGATATAAAGGGGCGTTTGAAATTGCCGCAACTGTAGACTATTTATTTGCCTACGATGCTACCGCAAATTGCGTCGCAGACTATATGTATGAAGGGGTAGCAAATGCCTATATTTTTGATGAGAAAGTGCAGGCTTTTATCCAGCAGAAAAATCCTTGGGCATTGCGGGATATGGCGGAACGATTGTTAGAAGCCAAAGAACGGGGTTTATGGCAAAATGCGCCGGATTCAATGATTTCAGGATTGCGGAATATGGTATTAGAAGCGGAGGGAATTATTGAGAGTAAATCAGATATAAGATAGAATAAGATAGAGAAACCCCCAGAAACCAAGTTTCTTGTTGGCGAAATCACCGTAGGGACACGGCAATGCCGTGTCCCTACTTTAATACCCCCGAAGAGAAACCCGGTTTCTGGAATCTTTGGCCAAAAAATGCTACAATAGAAGATAAAATAAGGAGATAAAATATGCAAGCTTACAAAACCACAGGAACCATCGATCGCGCCGGTAATTTAATTTTAGCGGAACCGCTGAATATTCCCCCAGGAGAAGTAGAAATTATTTTATTGCCGGTGACAGCAAATTCAGAACCTAACGGGTCAGCCCCCGAACCATCAGCAGAACAGCCAAAACTCAAACGCGCTTCCAAAATTAAAGCATTTGCCGGTTTATTTGAAAAGACCGAACCTGCGCCCCCCGATTTCGATCCAGACGAAGCACGATGGGAAGCCCTCAAGGAAAAATACGACCTATGAAGATTTTAATCGATACCAACATTATTGTCGATGTGGCCTTGGAACGACAAGCTTATTTAGAAGAAAGTGAACAAGTTCTCTTTCTGGTAGAACAAGGCAGATTTCAAGGCTACATTTCTGCTTCCACATTTAGTGACCTTTATTATATTATTCGGAAGCAGAAAGGCCGAGAATGGACAATGGAGTTTTTGCAGAAACTACTGACTTATTGCCAAATTGCTACGGTGAATGATGAAGCAATTCGGGTGGCTTTATCGGCAAATTTTGCGGATTTTGAAGATGCTATTCAATATGGAACGGCAGTGGTAAATCAATTAGAAGTTATTGTCACCCGAAATCCCCAGGATTTTCCCGTAGAAACTCCCCGGATTATGACTCCTAGACAAGTGCTACAATAGAGAGTAAAATAAGGAGATAAAATATGCAAGCTTACAAAACTACAGGAACCATCGATCGCGCCGGTAATTTAATTTTAGCGGAACCGCTGAATATTCCCCCAGGAGAAGTCGAAATTATTTTATTGCGATCGGTGACAGCAAATCCAGAACCTAACGGGTCAGCCCCCGAACCATCAGCAGAACAGCCAAAAAAACCGGCATCTAAACTGAAATCATTGCGAGATTTATTAGATAATGCCCCACCCGTTTCCCCAGATTTTGATCCAGATGAAGCAAGATGGGAAGCCCTCAAGGAAAAATACGACCTATGAAAGTTTTACTCGATACCAATGTCATTGTAGATGTAGCCGTAGAACGTCAGCCTTATTTTGCGGCAAGTCAACAAGTTTTATTAAAGGTGGAACAAAAAGAAATTGAAGGATATGTTTCCCCTTCTATTTTGAGCGACATTTATTATATCGTTCGTAAAGCAAGAGGCAAAGACTGGACTATAGATTTTTTAAACTGGTTAGTCAACGTTTGCCAAATTGCTACGGTGAATGATGAAGCAATTCGGGTGGCTTTATCGGCAAATTTTGCGGATTTTGAAGATGCCATTCAATATGGAACGGCAGTGGTAAATCAATTAGAAGTTATTGTCACCCGAAATCCCCAAGATTTTCCCGTAGAAACTCCCCGCATTATGACTCCTAGTGAATTAATTTAGCCAACAAGAAACCGGGTTTCTGGAATAGCTGGCAGCGGATAGGCTGACTATTTTATTTTCAGATAGTAGTTGGCAACGGATAGGGATAGGCAGAAGAAACCGGGTTTCTTTTTCGCGAAAAACAGATAACTGCGGATATTCACAACAGAAACCCGGTTTCTCTACCCCCGCAATAAACCCCCAGAAACCGGGTTTCTTTTTCGCGAAAAACAGATAACTGCGGATATTCACAACAGAAACCCGGTTTCTCTACCCCCGCAAGCAACCCCCAAAAACAGATAACTGCGGATATCCATAACAGAAACCTGGTTTCTGGGATAGTTTTTATGGTAAAATAAAAATGCCAGTGGTATGGTGCGTTAGCTTGCCCTAAATTTAGGGTTTCAAAAGCGAATTAAAACCGAGCCTTAACCCATCAATAATTTATGAATTTTGAAGGTAATCATGGTTCAAGCAACAGAGTATCTTTACATTGTACGAGATGATGAGATTTTGCACGGAGAACCAATTGTCCGAGGCACTCGTACACCCGTTAGAGCAATTGTAGAAACTTGGCGCATGGGTGTCGCACCAGAAGAAATTCCCAAAGGAATGCCTCATTTAACTTTAGCCCAAGTTTTTGGCGCATTAACTTACTACAGCGATCGTCAAGCGGAAATTAATCGTTATATCGAGCAAAACCGCATTCCTGATGAACTGATCGATCCATTAGTGAGAGATTTGTGAATAGTATTGTGAATAGTTTATTTATTCGTTTGTACTTAGATGAAGATGTTAATGTCTTGGTGGCAGAATTGCTGCAAGCCAGAGGATTTGATGCTATTACTGCCAGAGATGCCGAACAACTTCATGCTACTGATGCCGAGCAATTTGCCTATGCTGTCAGTCAAGGGAGAACTATGATTACTCACAATAGAACTGACTTTGAATCGCTGGTACAAGCTTATTTTGATTCAGGGCAGATGCATTATGGTGTGATTTTTGCGGTTCGTCGTTCTCCCCAAGAAATTGCCCAACGATTACTAATTATTCTCAATCAAGTGACCTCAGATGAGATGCAAAATCAGGTTCGGTATATTTAAAATGATATTTAAAATGCCTCACTCCTACAGATAATTGTGGTTTACTGAATAAACCCGGTTTCTGAGATTTGGCAACGGATAAAGAAACCGGGTTTCTGGGATAGTCTGTAGGGGCGAAGCATAAAGCCTACGGCATGGCTTTATGCTTCGCCCCTACAGGTTTTTATCGTAACCCCCAGAAACCGGGTTTCTTTTTCGCAAAAAACAGATAACCGTGGATATCAACAACAGAAACCCGGTTTCTCTACCCCCGCAAGCAACCCCCAGAAACCGGGTTTCTTGTTCGCAAAAAACAGATAACTGCGGAGATCAACCACAGAAACCCGGTTTCTTTTCTGTGGGACAAGGGCGATCTATTTTATTTTCGGATAAGGGTTGGCAGCGGATCGGCCATTCTATTTTATTTTCGGATAGCGATGGGTGTAACAAAGCACTTTTTTCTTCCCTTGAGAGAGTCTCTAGGTAAAGTTCGATCGCGTTCGATCGCTTCTTTGATATTGGACACAATTTCATTCAAATCATCTCCTTGGGTTTGACACCCAGGGAGATCGGGACAATATGCATAATATCCATATTCATCTTTTTCAAGAACCACGCTAACTTTGCACGACATTTTCATTATTCCCGTATTTTCATTTGCTTGTTTATAAAATTTGTCATTAAAAACACCGGTTTCTGTATCCAGGTCTTTTAATAACCAAAAATTATCACAGTAAATCATCGATCGGTTTGATGTCTTTAGCCCTGTATTCCAAATAAATTTTTTCTTTCGTGAAAGAATTTTCTAGAATTGGTGAGGAAGGACTTAATAAGGATGGAACTATGTCTGGATTTTTTAAAGCCAGAACAGATTGACCCTGAATTTCTACCTGTTGAAGATAGGATGGGTGTTGCCTCAAATTCTCGATTAAACTAGGATAACAGACAAATTGATATACGACTTCTGGCAACATAAACGAAAAAAGGCGAACAGGTTCCGTCTTAGGATCATCAATTTCGCAGTCACTCTCATATACACACCATGAACCCTTTATATTTTTGCCTTTTCTAGTCAAAGACTTGTTACAGGAATTATTGATGGGACCGTAAAGATCATTGGCATTAATCACGATAATAATAGAAAGATATTCTTTAATTTCTACAGTTCCATCTTCATCCATTTCCCTGTAGTAGCCAATTACTACAGACCTCAGATCGGGAAATAGTGTAGTTTTTTTGTTAATGACCTTTAAAAGGCGCTTTATTTCATCGTTGGGTTGTATAGATTTTTTGACATATTTTTTTACTTTTGTGTCATTTAGGTGTGGTTTGAATAGATCAATGTATAGCTGTTCTTTTTCATCAAGCTGATGGGATGGGAAATTTTGCCAATAAATTCTATATGAACGTTTTTTGTGGGTTCGACTTAATTGTGTATATCTGTGATGTCCTTTACCTTGCCAGCGTTTCTGAATATTGATCGACTGGCCAACATACCATACTTCATCTTCGGCATCTACAACGACATAAATACCCGATAGATCCGGTAGGGAGTCTCGCTGGCTTAATGGGAGATTAGACCAAGTTTTCCATTCCATAGATTCCATAAACTAAACTCTTTGACCGAATCGATTATGATTTGTGTAACTACAAAATTTAATTTTATCATAAATGCTTAGATTTATTGTTTGACGATTGCATTTTCTGTACTGGGGTCAATCCCTAGCGATCTCCCCGGGGAAGATAAACCGGGTTTCTTGTTCGCAAAAAACGGATAACCTTAGTATCCACAAAAGAAACCCGGTTTCTGGGGTTGGGTTTTTGGGTTATTTGACTTCGGCAAAGAAGAAACCAAGAAGAAACCGGGTTTCTATAAGATTTGTTAGTTGGTGGCAAAGGTTGTCTAAAGAAACCCGGTTTCTGGGGTTGGTGGCAAAGGTTATCTGAAGAAACCCGGTTTCTGTACCCCCACAAGTTTTCTTGCCCTAAATTTAGGCTTTCAAAAGTGAATTAAAACTTTACTCGGCAGCCGATCGCCCATCCTCTGCTGGAGGATGTCGCCCCACAGCTTGATCGGCGGATCGGATATTAATCACTCTTTGCCGATTGAGGGCTAATGCCGTAACTGTAGCCCTTCCAATTGGAGTTAAACCAATGATAAATAGTCCATCCACTGACCAAATAAAATGAGTCTGCCAGCTTTCTTTTCTTGGGTTAAATAAAGGAACTTCAGCCCCAGATATTTCATCAATTGCTGTTGTGCGATCGGATTTTTTTCGGTTACAATGAAAACAAGCCAAAGCCAAATTATCCAGGCTATCTGTTCCATTTTTGGCTAAGGGAATAATATGCTCGATAGTAAACGGTACATATTGCCATTTTTCTGAGGCATGACAGTATTCGCATAAAAAATTAGCCCGTTGGCGAATGATATTCTGGGTATTTTCAGGAATTTGACGACGAAAAGACATTGTTTATAAAGCAGATTTATGCTGATTTAAGTACATATTGCGAACCGTTCGATTAACCAAACTGAGATAATCGTCGATTTCTTCATATAAATCGAGTTCTTTTTCTTCCTCAGCGTTGAGGAGTAATTGTTGCTGCTTCTCCAATAAAACGTCAATCCGTTCTAGAATCATCCTAGAAGCCCGAAAAATAGGAATTCCTTCTACTAATTCGATGCGAACAGCCCCTTCTACGGGAAAACTATTTGGTAAACTTTGTAGTTTAGGTAAAATTAGCATGGTTTTAAAGGGTATCGAGTGCTAAATTTAATTATAGTCTATAATTCGCATTTTTGAAATCAATAAACCCGGTTTCTAGGGAGTTGACTTCGGCAAAGAAGAAACCAAAAAGAAACCGGGTTTCTATAAGATTTGTTGGTTGGTGGCAAAGGTTATCTGGAGAAACCCGGTTTCTGGGGTTGGGTTTTTGGGTTATTTGACTTCGGCAAAAAAGAAACCAAGAAGAAACCGGGTTTCTATAAGATTTGTTGGTTGGTGGCAAAGATGGTCTGAAGAAACCCGGTTTCTGGGGTTGGTGGCAAAGATGGTCTAAAGAAACCCGGTTTCTGGCGACTTGACTTAGGCAAAAAAGAAACCGGGTTTCTATAAGATTTGTTGGTTGGTGGCAAAGGTTATCTAAAGAAACCCGGTTTCTGGGGTTGGTGGCAAAGGTTGTCTGAAGAAACCGGGTTTCTGGAAGTATATATGGCGACATTTTCTCCCATCATACCATAACTATATCATAAATGATTCTTGGCCATTTGTCAATAGTTTTTTTGGTAATTTTTTGCCAAAATTTTTATGTAGGGACACGGCAATGCCGTGTCCCTACTTGTTTATTGGTAGCAAATAAAACCCGGTTTCTGGGGTTCTGGGCTTTTAAATTAACCGGCTATTTGTTCCGCTAGAAATTCTTCGACAATGCGATTAAATGCTGCCGGTTCTACTACGAATGGCCAATGGTTGCCTGGGGCTTGGCAAATGCGTAAATTTTTTAAGTACGTTTTGTAAGGTTTGAGTTGCCATTCCATGCGATTTACCCCTTTTTCCGGTTGCACAAATAAAGTGGGAATCTGAATCGGTTCGGTAAGCCCGGGGACGCGCATTACTTCTTCAAATATTTCATTTCGGGCTTCAATGGTACATTTACTGGCCCAAGTTCCGTCGGGTTTTTGCTCGATGCCGGTTTGAAATATTTGTTGTTGTTCCAGACTCCATCCTTGATAAAGGGATAACTCTTTGGCGCGGTTTTCTGCGGCTTCATAAGTGGGGACGGGTTCAATTTCTTTTAAGGATGGTAAGACTCGATATAAGATGGGAAAGGTGAGTTTCATGGCCGCTGGCATTTTGGTGATGAAAATCGGGTCAACTAATACCATGCTGCGAATGAGATGGGGCGATTTTACTGCCCAAATTGGGGCTAGTTTGCCACACCAAGAATGGGCGACGATATGGGTAGATTTCCACCCTAAATGATCTAATAATGCTTCTAAGTCCCCGATCGCCTCTTTAAAGGTATAGCCAGTTTTGGGCTTACTGCTGTCACCATGTCCGCGCATATCCACCGCCACAATATGATAGCGATCGCGCAAATATTCGGCCAAACTTGTCCAAACCAAGGCATGATTGGCCAACCCATGCAACAACAGCAATGGTTCTTTCCCTTGGTTCCATTCCCAATAAGAAAGCTGAATATCGGATAAATTTAATGTTTGATGTGTAGCCATACTCTGATTAACCAGGAATAAACGATTTATTATTCAGAAATATCACATCGAAGATCATCAGGGTTTATGGTAGGGATAAGGGATGGCTCGGTGCGATCGCCCTATCCTGACTCCCCGGCGCCGATCGCTCTCTGGATGGGCAAAAACCAGCCATCCAGATTTAGTCCCCCCAGAAACACAAATTGACACTATAATGTGGCACAACAGGGATCGATCTCATGGAAAGTAGGTTTGCCTTCGGTAAACATATCTAAAAGCAGTGAGGTAATCCCCCTTGTAATCTAAGCTAAATTTAAAGCACTATATGAAAAGTCATCTCTCTGTACCTTCGCAGGGAATTTAGTGCCATAAGTGTCTCTTGAGGGAAAAAAAAGCCATGTTTGAACGCTTCACAGAAAAAGCAATTAAAGTGATTATGCTCGCTCAGGAGGAAGCCCGCCGTCTGGGGCATAACTTCGTGGGTACGGAGCAAATCTTGCTGGGTGTCATTGGAGAAGGAACTGGGGTCGCGGCCAAAGTTCTCAAAGCAATGGGGGTAAATCTCAAAGATGCCCGGATTGAAGTAGAAAAAATTATTGGTCGCGGTTCTGGCTTCGTGGCGGTGGAAATTCCCTTCACTCCTCGCGCAAAGCGGGTTTTAGAACTATCGTTAGAAGAAGCCCGCCAATTAGGTCACAACTATATCGGCACGGAACATTTGCTCCTGGGTTTGATCCGCGAAGGGGAAGGGGTGGCAGCACGAGTGCTGGAAAATTTGGGAGTTGACCTGAGCAAAGTCCGCACTGAGGTGATTCGGATGTTGGGAGAAACTGCCGAAGTCACCCCAGGGGCAGGCAGCAAAGGCCGACAAAAAACTCCCACTCTGGACGAGTTTGGCACGAATTTAACCCAATTGGCCGTCGAGGGCAAACTCGATCCCGTGGTGGGTCGGATGAAAGAAATTGAACGCACGATCCAAATTCTCGGTCGCCGGACTAAGAATAATCCCGTGTTGATTGGAGAACCGGGGGTCGGCAAAACCGCGATCGCCGAAGGTCTGGCCCAACGCATTGTCACCGGAGATATCCCGGATCTATTGGAAAACAAGCGGGTTGTCACCCTGGATATCGGCTTGCTGGTGGCGGGCACCAAGTATCGGGGCGAATTTGAAGAACGCCTGAAAAGCATTATGGATGAGATTCGCTCTCAGGGAGATATTATCCTAGTGATTGATGAAGTCCATACCCTGATTGGGGCTGGGGCTGCGGAAGGGGCGATCGATGCGGCGAATATTCTCAAACCCGCTTTAGCCCGGGGCGAACTCCAATGCATTGGCGCTACCACTCTGGATGAGTATCGCAAGCATATCGAACGGGATGCCGCCCTGGAACGCCGTTTTCAGCCCGTGATGGTGGGCGAACCAACCGTAGAAGAAACCATCGAAATCCTGTTTGGTTTGCGCGATCGCTATGAAGAACACCATAAGCTGAAAATTTCCGATGAAGCCCTGGACGCAGCGGCGAAACTGTCCGATCGCTATATTTCCGACCGCTTTTTACCGGATAAAGCCATTGACTTAGTTGATGAAGCCGGGTCACGAGTCCGTTTAATTAACTCCCAGTTGCCCCCTGCTGCGAAGGAATTGGACAAAGAACTGCGCCAAGTCCTCAAAGAAAAAGATGAGGCGGTGCGTTCTCAAGACTATGATAAAGCCGGAGAACTACGCGATCGCGAATTGGAAATAAAAGAACAAATTCGGGCGATCGCGCAAAACAAAAAGAAAGACGGCAGCCAAACCCCGGAAATTTCCCCAGTCGTCACCGAAGAAGACATTGCCCACATTGTCTCCTCTTGGACTGGCGTCCCCGTCAACAAGCTGACCGAATCCGAATCCGAGAAACTGATGCACATGGAAGACACCTTGCATCAGCGGATGATCGGACAAGACGAAGCAGTTAAAGCCGTATCCCGCGCCATTCGTCGCGCCCGGGTCGGACTGAAAAACCCCAACCGTCCCATCGCCTCCTTTGTCTTCTCTGGGCCGACCGGGGTGGGCAAAACCGAACTCACCAAATCTCTTGCCGCTTACTTCTTCGGTTCTGAAGAAGCCATGATTCGGTTAGATATGTCCGAATATATGGAACGGCACACCGTCTCCAAACTCATCGGATCCCCTCCGGGATATGTGGGCTACAACGAAGGCGGACAATTAACCGAAGCCGTCCGTCGTCGTCCTTACACCGTGGTGCTATTTGATGAAATCGAAAAAGCCCACCCGGACATCTTCAATATGCTGTTGCAAATCCTGGAAGATGGCCGTTTAACTGATGCCAAAGGTCGCACCGTAGACTTCAAAAATACCTTAATTATTTTGACTTCTAACATCGGTTCTAAAGTCATCGAAAAAGGTGGCGGTGGCCTCGGGTTTGAATTCAGTGAAAACCAAGAAGATGCCCAATATAATCGGATTCGCAACTTGGTGAATGAAGAACTAAAACAATACTTCCGTCCCGAATTTCTCAACCGTCTGGACGAGATTATTGTCTTCCGTCAATTAACCAAAGAAGAAGTCAAACAAATCTCTGAAATTATGTTACGGGATGTCTTCAAACGGTTAACCGAAAAAGACATTACCTTAACGGTCAGCGATCGCTTCAAAGAACGGTTAGTCGAAGAAGGATATAACCCTGCGTATGGGGCGCGTCCCTTACGTCGGGCGATCGTGCGCTTACTGGAAGATGTCCTTGCCGAAGAAATTCTCTCCGGTCGCGTCAGCGAAGGAGACAGCGCCTTAGTGGATATCAATGAAGAAGGAAAAGTCATCGTTCAACCCGCCAAAGATCGGGAATTACTAACACCTGCGGTTTAATAAATCCGCGTAGGGTGGGCAATTGCCCACCCTACATAACTATTCAATCGACCCAGAAACCATCCCAAGTAGCAAAATGTAGGGTGTGTTAGGCTGGCAAATAACTTTGACATACACAATTAACCTCTATTCCAGCCGTAACGCACCACTGTGTAGGGTGTAGGGTGTAGGGTGTAGGGTGTAGGGAAGAGTGAAAAGTGAATAGTGAATAGTGAATAGTGATATTTATGCATAACTTTTCACTTGTACGGGCGTCCTTGCGAAGCCCATGCCGTCAGGCTATATGGCCATTCGCCCCTACGAATGCATCACTTCTCCCCAGGGTGTAGGGTGTAGGGTGTGTTAGGCTGGCAAATAACTTTGACATACACAATTAACCTCTATTCCAGCCGTAACGCACCACTGTGTAGGGTGTAGGGTGTAGGGTGTAGGGTGTAGGGAAGAGTGAAAAGTGAATAGTGAATAGTGAATAGTGATATTTATGCATAACTTTTCACTTGTACGGGCGTCCTTGCGAAGCCCATGCCGTCAGGCTATATGGCCATTCGCCCCTACGAATGCATCACTTCTCCCCAGGGTGTAGGGTGTAGGGTGTGTTAGGCTGGCAAATAACTTTGACATACACAATTAACCTCTATTCCAGCCGTAACGCACCACTGTGTAGGGTGTAGGGTGTAGGGTGTAGGGTGTAGGGAAGAGTGAAAAGTGAATAGTGATTTGACATACACAATTAACCTCTATTCCAGCCGTAACGCACCACAGGCTGGTAATTACAGCGGTTCTCTGTTGAGTAAACCACACCCTCTGTAGGGGCAATCCGATGGCGGTGGTTGCCCCTACCTGTCCGAATGCTTCGCCCCTACTATTATCAATTAGATTTTGAGAGTTTTTCTAAAGAAACTAAACCATTATCTTCAAAATCTATCTCTAGATGATATCCTTCCATTAAAGCTGTTCCCAGTAAAGGTTTATAACCAGAAGCTAAAATCGGCACAACTTTTTCTACATTGTCCCAAACAATTGTTGCTAAATGTATAGACAATAATGTTTCTCTCCCATCAGCCAATCTTGCCTGGGTACTGGAATATAATGGAAGATTCATTGCACTAACTGCTTGTGGTGGTAAGGTAAGATAGTCGTTGAATCCAGTATCGATGACAAAATTTATAGAAAAATCAGGCTGTCCAGATAAACGAAACACCACTGCTACGGTTGCTTTCCCATCAATCAATCTTCCGTAAATCATTCAGCGATCCTCTCACTTGCGCCACCAAAACTGACCGCAACATCATACCCAATTCGCATCGTAAACAATCTGGCATTGGGGTTTTTCTGCTTAAACTTTAATGCTGTTTCTACACCACTTTGATCAATTCCGTATTCGCCAGTTTCCGCATCAATCACAATCATCTTGCCAATATTATCCCCAAACTCAACTTGTTGGCGAATGCCATTGTCGTAGAATTGTTTGGCTTTTTCGGCCACTTCTTCCACCGTCCAAAAAATAGCCTGCATTATCATTACACCTGTTATTGGTTGTTGGTTGTTGGTTGTTGTTGGTTGTTGGTTGGTTGTTGTTTGTTATTTGTCCTTTTTATCCCCACAGACTCCACCCACTCAAAACTCTATTATAACATTTTTTGACACCTTTCAAAATAGATTTGAGCTACGCGATCGCCCCGGTTTTGGCAGCAGCATTGAGCAAATAATTGGGCAGCCTGGGAAAATTTCTCTTCATTGTAAAGGGATAAAGCTTCGCTAAAGGTTGCTAAGGTGGCGAACTTGCCCTCTTTAACTTCAGGCATATCTGCATCAAACACTTCATAAACAGTCACTAATTGAGACTTTCCTTTCACCTGAACGCGATCGATTTTCCGAATGTGATAACTTTCTCGATGTTTTAAGCGGCTATAAGTTTCCTCCGTAATTAACAGGGACAATCCATAATTTTTGGTCAAACTTTCCACCCGCGAAGCTAAATTCACCGCATCGCTAATTACTGTACTATCCATGCGGTTTTTGCCCCCCACGGTTCCTAACATTAGTAGACCTGTATTAATGCCAATCCCATTGCGAATCGCCATATAACCAGAATTCGCCCGATGTTGATTATATTCGGTCAAACGATGCAGCATAGAAATCGCGGCTTTCACGGCATTATCAGCCTCGCCTCCAAATAAGGCCATAATCGCATCACCAATATATTTATCAATAAACCCATTATTTTCAATAATGGCCGGTTCCATGCGACTCAAATAACTATTAATAAACCTAAAGTTTTCCTCTGGGGTCAAACTTTCGGAAATCGCGGTAAAATCGCGAATATCAGAAAATAGCACGGACATTTCCAACTGCACTTGATCCCCTAATTCCACATTCACAATACTATCTTTTTCTAGAAACTGGAGAAACTGCCGGGGGACAAATCGCTCATAGGCTTGATTCAATTGATAAAGTTCATTGGTAAACCGTTCGCGATCGGCTTCCGCTTTTTTCCGTTCAGTGATATCTTGAAAAGAGGTAATCGCATAAACAATTTTTCCCTGTTCATCATAAACAGGTTTGCCAAAACTTTCTACTGGAATGATGCGATCGCTTTGGTGAATTTCGATATCGTTCGCTGTAGAAGATTCCCCTTTAAAAGCTCTCACAATCGGCAATTCACCGGATGGATATTCTTGGCCAGTTCCCGCTTTATAGAGGCGATAAACTTCCGCAATTTGCTCGGAACTGGCATCAGAAACTACTCCTTGACCTAGTAATTCCCTAGCCACCCGGTTGGTATAACAAGGATTACCCGCAGCATCAAGAATTCCCACCCCCACGGGCATGGCATCGAGAAATTGGGCTAATCTACTTTCGTTTTCTCTAACCTCAGCATAAAGTTTGGCATTTTCGATCGCGATCGCCACTTGTCCCGATAACAATTGTAAAATTTCTACTCGTTCTGGGGTAAATGCGCCACTGGTCAGATTATTTTCCAAATAAACAATACTAATTAGTTTATTTTGGTTAATCAACGGCACGCAGAGAATTGATAAAGGCTGATATTTTTTAATATAAGGATCGTTGGTAAAATTCCCTGCTTTGGTGGCATTATTTAATACCACGGTTTCTTGCGTCCGCGCCACATAATTGACGATCGCCTGTGCCATTTGCTGGCATTCACCCACGGGAATTGGCTGCAAAACTGTGACTATTTCTTGGTCAATACTACCTGCCGCTTCTACCATCAGATTTCCCTGGCGCGATAAAATTAAATAACCTCGTTGGGCGCCGGCATTTTCGATGGTAATTTTCATCAAACTAGCCAATAACTTATCTAAAACAATTTCCCCAGAAATTGCTTGAGAAGCTTTCATTATTGTGGCAATATCCAGATGATTTGTCGATCCACTGGTGGTCGCCATTGTCGAAGATGTGCGATCGTTCACCCCCGCAACCACCCCTTCAAAGGAGGGGCGACGGAGGGGGGTGGGGAAAAATTTGCGGTATCGGTGCTGTAAATCGTTAACTTTAGCCGTAGCCCCCCAAAGTTGATAGGCATAACTTGCTTCCTGAATATAGGCTTTGCCGGTGATTTCTTGGCCAATCGATAAGTAAAACTTGGCCGCGAGTTCGTAGGCTAAAGCAACTTCTTGAATATACTCATTTTCTTGGGCAATAGCGATCGCGCGATCGTAGCATTTCATCGCTTGGTATTCCTGCCCTAAAACCCGATATCTTTCCGCTTCCACCAGATAGAATTTATGCCGATAATTCATCGGGCCACTATCCGCCCATTTTTTCAGTTTTTTCTGGTTCGCCGCCACCGCCTTCAGGATAGATTTTTGCTGATTTTTTTTATCCCCCCTAACCCCCCTTTCAAAGGGGGGAACCGGATATACCGCCAATTGAATCAAAGAATCATAGAAATAGAACACCGGCACGAAAATCATGCCGATCGCACTGGCTAAATAAGGTTTAGCGATCGCGGCATTTTCTAACGCTGCTTCATACGCTTCAAACAGATAACAAAGAATTAGTTTATGGATATAAAAATAAGCCAATCCGCTGATATAATTAGTTTGTCGATACATGGGCACCATAAGCCCCTCATCGAAAGCCGAACCAATCAACTGATAAGTATGGTCGGACTCACCGATTAAATTCAACGCCACTTGCTGACACAGTTGGCAATTATAACCGGATATGGGTTGCTTCAGCAAAACCGGCGATTCAATTAATGCGGCAATTTCTCGTTCTAAGACCGAGAGTTCTTTGCCCTCAAGATATGAATAATAACCATACATATAAGCGGAATATGCCGTAAATTGTAAGTCTCCCGTATCTAATCCCGATCGATAGTTATCCAGCAAAGACTGGGAAGCTAATCTCGCTGGCTGAGTCCAGTGGGTAATAAAACAGCTAATAATATATAAGGTTTTGGTTTGACTTTCTTTAGCATTCAAGCGATCGATCATTTTTAAAGCTAATTTACCAAATTGCGCCCCTAATTCTATATTGCCCAAGATGGCACATTGAATTAAGCCATAAGTGGCATAAGCAAAGGCAGAATCAGAGGTATTGCCATATTTAATGGATAAATTCACCTGTTTACAAATCAGCAGCACCATAGTTTGGGGAGATGTCGTATATGCGGCAGCAGATACGTTAGAAATCACCTGCATCGCGGCTTTTTTTACCGGATTGGTCATCGTCGGTAAATCCGCTAAGTCAGAAATCCGTTTTCCCGCTAAAGCTAATTTAGTTTCTAATAATCCGAGAAACACCTGATATTTTTGCGGTTTTTTCGGGATATTCTCCCCTAACCGCTTCAAAGTATCGATCGCATAATCGATCGCCGCTTGAGATTTATTTTGTCCTTTATACGCGAGAATTTGGACTCGATCGACTTTTACTCGATCTAACAAATTTTTCCCATGCTGTTGCACCTGTTGAATCGATCGCTCCATTTCCGGCAATTTGCCACAGAGATATGCCGCTTTCACCGCTTGTTGATAAATTTCTACGGTTAACTCATAACGCTGCTGCCACCCATCGGCGGCTAAGAGTTCCATCGCAATTTTTAAATAAGCCAATGCTGAATCATAAGCCGCTGATGCGATCGCTTTTTTAGCTGCGATCGAATTAAAATTAGCGATTTCATATCGTTGGTCGGGGCGATCGATTAAGGTGAGTCCTAAATTTAACTGATTCACCAGATCGAATATCTTATCCTCCCGGATTGATTCAGAACTATGTTGCAACAGAAGTTGTCCGATTTGCCAGTGGGTTGCCTGCTGTTGGGATTCACTCAGTAAAGAATAAGCCGCTTGCTGAATGCGATCGTGGATAAACTTATATTCTATAGTCAATTTTTCCTGGGGATTCCTAGGCAAATCAAACTCCACAATTTGATAATTATCAGCCAAAGGGAGTAACAATCCTTGGGCGATCGCCTCCCGCAGATCCAGGGCGGTTTGTGTCTCAGAACATTGACGGACGATCGCTAAAATTTCCAAATTAAATCGGTTGCCAATACAGGCAGCCAGTTTTAACACTTTTTGGGTAGCTGACGGCATTTTTTGAATTTTATTCGCCATCAAATCCACTAAATTATCAGTAATTCCCCGTCCTTGAATCTCCTGTAAATTCCACTGCCATGCCCCTAGCTGATAGTTAAAATTTAACAATTCTTCCCCATACAGGGACTTTAAGAATTCTCGCAAAAAGAAAGGATTGCCCCCGGTCTTTCCTTGCACCAATTCAGCCAGCGGCATCGTCTTTTCCGGGATTTGCTTGACGGTTTCGCTGATTAACTGATTAATAATTGGCAGTTCTAAAGGGGACAGAAAAATTGAATTGACAGTCGCCCCGGATTTTTGAATTTCCTCTAAGGTCAACATCAAAGGATGACCGCCGGTTACTTCATTATCCCGATAAGCCCCGATTAAAAATAATCCTGGCGCTGCCCCACTCATCAGCAGTTGAATTAATTTTAACGAGGCAACATCCGCCCATTGCAAATCATCAATAAATAAGGCCAAAGGATGCTCTGGCTGGGTAAAAACTTTAATCAAGTTTTGAAACGCTAAATTAAACCGATTTAGGGCTTCCGTTGCCCCCAGTTCTGGCACGGCTTCTTGGCGGCCTATAATTAATTCTACTTCGGGAATCACCTCAATGATTACCTGAGCATTCACCCCCAAAGCGGCTAATAATTTTTCTCGCCATTGCTTCAGTTGCTCCTCGTTTTCTGTTAACAATTGTCTGACCAATTCCTGAAAAGCAGTCACTACCGCACTGTAGGGAATATTGCGCTGATATTGGTCGAATTTACCCGCAATAAAATAACCTCGTTTCTGAGTAATCGGTTTATAAAGTTCCTGGACTAATACCGATTTGCCAATTCCCGAATATCCCGCCACTAACATCAGTTCGCTTTGGACAGAACTGGCGCGATCGAACGCTGTTAATAAAGCGGCAATTTCCTCCTCTCTACCGTAGAGTTTTTGGGGAATTTTAAAGCGATCGGAAATATCATAACGTCCCAAGGGAAATTCTGATATATTCTGCTGACTGGTTAATTGGGCTAAACATTCTTCTAAATCTGCTTTAATCCCCCAGGCACTTTGATAACGTTCCTCTGCGGTTTTCGCCATCAATTTCATAATGATATCTGAGACAACCTGGGGAATTTCCGGATTAATTAACGCCGGGGGTAAAGGTTGTTTAGCAATATGACAATGGACTAATTCTAAGGGGTCTGCACTATCAAAGGGCAATTGATGGGTCAGCATTTCATAAAATGTCACCCCCAAAGAATAAAAATCTGTGCGATAATCAAGAGTACGGTTCATCCGCCCCGTTTGTTCTGGCGAAATATAGGCCAGAGTTCCTTCTAAAATATTGGGATTTTTCAGGGTAGGAGTTTCTCTGGTTAATTGGGTGGCAATTCCCAAATCGATGATTTTGACTTGTTGGGTGGTTGGATTAACCACAATGTTGCTGGGGTTAATATCTTTGTGGATGATATTTGCCGCATGAATTTGCCCTAATGCGTCAGTGGTGGCGATCGCAATTTCCAGAAATTCCTTGAGACTAAATTGGCGCTGCTGCATCCAGATTTTTACGGAATCTCCGCCAAAGTCTTCCAGAAACATGACGAGGGTGTTTTGATATTTCTGCAAGTCGTAAACTTGCACCACTCCTGGCAATTTGAGGGATTTGGTGATATTATATTCCGTGCGATAACGATCCAGTTCAGCGGGAGTGGGATAATTTTCTTTGAGGACTTTGAGGATCGTTGCTTGTCCATCTCGATCGCGTATTCCCCGATACACAACCGAGTTGGCACTTTCATAGATTTGTGCGATCGCGGAAATCCCAGGAAACGCTAACATTTTATTATTTCTTCAGATAAATATAAAGTACAATCTAGTAGATGCAGGAGGCATTTTATCTGATTATATCACATGAGATCGCAGAAAATTTTTCTCTAAACGGTAACTTTTTGTTTACAAATATTTACTAAAATGTAAATTAATGAATTAATTTACATAGCGATCGCCTAATTAAAGCCTTAAATTATTGATTAATTTTGGAGCATCACCGGCCATGAAAAAAGAAGATTTTTTTAACAACTGGTCACTCAGCTATGATTGGACATTTCCCTCAGTATTTTACCAAGCAGTTCACCAAAGATTGCTAAAATATGTCACCCTGCCGCCCCAACCTAATGTCTTGGACATTGGCTGTGGGACAGGCAAACTTTTAAACCGTTTAGCCGGTCACTTTCCTGAATTACGGGGAACCGGATTAGATTTTTCTCCGGGAATGTTGGCCCAAGCAAGACAGTCTAGAAACCATCGCCCTAGACTAATCTTCATTCAAGGCAACGCCGAATCTTTGTCCTTTGCCGAATCACAGTTTGATGCGGTATTTAATACCATCAGCTTTTTACATTACCAGCACCCGGAAAAGTTCTTATCAGAAGTGCAGCGAGTGCTCCGTCCAGGGGGGCGTTTTTATCTAGTTGACTCCAGTTTTAAATATCAACAAGAACCGATACATATTTCATTTTCTCCCAAGGGCTTTAAACTATATAGCCCCGAAATCCGGGAAAAAATGGGAGCAAAAGCGGGCTTAACTTGTCTGGGACATCATTATTTAATCAGCCCAGTTTTACTAACAATTTTTGAAAAGAAAAATTCAGATGATATTCACAGCCAATCGAGGTAATTTTTCCGATGAAATACCAAAAATTTTTCTTATTTTTATCTTGCCTGACAATGGCGATCGCGAATTCCCCCATATTGGCTCAAATGCCCCGCGAAAATTGTCCTGATATCCCTCAAGTAACCCCCACTCAGGAAAGTCGAGAAATTGCCAATGAAGAATTTGGGTTTAAGCTAAATATTCCCGCGAATTACCGCACAGAAAAACGGCAAGATGGCAATGAGTTACTCATTTTGTTAAGAAACCCAGCGGATATTGAACTATTAGAATGTTGTCGCATTAATCGAGAAATTGGCTGCGGTCATCGAATTTCCGATGTAGTGATTCAGGTAAAACCGCGCCCAGGGAATCTGCAAAATATCTGGGATCTAGCGGTGAGCCATGACAATTATACACAAATTCTCAATACGGAAGAAACGAAAATAAGTCGTCAAGATGCGGTGATTTATACCAGCCGATCGCAGCCAAATGATGTCTATGTGACAACGTTTCGCTATGCATCATTTTTTACCCCAAATAACACCCATTTAATCACAATTTTTACGGGAGACTATGGGAGAGAAATCGATCCTATAGACGAAAGAGTATTTAATCAAGTCATAAATTCTTTTGAATTTATCGGCACATGGAGATAAAATTCATCGCGTTTTACATTAAATTTTCGCAAGAAATTTTGGGTTATGAATACATATTTGGACAGAAAAAAGCGAAATATACCGATGATATAATCTAATATCATCGGCATATTTTGCCCTTACAATCCGATATTTAATTCCCAATTATTCAAAGTTCCCGTATCCCCAGGAACACAATCAACAACGACTAATTTCCAGGTGCCTTTGGCGGACAATCCGGCAAATTGACGAAGCAGGGGGGTATTTTGCAAATTGTAAGACTTGTTTAGCTGAGTTTGACTGCCTAAATTACGACTTTGGAGTTGGACGATGTTTTGGTTTGGTGCCATTAAATAGATTTCAATATCGCCCAAGAATTGATGTTGAATATTCACCGTGACTTCAATGTCTTTAACAGGGTTACTGTCAGAAATTGAGACTTCGCTGGTGATGCCTGGGTTATTGGTGGTGCCAAAGACATTTAAGGGAAACAAACTCTTAGTAGACGCTTGGTAGTCAGGAATTTTAAAGATTTGAGAGATGCGCTGTTTTGTCCACCGGGAAATCCACCGCTGCACCGTATAAAGTTGATGGGCATAAGCCACGGCTTTTCCGGCATTGACTTTGCCATAGCCAAACCATTGAGAATGTCCGTTGCTGTCATAAGTGCCTAATTTAATTCCTAATTGCGGGTCAGGGTCAGGGTCAACAATTTTATCGGCGGTTTGTTCGAGTATTTGCTTAACTTGCTTGGCGGTGAGATCCGGATTGGCAGAAAGGACTAAGGCGGCAACTCCGGCAACCACCGGGCAAGCACTAGAGGTGCCACCAAAGTATCCGGTAAACTCGCTTTGGTCATAACCCGCTGCCCCTACCCGGTCTGTGGTGAAAACACCCAGACCGCTGAGAGATTGGGCGATCTGTGGGGCGGTGGCAATATAGCCCGTTTCCGGCAACCAAATGCCAGGAGGGGCGTTGTTGCTGGGGGCACAGACGGAAATAGATTTGCCCCAATTACTGTAGGCAGCTTTTTTGTTCAAGCTGGTGGAGGCGGAAACGGTAATTACGTCGGGGTGAGTGGCAAAACCACTCAGCCATTGAGTGCGTCCGGAGATGACATTGTTCGGCCAGCCGGTTTCATTTACGGTGTCGTCGGTGGGGCGATTGGAATTGCCTGCGGCAAAGACAATGACGCAACCTTTGCCCTGCCGTCCTTGGGTGGCAGCGCGAGTCACCGCCGCCCGTTGCCGCAGGGAGAGGGGAAAGTGGACGGCGGAAGCCCCCCAACTGCACGAGATGACTGAGGCGCCTTTGGTGGATGCCCAGTCAAATAGATCCTCGATGGAGTTGTCATCTAAGTAGCCGGTGGTTCTAATGGGCATCATGGCAGAACCAGGGGCAACGCCGACAATGCCATTGCCGTTTTCTTCCGCTAGGGCTACTCCGGCGCAAGAGGTGCCATGATTGTCTTCGGGCGTACCGGGTAGGGGGAGGAAGTCTTTGTCTTTGAGGTCGCGGGGGGCGACGATTTTGCCTAGACCTTGAAAGTCTGGGTGGTTGAGGTCAATGGAGTCGTCGGTGATGGCGATAACTACGGAACGCAGCCCTCTGGTGATATCCCAGGCTGATTCGACGTTGATGTGGGAGTTAGCGGCAAGTTGAGCGCCGCCACTGTGGTTGAGATACCATTGTTTGTGGTAGAAGGTGTCGCTGGGGCGGTAGTTGGCCTGGGTTTCCGTGATGATGTTGGGTTCGGCGACGAGAACTTCTTCGGTACGCATCAGCCGGTTGGCAATTTTGAGAGGATTTTCCCGACAGTCGCGGGTGAGTTCAAAGATGAAGGTGTGGGGAACTCCTTCGAGGGGTCGAAGGAGTTTGAGTCCGACGGCAGTGGCGATCGCCTGTTGGGTGGCTGGGTCTACATTGTCAGCATACTGAATGGTGATTTCATTGCCCAAATACACTAAGAATCCTGGATCGTTTTTTCCTTGATACAGATGACTGACAAATTCCACTACGTCCAAGGATCGGGCGTGTTCCATTGAGGCTTCCAGGCTTTCTGGTTCCACCGTGAATACTTCTAAATTAGCGCGAGTAACTGTTTTATGTTGTTTGGCGGGAATAATTCTGTCCCAGTCCATCGCCTCTGAGGCTGCCGGACAGATGGTGAAGCGATCGCGCACCTTCACCAGGGGAATTTCTTCTCCACCTCGCTGTAAGAAAATGCCGAGATTTTCATCAGCCACGCCAACGCCTTGATAAGAAAGATCGATATCTGTCATTAGACTAACTCCTTGATAAACCGCTTAATCTTGATACCCCTTCGCTCTCCACGCCCCGGATCCTATGGTATATCTTCGGCGATCCACAAAACAATTGACACAACATAATTGAGGGATTTTAGGCCGGAATTCGTGATTATTCCTTGCGGGTTTAACCAAGAATGTTAAGATATCTAAAAATTTGGCATTTACCAAATTGTTTTCATCCAACCAGTCGCGGTCAATGGCTGACTCAACCGGAGACAGTCTTAGGGCGAAGATCCTGGACAATCAAAATATCTTCGTAAGATATTAACAAGTTGCCGGTTGCGATCGCTTTTCCTTCTCTGTCTTGGCCTAACGGTCAGAACCGTTGATTATTTGTCTGTGTCCTGGGAAGCGGTATTCCCCGCCCCGCTTTCCCCTTATCGTTGCTGAAGCCATCGTGCGATCGCGCCAATTCGGATCGACATTAATTGTTTGCCGGAACAGCGGTCAGATTGATACTTCAGATTACGGTAGTTGTTAGCGGGATGATCTCCATGTTGGTATCTTTTGCAAAAATTCGGCTTCTTGGTTTAATTCATTTATTCTCCCTTCCTTTAGTGGCTTCATTGAGTTTAATGCCTTCGGCGGCTGCCCAGGAAGCCATGCCAGGGAATAATGCTGCTAATTCTGATAATTCTGCTAATTCTCAACAGTCTAACCCAACCACAAATCCCCTCGGTTTCTCCCCGAATTCAGAGAATCCGACTAGGCCACAAAACCTTCGTCCTTTAGCGCAAGAAACCAGTGTTTTAAGTCTAGTAGGGGGAAATCGTTTAATTGCCGAAGCGAAGAGTGCGATCGCTGAGGAAAATTATACTCAAGCCGCTGAAAAATTACAACAAGCCCGTCAAGTTTTTAATCAGTTATCAAATTTTCATCAACAACTCTCCGGCACTTTCTCAGGATTGGACAATAAAGTTGCGGAATGGCACCGTTATCAAGCAGTGGAAACCGCCCAAAAACGGGATGAAGCTACTTATGAATTAGCCTTAATTCATCGCCTTCAAAATGAGCCAGAACTTTCGGTTCCTTTACTAATTCAGGTGATTCAATCCCAAGGGATTACTCGTGAACTGGGACAGCAAGCGGATCGGCTACTATTAGAATTAGGGTTTGGGCCGACAACTTCAGAAGCCAACTCTGATCCCGAAACCATTCCCCCCTTGGCAAGAGAAAATAGTTTACTCGGTATGGAAGCCGGGAAGCGGTTACTGGAAAGAGCTAAAGAGGCGATCGCCCAAGAAAACTATGCCAACGCTGCCGAACAACTGCAACAAGTTCGGGGGATGCTCAATCAAGTATCTAATTTCTCCGAACAACTAGCGGCTGCTTTTGCGGGAATTGATAATGACAAATCGGATTTTTATCGAGATCGAGCGGTAGAAACTGCCCAAATGCGAGATGAAGCTACTTATCAGCTTGCCTTGGTTCATCGCGCTGACAATAAGCCAGAATTAGCCATTCCTTTACTGATTCAAATCATTCGTTCTCAACAGCCGACTCGCGACCTGGGACAACAAGCTTATCAACAATTGTATGAATTGGGATTTGTAGACGCTCCTTATTCCAATAATGCCAACAACTCTACCCCCGGAAATTTTTCCTCTAATCCGTAAAATTACCTTTAATTGTTAGCATATAGAGACGCGAGCGATCGCGTCTCTATTGTTTTTAGAACATCAAACAAAATTATACCAATTTCAAAAATTATTGCTACGATTTCGAGATTAATTTGGGCGCAATGCTTGCGCCCCTACATAGTTGTATTAATCTTAATTGAAATGACTATAAATCCAGCAAAAAATCCAGCAATTAAGCCATTTCATTGTTCAATTTTCACTATCTGACTGTAATCATTTTTCACCCGACTTTCATAAGCCCGTCTCGCTTCTGCCTCTTTATCTCCATAAAAAAAGGCAAACAAACCAAACCGACGACCTGACCTCACTGGGGTGGCTTCATGCATTAAGGAACAAGAAAAAATCACCGCTGACCCCGTATCCGGTTTATATAAATGGGGGCCATATTCGGGAAAAGTTAAATAACCCCCTTCATATTCCGCCGCATTTAAATTTAACGTCATGGCAAACCGACGATGGGCAGTTCCCGGAGTCGTATTATCCCGGTGACGGTTGAAAAATCCTCCTTTTTGGCCATCATAGCAGCCAATTTTATAACCTTCTCTTCGAGTCACCGGAAACTGAAAAGCTTTTCTAATTTCGGGAAAGATCCGCCGCTTCATAATTATATCTAATCGATCGATTAATTCCGGTTTTTCTACAAAGTGATCCCGGCGAATTTTGTAATTATAATCAAGCACCCCAATGGTTTTATTCCCGTATTGGCGCATTTGCCCGGACTCCGAATTACCTTCGGTTTCCCAAACATTGATTAAATAACGACAATATTCGCGACTCATTACATTAGGAATCAATAAAACTGGCGCTTGGATATTAATTTGTCGCGGGGATTCTTGTGAAAGTTTAGTTTTTATATCCGCTAAAATTTCACTAATCGCATCCAGTGGGTCTACTAAGGAATAAATTTTCACAATCTTCAGATTCCAATCCAGCAAAAAGGCGGTACGACTATAGACTAACGTCGATGGATTGTCTGGAACTTCACCATGCTTGCATACTCCATACTTCCGGCTAACTTCATGGTTAAAATCGGACAAGAGTAAAAAAGGAATCTGGTAATCTTGAGCAAATTTTTGCCGCGCTAAAGGAGAATTTGGACTAATGCTAATTACTTGAGTATTTAACTGCTGAAATTCGGGCATACAGTCGCGAAAAGTTGCCGCAACTTGGCGACAAGAGGGGAAGTCATCATTGCCATAAAATAATAAAACAATGGGCGTCCCTGCTTGTTGTGCGAGAAAAACCTCCTGTTCTTCAATTGTGGGCAAAACAAATAAAGGCGCTGGGTCTCCCGCAGCGAGAATTTTTGTTAATTGTCTCATAATTAGAAACCGGGTTTCTTAGTTTAACTTTTGTTTTTTTGGCATAGTTTAACGCAGAAACCCGGTTGCTTAATTTAAGTTTTGGTGGTTTAAGTAGACGGGCAGAAATATAGCGGTTATTGTCCCTTCGGAAGTACAGAGGTTTTCTGGATTCCCGCCTTCGCGGGAATGACAGGTTTTTTTGTAATTCATCACTATGACAATTGCTATAACTGCACCACAGACCCCATGAGAGGAGAGAGGGAATAATTGATAATTGATAATTGATAATTGATAATTGATAATTATGTTTAATTGTCAATTATCAATTATCAATTGTTAATTGTTTTCCCCTGCAGATGGTGGGCACCCCTGCACCCCTGCACCCCACACTCCGGCAGCATCTCTCTTCTCTCTTCTTCCTACAGGCGGGAATCCAAAGCCTATCGGCGGGGAACGAAAAGTGCAATTAATTATGTTCACCTACTTAACATGAGTTAAGGGAGAAACCGGGTTTCTGGTTCAACTTGAGTTTTCTGTTGTCTGAACTGCTGGAATTCTCGATATTCCGGCTTCGGTTCAGGATGACAGACTAACTCACCGCTTTGTCTGACGCCTTCTTCGTTCAAAAGTTCAAAAATTGCCTGAGAATTTTGTTGAGTTGCTTTTTCATCCAGCAATGTGGGGCTGAAAGTGTTAATCGAAATTGAATTTACCCCAAAATCGCGATCGGGCGTAATGACCGTGACCACTTCATCCCCGGCAATATTTTTCACTTTTACTCCATAAGCTTGGCGGGGATCTTCGGCTGCATAGCAAGAATCCGCTTGTGGATCGACCAAACTATAACCGAGGGCACCCAGGGCTTCTACTACGCGATCGCCTATTTCTGCTCGTAATTGAGAACTCAAAATCGCCAGTTTTGCCTGTTCCACAATTTCTCCGAGTTGTGGCTGCAAAGTTTCAATCTTTGCCCCTAATTCTTGGAGAATTTCGGTGGTTAAACTCGATTCATTGGTGGTGAGTTGACTTTCTATTGTTGCGAGTTTTTGTTCATAAGCAGTCAGCGCCCCGACACTCCAGTAATCCACCTCTAATTTAAAGGCTTCCGCATCTTCATCACTGCCAATTTCAATGGTACATTCTCGGTTAGCTTGCACTTCGGCAATTAAACTTCTAATATCTTGTAAGGCAGCATTATAAAATAGCAACCATTCTTGTTCTTTTTGTTCTATTTCTAACCGTAAATCGACTAAATCTAGATAGGTTTTTTGACTGGTGGCGATCGCAGCTTCACTGACTCCGGCGGCAATATTATTTTTCGCCATATCCAGCGATCGCTGTAATTTTGCCAACGCACCGGGAGCAAACCGTTGATGTTGATAATCGCGATCGATTGCTAACCAAATTTCGCGCACATCGGCCAACAAATCCTGAGCCAGTTGATTTTTGCGTTCTTGACTTTTATGGATATCCTGAATATCCTGCCCCATGCGATCGATTTGTTGCTGAAGCTGAAGCTGACCTTTTTCTCTCGCTTGGCGTTCCTGGGTGAATAATTGCTGATATTCTTGACGCTGTTCTCTAGTCAGCCGTAAATATTCTTCGCGCTGTTGCTCAAACCCCGCGTGCATCGCCAATTGTAAGTCATGTTTTTGACGGGCGATCGCTTGTTCTTGGCGCAACTGTGCCTCTTGCAAAGTAGATTGAAATTGCTGTCTTTGTTGCTGTAAATATTGATGAGTATTTTCTTCTAAATTTTCTAAATAAGTTCTCAGTTGTCTAGTTTGTTCCGCTTGTCTTTCCTCCCGTTCTGCCAAATAGCTTAACCGTTGCTGCATCTCCTGCCTGGTTTGCTGTGCCACCGCACTTAATCGGTCTGGTAAATCTTGCTGCACCGACCGTAAACGGCTTTCTTGTTCCCGCAAACGCCGTAATTCTGTTTCGTCTACTCTGATATACCGCCGTTTTTCACCGCTCATGTTGACTCCCCAAAAGACGTTGTTGGTTGTTGGTTGTTGGTTGTTGGTTATTTTGGCAAAATTACCCCCTCGCGGGGGTTGAAGGGTCAATTTTATTTGACCGTTGAATGAGCAATGCCGATCGCCTGACTCAAACTGGTTAAATTATGCGCCGCTAATTTATCTAATAAACCCTCACAAATTCGCCGAATCATCCAGGGACCTTCATAAATTAACCCCGTATAAATTTCTAGCAAACTCGCCCCAGCAGTAATCTTTTCCCAAGCATCTTCAGGGGTAAAAATTCCCCCAGTACCAATAATCGGCATTTGTCCGCCAGTTTCCTGCCAAATAAATCTAATAATCTCTGTAGAACGCTGTTTTAAAGGTGCGCCACTCAGACCGCCCGCTTCTGCTGTCACAGGTTGACCCGTTAACCGAATGGTCTGAGTTTTTAGACCCTCGCGGCTAATGGTCGTGTTTGTAGCAATCATCCCAGAAATTTGGTAATTTTTCGCCACAGCGATCGCCTCAGAAATCGCGTCCCATTCTAAATCGGGAGCAATCTTAACTAAAATAGGTTTAATCCCCTGATTTTCCTGTTGCAAAACATCCAAAATTGCTGACAACTGTTCCGCCCCTTGCAAAGTTCTTAACCCCGGAGTATTGGGTGAGGAAACATTCACCACAAAATAATCCCCTAAATCTTTTAATAGGCGAAAACTGCCCAAATAATCAGCCGGGGCATCTTCTAAGGGAGTGATTTTAGACTTGCCTAAATTAATTCCCAAAATTGGCCAATTTTCTCTGGTTTTATCGGTAGTTCGATCGCTGAATTGATGTCTCTTCCATTCCGATAAACGGGTGGCTAATGCTGCCGCCCCTTGATTATTAAAACCCATGCGATTAATCGCCGCTAAATCCTCTGGCAAGCGAAACATTCGGGGACGAGGATTACCCGGTTGCGCGTGAAATGTCACCGTTCCCAATTCCGCAAAGCCAAAGCCCAACTTTGACCAAACCCGCGCAGCGGTGCCATTCTTATCAAACCCCGCCGCTAATCCAATGGGGTTGGGAAAATTCACCCCCCATAAAGACATTTCTAAGCGGCGATCGCTGCACTGAAAAGAACTCGCCACTTGTTCCAGAATCCAGTGACTAAATGGTAGATTACTGGTACTATCCCAGGCGTTTAAAACTTCCATAGTTTGATGATGCCACCACTCTGGATCTGGTTGTAATCCAGAGAAAATAATGGGACGAATGGCACTTTTGTAAATATCCATTTTTTTGTTATTGGTTGATTGTTATTGGTTGTTTGTTGTTGGTTGTTGGTTGGTTGTTGTTTGTTGTTTGTTGTTTGTTGGTGGCTGGTGGTTGGTGGTTGTTGGTTGTTGGTTGAGGGAAAGTGAAAAGTCGTAGGGGCGAATGGCCATAAGGTCTGACGGCATGGGCTCCGCAAGGACGCCCGTACAAGTGAAAAGTCGTAGGGGCGAATGGCCATATAGCCTGACGGCATGGGCTTCGCCTAACGCCCGTACAAAAGAATTATCACTGGTCAACCGTCAACAAATCATCAGATTACCCCACAGGTTGCTGTTGAGGGGCTGATTGCATTTGCGGCTGGAATTGGAATAAGGAATAAACCACATTCCGCCGAATATCCGTCATCATATCCAAGAACAATTCATAACCTTCGCTCTTGTATTCAATTAACGGATCTTTCTGACCGTAACTCCGCAAACCGACCGCTTCCCGTAAGCCATCCATTTGCTGCAAATGTTCGCGCCAAAGAGTATCAATTTGCTGCAAAATAAAGAACCGTTCCGCTTCTCGCATTAAACCGGGACGAATTTGATCCACTTGACCTTCTTTGAGGTCGTAAGCAATGCGGACTTGTTCATAGAGGAAAGCTTTAATTTCCTCCATTGATAAATCTTCTAACTGAGACGGTTCCATATCCCGCAGCAGATAGACAAACTCTTTCACTTTATTGACTAATTTCTCCAAGTCCCATTCTTCCGAAGGTAAGTCAGGATTGATATAGTAATTTACGATGTCATCCATCGTTTTTTCCGCATAAGTAATCACCTGTTCTTTCAGGTCTTGCCCTTCGAGAACCCGACGGCGTTCGGCATAAATTGCCCGCCGCTGGTTGTTCATTACTTCGTCATACTCAAACACCTGTTTCCGGATGTCATAGTAATAGGTTTCCACCTTTTTCTGCGCCCCTTCCAAAGAACGAGTCAGCATCCCGGATTCGATGGGGATATCTTCATCTACTCGGAACATTTGCATCAAGCCTTTGACGCGATCGCCCCCAAAGATTCGCAATAAATTATCTTCCAAACTGAGGAAAAACTTCGTCGAACCGGGGTCGCCTTGACGACCAGCGCGACCGCGCAATTGGTTATCAATGCGGCGTGATTCGTGACGTTCAGTGCCAATAACGTGCAAGCCACCGAGGTTGACAACTTCTTCGTGTTCTTTATGGGTGAATTCCTCATATTCTTCGCGGATTTTATTGTAAACCGCCCGTAACTTTTGAATCACCGGATCTTGGGTCGGGGCTTTCTCAGCCGCGATCGCCAACTTATCCTCAGCTTCCAGTTCTTCTAAACTGCGTTCTCCATAAGTAGCCACCGCAGAATCTACCGCTTCTTTCAGCATTTTTTCTGCATTCGCGGATAATCCCGTGGGGAAAATTTGCGGAGAAACCTTCCAAGTTTTCACTTTTTGACCGGGAGCAAAGCCTTTCGCCGTTGAACGTTTTTGCATCCCCGGTACTTTGGCAAAACTTAACTCATCTTCAGTTTCCGGTTTGACAATTTTGGGCATCAAATACTCGCGCACTTTCAAGCGGGCCATATATTCCGCATTCCCACCCAAAATAATGTCAGTCCCCCGACCGGCCATATTAGTAGCGATCGTCACGGAACCTTTGCGACCGGCTTGGGCAACAATTTCTGATTCCCGTTCCACATTTTCTGGTTTAGCATTCAGTAATTGGTGGGGAATTTCTAACTGACTTAATAACCGAGAAAGCACCTCAGATTTTTCCACCGAAGTTGTCCCCACCAACACCGGACGACCTAATTGATGCATCTCGGCACATTCTTGGGCGATCGCCTTCCATTTCCCCTGTTCAGCCTTATAAACCACATCGGAAATATCCCGGCGTTGTGATTTCCGGTTCGTAGGAGTCACCGTCACTTGTAGATTATAAATCCGCTCAAATTCTGGCTCTTCAGTTTTGGCAGTTCCCGTCATCCCACCCAACTTGGGATAAAGTAAGAAAAAGTTTTGATAAGTAATCGTCGCCAAAGTCTGAGTTTCCGGTTGAATCGGTAATTCTTCCTTAGACTCGATCGCCTGATGTAAACCATCACTCCAGCGACGACCCTGCATCACCCGTCCGGTAAACTCATCCACAATCACCACTTCTTCATCGCGGACGATATAATTCACATCCTTAACGAACAACTCTTTGGCTTTAATGGCATTAAAAACATAATGAGCCCAAGGGTCTTTGGGGTCGTATAAATCCTTCACCCCCAAAATTTCTTCTACCTGCTCGAAACCTTCATCAGCCAGAATCACATTCCGAGCCTTTTCATCCACCTCGTAATGCTTATCTTTATCCAATTGCTTGGCGATTTGCGTAGCTCTTTTGTACTTTTCTGTTGGTCGTTCCACCTGACCAGAAATAATCAAAGGCGTCCGCGCTTCATCAATTAAAATTGAATCCACTTCGTCAATAATACAGTAATTAAACGGACGCTGTACCACCTCCGCCATTGAAGTGGCCATATTATCCCGGAGATAGTCAAATCCTAACTCACTATTGGTGCAATAAGTAATGTCACAGGCATAGTTTTTCTTTCGTTCCTCTGGTGACATTCCTTGCTGAATCAGACCCACAGTTAAGCCCAAGAAACGATGGATTTGACCCATCCATTCCGAGTCCCGACGGGCCAAATAGTCGTTCACTGTCACCACATGAACCCCTTTTCCACTCAGAGCATTTAAATAAGCGGGTAAAGTGGCCACCAGGGTTTTACCTTCCCCGGTTTTCATCTCCGCAATTTGTCCTTCATGGAGGATAATTCCACCGAGCAATTGCACATCAAAGTGGCGCATTCCTAAAACCCGTTTCCCGGCTTCTCGTACTACGGCAAAAGCTTCTGGGAGAATTTCGTCTAAAATTTCCTTTTCGTCAGCGAGGGTTTTAGCTTTGGCTAACTTTTGTTTGAATTCGGCAGTTTTACCTCTTAATCGATCGTCACTAAGTTTCTCGATTTGTTCCTCGGCGAGGTTAATATCAATCACCAAGGGCTTATATTTTTTGACTTTCCGTTCGTTAGGATCTCCCAGAATACTTTTAAGCATGGTATCGCAATTTATTATAGGTTGTAGGGGTTAATGGTGTCAAGTTTACTCACAGCTTATCTGAGGTTCAGACTATGTTTAATTGAGTGATTTTTCTCCTCTCAGTTTTTCCGATCTTATTGGTTCTTAGGAATATCCCTAAAAACCTGACTTAGACAGCTAAAAGCTGATGGGAAGAAGAAGCCACTCTTGACAACAGCCCGGAACGATCTTTGCGATCGCTGATAGCTTCTGCCTGACATCGAATTTAATTTTAGCACTATCTTGCCCGATTACACCGATAGTCTGCTAGGGTCGGCTAACCCAGATGACCCATAGCCTTGACCTGCTGTGACTGAATCATCGCCAACCCCGATCGACCAGCGATCGCTGGTTCATCCCTACCCGGTTGACCATGACTCACTCCCCAACAATGGGTGAAGCGAAGAACAACCAAGGGGAATCGCTTCTAGACCAGGAGGTTTTTCAGGAGGTTTTTATCGATCGCTGCGGTAAATTTACCCCTAACAAATTCCGCTGAATGCTGATATTAGACCTATGCCAAAATAACGGATCGATCCCCCCAACCCCCCTTAAAAAGGGGGGCTTTTTCTAATCAAAACACTCTTGTATATTATAAGTTTACCGGCAGAAATAAATGCACCACAGACCCCATTAGAAAAAAACTGTCATTCCCGCCGATGGCGGCCTTCGCGGGGGTAAACTCCGACGGGAATCCACAGCCTATCAGGGGGAAGCGAAAAGTGCAATTAAGTAGGTGGGCAGAAATAAATGCACTACAGACCCCGTGAGAAGAAAAACTGTCATTCCCGCCGATGGCGGCCTTCGCGGGGGTAAACTCCGACGGGAATCCAAGGATTTACAGTGGGGAACGAAAAGTACAATTAATTATGTTCACCTACTTAATTATGTTCACCTACTTATTAGCTTATTCCCGTAAAAAATCAACTAATATCAACTGTTTTTTAGGAAATATTCACCAGAGAACGCCGTAAGATAATCATCTGTGAACCCACCACCGGACTGCGAGCCACTAAATTTTCTGCTCCATCTCTAATTTCCAGGATACTAAAGTCTAATCCTTTGACTTCTGCCAGCAGTTTACTAGCAAATTTATCTTGCTGTGACGTAGTTAAATTATACCAAATATCATTTAGATGCACCTGCAAAAAACTGCGTTTAAAATCGGCATTAATTGATTTAATTAAATCCTGAGAATAACCACGATTTAATTGATTAACTTGATTCTCAATTGAGGCAATTAAAATCTGTTCTGGAGTTAATGGCAATATTTCCTCTGTGGTATAATCATCGAATAGTTCTGGCTCAGATTCCGCGATCGCCTGCTCGGATTCCGGCGTTGTTTCCGTTTTGGTTTCCGGCGGTAATTCCGGCGGTAATTCGGCTTTTCCTGAGGTGTTTTCGGGGATTTCCTCTGCGGTGGATTCTGTTTCTGATACTTCCGGTGGAACTTCCGATTCCTGGGGCGGATTTTCGGTGATTTCTGTCGGAGTTTCTGGCGGTAATTGGGCGATTTGTTCGGCGGGTTCTGGGGGCATTAATGTGGTCGTTGTCAACAGAATTACTAACAATAAACCAGCGATCGCACTTGTTAAACCCCAGTCGGAAAATTGCCGATTTATCCCTGCGGGTAAAAGGGCGCGAATCGGTCTTAAAACTTGGCGCACAGCGATCGGGGCTGGTGGCAACAATGGGGCAGTGGGGTCAGCTTCCAGTTTTTCCAGAGTCCCTTCTAAAACAGCGATCGCCCCCCGCAGCAATTTAATAACTTGCAACTTCACCACCGAAGGCTGGGGCTGACTTCTGCGAACTCTGGGGTTTTCCCCTGGTTCTCGTCTTTCTGGTCTGGGTCGATTATTTGGGGGGTCTTGGCTCATAATTTCTGGGTCATAAACTTATGTAAAAACTCGGTTCCTGGACGGGAATTCCTACCGGGCAACATGAATCAAATATTAGACAAAAATGCAGAATTCTTAAAAGCCCCCCTTTTTAAGGGGGGTTGGGGGGATCGATCCCGAATTTTGCCAGAAGTCTATTATATAAGAATCTTCCCACCGCTAAGGGAGTCTACCCCTATGTCAACTCAGCCTTTCACCAGCAAACTTTTCCGCTTGTCCGGTTTAGCATTACTCACCCTCGGTTTGGTTAGCTGCCAGGAGAAAAAAAGCGAAATTCCCATCATCACCCCGCGCTACTTCTGCGGGCAAGACGCCCAAGGGACTTATACCACCTACGCGGAAACTGCCCCAGGAAAAAAACAAGCCATTATCCGTTGGAAATCGGAATATTTCAGCAAATCCAACTGGACCCCTGAAGCCCGGTGTAACGAAGTTTCGCCCAAATTCGACCAAGCGGCTATGAATAATCAGCTTAACTACATTACCAACGACACCCGAAATAACTTGCCCATAGTCTGCGCGGCGATCGACGAAAACGAAAGATGCGGCATGATGTTGTTTACCCTGCGACCCGAAGATAACCCAGAAGCCGTCAGACAAATGTTAATCGATTTGGGCAAAGGTGGGGGTATGGCTCCAATTGAGCAGAGTGGCAGTAATAAAGTCTATATCCCCATGAGCGAGGTTCTGAAAAACTTGCCCCTGGAATGATGGTTGCCCCTTACCCTCGTTCCCAGGCTCCCGCCTGGGAATGCCAGTCGGGAGGCTCTGCCTCCTGTCAACCCCGCGATCGTCATCAATCGCCTGGGAATCAATTCACCTCGTTCCCAGGCGGGAGCCTGGGAATGCCCTCCCGGAGGCTCTGCCTCCTGCGATTACCCTCGTACCTTATAGATAAGGAGAATTTTAACTATGATTGTGCAGCTTAATATCCCGGATTCGATTGTCAAATCAATTCGTTTACCAGAAAATCGGATTGAATCGGAACTTCTAAAAGAATTAGCGGTAGCTTTATATGCCCAAGAAATGCTCTCGTTTGCACAGGCTAGAGAACTGGCGAAAATGGGACATTATGAATTTGGTCAGTTATTGGGAGAGCGAAAGGTGATTCGTCACTACGGGGAAGAGGAACTTCAAGAGGATTTAAACTATGCCCGTGGTCAGTAACACTTCGCCAATTTTAAACTTGGCGATTATTGGACGGTTGTCACTACTAAGCCAACAATTCGGGGCAATTCATATCGCCACAGGGGTATTGGAGGAATTGCGCGTTGAGGAAGACCTTCCCGGTTCCGAGGCAATTCGTGAGGCGATCGCCTCACAATGGCTGATTGTTGCTCCAATAGAAAATACCCCATTCGTGCAATTGCTTAGGCAAAACTTAGATCGAGGTGAAGCAGAAACGATCGCACTTGCGTTGACTATGCAAGCTGATTGGACTTTGTTGGATGAACTGGAAGGTCGAAGAATTGCCCGTTCTTTGGGACTAAATATCACTGGAATATTAGGAATTCTACTGCGTAGTTGGCGAATGGGTGAGTTATCTTCCATTCGAGAAGAGATGAATCAGTTGCGCGATCGGGCTGGTTTTTACATTGCCCCCGCTTTGTTCAGGCAAATTTTAACGGAAACTGGGGAAATTGACGATCCTTAGTCAGCCAGCTAACAGAATAACTTGCCTGCGGAATGATGGCTGCCCCGTACCCTCGTTCCCAGGCTCCAGCCTGGGAATGCCCTCCCGGAGGCTCTGCCTCCTGTCAACCCCGCGATCGTCCCATCAACCGCCAGGGAATCAATTCCCTGGCTCAAAGCTCAAGTCCATTTTAATGGACTCAAAGCCTGATTCCACAAGTAATATAGTCCTTTTACTCTCGTTCCCAGGCGGGAGCCTGGGAATGCCCTCCCGGAGGCTCTGCCACCGGCGATCGACCATTCACCCTCGTTCCCAGGCTGTGCCTGGGAATGCCCTCCCGGAGGCTCTGCCTCCGGCGATCGACCATTTTGACACGAGGCAGAGCCTCTAGATACCCGTTCCCAGGCAGAGCCTAGGAACGAGAAATAACGAGAAAAACCGCTAAGGAAAAAAATAATGAAAAAAACCTCTGAACTCATCCTCATCGGAACACTGCTACTCATCACCCCGACGTTGCATAGCTGCACGCTCCTGCCGAGTATTTCCCAACAACAAAATAACCCCAAATTATCCTCAGCAGAATTAGAGCAAATCGCTTCAGCCATTACCGTCAAAGTCATCGGCGGTGAGTCCGGGGGTTCGGGCACCATTATCAGAAAAGTGGGCTCCACTTACACCGTAGTCACCAATCAGCACGTCTTGCGGGCGATCCAGGGAACCAGCAAATATCGCGCTGAAACTAATAGCGATGATGAATTAACTTTTGTGAAAAATATCCGCATTCAAACATCAGACGGTTTAGATTATCCTGCCCGAATTGTCACTGGGGAAAATATCGACTTTCAGGACAATGATTTAGGCTTACTGGAGTTTAATGCTGACCGGATTTATGACGTGGGGACATTTCCTAAGTCTGATGTGGCCTTAAAACCAGGGGAAAAATTCTGGGCGGCGGGTTTTCCGGCGGAACCCCCCCAACCCCCCCTTATTAAGGGGGGGCAATTCTCCTCCGAATCCTCAGAACCCCCCCAACCCCCCCTTGCTAAGGGGGGGCAAAGCCAATCCCCTCTTGGAAAGGAGGGGCAATTTTCCTCAGAACCTTCCTCAGAACCCCCCCTTAATAAGGGGGGGCAGGGGGGGTTCTCACTTAGTAACGGCGAGCAATTGTCCTCCGAATCCTCAGAACCCCCCCTTAGCAAGGGGGGGCAAGGGGGGGTTATCGTCACTGAGGGGGAAATATCCCTCATCCCAGACCAAGCCTTAGAAGAAGGATATCAACTGGGTTATACGAATCCGATTCAAAGCGGCATGAGTGGCGGGCCGATTATTAACCAATACGGGGATATTGTCGGGTTTAATGGCCGACATGGGAATCCCCTATTTGGCGACCCGTTTGTATATGCGGATGGCAGCAAACCCACGGACGCGGAACGGCAGAAAATGGTAGGACTAAGTTGGGGTTTGCCCGTATCCGTACTAGCCGAAGCCGCCCCAGAAATGATGAAAGAAGTAGAACCGCCTTTCACGGGTCTGGTAAAACAAGTTTACGACCAAGCCAAGGCGGTGACAGTTCGCATCGAGTCGCGGGATAAAAAAGATCCATCATTAGCTCCAATTCCGGGCTCTGGGGTGATTATTGCCAAACAGAAAAACACTTATTATGTAGTGACTGCCCGCCATGTGGTAAAAGGTTCAGATCAAAATTATGAACTCATCGCCCCGGACGGTCGCCGCTACCGGCTTGACTACAGCAAAATCAAACAACAGGAAAGTCAAGACGTGGCGTTGGTGCAGTTTAGCAGCAATGAAATCTATGCTGTTGCGACTCTTGCAGATTATCGGGTTAAAGAAGATGAGTACCCTTGGGTGTTTACAGCAGGATGGCCCAAGGGAGAATCTCTGAGAAATCCTCGATTTGAGTTTACTCCAGGCAAATTATTTAGTTCAGAACGCGGTTCTATTTTTGCCCAAAACACCGCATCTCTGACTCAGGGTTACGAGATGGTGTACACCAATAGCACCCAGGGGGGGATGAGCGGGGGGCCAGTGATGGATACCCAAGGACGAGTAATGGGTATTCACGGACGAAGTGAAAGCGGAGAATTTGGTGGCGTGCAACTGGGGTGGAGTTTGGGCATTCCTGCAAATACTCTGTTAGGAAGTTTGGAAGTATGGGGAGTTGAGCAGCAGTGGTTGGAGGTAGAAACCTTTGCACCTCCCGAATTGGATAGTATTGAGAATACGATCATGAGTTTGCTGACTGTAGTGGAAACTTGGAAATACCCCCTGCAAAAAGATGCCACGGCTAAGGATTGGATTAACTATGGCAATCTACTCTGGCGGATGGGTGTTTCTGAGGAGGCAGTGGAAGCGTTTAATCAAGCGATTCGCCTGGATCGTAACTCTTATGCCAGTTGGTACGGTAGAGGTTGGGCATTGAGGGAATCAGCCCGGTATAGAGAGGCAGTGCAGTCTTTTGAGCAAGCAATTGTAATAGACAACGCACCTTATGAAGCATGGCGGGGGAAGAGTGATGCATTGTTTTCTTTAAAACAATACCCAGAGGCACTGGCATCAATTGACCAAGCGATTCAACGCCAAAATCAGGATGCCGTGCTTTATATGTTCCGGGGGGAACTACTGCTACATTTAAACCGTTACCAGGAAGCGGTGGAGACCTACACTAAAGCCATTGATATTAAACCCCATCCCTTTGCTTACAACGACCGGGGTCTTGCCCGTTCTGACTCAGGAGATAAGCAGGGGGCAATAGCTGACTACAACCAAGCGATTAAACTCAATCCCCAGTATGCCAATGCTTACAACAACCGGGGTAATGCCCGTTATGACTCAGGAGATAAGGAGGGAGCAATAGATGACTACACCCAAGCGATTCAACTCAATCCCCAATATGCCGATGCTTACTACAATCGGGGTAATGCTCGTTTTGACTTAGGAGATACGCAGGGGGCGATAGATGACTACAACCAAGTGATTAAAATCAATCCCCAGTATGCCGATGCTTACGTCAATCGTGGTATTGTTCGTGCTAACTCAGAAGATAAGCAGGGGGCAATAGCTGACTACACTGAAGCGATTAAAATCAATCCCCAGTATGCCTTAGCTTACAAAAGCCGGGGTCTTGCCCGTAAAGACTTAGGAGATGTGCCAGGGGCGATAGATGACTACACCGAAGCGATTAAAATCAATCCCCAGTATGTCGAGGCTTACGTCAACCGGGGCTTTGCTCGTAAGAACTCAGGAGATTTGTCGGGAGCAATAGATGATTATAGCCAAGCGATTCAACTCAATCCTAAGAATTGGAAGGCTTACCTAGGTCGGGGTCTTACTCGTTCTGACTCAGGAGATGTACCTGGAGCGATTGCGGACTACACTCAAGCGATTCAACTCAATCCCCAGTTAGTTATGGCCTACTATATTCGAGGTAATGCCCGTAAAGTCTCAGGAGATTTGTCGGGGGCTATAGATGACTATACCGAAGCGATTAAAATCAATCCCCAGTATGCCGAAGCTTACTTCAACCGGGGTAATGCCCGTAAAGACTCAGGAGATTTGTCGGGGGCTATAGATGACTATACCGAAGCGATTAAAATCAATCCCCAGTATGCCTTAGCTTACAACAATCGGGGGGCTGCCCGTTCTGACTCAGGAGATTTGCCGGGGGGAATAGATGACTTTACTGAAGCGATTAAAATCAATCCCCAGGATGCTAAGGTTTATTACAATCGAGGTGTTGCTCGTGCTGACTTAGAAGATATACAAGGAGCAATAGCAGACTACACGGAAGCGATTAAAATCAAGCCCCAGTATGCCTTAGCTTACCACAACCGAGGTATTGTCCGTTCTGACTTAGGAGATGTGCCTGGGGCAATAAATGACTTCACCGAAGCGATTAAAGTCAATCCCCAATATGCCGATGCTTACTATAACCGGGGTGTTATCCATAAGGACTCAGGAGATTTTGCCGGGGCGATCTCTGACTTCAACCAAGCGATTAAAATCAATCCCCAATATGCTGAGGCTTACTACAACCGGGGTGTTGCCCGTTATCTCTCAGAAGACAATCAGGGTGGCATAGAGGATATGCAGAAAGCGGAACAGCTATTTTGCCACCAGGAGAACCCTTACTGCCAAACAGCAAAAGATGACCTCAAACAGATGGAAGCTGGGAGATGAGGTGGGCAGTGTGGGCAGTGTGGGAGAAGTTATAATCTGGAGATAGCATTCTGGAAATCCTGTCTAAAAATATGCCTCAGTCCCTGGCAACGATTCCCCTGGAAGATTTTCTGACTCAAGCGAATATTGAGTCTTCTCCGGCTTGGGAGTTTATTGATGGGCGAGTGACGCAAAAACCAATGCCGACCCTTTCCCATTCCCGGTTACAACGGAACCTAGTCAATTATATTAACGATCGCACCGATCGGTTTGAAGCAGTACAAGAGTTGCGCTGCATTATTCCCCCTTATTCGCCAGTACCGGATATTGTAGTTATTGCTTCGGAACGCCTTGGGGATGAAGATGGGCCATTTAATGGGGCACCGGATTGGTTAATTGAAATTCGCTCTCCCGACCAAAGCACCTTAGATTTACAAAATAAGATTCTCCATTGCCTCAGCAACGGAACCCAACTGGCTTGGTTAATCGATATCGCACGCCAGCAAATTTGGGTCTGGCTTGGAGATGACCTGCCGCTGATTTGTTCGGGCTCGGATGTTTTGCCCGATTGCGGGCTTGGTCTGGAACTGACGGTTAATGATGTTGTGGCGATGACTCGCCGAAGAGGTCAAAATGGTACAGACGCTCATTAAGCCGGAAACGGAAGAATACTTAATTTACTTGCCCAAAACCATTGGGCTTTACGTTACCCAAGAACAGTTTGCTGCCCTGGCAGCCAGCAATCGAGAATTGCGATTGGAAAGAACCGCGCAAGGAGAGTTAATCGTTAATCCACCAACGGGTTGGGAAACCGGAAAACGCCATAGAAGCATTTCTGGAGAGTTGTATATATGGTGGCGGAATGCAGACAAACCTGGAGAGGTTTTTGAGTCCTCTACTGGATTTATTTTACCCAATGGTGCCAATCGTTCTCCCGATGCTTGTTGGGTTAGCCAAGAACGTTGGGATGCCCTGACTCCAGAACAAAAGGGAACTTTTGCTAATATTTGTCCCGATTTTGTAGTGGAGTTGCGTTCCGCTTCCGATACTCTTAGCTCCCAGCAAGAAAAAATGCGCGAGTATATGGACAATGGGGCTGTCCTTGGTTGGCTAATTGACCCGCAAAACAGAACCGTGGAAATTTATCGAGCGGGTTTGGAGGTGGAAGTCTTGGCAAATCCCTCCGAGTTATCCGGCGAAGAAGTATTACCCGGTTTTCTGTTGGATTTGCGTGAGGTATGGGGTTGAAGCCGCGATCGAAGTGTGGAAAGTGTGGGAGGCCGCCATCGAGGTATGGGAATGAGCATCTGTAGGTTGGGTTGAGGAACGAAACCCAACTGAATCTTCCCTGTAGGGGCGAAGCATTCGGGCAAAGAATATCGGGCAAAAAACCCCAAATTTATTACCCGAATGCTTCGCCCTATACCCCTTGGGCAAAGAATATCGGGCAAAAAACCCCAAATTTATTCCCCGAATGCTTCGCCCTATACCCGATATCAATCAGGGCGAAGCAAGCGCGGATTAATATTGACCGTTTCCCAGCAAATTGTCGGTGCGCTTGCGAAAGCCCCTACGGTTTCTGGGTTCCCAGGTGAAGAAACCCGGTTTCTGGGTTCAGACTCTGGGAATTGTTGGGTTTCGTTCCAAGGGCCCAACCTACTGTCTCTGAGCTAAAATCAAAATAACTCCTACTACCGAGTCAGTGACATGAAAACCGCAGCCCGTGTAATTCATAGCGACCCAGACATCCTGGGAGGAACCCCGGTTTTTGTGGGAACTCGCGTCCCCATGAAAACTTTACTCGATTATCTGGAAGCAGGCGACCCACTGGATGAATTCTTAGACCATTTTCCTAGTGTGAGTCGGGAACAAGCCATTGGTGCCCTGGAATTAGCCAAAGAAATACTAACAAACTACTATGCGAATCCTGCTTGATGAATGTGCCCCACGACCTTTAAAGCGTGAACTTGTTGATTATAATATCCGCACAGTTGTCGAGATGGGATGGTCAGGAAAAAAGAATGGTGAATTACTGCGACTTATGAGTGAAGAGGGCTTCACGGTTCTACTCACAACGGATCAGAATTTGCGCTATCAGCAAAACTTGCAGCAAGCTGGAGTAGCAGTCATTGTGTTGGTGGCTTCCAGCAATAGACTCCCTGACTTAGTTCCTCTGATGCCAAATGTTCGCAACCTCCTGAATACAATTACACCTGGGGAAGTAGTTGAAATTGGCCAGTGAAGAAACCGGGTTCTCCGTTGCTTCTGCATCTGAACCGAGATTTAATTAAGAAACCCGGTTTCTGGGTTCCCCCTGCACCCCTGCACCCCTGCACCTCTGCACCCCTGCACCCCTGCACCCCTTCCGCCTGGTAAAATAAAACAAGACTATGGGGTGTCCCTCTCCCATCCATCGGATAAATCTATGGCAGAAACTAAAATTACCATTCCCGAATCCATCCAAGAGGCACTGGCAGAAATTGCTCTAACAACGGGCAAATCTGAGCAACAGCTTATCGCCGAAGCCCTCAGCGAATTGATTCAAAATTATCAAACCAGAAATCGTCTCGCATTAATGCGAAAAGCCAAAGGAATGTGGGCGGACCGCGAAGATATTCCCAATTTAGAAGAACTCCGGCAAGAATGGCACTTAGGTTAAGAAACCGGGTTCTCCGTTGCCTCTGCATCTGAACCGAGATTTAGTTAAGAAACCCGGTTTCTGGGTTGAGACTCTGGGAATTGTTGGGTTTCGTTCCCAGGGCCCAACCTACTGAAAGCGTAAATTTTTTACGAGAATGCTTCACCCTTACCCAAAATTTGTGGTTCACTAATCAGAAAAACGCTGTAATATTTAGCCGCATTTAATATTTATTCCTATGACTCTAGAACAAGTTTTACAATTAGCCAAACAACTTTCTCTTAGTGACTTCGTTTAATCGAGCAACTTGCCCCAGAAATGAGCGCGAGAATTGCCGCATAACCATTCCCAACCCCGTCGTTCTTTGTGGGGGATTTGTGCGGACTTGGGAACGGCACCTTCGGCAGAGGAAATTGATGATGCTGGCCGTGATATTTGGGCAAATTTTCAATAATTGTTGATGTTAGCAGAAAAAAGGCAGGAGAAATGGAAAATTATTACTCAGTTTCAAGGGTCAATGCAAATTGGGCTTATCCGATTTTAGCAACAACGGATATAGAAACCCGATTTTTAGAACTGGCGGAACAGTGGCGACGGGAAACCGGCATGATGTCTTTAGTTACAAAAATGTCCATGCACCCAGCTTACCAAAGAATAATTGGCATGGGTCAACCCGTTGTCCCGCTGATTTTAAGGGAATTAGAACAGGAACCCGACCATTGGTTTTGGGCATTGCAAGCAATTACAGGGGCTAATCCGGTGCAGCCAGAACAGCGGGGACGGTTAACCCAGATGGCGGCGGCTTGGATACAATGGGGCAGAGAAAATGGCTACAGATGGTAGGCTTGAACCGTACCAAGAAGAAGATTTTCCTAATTTAGCTGCTACGGGATATCGCATCACACGAGGCAGAGCCTCTAGATAACCGTTCCCAGAACCTAGGAACGAGAAGAAATCCCATGATTTGTAGGGACACGGCTGGCCCAAGTCCCTACGGGAATCCCATGATTTGTAGGGACTTGGGCCAGCCGTTTTCTCTTCCAAAATGCCCTGTTTTTACGGGATTTTAAAAGAGTTTTGCACCTTTTTCATTACCTGCTGGTCAGTGGGAAAATTAGCCACTTCGCCACTATAAGTAAGCTGGTAAACCGTGCCATTTTTCACTGTCCAAATAGCTTGACGTTTCAGTTCAATTCCTCCCTCTTTAACCGTATAGATGACCGTATTCGCATCCCGATTATCCAGAGTGGTACTATTGGGAGTATTCACTAATTTAATATTAGATTCGCTTTCCAGTTGCGGGCGCAACCACTGCTCATAATATTGCTCTTTACTCAGGGGTTGAGGTAAGTCAATGACGGTCAAAGTAATGTTTTCTTGATAGGGGTCTGATGAGGTTTGTTTAGGAGATTTAAAAACGGCGCGATCGCCTCCCAAAGGCTGGTTAATTTCTTGCAGTTCCCAATTACCTGGATATTGGAGGATAACCCCATTGTCTTGATAAAGGGAATTTTTAGCCCGATCTAATCCGATAAACTCGCGGATTTCGGGAACGGTAAATGCGGCAGTAATCACTCCCACTGTTCCCACCATTACTCCAGCTAAACCTAGTCGATCGCCTCGATTCCACTTGATTCTTGACATAAGACTAGATTGATTTGGTTTCACAGTAGCATTAGTCCCAGAAGCAGCGGGTAAAGACACCGCTGTTGTTGTACCACTCGGCTGAGATAAACCTATAATATCTTGTAAAGCGGCGGCGGCATTAGCGTATCTTTGCCGATAATCTTGCCGTACCATTGTATCAATAATTTTGGCCAAATCATCGCTGACTTTAGCATAATTTTGCCAGGATATTTCCCCGGTATTACTATCTTGGGGCAGTCCCCCGACTTTCGGGTCAGGATTTAACCCGGTTAAGGCTTGAATGGCAATAATCCCCAGGGCATAAACATCGCTGCTGAGTTGGGGTTTACCCCCGGCTTGTTCATTGGGCATATAGCCATGAGTACCGATCGCCACTGTCAGAGATGTAGTCTGTTGATTAGTGGACAAACTCCTAATTTCTTTCACTGCCCCAAAGTCAATTAAGACGATTTTACCATCAGCTTGACGGCGGATTAAATTAGCCGGTTTAATATCCCGGTGAATCACATTTTCCTGGTGAACAAAAGCGAGAACTGCTAAAGTATCTTTTAACAAAGAAATCACCTGAGTTTCGCTGAGTTTCTGACCGGGAATAATTTCTTGACTGAGGGTGTTGCCGGTGATTAATTCTTGGACTAAATAAAATTCCTGGTTTTCTTCAAAATAGGCTAAAAGTTGGGGGATTTGGTCGTGTTTGCCCAATTTTTCCAAGATTTCCGCTTCTTGGGCAAATAGCTGCTGGGCTTTGGCTAAAACAGCCGGAGAAATTGTTGCCCCAGGGGACGGGGGCTGAACTTGTAAATGCTTGACCACACATTGGGGGTGGTTGGGGCGTTGGGTATCCGCAGCAAGATAGGTTTGACCAAACCCACCTTGACCGAGTGGTTGTAAAATTTGATAGCGTCCTTTAAGGAGTTGGCCCTGCATTTGATTACTTGGGTGGTGGAATAAGTTGAATTGTAGATGAATCCCCAGAGATTCTTCCGGTGGGCAGTGCCATATTTATTAAGTAGGTCGGCAGAAATAAATGCACCACAGTCCCCATTAGAAGAAAAACTGTCATTCCCGCCGATGGCGGCCTTCGCGGGGGTAAACTCCGACGGGAATCCACAGCCTATCGGCGGGGAACGAAAAGTGCAATTAATTATGTTCACCTACTTACTACTGTGAAAAGGTTCTTCGGTTCGTGCCCACCCTACTACTTTGGGGTCGGGTTCTTGATTAGCCAAAAACCGATATAGCCAGATATTATAATCAATAAATATTGTTTGATTAATCATCACTTTCTGTCGTGAATTTCATCTCTGGTTGGTTTGACCCACCCTTGAACAATAATGGGGTTTTCTGCCAATTGATCCATTAATCTGGGTTGGGGAGTTTCTTCTGAAACAATAATCACTTTAACGTCAATTCCTGCTTGAATATTTTTTTGATATTCTGGCGGAATTTCTATCATAACTTGTTTGATTTTTGCTTTAAATTCAACAGAATTAACCATTTTTTACCTTCTTTTGTGTATCAAAGGATATTTTAACCTACAATTGCAGAAACCGGGTTTCTAGCAAAATATCGGGTTTGTAGCAGAAACTGTCGCAGAAACCCGGTTTCTTGGCTGCTTAAATCTCCTCTAACCAGGTTTCAATGGCAGATAAAAGATGAGATTGATTGGGCGGAAAGCTTTTTAAGGGGGCTTCTAGGCTATTACCCCAGTTTTTGGCAAAAGGCGATTCTCCTGGGTCAACGCTTCGCGATCGCTTCTGGGGTGGGGTGGGTCGGGGTGGAAACGGTTTCGCTACCGAAGAGGATGGCGCGGTGGGGGAGGAGGTGGGGCGCGTTTGAGGGTTTTGAGGTGGCGATCGCATTTCGGCGGGGTCTTCCTCGGGACAAGTGATTTCCCAAATCAGGGGGACATTGAGTCAGAAAAATGTTAATATAAGTAAATGTGTACGACAATAAATCTGAACATAAAATCAACCACTAGCGATGAAAAAGTCCATCGAACTCAATGAAGAATTGGTGAAAGAAGCATTGCGCTTAACCAATATTCAGACAGAACAAGAATTAATTAACTTTGCTTTATCCGAGTTAGTCAAAAACCGCAAAAAACGAAATTTACTCGATTTGAGCGGGCAGATTCAATTCTCAACAGATTACGACTATAAAGCCTTACGGTTAAACCGAAATGTTTTTGATTGATACATCAGTTTGGATTGCTGTTTTCCGAGACAAGACGGGTACGGTTCGTCAATCTTTATCAGAAATTATTAAGGAGCAACCCATTTTTTTGAGCCGATTTACTCAAATGGAACTGTTGCAAGGTTGCCGAGATGAACGTGAGTGGAGGTTATTAGAAACCTATCTGCAAGACCAAGACTATATCGAACCCACTCCTAATACTTGGGTCGCGGCTGCCCGAATTTATTACGATTTACAACGACAGGGATTAACGGTTAGAAGTAGTATTGATTGTTGCATTGCTCAACTGGCGATCGCACATCAGTTGATCTTAATTCATAATGACCGGGATTTTGAGACAATTGCAACGGTGACAAGCCTTAATAGTTTACGCTTTCGCCCTGACAATAATTAATTTTAAAGTCTCATATAACCTTATTCTAACCTAAAAAATGCCAATGCTCAAATCTCCCCTAACCAGGTTTCGATCGCAGATATCAGATTTGGTTGATTGGGGGGAAAGCCTTTTAACGGCGCTTCTAGGGGTGCGTCCGTGAGGAAGGCTACGGCTACGGTGTCGGTAAGCTTGTGACAAAATTAATTCTAGGGTGGGATGTTCGCAGTGGTCATTTGTTAAAAAAGATTCGTAGGGTGGGCAGTGCCATATCTATTACTACTGTGAACAGGTTCTTCGGTTCGGCACTGCCCACCCTAATACTATGGTGCCGCTAAAGTGGTGAAATAGGATATCATTAAAAGTATATCGTTAAAAGTAATTTAGTACCATGAGGCTTCGTCAATGATGACATTTAATGATGTAGTTGAGGGAATCAAAGGTCTTTCTACGGATGAAAAAGAAGAAATTCAATCCTTGTTGCAGCAATACATCCGTGAAGAACGTCGCGACAAGATTTATGAAAATTTTCAAGCCGCTCGTCAAGAAGAAAAAACAGCCGAACTTAAGTTTTCTAAACAAATTGATGAATTGAGAAAAATGATTGAGGAATAATCATGGAAGTTAGTTTTAGTTCGGCTTTTAAACGGGCTTTCAAAAAAAAGATTAAAGGGAATGAAGATTTATAGGATAAATTTTGGCAAAAAGTGGAAATCTTTACTTCAGATCCTTACGATCCGAGATTGAAAACCCATAAGCTATCGGGTAAGCTGAAGGATTTATGGAGTTTTACTGTAGATTACGACGAGAGAGTATTATTTTATTTTACAGAAGATGACCGGGCAGTTTTTGTCGATATTGGCAGTCACGATGAGGTTTATTAAGGAGTCAGAAACCGGGTTTCTTGATTTAATCTTGGGTCAGCAGCGAAAATTCTCGCAGAAACCCGGTTTCTTGAATCCTCAAATTTCCTCTAACCAGGTTTCAATAGCAGATATCAGATTCGGTTGATTGGGGGGAAAGCCTTTTAACGGCGCTTCTAGGGGTTGGTCGGTGAGGAAGGCTACGGCAACGGTGTCGGTCAGTTTTTGGCAAAAGGCGATGAGTTCTGGGGTGGGTTGGGTCGGGGTGGAAACGGTTTCGCTACCGAAGAGGATGGCACGGTAGGGGAGGAGGTTACGGCGTTTTAGGCTTTTGAGGTGGCGGCGCAGTTCGGCGGGGGTGGCGGGTTCGGGGGGGTCTTCGTCGGGACAGGTGATTTCCCAAATCAGTTCGCTGAGGGTGAGGGCGATTTCCCGTTCGCGGGTTTCGTTGGCGAGGAGGTCGGCGTTGAGGCAATACATGGGCAGATGTTGCAGGGATTCCCAGGTGAGGGGGGAGGCGAAAGATGGTTCGCCGGTATGGGAGGTTTGTTCGGTGACTTCGGGATGGGGCGTAGTGGGGGGATTGTGCCATGCTTGGTAAAATTCGGGATAGGGGAGATTTTCGGCACAGTTCCAGAAAAGTTAGTAAGCTCGTTCTTGACTATATGTCAAGTTCAATGTATGATGGCCTATTGAACCCTAGCTTAGTTTTTCCTAAATTCAACGATGGCTGAAACTTATTACTTTATCAAAGACTTAATTTCTGATGTAGAGAGGGGAAAAGTTAGAATTCCCTCTTTTCAGCGTGGTTTTGTTTGGGATTTGGATCGGATTCGCTTCTTTATAGACAGTATTTATAAAGGTTTTCCTTTTGGTTCTGTATTAATTTGGAGAACAATAACTCGTTTACGAACCGAAAGAAATTTAGGTCCGTACAAACTTGGTGAGAATAATTCTAACTATCCAATAGATTATGTGTTGGATGGGCAACAGAGAATTACTTCTATTTTTGGCATATTTCAAAATTCTCTTACTGCTGAAGATAGTGAAAATACTGCCTGGACTAATCTGTTCTTTGAACTAAATAGCGAAGAATCAGTTCCATTTAGACATTTGGAAGATTCCACCAATTATGATCCAACAAAACTTTTCCCACTCAAGTATGTGTTCGACTCCCCTAACTATAGAAAAACTACTAGAAATTTAGATGAAAATTTAGCACAACAGATAGATGAGCTAGTAGACAGATTTACTAAAGCTAGAATTCCTGTAGAACGATTTGAAAGTGAAGAACCGAAATACGTTGCCACTGTTTTTGAGAGGATTAATAGGCAAGGGGTTGAATTAGATACTTTACAGCTTTTATCTGTTTGGAACTGGAGTGAAGATTTTGACTTACAAGAGAACTTTAGAACACTTGCTGAAGAATTGGAACCATTTGGCTTCAAAGAGGTAGGCTCAGATTTACTGCTCAAATGCTGCTCTGCGGTAGTAATGAATAGTGCGAATCCAGAAGGTTTTATGGAACTTGCTGGTAGTGAAGTACGAGACAAATTTGAGGAAATTCGTACAGGCATATTTGGGGCTATTGACTTTTTGAAGAAGGATCTAAATGTTTTCTCTCTTAAGCTTTTACCAATGGAAAACATATTACCCGTTTTAACCTCATTGTTTGCTTCGTCAAGGAAACAACGCGATCCTTTCTCTTCAGAGCAAAACGAAGTTATAATGAAATGGTTTTGGCGTGCCTGTTTTTCTCAAAGATATGCAAGGGGAGGAGCTAAGAGTACCGATATAGATTTGGAAGAAGCACAAAACCTTAAGGCAGGCAAAACTCATAAACTTGGAGACTTTGACGTATGCTTAGATACTGACTTCTTTCTCAAGAACTCCTTCCGAATGTCTACAGTTGCAACAACTACATTTATTCTTCTTTTAGCACAAGGAGAACCGTTAAACTTCATTGGAGGGACGAAGGTATCTTTAGAAGACGTTTTATCTAAAGGTAATCGAAAGGAATTTCATCATATTTTTCCTAAAGGTTACTTGGTAAAACTGAACAAGTATCAAGATAACCAAATAAATTGTTTATCAAACTTTTCATTACTTGCCAGAAGTGATAATAATAAAATTAAAAATCAACCACCTAGTCAATACCGTACTCTAATGTCTAGCGATTTAAAAAAATTCAATGAAATAATAGCAACTCATTTCTGTCCTGCTAATTCCTTCACAGACGATGACTACGATAAATTTCTGGCATCTAGATCTGAGTTTCTCTGTAAAAAAGCAAAAGAACTGTGTAAATTGATTGAAGGCCCAATTTAATCGTAACGCCATCTCAAACAACTACCTCTGACCTAGTTTCGCCAAATAGTCACCAACCACTCAGTGAGTTAAGCGAAACCGCGTCCCATCCCCATCTGAACAAGCTTTCACCAACGCCCCCAAAGCCACATTTAACTGTTCCTTTTCCTCCTCCGTCACCCCAAACTCTTTTTCCTTCCAGTCATAGATCCACTGCACAAAACTCTCATACAATTCCGCCGTTGTCTCCGGTAACGCTTTACATTGTTGCCAAGTCGAACACAACAACGTTAATCGGAGGGGATTGCGGCATAAATCTTTAATCCGTTCCTTCCCCGACTCTTGCAATTCTGACTGCAAGGATTCTGCCAACTGGACATCCTCACCCGCCTCCACCAACCCCCGAAACCAGCGCCGGATAAACTCCTGCATTTGTTCATCCTGAAACGGTTGGGTGAGATAGGTTTGAAATCCCTGTAACTGGCTGGGGTTGGCTTGCCACAAATTCAAGCGACAGGTGACAATCATCCGCGCATCCGTCACCCAACCTCGGAATTTTAACGCCTGTTGGTCCGTCTGGCTCATCTCATCCAAGCCATCCAACAGTAACCAGACTGCACCCCCCTCAAATTTCTGCCCCCAGTCCGCTTTAATTTCCGCTCTGGACTTCCTCAATGCCTCTGTGAGCCATTTTTGCTTTAAATACTCTCCCAGGGGTTGACTGCCCAATTCTGCCAAGGATACCCAAACCACTAAATCATCGGTTTCTTGTAATAACCAAAAGGCTAATTTCTGGAGTAAGGTGGTTTTCCCCGCCCCCGGTTCCCCAATAATGGCAATACTTTTCTCCGTGCGTTGACGAATCACTTCTTGGAGAAACTCTCGGTAAGCAAACCGTTTTTCGACTTCCTCCCGATTGTACAAGTCGGAACCTTTTTCCGGGTCAATCTCTTGGGGGTGTTTTGGGTTCTCACTCCGTTTCGGTTTTACCAGGGCTAAATCGACAAATAAATCCTCATCGATTAAGTTGCGGTTCCCATAAACCTGACCGACAACCGTATTGCTGGTTAAGGGTTTCCGGTCAAGTAACATCCGACGGCAGATATCTTGCCATTCATCGATCGCATATTCCACCGGAAAACCCGCAATCTCTTGACCAATCAGGGTTTTAAGTTGCTCATATCCCGTTTGGGAACTCTCCACAATCAGGATAATACTGCCTTCCTCAACCTTGGTAATGGAGAGGGTTTTATCCTTGAGGAGGTTTTGCAGGGTTTGGGTGATTTCTGTGAGTTGCTGTTGCGCCTGTTGATAGCTTCCCTTCAGTCCTAAAATGCAGCGTTTTAGAGTCGCCGTGAGTTGGGGGGGATGGTTAGGTTCAGGCAGTTTCCCAAAGGCATCTTTCCATTTATCTCGAATAACCTGTAAGTTTTCTTCTTTTTTCGTTTGATGCTTGAGACAGAGAGAAAACTTCCAATATCCTTGATTTTTGGCTGATTCATGCTCCTTAAGAATCCCCAAATCTCGAAGGCAAGCCAGGGCATTTTGAATCAGTTCATCTCTCGCTGATTCCAAGAGGGGTTTCTGGCGATAGGTTTCTAATAAAACCCCTAACTCTTTCTTAGTAATCCCCTTTTCTATCCGCTTAATCTGTCCATTGCGCTGTTTTTGCTCAATGATGCCAGACACCCTCAACTCGTCTGCTTTCACCCACTCCAGTTTGAACTGAGCTTTGAGTGGGTCTGGGGGAATCGTGATCTCCTCATCAGCCAATGCCAGCAACGCCGCTACGAAGTCGAGACGGTCTTGCAAGTCCTCCGCGCTTTCTCCATAGTTGCGGCTTTTTTTGAAAGGCTGACCCGATTTTCCCACCATGACGACCCTCGATAGAAAACTGGTGCTGGTTTGGGGAAACTTGCCCAAACGGGAGAGTTGCCCAAACCAGGTAAAGCCATTGTAGCAAGGATTTCCGGATTTTACCTGTGGGTTTGCTTGGGCAGTATCCCCAAAAAAACACTGATCTCAGAGACACAAAGGAGGTCAGTGATGACTAATCTACAAAATAAATTCAAACAACGCGCCGCATTAGAAGACGCATACAGTAATTTCGTGGAACCCTACGTTAATCAATTGATTGAAGTGAATCCCCAGTCTTTACCAACTACTCCGGTAGCGTTTCCTTGCTTTTGCTGTGCATCAGCATGGTTGCTGTTGACGCTATTATATTGTCTATGGGCAAAGAGAAACCGGGTTTCTTAATTTACAGCAATTTTCTATTAGACAAGAAAGCAAAATAAAGGATAGATCCCCCCAACCCCCCTTAAAACCGCCATCGGCTTTTTAGAATCAAACAAAATAAAGGATCGATCCCCCCAACCCCCCTTGAAACCGCCATCGGCTTTTAAGAATTTTTCTTTCTTTTCTAATATTTTCAGCAATAAATTATCTGCCGGAATGCTTCGACCCTACAGGTATTTGTGGTTTATTCAATAGACAAGAATGCTTTCATTCTAAAGCCCCCCTTTTTAAGGGGGGTTGGGGGGATCGATCCGTTATTTTGCTTTCTTGTCTATTAATTTGACTGCCGGAATGCTTCGCCCCTACCAGTGGGAATGCAACGCAGGTTCGTGGTTGAGTAAGAAAGAAAATCCCTACAATTTTGGGTTAGTAGCAAAAATTATCGCCGCAACCCGGTTTCTGGTCGGGGAATCGGATATATTACTTAAAATACTTGGTATTCCCATCGATCGCATCTAAGTAGGTGAACATAATTAATTGCACTTTTCGTTCCCCACCGATAGACTGTGGATTCCCGCATTCGCGGGAATGACAGTTTTTCTTCTCATGGGGTCTACGGTGCATTTATTTCTGCTCGTAAACTTATCACAGTCATCTATCACACCCATTGCCCTATGGTTGCCCCAAATTCCTCACCCCTACCTCGTCCTCTGGGTTTAGCGGTTGCCGGGGGACTGTTGCCCCCAGAAACCCCAATTCTCGATTATGCTACTGCCGAATTACGTCATCCAGCAGATATCGTCTATTTTGGTTATCTGCTGAATTCCTTAAATTCTGCCGCAAAACGCCAAAAAGCTTTGGTCAATGCGTGGCAATTAACCCAGGATATTTTAATTGTTGCCGCTGAAGTCATATTAAAAGAACGCGGGGAAAAATATCTGGCTTACGGTGGGGAAAAACCCCGCGAACTTAACCCAAATTATCATTACTATCAGCCCGTAGAACTGAAGCATTATATTGAAGAAACCCTAGGGGTTGAAGCCACTCCTTTATACCTAGGAGTTTATGTGGTATTTAGAAATAGCGATCGCCGAGAAATATTCTCCCAATCTGTTTGGCGATCGCCTCTCACTCCTCCCAAAATCAAACCGGGAATTTCCGGCTTTAAAGACCATGCAGAAATACTCCAACCCTTAATTGATTTTTACTTAAACCGGGGACGATTACCCCTCAGCCAAGAATTGCCCACGGAACCAGCCTTAATTAATCAATTTGGCAGTATAACCGATGCTTTTGCCGCGATTTTAGCTGCTACCGATGCTTCATACTGGGAGAAAGTTACCGCCCAACGCAGACAAGATTTATTGATTTATTTAGCCCAGGATTTTCTCAACCAAGAAATCACCGAGGCAAAAATGGCTAAATATCCCAGATTAATCCTCAATGATATACTAACATATTTTCTCGACTTTGACAAGGCCATAGCGGAAATTAATCAACTAATTCACCAGCTAAAAGAACCGCGATCGCTCATCAATGCTTGCCAACCCAGTGGATTAGGCAAAGTAGGCAAAAAATTACCTACTGCTTTATATATTCATACTACCGCCCTGCATCACCTAAACCCGATTTTGCGACTTTATGAAGCCCAAGTGCGGCGGCAAATTGGCCAAATTGATGGGGCAACTTTAATCAAATTTAACTTAGATGAACCGAAAATATCTTACTTATTTTATCCCGACTTTGACACCGACCCGCATCCGCCATTAAAAGCCAGCTTGCAAGTAAATTTACCGGATTTTGCTCTAACTTATTTAGATTATCAAGCCATTGAAAACCCGCCGATTTTGCATCGCAAAGAAACCTTTGTCACTCCAGAATATCCCCTGTATCGAGTATTTGCCCAACTCACCAAACAAGAAGAAAGATTAGGATTACTTAGTAGTCCCAAAATTGGCACCCAAAAAGGTTGGCAGCGGTGTTTACAAACTTATGGGGTGAAAATATCCGATCATCAGGTAATACATTGCCCGGAAATAAAAGATACTTTACCCAGTATTATTCCCAAAATTGAACGGCATCGGGCGGCTATTGTGCGCCGTGACTTTTCTCGACCGATGCGATTAGCATTAGACGCGGGAATATTCACCCCAAAAACCACATTTTTTGATTATGGTTGTGGTTATGGTGGGGATATTGAACGCATCCAAGCAGAAGGCTATTTTAGTCAGGGTTGGGATCCGTATTATCGCCCCGATACTGCTTTAATTTCAGCGGATGTGGTAAACTTAGGTTATGTAATTAATGTGATTGAAGACCCCGCAGAACGGAGAGAAGCTTTAATCAATGCGTGGCAGTTGACCCAAAAGGTTTTAATTGTTTCTTCTTTGGTCTTAATTGACGATCGCGAACGGGGTCAAGTGGTCTATGGAGATGGGGTGATTACTCGTCGGAATACTTTCCAAAAATACTATGAGCAAGAAGAGTTAAAATTTTATATTGAACAAGTGCTAAATGTGGAAGCAATTCCCGCAGCTTTGGGGATTTATTTTGTGTTTCGTGACCCAGAAATGGCGCAACGAATTCGCGCTTATCGGTTTCGCAGTCGCACCACTACTCCCCGAATTTCTGCCTATTTGCGAAAGTTTGCGGACTATCAAGAAATGTTGCAACCTT
>JAABRM010000093.1 GCA_011390955.1 Oscillatoriales cyanobacterium | reverse complement strand
TAGACCGAATGCTCGACGAAGATGTGTTAACCATTGGTTTTGCCCGTCGATTCAGTACCTATAAGCGCGGTTATCTGTTGCTACGAGATATCGAGCGATCGCTGGCAATTTTGGGCAACCCCGATCGCCCAGTGCAGCTAATCTTTGCCGGGAAAGCCCATCCCGCTGATGAAGAAGGCAAGCGGATTTTGCAACGGTTGTTTGACTGGTCTCGCAACCACGAACAATTGCGCGATCGCGTGGCGATTATCCCCGATTACGATATGTACACCGCCCGGAAATTGGTGCAAGGGGTGGATGTGTGGTTGAATACCCCCCGTCGTCCCCTGGAAGCCTCGGGCACCAGCGGCCAAAAAGTCTGCTTCAACGGGGGGATTAACTGTAGCGTCCTCGACGGTTGGTGGTGTGAAGGCTACCAAGCAGGCCCCGATGGTAAGGGACTCAATGGGTGGGCGATCGGGGAAGATGCCCATACCACCGACCAAGAACTCCAGGATAAAATCGACTCCGAAGCCCTCTACAAGTTATTAGAAGAGGAAATTGTCCCGTTGTACTATGACCGAGATGCCAACGGCATTCCTCATGGCTGGATTCAGATGATGAAAGCCTCAATCAAAACCAACGGCCCATTATTTAACACCGATCGCATGATTGCCGACTATGTGGCTAAAGTTTATGCCCCAGGTATCGCCACTAATGTTGAGTCAATTCGGGCCAGTGTCTTGGCATAGCCTAAATTTAGGAATATAACCAAAAATGTAGAGATGGGAAATTTCCCGTCTCTATATTTTCGCATAGAAACTTCTGCCCTGGTTTGTTGGCATCAAAAACGCAGAGAGCACAACCGCAGAGAGCAAAACCGCAGGCTGGGTTAATCCTAAAGTTTACATTTCAAATAATACCATTTACAAAAATTCATCCAACAGCCCCTAAAATTCGTAAGGTGGGCAAGAAGAGAGGAAAGAGAAGAGAGAAGAGAGAAGAGAGAAGAGAGAATTTTCCTCTTTCCTCTATCCTCTTTCCTCTATCCTCTTTCCTCCCATAAGTGTGGAATTTTGCCCACCCTACAATATTAAAATTGACATTTCAAATAAAATGCTATAAAATTATATATATATCACTATCTAATCAAAACACTTCAAAATATAAAAATTATGTCTAACGCAGTTCAACCAAACAGGATCGATCTAATAGAAGAGCAAGAAGAGCAAATTGAGGCTCGAAGACGAGAAATTGACTATAACACTAGAGAATTCACCATAGAACTCATAGTTTCTAAATATTTAGAAAAAGATGATGACGATTTGAGTGAAATTTATGTACCTGAGTATCAAAGGGAATTTGTCTGGGACATCACCCGTCAATCCAGATTCATTGAATCTATTATTCTTGGGTTGCCTATTCCTCTGATATTTGTCGCTGAAATTCCCGAAACTGGCCGGTTAGAAATTGTTGATGGATCTCAAAGGGTCAGAACTCTAGCCGCTTTTATGACGAACCAGTTGCAATTGAATAATTTAAAAAAATTAGCTTCACTTAATGGGTTTTACTTTAAAGAGCTTGCCCCATCACGCCAGAGAAGATTAAAAAATACTCTCCTCAGAACAGTTGTTCTTTCAGACAAAGCTGATGAAAGAGTGAGAAACGATATGTTCGATCGCATCAATACTAGCAGCCTCGATTTGACCCCTATGGAGACAAGAAAGGGTCTGTACAGAGGCAAATTTATTGATTTCGTCTTTGAATGTGGCAAAAACGATATTTTTTTACAGCTTTGTCCAATTGGTAATTACTTTCAAAATCGGTATGAAGAAGCAGAACTGGCATTAAGATTTTTTGCTCTGGCAGAAACCTATCCAATTTTTTGCATTTCTCACTCTGAGAATAATGTTGAATTAGAGCGAACAGGTCTAGGCAGATTTTTAGATGAATATGTGATTTGGAAAAACCAAACTTTCAGCCATGAAGAACAAGAGCGAAAGTTACGCGATTTTGAAAGGATGTTGCATTTTGTCAGGAATACTTTTCCCAGTGGATTTAAAAAATATCATAATTCTGATGCGACTTATCGCCCTTACTTCGAGAGTATTTCAGTTGGTACTCATCTAGCTCTGCAAACCAAGCCTGATTTGGTTGTTAAAAGTTTATGGCCAGATTTTGAGACTAATAATCAAACATCTAACTTCCTGATTCCCATCGGTCGTTACCATACCCACAAACCTGAGAATATCCGGCAAAGAATTGATTACGTCAAGGATAAACTGATCGGTTACAGTCTATGACAATGTTTGTTCAAGAATTTCAGAGGCGAGTAGCCGAAATTAATAAGTATTTTGATTTAGTAGATAAAATTGAACAAATTGGATCTGGATCTACGAGGTCGATAACTTTTCCTTCAGGTGAGTACACGGTTGATCTTGAACTTCAGAAAATTCTGAAATCTCATTGCTACTTGATCCTCTATAACCTCATTGAATCGTCAATTAGAAATGGTATCACTGCCATTCACGATGCTATATCGCTCGATCGCTTAACTTACAAAGAGTTGAATCCCAAAATTCAGCGGTTGTGGGTACTAAACGATCTGAGTAAAAGTTTCAGAGATGCTTATCTTAAAAAAGAGACGATCGCCGATAATCTTCAAGAAGCATTGAAAGTCGTTTTAGATGATGAAGTTGTTGCCTTGGATCCAACAAACATTCCCATATCAGGAAATCTGGATGCTAAAACGATTACAAACCTAATAGATATGTATGGTTTTTTTGGCAATTTGGGATTTCCTAAGTCAGAAATTGATCCTGTGCTTGATTTAGTGGTCAAAATGCGGTGCGACTTGGCTCATGGAAATGTTTCTTTTAGCGATGCCTCAAGAGACAGAGTTTGGCGTGAGTTGGTTGAGGATAAAAACAAGATAGTCAGATATTTAACTCATCTGCTGCAAAATATTGAGGAATATATCCAGCGGAAAAAATACAAAATATAAGCGATCGCTCTAAATAAGACCGGATTTTTTCGCACTTCATAACTCTGAAAATTGCTATATTTTCCATTGTGGCAATATTGTGGAAATATTGTCATAATATTGTGGCAATTTTATTGATTCATCGAGTTGAAATGTTTTTCTTTCTGTCAAAATTTCTACCCCTATTTTTCTACCCCCTAGGTTTAGCTTGCCTGCTGCTAGTCATTACCCTGATTTTGTTCTGGCGGCGTCCTCGGTGGGTTCCCTATTTCCTGGGCGTGACTTTAATTGTCCTCATTTTAGGGGGCAATGGTTGGCTGTCCAGCGCCTTATTACGATCGCTGGAATTTCGGCATTTACCCCCAAATCCCATCCCACAAGCGGATGCGATCGTGGTTTTAGGGGGGGCGACCCGTCCTCACCTAGCCCCCCGTCCTTGGGTCGAAGTGAATGAAGCAGGCGATCGCCCCTTGTATGGGGCAAAACTCTACAAAGAAGGCAAAGCCCCTTTTTTATTGTTCTCTGGGGGTCGGGTGACTTGGCGGGGTGGCGTTGAAGGGTCAGAAGCCGCCGATATGACCGAATTGGCGATCGCGATGGGAGTGCCAAAATCCGCCATTATCCAAGAAGACTCTTCCCTAAACACCTATCAAAATGCGGTCAAAATCAAGCAAATTTTGCAGCAGTACAACCTGAAAACCGTGTTACTGGTGACATCCGCCACTCATATGCCGCGATCGTATTTAATCTTCAAAAAACAAGGCATCAACGCCATCCCCGTTCCCACCGACTTTGTATTTATTGACAACCCATTATCATCTGAGGGCGAGACTTGGGAGGCAATTGTGCTTAATCTCATGCCAGATGCGGAAAACCTCGTCATCACCACCAGAGTCTTAAAAGAATACCTGGGAACGTTCATTTATTTTCTGCGGGGTTGGCTGTAATCTTTGGCCGCGATCGCCCATTCCCTTCCTGCTTCCTGAATCATTCCTTTTCGGTTTTCCTGAAGAACAGGGGGGAAAACCGTCCCAGCTTCAATCTCTGAGAATTCATAGGTGTGGTAAGCACATAGAAAAAAGTAGGGTTTTCTGGGTTTTCAAATCCTCAAATATTCGGCAAGATAGAAACTGTAAAGAGCAAAAAGCCAAGCCAAAAGACCGAATCAAAATCTATTTTAAATAAAAAAAATCGGAGGCAGAACCATGATGAGACTAATGACTTTTCCTTTTAATGAACTTGATAAAATTTATCGTCAAATCGAGCAAACTTTGGATGACTCTTATAATGCCCCTGGGCAGATTCCCGTTCGTCCTCTAGTCGAATTGGCAGAAACCACCGATAGTTTGCTACTCCGAGCGATGCTGCCGGGAATTGACCGAGCCAAATTAAATATTGAAGTCACTAGAGAAGCGGTGTTAATTTCGGGAACTTATCTAGACAAACCCGAAACCGAAAAATCTCAATTTTTCCGGTCTGAATTTCCTAGAGGGGCTGAATTCCGCCGAGTGGTTTCTCTGCCATTTGCTGTAGCCAATACCGCAGTAAAAGCCAATTATGAAGAAGGGATTTTGACTCTAACTTTACCCAAAGCCCCAGAATTGATTAACAAAGTGGTGAAAGTTTCTGTCCTGGATGCTCGTCAACCGGGTGCGGAAATTATCCCTGGAAATTCTGAGCTATCAGAAGCAACTGAGTCCGATCGGTCTGATAGTCCTTGGGATTCTTAGACCTAAGCTTGGTCACGCTGTCTGGTCATGGCGATAAAAGTGCAATTTGTAGGGGAATTATGATTGCTATGTAGAGATAACCCTTTCCACAGAACTGTGGAAAGGGTTTTTTTTCTTTATAGAACTTTACAGCAATTTTCTATTGCATAAACCACAAATATCTGTAGGGGCGAAGCATGACCGCAGATATTTCTTGCCTAAAATATTAATGTACGGGCGAAGCATTCCGGCAGTAGGGGCGATTCGCTTGCTCGCCCCTACACCCTACACCCTACACCCTACACCCTACACCCTCCGCATGGTGCGTTACGGCTATTGATAATTGATAATTGATAATTGACAATTGATAATTATGTTTAATTGTCAATTGTCAATTGTTAATTGTTAATTGTTTTCTCCCACACCCTACACCCTACACCCTACACCCTACTGATAGTTTGCCATGCTAATTTAGCGGCGCCGACAATGCCCGCTTGGTTTCCTAATTGCGCCGGTAATAGTTGCAAACCGAGGCGGCATTCTGGTAAAACCCGGCGTTCGATTTCCGCCCAAGTTGAGGGTAAAAAATATTTGGCGCTGGCACTAATTCCCCCACCGATCGCGATCGCTTCTGGACCAAGAACATAGATCAAATTGGCCAAACCTGCCCCTAAATAATGTCCGTAAGTTTCCCAAAACTCTAAAGCTTGGCGGTTGCCTGCTTCAGCCATGTGACCGAGTTTTTCCGGTTCCAGTCCCGTTTGGTGGCGAATGGCCGGAACACCGACATATTGTTCCAAAGAACCGCGATTTCCACTATTACATTCTGGGCCATAAAGATTTATGGTGATTAAGCCCAACTCTCCAGCCGTACCCATTGGGCCGGTAAACAGTTGACCATCCAGAATCACTGCGCCACCGACCCCCGTGCCCAAAGTTAGGAGGATAAAATTCTGAAATCCTTGCCCTGCCCCTAACCAAGCTTCTCCCATTCCCGCGCAGTTGGCGTCATTGGCTAAAACCACAGGTTTATGAGTGTGTTTTTCCAGCAAATCAGCTAAGGGGACATTCTGCCAACCGGCTAGGTTGATGGCAACTTTGGCAATGCGTTTGCTGGCATCCACCGGCCCCGGAGTCCCCACCCCAATGGCTAGACTTTCTCCTTGGGGGTCAATTTTGCTCACCCCTTGGGCGATCGCTGCTACAACCGCTTCCGGGGTGGAAGGTTGGGGGGTTGGCACAGATAATGAGGCCAGACAATTGCCTTCAGCCGTAAATTTTCCCAGTTTAATGGCGCTTCCCCCCAGATCGATCCCTAAAACTGTCTGATTGGGGTCTTTTACTTCGGTTGCCGTGATATCTGTCGCCATAGTTTTTTCCTGCTTTTTCCTGCAATTTTGAAATATTGAATCATTGAATCATTGAATCACTTTTGCATCATCGATTCTGGTTCAGATGAATCCGAAGCTGATTATCACTGAATGACGCCGAGATAGTAAAGCCACATATCATCATTAGAATATAAATCACTGGCGCAGGTCAGTTCTAAGCCGGTTTTCCAGGAGTAGATTTTAATGTCCCTAAAATTGGGGGTGAGTTGCTGTACCTGTTCTTGGGGTCGGATATAATAAGTCTGCAAGCGAAAATTGTGGGATTCATCTCTGAGGATGGCATAGCCGGAAGATTTTAGCCGATCGCCGGTAATGCCCGGATTACATAACCGCAAAAACCCCCACATAACTAAGTTGACATAAGTTACGATGGGGTTAAAACTCAGGTGTTTTTGCCAATTAAATTCCGGTGCCATTGCTTGAAGATTATGGGTAGAAAAATAAAAATATCCTCCGGGCTTACCGACGCGGCGAATTTGCTCAAATACTTGGAGGCGATCGCTGTGAGGAATAAAGTCAATCCCATTAAAGCTAAATAAAATAAAATCAAAATAATTTTCGGGAAATCGACTTAAATCTCTGGCGTCACAAACTTCTAATCTGATGCCGCGATTCCCGTAAGGGATCCGCTGCGCGGAATCGCCCCCAGAAAATCGTTTTTGACAAGCGGCAATCATTTTCTCTGAATAGTCGATACCGATATATTCCCCCACCAAGGGAGCAAAATGTTGAGTGGTGCGTCCTCCTCCCACCCCGATATCCAGCATTTTCATCTGCGATAGTCGCGGTTTCAGCCACTTCAGAATGGTAGTTTCGGCGGGTTGTAATTGTTTCAACTCGGTGTAATATTGGACAACTCCCGGAGTTGAATAGGTTTTATGATTATTTTCAGAAATCATGGGCAATTTATTGGGCAATTGCTTCGGTAAGTTCTTCGGTAAGTTCTTGGGCAAGTTCTTGGGCAAGTTGGTTCTCGACTTGGTTCTCTCCGAGGCGTTTTTTAGCTTAACATCCTGGAGGCCAAGATTAACCAATATAGCGGTTATTGTCCGAATTACAGAGGTTTTCTGGATTCCCGCGCCTTGTTTACCCCCGCGAAGGCCGCCCGAAGCGGGAATGACAAATTTTTTTTGTACTTCATAACTATGACAATCCCTATATTGCCTTTTGACCGATCGCGGGTAAAGGGCGATCGCTCACAATGATTTTCAACAAAAAAAGCTAAGTATTTATATTGTAGGGTGGGCAAAAGTCAACCATCATATATGGTAGAACAAATAAAATTTTTGCCCACCAGAAGAATGTTAGGGGCTGTTGGATGAATTTTTGTAAATGGTATAACCGCTATATTGCCGAGTATTGCCGACTATTTTGCCCAAAAAAAAGCTAAGAAAAATGAGTTTCCTTAGCTGTTACTTAAAAATAACCAGAGTTAAAATCAGGTCTTCACCAAGAATCAGTTCACTACTCACGATTCCTTAATCAAGGAAATCACCCCAATGGTTAAGGATTAGTCTAGGCCGATGATTTAAGTAACCTAGCCGAATTGATCTCATCAGCAAAGTCCCGATATTTTTATGATCGCAAATTAATCAATCAAACGACAACCAATCTATTGCAAGTACCCACTTGCTCAAGCAATCAAAGACTTTTGGGGAAAACAGCCATCAAGGGTCAGGTTTCCCCTGCGTTCCTGTGTCATACCAAATCACCTTTTCTCAATGCGGGGGCAATTCGCTTTCTCGCCCGATAATCCCCTAAAAAGTTTATGGATTCCCGCATTCGCGGGAATGACATAAGTAGGTGGGCAGAAATAAATGCACCATAGACCCCATTAAAAGAAAAACTGTCATTCCCGCCGATGGCGGCCTTCGCGGGGGTAAACTCCGACGGGAATCCACGGATTTACGGCGGGGAACGAAAAGTGCAATTAATTATCTTCACCTACTTATAACGAATCGCCCCGCATTGAGAACCGGATTTGGTGTCAGGGGCGATCGCTTCTGAAAGTGGCGGTGGTAAACCCTGAAGGCTTGATAAATTATTGGGCTAATTTTTGCGAAAAAAAAAGCTAGAGGAAATCTGGCAAATCTCCCTAGCTTCGGTTAAATAATCAACCAGAGGCAAACTTTATTTTTTACCAAAGTAATCAATTGTTCATGCTTATTGGGTGATGCAGATTAGCCCAAGGACATACTTAGACAATTGACCAAACAATTGGTAGAACAAGATGATAGAAGTGATTGGTTCGATCGGTTAATTACCGATGCTTTAATTATTACAGATAAATTCTGGTAAATGCAAGTGGGCTATTGCATAAACCCAATTTTTCTGCCATTTTCTCCCCAATTACAGCCAGCGATCGCACAACCCGGTTAACTCAGCTTAAGCCTCGATCGGCTGAAATTACTATCCCTAAAGCGTTTCGGGGTGTTTTTCACCGGACTGACACCCCGACTGTGATTTAGTCCGGTGAGAATTTCCCAACTGGATTTCCCAACTGGATTAGATGCATACCAGTTCTTTGGTTGCCAGTTGTTCCTCAATTGCGGCTAATAATTTACGCAGACGCACGGGTTTACTCAAATAAGCATTTGCACCTAGTTTTAAGGCGCGATCGCGTTCTTCCCATTCAGAACAACAAGATAAGAATACAAAAGGAATCTTGGCGGTACTCCGGTTTTCGCGCAGAGTTTTTAACACCTGATAGCCTTCTAAATGGGGCAGTTTCAAGTCACAGATAATCAAGTCTGGCTCAAAGTCTTGAGTTATTTTGATTCCCTGTAACTCGTCATCAGCAGTCCTAATGGTAAATTCAAACCCTAAAAAGTCACTTAAGCAGGACAGAAACAGGCGATCGCGATCGATAATCAAAATTTTTTTCATGGGTGGATTTTTCCAAAAGTTTAACAAATGTTTATCAAAAAAATGACCATGATTGCCCCTAAAACAGAATAAAATTATAAATATTTCACCGTAAAATTCATTGAAGATTTATGTCAATTTATTTATAAATTTACATGATTATTTCATTCATTATTGCATCAAAAAAATGGGGGTCGGTATGTCTACTGCAATTACCCACTTTTGCCGGATTAGCTCAATTAATGAATGAACAGATTTAGCGGCTCCTGGTATATGTGATTACTTTAGCATAAGTTTACATAATTTAAGATTGTTTTAAGATTGTTTGCTAACCCCTGTATGGTAGTCCAATAATTTTGCCCATTTCCATCGCCTAAGTCTAATTAGATTCATTTTGGATAATTTGTATAATTTTCTAGGGATGTCGTGGGAATCCGGCAATCAGAACATATCGATCTTCCGGTTGCGGCGATTTGCCCTCTAAGCGCAAGAGGCTTCGCTTCACGCCCCCGTGGGAATACCAATCGGAACACCCAGCCATACACCTCTTCTTATACATTACCCACCATAATAAAGATCGCAAACATGAAAATTCTTTGGGCACTTGTCGCAGTTCTTTCGTTCGCCCCGGCTGCTTGGGCGGATCCGCCTCCGGGATCGGGACGACGCTTGACTGAATATGGCGACAACTTTGAAGAACCGGGATGGAGTTATAACTACAACAATCCCAAACTGCATAACCAATATTATGACCCAGGGTCAGGGTGGACAAATATTATTCCCGCAGGCAATCCACCCCTGGGAGTTTCGGCGAATGGCAGATGGCAAGAAGGGACAGTCCGGGGACATCCCGATATTGTGGAACGGGTGAACACACCGAGAGGCGGACTCCGTGGTAGCAATTCCGCTTTGCGGTTACAAACGCGGATTTCTGGCACCCCTGGACGAACTGAAGGCACCGTACAGCAAGATGATTTGATTCACAGATTAAGCAACAACAATACGCCCCTGGGTAAAGGATTGAGTGTCGTAACTCGGATTTATTTACCGCCCCTGAAAGATTGGGAAAAGCGCCAGGGGTATCATATCGGGTTTCGCGTGGGGGTGAGTGGTCATAAACCGGGGGAAAACCCTGGTTCTGTGGACTATTGGCCCGGTATTTGGTTGTGGTTGAATCAAGATCAGAATGGCAATAACGATCATTTCCGCATCGTTTTGCGTTCTGATAATGAAGGTCAAGATGTGATGGCCACGGAAAAACAATATACTCGCACCGGATGGTGGACTCTGGGGATGTCTTTTAATGCCGATGGTTCAATTAGTTACTATGCCAGACCCGGAGTTGGCAATTTAAGAAGGAGTGATTTGTTGGTGTTTCGCCAGGGTTCTCGCAGTCGGGCGGCGACTTATACCCCTTACAACTTGTTGTTTAACGACCTGGATTATCTATTCTTTTCTCTGGCGAATATCGATGGCCAATGGTCAACGGAATTTATTATTGATGATATCGCGGTTTATGCTGTTGAATAATTCATCGCTATGTTGATTCCGTCGTAGGGTGGGCAATGCCCACCCTACATTTGTTGAATTAATCGTAGGTGGGCAATGCCCACCCTACATTTGTTGATTCCGTCGTAGGGTGGGCAATGCCCACCCTACATTTGTTGAATTAATCGGGAGTTTTATGCAAATCTTGGATTATGTGATTGTGATCGTCTATTTATTGGCGATTGTGGGGTTGGGATTTTTTTTCCAACGCAAAGCTTCCCAAGGTATCGAATCTTATTTTTTGGGCGATCGCAATTTACCCTGGTGGGCTTTGGGGGCTTCGGGGATGGCATCTAACACCGATATTGCCGGAACAATGGTGATTGTGGCCTTAATTTACGCCCTAGGAATTAAGGGCTTTTTTATTGAAATTCGGGGCGGCATTGTCCTGGTGATGGCCTTCTTTATGATTTTTATGGGCAAGTGGAATCGGCGATCGCAGATGATGACCCTAGCCGAATGGATGCAGTTTAGATTTGGTTCCGGCAAAGAAGGAAATATTGCCCGCTTAATCAGTGCAGTAGCTAATTTAGTTATCTCGATTTGGATTATTAGCTATTTCGCCGTTGGCGGCGGGAAATTTTTTAGTCAATTCTTGGGAATTGATGAGCGATCGGCGGCAATTTTTATGATTGTCTTGGCGATGGTTTACACCGCAGCCAGTGGGTTTTATGGAGTAATTTGGACTGATGTATTTCAGGGAATTTTCATTTTTATTGCCGTTATTTATGTCTGTATTTTGGCTTTGCAAACCGTTACGTTACCGGCAGATTTTGCCATTTCCGTCCCTTTGGATTCAGGAGAATTTCAGGAAATTTCTACTACCTTAAGCAACTGGAGTAATATATCGCCCCAAATGCAGTTAGATTTACCCGGTCAGTATTCTAGTTATAATTTGTTCGGGGTGACGGTCTTTTTCTATGTGTTGAAAACTTCCCTGGAAGGATTTAGCGGGGTGGGCGGCTATATGAGTCAACGGTATTTTGCCGCGAAGAGCGATCGCGAAGCCGGTTTACTTTCCTTATTCTGGATTCTTTTACTTTCATTTCGTTGGCCTTTGGTCACGGCTTTTGCCATTTTAGGCATTCATTATGGACTGACCAATGAAGTCATTGCCGACCCAGAATTGGTCTTGCCAAAAGTAATTGAAGCTTATGTTCCCGTGGGAATGAAAGGGTTATTAGTCGCTGCGTTTATGGCCGCTGCTATGTCTACCTTTGACTCGATTATTAATGCCAGTGCCGCTTACTGGGTGAAAGATATTTATCAACAAATTATTAATCCTCGCGCTTCAGAAAAACAATTAATTCTCCAAAGTCAATTAGCCTCATTAATAGTAGTTGTCCTAGGCTTGCTGTTTAGTTTTCCGGTGGTGAATATTAATGATATTTGGGGTTGGCTGACCCTAGGATTGGGTTCAGGATTGTTTATGCCTTTGCTACTACGTTGGTACTGGTGGCGGTTTAATGGCTATGGTTTTGCTGCCGGAACTTTAGGGGGAATGGTAGGGGCGATCGCGCTCAAACTAAGCGGCGTCCAATTAGAGGAATATATCAACTTTCTGATTCCTAGTTCTATTTCTTTAATCGGCTGTATTCTCGGCACCTTGTTGACCCCTCCCACTGACCATGCTGTCTTGGATAATTTCTATAAAATTACCCGACCTTTTGGGTTTTGGCATCCCATCAGAAAGAATCTCCCAGACAACATTCAAGCCAAAATTAACCGCGAAAATCAGCGAGATATTTTAGCCACTGCGATCGCGGTTCCCTGGCAATTGGTGTTATTTATGACGGGGATGATGTTCATCACCAAACAGTGGCAACAGTTCGGAACTTTACTCCTCGGATTAATTTTGCTCTCCATTGGTTTATATTTCACTTGGTTTCGCCACTTATCTAGTGAAGTAAAAGTCGATTTATTGGATTCAGGGGAATAAAAATCCAATTATCCCACGGGTTAAAACCCCTGGGATAATTTAATTCTGCCATTAATTATGCCATCGCTCGAACTTATTGATACAATAAGATTAAGTAGGGTGGGCATTGCCCACCAACTCTCCTAAACCTGATATAATTCTCAGACGAACTATTATAGTGATTAGGTAATCAGAATTATGGCTTTAGCTGTTGGCACCGATGCTCCCAATTTTACGGTTAAAGATACGAACGGCAACACCGTCTCACTCTCTGATTTTGCTGGCAAAACTGTGGTGCTCTACTTTTACCCCAAAGATGACACCCCTGGTTGCACCGCAGAAGCCCAAAGCTTCCGAGATACTTATGATGAATATCAAGGAAAAGATATGGTTGTGCTGGGGGTCAGCATGGATGATGAAGCCTCCCACAAAGCCTTTACGGAAAAATTTGGTTTGCCATTTCAATTATTAGCGGATGTGGATGGGGCAATCACCAAAGCTTATGATGTATATGGTGGCAGTTATGCCAAACGAGTCACCTATATTATTAATAGCGACGGGAAAATTTCCCAAGTGATTGACAAAGTAAATACCGCCACTCATGCCCAAGATATTTTGGCTACAGTTGGTTAATTTTATCCTTTGAATGTAACCACAGAGACAGAAAGAACACAGAGATAATTTTATTTTATTCTTATGCTTTGTGTCCTTTGTGTCTTTGTGGTTAATAATCTCTGCTTAATAATTAAAAAAAGGATTAATTAATGCCCCATTTTTGATAGGGATGTTGGGCTAAATAGGCGTTAAAATAGCGGTAGTCACTCGTAACTTCGGCCCCGATCCAATCAGGAATGGTGATTTCTTGGTCTTCAGAGGTTAGCTCGACTTCTGCTAAGATTAACCCTTGATTGTTACCATGAAATTCGTCTACTTCCCAGATTAATTCTCCCAGGGATATTTTATAGCGAGTCTTGGAAATTACCGGCTGATGGCAGAGATTATTCATCATTTCTTGGGCATCTGTTATGGGGATGGGATATTCAAATTCTGGCCTTGCCCCACCCATTTTTCCTGGGCCTTTGATCGTTAGATAACCGCGATCGCCCACAATTCTAACTCGCACGGTTTTACCCGCTTCGTTGGCAATATATCCTTGGGCATACAATTCACCGGAAGCGAGCGATCGCCACTCATCGCTTTTAACTAAAAATTTGCGTTCAATTTCTATGGCCATATTCAACTAGATTTAAGGTGAAATTATCAAAGCAAAATTATCAATTAATCCCTAAAATCGGGGCAATGTGGGCAATCTCTTAGATTCTGAATGGTTGATTATTCTAGTTAATGAATTTGCTCAAAAAATCGCCCCGATCGCCACATCGTCAATGGTGATTAACGGTGATTAATGGTGATTAATGACTGGCTAAAAAAGCTTCCACTTCCGCAAGGGTTGGTTGGGCAGCGATCGCGCCTGGTTTCAGCGTCGTCATTGCCCCAACTGCCGTGGCAAATTGCACCATAAGTTTAACTTTTTCCGCATCTGGGAAACAGCTAATTCCATGCTGACAAATTTGCTGCACAATTCCCGCAACAAAACCATCCCCAGCCCCAGTGGTATCGATCGCATTTACCTCAAAAGCTGCCTGGGTTCCTTCCGTTTCCCCCAAGCAATAAGCACAGCCTTTATTCCCATCAGTCACTAACACCCCTTCGACGCCATCTAAACGATAAGTAATCGCCCCAGGATCGGTGGTATTAAATAACCATTCCGCTTCTTCTACGGTGACTTTCAAAAAATCAATTCTTTTGAGCAATTCAGCAATCAATGCCGGGGACTCTTCGGGATGCGGCCAAAACATATCTCGTCGGTTTACATCCAGTAACACTTTGACATCATAAAGATCCGCCAGTTCCAAAGCCCGATTAATCGCTTCACGGCTGTGGGGATAGGCCATTTCTAAAGTACCTAAGACCAGAAATTCAGCGTGTTCAAACAACTCCACCGACAAATCCTTGGCGTTGAGATAAGTATCCGCAAATTCGTCAGGGGCGGCATCCCCAAATCCGGCAAATTCGCGATCGCCTTCTGCCGACCGCAGCACATAAACTTGGCGAGTGGGTGCTGTCTCATGGCGTTGAATGCCTCGACAATCAACTCCCTCCTCTGCCAACATTTGTACCAGAGACTCCCCTGGTTCGTCTTTGCCCACACAACCGACAAATCCCGCCGAAACACCCAATTTCACCAAAGCACAAGCCACATTTGCCGGGGCACCACCGGGATAGGGCGTCCAAGACTTAACTTTTTCAAGGGGTTGACCCGCTTGATCCGCCAACAAATCAAACAAAACTTCACCGAGACATAGAACGCGGGGATAGTTCATGGCGATACTCCTGCATTGCAATACAGCTTAAAGGTAGCAGGTGATCGAGAAAAAGTTATTTGTTGGTTGTTGGTTGTTGATTGTTGATTGTTGATTGTTGATTGTTGATTGTTGTTTGTTGTTTGTTGGTTGTTCTCTCCTCTGCTCCTCTGCTCCTCTGCTCCTCTGCTCCTCTGCTCCTCTGCTCCTCTGCTCCTCTGCTCCTCCGCTCCCCCGCTCCCCCGCTAATCACTTCGCCTCTTGCAACCCAATGGCAATGCGTTCGCCAAATTCTGGATCGATGTTGGCTAAACTTAAAAGCTGTAGATACTCTTGCCTAGATAAGCCCGCTTGCTGGATAATTTCCTCAGCTTGGGTTTCAATTTCTTTCTCCAGACCCTGAGATGCTACTCCAGTCTCCGCAGCGAGGAGTTCTCCTTGGCGCCGGTCAATTAACTCTAAGACTTGTAAATAGGCTTGGATAAATTGGCTGACTTTTTCCGAGGGGATGCTGTTGATATCAAAAGTAGCGGGACTGAATTCTGATTCAGTGACCACGGGTTGAGGCTGGTTATCGATCGCCGATAAGTCTTGAGCCCAGCAAACGGAAGCGGGCAACCAGAATAGGGCAGATAAAATTAAGCCCAGAATTAAGCCCAGAATTCCTGTGAGTGGTTTTCTCCAGGATAAAGTGAGAGGATGATTAAGTAAGTGCGATCGCATCATCATTAAATCTCTGTGATTTGAGTCACCGATCTATCTGGAGTCATGGAAAATGCCACCAGATTGTCAGGGCTTTACTTTATATTGTGCCGATATTGTGACCGTTGATGCGATCGTTTCACCGCAAATTTAGGGAATTCAACACCAGCCTTGCGGATACTAGGGTATAAATATTAAAATCTAAGCAGATATACAGATATAGAAAATGCTTATGCTTGACGGGGAATCTCAAAACAATGCAACCCTTTCTGACCGCGAATTACAAGTCATTGAACAGGTCGCGGCTGGTCTAACTAACCAGGAAATTGCCGATCGCCTGGACATCAGCAAACGGACTGTAGACAACCATATTAGTAACATTCTGAACAAAACCAAAACCAGCAACCGCGTGGCTTTGGTGCGGTGGGCGCTGCAAAGTGGCAAAGTTTGCATTGATGATGTGAACTGCTGCGTGCTGCCACAACCGGATCTCAGTGATTCTACTGAGAATATGGCCGAGGAGTCAGACACCCTGACAAGCGGTGGCTAAATAAGTCAGCCCAATGGATTCGTGAGCCAAATTCCCTGAATCAAAGTCAAATTCAACCTAGATGAGTGAGATGACCAATCAAACTGTCGGACAAAATCCTTTACAGTATCAAATTCCCCGACTGCCTTTGGCGGTTTATCGGGAAGTTTTAGCCCATATCCGTCAAGTGGTTGGGGTGCAAGCGGGTTTGATGCCGCAAACTTCCCCACAGTTTGATTATTCCCAAAGCCAGGTGGGAGGTTTGTGGATTGCTTATGGTTCTGAAATTTCGGCAGCAGACCGCCAACGGGTTGAGCAAATTTTGCAGTATTATGGCGATCGCTTTGGAGATTGGCAGGTTTGTTGATGGTCGATCGTTGATGGTCGATCGTTGATGGTCGATCGTTGATGGTCGATCGTTGATGGTTGATCGTTGATGGTTGATCGTTGATGGTTGATGGTCGATCGACGTAAATGCTAAATGATAATTGCTAATTGCTAATTAGTGAGCTAAATTTGCTAAATTTAGCTAATATTTTTGGGATATTTGGCTGGCTGTCTATGGCCGATCTCTGAAATCTACCGAAATCTACCGAAGTCTTAAAAATAAGAGAATCTAACATTTGAATGGGTACGATTAAAGCTTTACGAGGAACGCGGGATATCCTGCCAGAAGAAATTGGCTATTGGCAACGAGTGGAGGCAACCGCGAGAGAAATTCTCAGCCGCGCTGCTTATCGGGAAATTAGGACGCCGATTTTTGAGGAAACTGCCCTGTTTGAACGGGGTATCGGGGAAGCGACCGATATTGTGGGCAAGGAAATGTACACTTTTAGCGATCGCAAGGAGCGATCGATTACGTTGCGACCAGAGGGTACGGCTGGGGTTGTCCGTTCTTTTATTGAAAATAAGCTGCATGGTCAAGGTGGGGTACAACGTCTCTGGTACACTGGGCCCATGTTTCGCTATGAACGCCCCCAAGCAGGGAGACAGCGGCAATTTCATCAAATCGGTGTTGAGGCGATCGGCACCGCAGACCCCCGCGCTGATGTGGAAGTTATTGCTATTGCTACGGATATTTTGCAAGCTTTGGGGCTGAAAAATCTGCATTTGGCGTTAAATTCTGTGGGCAATTCCCAAGACCGGCAGCGTTATCGGCAAGCTTTGGTGGATTATTTGACCCCGTACCAAGAAGAATTAGATCCAGACTCCCGCGATCGCCTGACTCGTAATCCTTTGCGAATTTTGGATAGTAAAGACCAGCGGACTCAGGAAATTGCCCTCAGTGCGCCGAAAATATACGAGTATCTTGGCCCGGACTCGCAAAAACATTTTGAACAAGTGCAAACCCTGCTGACTGATTTGGGGATTTCCTACGAGTTGAATCACCGTTTAGTCCGGGGTTTAGATTACTATACTCACACCGCTTTTGAAATTATTTCTGATGACCTCGGTGCTCAGGCAACGGTTTGCGGGGGCGGTCGTTATGATGGTTTGGTGCAAGAGTTGGGCGGCCCAGAAACTCCCGCAGTGGGATGGGCGATCGGTTTGGAACGCTTGATTATTTTATTGCAGCAGCTTGATGCTACCCAGACAACGGCGATCGATTTTTATGTAGTGTCTCGCGGGACCGCTGCGGAACACCAAGCCCTAAAAATCGCCCAAAAACTCCGGCAGTCCGGCTTTTCCGTGGAATTAGACCTGAGTGGTAGTGCTTTTGGCAAGCAGTTTAAACGGGCCGATCGCAGTGGGGCGGCAGTTTGCCTCATTTTAGGCGATGAAGAAGCCGCTAATGGCACGGTTCAGGTGAAATGGTTGAAAACTGGCCAACAAGAGGCGATCGGGCAAACAGACTTATTCAGCCAATCATTAAATATTAGAAACCGGGATTAGAAACCGGGTTTCTTAATTAAATCTTGGTGCTTTCTCTCGTTCCCAGGCTCTGCCTGGGAATGCCTTTCTAGAGGCTCTGCCTCGCGAAAAAACCGTTGAATCTAATTACTCAGTAAACGCTTTTACTAACTCTGCTTCATCCCATCCCGTTTGTTCCATTACTTTGTCTAGGACGTTGGCTAATTCATCTTTTCGACACGGCTTCTAAATCATTCATCGGATAAAAATAACCAATTACTTTGCCATCGTGAAAAACCGCGATTCGCGCAGCGATCCGCTGAAGCGGAAGCGCTTTTTTTTGACTGTGTAATATAGCTTCGGTCAGTTGGTTAAGTTCTGCTTTCTTCATTAGATAAAATCCTCCCGTATTTTTGACCTATTTTATAACTGTGACTATAAAAGTTATTGGACAAGAATAAAGCCTGAAAATGGTTTTTCTATATCTGACATTTTAGCATAAGTAAGTGGGCAGAAATAAATGCACCATAGACCCCCATTAGAAGAAAAACTGTCATTCCCGCGTTAGGCGAAGCCCATGCCAAAGGCTATAGGCGGGAATCCAAGGATTTACGGTAGGGAACGAAAAGCGCAATTAATTATGTTCACCTACTTAATTTAACATATCTTTTTCTCGTTCCCAGGCTCTGCCTGGGAATGCTCTTCTAGAGGCTCTGCCTCGCGAACAAACTACCGAAAAAACCGATCTGACGCACCACAGGTTTTTAACCCGTCTCTACAGTAAATACAGCGCTTTTCAGATAGATAAACCACATTATAGCGGTTTTCAGATTAATCAACCATAAGTATCCGCAGAGGGCGAAGCATGACCGGATTAAATCTCTGCTTTTAACCCAAAAATACCGGCGGTCATGCTTCGCCCCTACAAAATTTTTGTGGTTTATTTTCTCGTTCCCAGGCTCTGCCTGGGAATGCCCTTCTAGAGGCTCTGCCTCGCGAACAAACCGTTGAATCTAATTACTCAGTAAACGCTTT